>LQBH01000001.1 GCA_002030015.1 delta proteobacterium MLS_D
CCCTTGTAAATATAACGTTCCAACAGGCGATGATACGTCGTCCAGGAAGAATCATCGGCCGACTCGTTCATGTGGTACTGGAAGGCGTTCATTTTCGCGTCCAGGTCGTCGGCGAAATTAACCATGAGGGCTTCCAGGGTTTTGGGACGTTTCGGCGATCCGAACTCAAGCAGGCCGTGATGACTTAACAGGATATGCCTGAGTTCCAGGGCGAGCTGCTCAGGAAAATCACTAAGCTGCTGAATGATGCGATCGATTATTTCGACTCCCCGTACGATGTGTCCCACCAGTCTTCCTTCATCGGTGTAATCGATTATTGTGGCAAAGGAGAGTTCGTCTATCTTTCCGATATCGTGCAGGGTGCCGCCCGCTATGAGGAGATCCCGGTTGACACCTTCATAATGGCTGGAAATCAGGTCAAGGAGACGTACCACCGACAGCGTGTGCTCGAGAAGCCCGCCGATGTAGGCGTGATGAAAACCTTTTGCCGCCGGTGCCCGTTTGAAAGCGCCGGCGATATAGTCGTCTGCGAAAGTTGTCTCCAGGAGCTTCCTGAGAGAGGGGTTTTCAACCGTGCTCATGATCGATCCGAGGGCGTTGAACATTTCATCGATGTCATAGGGCGAAGCGGGCGAGAAATCAGCAGGATTTATGTGGAAATCATCCACGGGCAGGCATTCGAAAATGGACAGTTGCAGTTCGTTTCTGAAACTCACGACACGTGCCTGCACTTCTATGATGTCACCCTTCTCAAAACGTTCGCTTACGGAGAGGGCGTTTTCCCACACCCGGCCCTCCACTTCGCCAGTCCTGTCGCGCAGGCGTAAACTGAGATAGGGATTTCCTTTCTGCGACACGGCCAGGTTTTTCCCCGTCACAAGAAACACATCCCGTACCTTGTCTCCGGCGCTGATGTCTTTAACAAAAACAGATTTATTCATGGTTCAAATATAACCCTTCTTTCGTGAGTATACACTTGCAACCCGCCGTTTCTGACATAGCCGACGAGAGTAATTCCCGCCTTCTCGGCCAGGTTGACGGCGCCCGATGTAGGGGCCGAATGGGAAATAAGCAAGGGGAATCCGCCGGTCAGCATTTTTCCCACGATCTCCGCCGACATGCGGCCCGTGGTAACGATGCAGCAGTTTCCGCTGTTGATCCTGTTCATGAGCGAATAGCCGATGAGCATGTCAATAGTGTTGTTGCGTCCTATATCCTCCCGTGTGCAAATAATGCCGGATGTCCCGGCCAAAGCCGAACAATGGGTCCCCCGGGTGATTTCATGTATGTTCGATGAATCAAGCAACCGGTTCATGAGATCGATGGTTTCTTTCGCCGTTATGGTCAATTCAGTATCTCCGAACGCTTCAGGCGGAACGGGTACTCT
Source organism: delta proteobacterium MLS_D (assembly GCA_002030015.1). Lineage (GTDB taxonomy): Bacteria > Desulfobacterota > Syntrophia > Syntrophales > UBA2210 > MLS-D. The sequence continues at coordinate 1,388 of LQBH01000001.1, forward strand.
TTTTCCGGTGCCGGCCGGCGCAGTGGTCAGTCGGACCTGCGGAGGGGACGCCTGTATCTCCATGGTTTGAATATCATCGAATAAATCAATTATTCCAGCGGTTTTTAGATATCCGAGAACCAGCTCTTCCAATGATATGCCGCTGCATGCGATTTCCCCGACGAGGATATCATTGACGTGTACCTTCAGCGAAACCTCGCCCGCGACGGGAATGACGGTTCGTTCCATCCGTCCTTCCGCGTACCGTACGGCCGGTTTTTCGACAACGGGATTCTTCATATCTTCTCTTTCTCCCGCAGGATTCGGTCGTTCCCGACGCGGATCGTCAGATTCGTCTTGTCAAAATATTCCATGAGGGGAATGACGTATTTCCGTGATAATCCCGTTAGTTCCTTGAAATCAGACGGCGAAAAGGGGGTTTTCTCCAGAAGTTTTTTGCGGTAATCGGATCGCAGCCTTTCAAGCGCGGTGCGTTCAAAAAACATGTCGTCGTTGAGTTTAACGAGAGTACCCTGATCGAGAAGTACCTGAAGCACTATTTTAACGTCAGCGTTCTTTCCTTCGGACCAGCTCAGAATCTCTTTTGTCGAAGGAGGGGCCAGGCCCGCCTCGCGGTAGCGTTGTGAGATGGTATCCTTCAGTGCTCCCATGCCTTCGTCGAGACGGACGTTGTGATGGGCGCCTGTCACAGTATCCCGCTCGACGGTGAGCAATTCCCGGTTTTCCAGGTCAAGCAGGGCTTTGTTGAAAAGCTTCTGGGTGATGCCGATGCCCAGCGAAATCCGGACCTCCTCTTTTGCCGGTCCTTTCTTCAGGGGGAAACGACGATGGTAATCCTCGACGAATGCCCTGATCTTTTCCATGAGTTTTTCGTATTCACTCCAGGCGATGGCCTGTTGTTCATCCCGATCCACCAGGAGCGCTTCCTTTCGGGAAAAAAGGTCTTCCAGGACGAGCCGTTGCCGGGAATGTGGAATGCCGGTACGGGTGACCAGGCGGTTCAACGGTATGCCTTGAAGCCCCGTTCTCTGAAGAATGATCTTCGTTTTTTCGGCGTCGTTTCCCCGATCGAGCAGTACAGGTTCTTCCGGGGCCGCGTTGGATCGCTTTTTCGGTTTTACCGCGTACGGATCGATTACGTATCCGCCGCCTATCGTGGTTATCGGCGAGTAACTGCGTATGACAAAGCGATCTCCGGTCATGGCGACGGCCGGGGTTTCCAGAATGACCTGTGCATAGGTCTCTTCGCCGGGCGCCAGTTCGTTCCGATCTCCCAGGTGGATACGGGCCATGAGTTCGGCCGTTCCCAGGTGGAATCTGACAGGTGCCCGATTTTTCAATGCCTTTCGTGCACCGGCCAGGTGTTTGAGAAAAATGTCCATTCGCATGGTCGGTTCGAATATGTCGGGATGCGTAATCGTGTCTCCGCGCCCGATCGCTTCCTTGCTGACGCCCTGAAAATTAACGGCGGTTCTGAATCCCGCTTCCGAAAAGGGCCGGGATTCCTTATGAACCTGAATTCCACGTACCTTCGTGGTCAGACCCGACGGCAGAACGGATACCGTGTCCCCCACGGCGACCTTTCCCGCCACAAGAGTTCCGGTGACGACGGTTCCGAATCCCTTCATGGTAAAAACCCTGTCAACGGGAAGTCTGAAAATGTCGGGTGTTGATTTTGTTTCTGTTTCAAGGACAAGCGTGCGCAGGGCCCCCAGAAAATCAGACAATCCCTCGCCCGTCTGGGCGCAGAGAGGGATAATCGGAGCGTTTTCAAGGAATGAGCCTTCGAGAAAGGTATGAATATCGTCGAGCACAAGGTCGAGCCAGTCTTTGTCCACCAAGTCTGTTTTTGTGAGGGCCACCAGTCCCAGCCTCACGTTCAGAAGTTCACAGATGCTGAGATGTTCTCTTGTCTGGGGCATGACGCCTTCGTCGGCGGCGATTACCAGGGCCACCATGTCGATACCGGCGGCCCCGGCCACCATGTTCTTGACAAACCGCTCATGGCCGGGAACATCCACGACGCCGACCAGGGTTTCCTCGTCGAGCTTGAGCGGTGCAAAACCCAGCTCGATGGTGATGCCCCGCTTTTTTTCTTCTTTCAGGCGGTCTGTGTCGATATCCGTCAATGCTTTGACAAGGGTTGTTTTTCCATGATCCACATGGCCCGCCGTTCCCAGTACAATATGTTTCATGGAGCGATAAGCCTTCCGTGGTATTTAAATAAAAATGCGGAATCGCCTTGCTTCGGAGGGGTCCTCCGTTCCTGGACCGAGGTGAAACGCTACCAGAATATCATCGTTTATACAACTTGAAAACTCAGTACATCGCGGCATTCCGACGATCGGAACAAATTACGTTGTCGCCGCGGCAGGCGGGAATAGTTCCTGTAAAGAGATGATGGCCTGTCCACTCTGGTGAATGCGAACATTTTTGTAAATTGAGGTTCCCTGTGATATTAACTTTTTCATGCGGTTATTGGGCCTTGACTACGGAACACGGCGCATCGGCGTGGCGGTCAGCGACGAGCTGGGCATTACGGCTCAGTCCCTGTGCGTTATAGTTCGTAAGACAACAGCGACTGATCTGGATAAGATTGCCGGTATAGCGCGGGAAAGGGGTGTTTCAGCGATCGTGATCGGATATCCCCGCAGGCTGGACGGGACCGAGGGCGTCGAATGTGAACGGGTCACGCGGTTTGCCGGGTGCCTTGAATCCAGGTGCGGTCTCCCTGTAATCCCCTGGGATGAACGTTTCACGACTCGTGACGCCGAAGCACTACTGCTCGAGGCCGACATGAGCCGGAAAAAGAGAAAAAAGGTAATCGACAGGGTGGCGGCGGCGCTTATTCTCCAGGGATATATGGACTCGATAAAAGACACGCCGACGGCCGCGCGGACCGGTGATGAAGACAGGTAAAATAATTATAATCATCTTTGCGGTTATTCTGGTTGTCGGTATCGCCCTCGCCTCGTTTGGTTTCCACCGATACGCGAACAGTCCCCTCAATCCTGCCGCGGGGACAACCGTTATCAATATTCCAAGAGGGGCATCTTTCGTCGATATAGCCGAACTGCTTGAACGTAAAGGGATCCTTCGCCACCGGAGGGTCTTCAGCCTGATTGCCCGGGCGCTGGAATTTCACCGGGACCTTAAGGCCGGCGAGTACGAAATATCTGGCTCCGCCACACCGCTGGATCTGCTCGAACAATTGAGAAAGGGGGTGGTCAAGGAGTATCTGGTTACCGTTCCCGAAGGATTTTCGATGAAACAGACGGCGGACTGTTTCGCGGCTCAGGGCCTGGCGGACCGCGAAATTTTCCTTTCCCTTGTCGAAGATCGTGACTTTCTGTCATCACTCGGTATTGAAGCCGAAAGCGCGGAAGGATACCTCTTCCCGGATACGTACCGGGTGACGCGTTCAAATGATGAAGCGGCGATTATTCGATTAATGGTACGCTGTTTCCGGCAAGCCCTGCCGCCGGATGTAAGCGCAAAATCGGAGCGGCTCAAATATTCCCTGCACGGAATCATTACCATCGCGTCACTCATTGAAAAAGAGGCCACACTGGATGAGGAAAAACCTCTCATTTCGGCAGTTTTTCACAACCGCCTAAAAAGGGGAATGCGCCTGCAGAGCGATCCCACCGTTGTGTACCAGGTCGATGATTTTAAGGGAAAAATCAGGAAACAGGACCTGCTGCGTGAAACGCCGTACAACACCTATCTCATTTCAGGGCTTCCTCCAGGCCCTATATGCAATCCGGGCGCTGCTTCGATCAAGGCGGCCCTGAATCCAGCCTCGGTGGACTACCTGTATTTCGTTGCCAAAAATGATGGGACGCATCATTTTTCGTCGAATCTTTCCGATCACAACAAAGCCGTCATAAAATATCAGATTAAAAGGAAAAAATAACTTTTTTGCTTGACAAAGAACTGGCCCCTCTCTATAGTCGAACCTGGTGGAGCAAAGTGGATGAATGTGGAGGAGGCTTGGAACTTTGTCAGTTTTCAGGGGCCGTTACTACCACAGTATTGACGAGAAGGGCAGGATAATATTTCCCGCGAAGCTTTGCGATATTTTCGCGGAGCATTATGACAACCGGCTGGTCATTACGAGCTGGGACGGATATCTCCTCGTCTTTCCCTATGCCGAGTGGACGGTCATTGAAGAAAAAATGTTTCAACAGTCCATTATCCGCAAGGAAGTCCGTGAATTTCAACGTCTTTTCATGTCAGGGGCCGTGGATTGCACACTGGATTCCCAGAGGCGGATTCTCATTCCGCCATCACTGAGAAGAGACGCCGGCCTCGAACGGGATATCGTAACGGCTGGAATGGGTCGAAGCATTGAAATTTGGGATAAGGACCACTTTGAGGCCGCCCTGGAAAAAACAAGCAGGAACGTGGAGCTGTACAGTCAATATATCGCCGACCTGGGAATATAGGCGAATGGAGGATTGCTTTCACACGCCTGTCATGCTTGACGAGGCGGTCGGTTCACTTAACCCGAGACAGGGGGGGGTTTACGTGGACGGTACGCTGGGAGGCGGAGGGCACGCACGTGAAATTCTTCGACGTTCTTCGCCGGACGGAATTCTTGTTGGAATCGACCGGGATGATGAGGCCCTTGAGCAAGCTCGGCAGACTCTGAAAGTTTTCGGCGGCCGGGCGATTCTCATAAAGGGTAATTTCAGGGATATCAAGGAGATCGTTTCTCGACTGTTGCCGGGTTATGTCGACGGTATTCTTTTCGATCTCGGCGTTTCATCTCACCATCTTGAGACGGCTTCCCGGGGGTTCAGTTTCAGCAAGGACGGACCGCTCGATATGCGAATGAATCAGCAGGATGAACTGAATGCATTCCATATTGTCAATACCTGGGCGGAACCCCGTCTCAAGGAGATTTTGCGGGAATTCGGCGAGGAGCGGTTCGCCGGGAAAATAGCCCGAACGATTGTTCGGGTGCGGAAAAATTCACCCGTGAAAACGACGGGCGAACTTGCTTCTATCGTGGAAAAGGCCCTGGGACCGCGGGCCCGAAGAGAGAAAATTCATCCCGCCACCAGAACGTTCCAGGCACTCCGAATATGCGTTAATCGCGAACTGGATGATCTGCCCCCGGCCATCGAGGGTGCAATCGATGTCCTGACCCCCGGAAGAGGGCGTTTCACCGTTATTTCATTTCATTCACTCGAGGACAGGATCGTGAAACGTCTGTTTCGGGGGTCCGAACGACGCTGTGTCTGTCCTCCCGATTTTCCCGTGTGCGTCTGCGGGAGAAAAGGGGTTGTAAAGGTACTGACCAGGAGGGTTGTAAAACCCGGGCCGGATGAAATAGGGCGAAACCCGCGGGCCGCAAGTGCGCGGCTCCGAACGGTGGAGAAGCTGTGAGTCATGACGGTGGAAGTCGGCATAAGACAGCGGAAGACGCTCCGTTTATCACATGTTGTCGTCGGCGTAATGACGATCATGGTTGTCGCCCTGGTCTACGTATGGTTCCAGGTGAACACAACGAGGATCAATTACGCCATAGCGCGGGAAATGCAGTTGCAGGAACGGCTGATTGAAGAAGGCAGGCAACTGAAAATGGAAATCGAAGTACTGGAATCACCGCGGCGGATTGAAACAATAGCGAAAGAAACGCTGGAGATGAACTATCCCCGAAGTGACCAGGTGGTGTTGCTCGATGAGTAGAAAGGCTCGCAAATGGTTGCGGTTCAGGGTCACCATGGTGGCGGTCCTGTTTTTCGTCCTTTTCGTGGGACTGCTGTCCCGTGCCGTCCATCTCCAGATAATTTCAGGCAACGTCCTGAAGGGTTTTGCCGAAAGGCAGCACACACGCAACCTTGTTCTTCATCCCGAACGGAACATGATTCTCGACCGCAACGGGCAAAAACTCGCCGCCACGATCAGGGTCGATTCCATATACGCGGACCCATCAAAAATAATCGATACCGATGAAACGGCCTTTCGCCTGTCAAAGGCACTCGGTATCGACAGATCAAAACTTGCCGCGGCCCTGTCGAAGCGGGGGCGGTTTTGCTGGATCGCCCGCCAGGTATCACCTGATAAGAAAAAGCGTGTAACCGAACTCGGCCTTGAAGGCGTTTACACGGTGTATGAGCCGAAGCGTTTTTACCCGCATCGCGAGCTGGCCTGTCATGTCCTCGGTTTCACCGGCATCGATTCGTCCGGTCTGGAAGGCCTGGAACTTTATTACGACAATCGTCTTAAGACTCACCCTCGAAATGTTCACTGGGGAAGAGACGCGAAAGGAAACAGCATCTATCGTGCCGCTGCCGGTACGGAGACGATGGAAGGAACCACGGGAGCGGACCTCGTTCTTACCATTGATGGAAAAATACAATACGCCGCCGAACTCGAACTGCAGAAGGCGGTCAGGAATACGGAAGCCAGAAGCGGCACCGTCGTCGTCATGGACGTTCATACCGGAGAAATACTGGCAATGGCGAACGCTCCGTCCTACAACTTGAACGCCTTTAAAAGTTCGAATGCCGATGTTAGGCGGAACAGGGCCGTAACAGACACCTTTGAACCGGGATCCGTGTTCAAACCTTTCGTCATGGCCGCCGCACTGGAAGAAGGCGTGATAACTGAGCAGGATGTAATCGATTGCGAAGAAGGATCCTATGCAGTGAGAGGTCGTATCATTCGCGAAGCGAATGCAAAGAAATACGGACTGCTGGGTCCCGGGGAAGTGTTGAAGCGTTCCAGCAACATCGGTATGGCCAAAATAGCTGAAAGAATTGAGAAAGACAGCCTTTACCGGTACTTGTCTTCCTTTGGTTTCGGTTCGCCCGCCGGCGTCGATCTGCCCGGCGAGGTGGGGGGTGTCTTGCGAAGTCCCGGCGAATGGAGGCCCGTCGATTTAGCCGCACTGTCTTTCGGCCAGGGTGTTTCCATCACGGTGCTTCAGATCGCCTCGGCCATGTCGGCCATAGCGAACGACGGCGTTCTGATGAGACCTTACGTGGTAAAGGCGATGGTAGACGAGACGGGAACAGTGACCAACGAATTTCAGTCGACTCCCGTAAGGCGTGTCATTTCACCGGTCACCGCCAGAAGGCTTACGGCAATGCTGAAAGACGTTGTCGAAAGTGACGACGGGACCGGCAGCGGCGCACGCATCTCCGGCGTTTCCGCGGCGGGGAAGACCGGAACCTCGCAGAAATTCGACTGGCTTCTTCACCAGTACTCGTCCGAAAAGGTGGTTACATCTTTTGCTGGATTTTTTCCGGCCGACGACCCGAAAATAACCGTCGTCGTGGTGCTTGACGAACCCATCAAGAATCCCTGGGGCGGCGCCTCGGCGGCTCCCGTGTTCAGCAAGATATCACAGCATATTGTTACCCGTTTCAACAGGGATATCGATTTGAACCGCGTGGCAAAGCGAGTGATCGAACCGGAGTTTCCGATTATACCCGCTTCGGCTCCGATTCACGGGGCGGACACCGTCGTATTCGATTCAACGAAGCAGAAGACTTCCGATTTCCCGTCCCCCGACTTTACCGGTCTTTCGATGCGTGAAGTGCTTCATGCGGGAAAGGAATTCGGCATTGATATCAGGGTTTCCGGAAGCGGCTGGGCCGTGAGCCAGAAAATGCAACCACCGAGCGGTCCGGGCAAAAGGCCGGTCTGTTTTGTGTCGTTCAGCAACGATTTCCGCTGAGGGTGAGAAAAACGCATGGAACTTCGGCGAATTCTCGATAATCTTGATGTAATCGAACTACGGGGCGAGTCTTCGGTCGACGTGATGAATATCACCTGCGATTCAAGGCAATGCAGCACAGGGTCTCTTTTTTTCGCCGTTCCCGGTCACCTTCGCGACGGCCATAACTATATCGACGAGGCGATACGAGCGGGCACGCGGTGCGTGGTTTACGAGAGCTATATTCCGGAACCGGCGGGAGTGACGTTTGTGCGCGTGGCGGACAGCAGGCGTGCGATGAGTCAGGCGGCGAAAAACTTTTTCGGAGATCCGTCAAATGAGCTCACCGTCGTGGGTGTAACGGGGACCAACGGAAAGACAACCGTAACGTGCCTTGTAGAGGCCGTGCTGAAGGCGGCGGGACTCAATCCCGGCGTGATTGGAACGATAGAGTGGCGGTACGGTGAGACAGCTGTTCCCTCACGAAACACGACCCCGGAATCACTTGACCTCCAGAGGATACTCAGGTCTATGGCCGACGGGGGTGTAACGCACGTGGTGATGGAAGTATCATCCCATGCCATCGACATGCAGCGGGTCGCCGATGTTCATTTCGATCTCGGCGTTTTCACGAACCTGTCGCCGGAGCACCTAGATTATCACGGTACCATGGAGAACTACTACACCGTTAAGAAGAGCTTTTTTCAACACCTGCCGAAAGGACGTACGGCGGTGATAAACGAAAATGATCCCTGGGGAGAGAGACTGATCCGCGAAATCGGAGGTTCAATCATCACCTTCGGGATGGATAAGACCTGCCACGTCAGTCCGACCGACGTTGATCTTGGTCCGGCGGGGTTGAAGGCGCGTCTGAAAACGCCCGGGGGCTTCCTGACACTCGAATCGCCGCTTACGGGTGCGTTCAACCTGTCAAACATCATGGCCGCCGTGGGAACATGCCTCGCGCTGAAAATCGACAACGAATACATCGTTGAGGGCATCGAAACGGCCGGTCCCGTTCCGGGACGGCTTGAGCGCATACCTGCCGACGAAAATATTTATGTTTTTGTCGATTACGCACACACCGAAGATGCATTGAAAAATGTTCTGGAAACGTTGCGAAGGTTCGCCGAGAAGCGGCTGATTACTGTTTTTGGATGTGGCGGTGACCGCGACAAAACGAAGCGGCCGCTCATGGGGCGGACGGCGGCGGAACTCAGCGATTGCGTCGTTATAACCTCGGACAACCCTCGAGGTGAGGATCCTCGAGCCATTATGAGTGATATAGAAAAGGGCGTCGACCTGGTTAAAATTGATCCCGCCCTTTCACCAGGCGGGGCAGGAACAGAACAAACGGGGTACCGGGTGATTGAAGACCGTGCCGAGGCGATCAATTGGGCTGTTCACTCGGCCCGGTCCGGCGACATTGTTCTCATAGCCGGCAAGGGGCACGAGGATTACCAGATCGTGGGTGACAGGCGGCTGCCGTTCGACGACAGAATTGCTGCTGCCCGTGCTCTCGCATCAAGGCGTTCGAGGAGCGTGTCGTGAAGGATACTACACCGGCCATAAAGCTGAACGATATAGTCGAGGCTACGGGAGGTATACTCCTGCGACAGGGGAAGCGAGCGGAATGCAGCGAAGTTTCCACGGATACGCGGACGATCGCCGAGGGCGCCTTGTTCATTCCGCTTCGCGGGCGCACCTATAACGGTCATGATTACCTTGAGGATGCCCTGAACCGCGGTGCCGCTGCCGTTCTCGCAGCGAAGGAATACGCACAGGCCGCCGAATCGCTTTCCGGCGACGTCTCGATCATCATTGTCGACGACACCCTGAAGGCTCTGGGTGACCTTGCATACTGGTGGCGCCGTCGGTTCGACGTCCCTGTTATAGCCGTGACCGGAAGTTCCGGGAAAACGACGACAAAGGAGATGGTCGCGCTCATCGGTGAGCGATCCCTCAAAATTCACAAGAACAGCGGCAACCTGAACAATTGCATCGGTTTTCCCCTGAGTCTGCTGCGGTTGACATCCGCTCACGGTGCCGGTGTCTACGAACTGGCGTCGAATCAACCCGGAGAAATTGCCCGGCTGGCGCAAATCGCCTTACCCGATGTGGCGGTCATCACCAACGTGGGACCCGCACATTTGCAGGGGTTTCATTCTCTCGAAGCGGTGCGGGAAGAGAAAGGTTCGATCCTTTCCTTTGTGAAGCCCGGCGGACTGGCCGTTATGAACCGGGACGACGCGAACGTAAGAATTCTCGAAGACAGGTGGAAGGGGAAGAGCATCAGTTTCGGCATCGCGGAACGGGCAACGGTGAAGGCTGAACATATTTTTACCAGGGGGGATACGGGCGTCAGCTTTACGATCAAAATCGGCGGTCTGTCGAGAGGTATCGATATGACCACGTTGGGGATACATAATATTTATAACGCTCTTGCCGCCGCTGCGGCCTCATGGGCCGTCGGCGTTCCTTTTGATGAGATCTGTGTCGGTCTTGCCGCGTTCAGGCAGGTGCCGGGCCGTATGACCGTTACCAGACTGGCGTCGGGGGCGACGCTCATCGACGACAGCTACAACGCGAATCCCGCTTCCGCTGCGGCGGCATTGAAAACACTCTCCGCTGTCAAAGGCGCAGGGACCGCCGTGGTCATTTTCGGTGACATGCTCGAACTTGGTGAAGAAAGCGAGGAAAAGCACCGCGAGGCGGGTGAACTCATTGCGTCGACGGGTGTTGATTTTCTTTTCGTAACGGGCGGGCAGGCGTTTGCCGTGGCGGAAGGGGCCCGCCGGGGCGGCATGAATGCTGAACGGATACACGCGGTCGAGAATCCGGGCGAGGTGTTATCCCTGCTGAGAACGATACCGCGGTCTGATTTGTGGATTCTCGTCAAGGGATCCCGCGCAATGAAAATGGAACGTTTCTGTGCGGCGATTTCCGACGCCCTGAAAGGGAAAGCATCGCCGACGGACATTCGTGGGGGGGAGGAGACGATATGATTTATCATTTTCTCTACCCACTCAGCGACACGATTTCATCATTCAATATATTCCGGTACATAACCTTCCGGACGATATACGCCACCATCACGGCCCTTTTGATCTGTTTTCTCCTTGGTCCCTGGCTGATACGGAAGATGCAGACCATGCAGATCGTTCAGCAGATCCGCTCCGACGGTCCGGGATCCCATTTTTCCAAGGAAGGTACCCCGACGATGGGCGGCGTCCTGATCGTTTTTTCAGTGGTTGTGTCCACGATCCTGTGGGCGAAACTCAATGTGGATTATATCTGGATGGCGCTGGCCGTGACAGTGAGTTTCGGATTGATTGGTTTCATCGACGATTTCCGCAAACTCTCTGAAAAGAACAGTCGAGGCCTCCCCGGAAAGGTCCGTTTCCTGCTGGAAATTCTTATAGCATTGTCGGTGAGTTGTTTCCTGTTTTTTAAGCCGGGATTCGATACCACCGTGATGATTCCTTTTTTTAAAACCGTTGTACCCGACATCGGTTGGGTCTACGTCATTTTTTCAACCTTTATCATCGTGGGCGCCGCTAACGCCGTAAACCTGACCGACGGTCTCGACGGCCTGGCCATCGGACCCGTAACCATCTGTTTTGCCACGTACGTTCTGTTTGCTTATTTCGCGGGCAACATAAAAATCGCCGAATATCTTCAGACATTTTACGTGGCCGGTGTGGGTGAGCTTGCCGTGTTCTGCGGTGCCATGGTGGGCGCAGGTCTGGGATTCCTCTGGTACAACACGTACCCGGCCCAGATATTCATGGGAGACGTAGGATCCCTCCCCCTCGGCGGAGCGTTGGGAACGGTGGCCGTTCTTACGAAGCAGGAGATCGCGCTGGTCATCGTGGGCGGCATCTTTGTGGTGGAAACCATCTCTGTCATATTCCAGGTCGGCTGGTTCAAGATGTCCAATGGAAAGCGCATATTCCGCATGGCGCCTGTGCATCATCATTTTGAACTGAAGGGGTGGCCCGAACCGAAAGTTATAGTCCGGTTCTGGCTGATTTCGATCATCCTGGCGCTTATCGCCATCAGCACCCTGAAAATAAGGTGACGGGCAGCGATGAATCTGTTGGAAGAAAACATTCTGGTGTACGGTATCGGGGCGACAGGCATCGCCGCAGCGCGCTTTCTTGCCGGCGAGGGTGCCGGGGTGCTTGCCGTCGACGACAGGCCTCTTTCCGAGCTGCATGAAGCCGAGGCCGCACTGGGAAAAATCGGCGTCAATATTCGTGGCGGGTTCGCCGGGAGTCCCCTTCCGCGGGAAATCTCGCTGGTGGTAGCGTCGCCGGGTGTTCCTCCGTCCAACCAATTGCTGCGCGAGGCGGAAGCGAAGGGGGTCGACGTTATAAGCGAAATCGAGCTTGCCTCGCGGTTTATTCAGGCACCGATAATCGCTGTGACGGGAACCAACGGAAAAACGACCACCACGGAATTCATCGCGCATATTCTTCGGCGATGGGGGAAGCGAATATTTGTCGGCGGAAACATCGGAAATCCTCTTGTCAATTGCGCCGGGCGGGACGACGACATCGATTTTCTGGTCGTAGAAGTAAGCAGTTTCCAGTTGCAGAGAATCCGTTACTTCCATCCCCGTATCGCCGTTCTCTTGAACGTGGGATCGGATCACCTGGATTATCACGGAAGCATTGACGCCTACCATGCCGCGAAAAGTCGCGTATTTGAAAATATGAAGGCGGACGACCTGGCCATTCTGAATGCCGACGATCCCCACTCTTCGGAACTGGAGCGATCAATCGAGGCCGAGGTCCTTTATTTCAGTGTGATGCACAGACTTGAGAGGGGAATTTTCGCGGACGGTGAACGACTGATTTTAAAGACGTCAGCAGGCGAAGACGAGGTATTTTCGCGAGAGTCCATCAGGCTGGTGGGGCGCCACAATCTTGAAAACATCATGGCCGGCATCGTGGCAGTCAGACATTGCGGATGCCCCGCCGAGGCAATACGTGAAGGACTGGCAACATTTGTCGGTCCGCCCCACCGGATGGAACACGTGGCAACCCGGGAAGATATTACTTATTACAACGATTCCAAGGGCACCAACGCGGACGCCGTGAGTGCCGCCCTGGAATCTTGTGAACGGCCGGTGGTCCTTCTCATGGGAGGGCGGGACAAAGGCGAAAATTTCGGCCGTCTCGCCAATTCCATACGGCGTAAGGTGCGAAAACTGGTACTTTTCGGTGAAGCGGCGCCTGTCATTGAGACCGCGCTGGGCGGTCTTGTTGCAATAACCATGAAAAGAACCCTGGGTGAGGCCGTCGATGAAGCGCTCATGTCGGCCCGCCGGGGAGACACGGTGCTCCTTTCGCCGGGGTGCTCAAGCTTCGATGAATTCAGGGACTACCGTGAGCGGGGCGAATTTTTCAGGGACCGCGTGCTTTCGGCCGCTGCATTTTCAAAAACGCCGATGCGGGAGGAATCATGACCGTACCTGATCGCCACAGTGACAAGACGCCCGACGCTATACTTCTTTTCACAACCCTCGTTCTGGTCTGTGTGGGAACAGTCATGGTGTACAGTTCCAGTTCTCTCATGGCAGCCGATCGGTTCGGAGATCAGTATTATTTTCTGAAGAAACAGATCCTCTTCGTTTTTATGGGGCTCGGCGCCATGATGGCCGTTGCCCGCTTCCCCTATCGTTTCTGGAAGAAACTTGCCTATCCCGGCGTCGTCCTTTCATGCGTTCTGCTTGTTCTGCTGGCGGTCCCGGGGGTGGGAACCACGGTAGGCGGCGCAACCCGCTGGCTGAAGGCAGGATCCTTTACGTTCCAGGTGTCAGAAGTCGTCAAGGTCGCCGTTGTGATCTTCATGGCCCATTACCTGACGAAAAAATCTCAATATCTCAAGGAGTTCTGCCGGATATTTCTGGTTCCACTCATTCTGACGGCGCTTATCGTCGCGTTGATACTGGCGCAACCCGATTTTGGAACGGCCGTCATAATAATGATGACGGTCTTCTTCATGTTTTTCGTGGCGGGGGGACGCATCATTCACTTGGCGGGGCTTGCGGCCGCCTCTATTCCCGTCGTCGTTTTTCTTGTGCTCCTCGAGAGTTATCGGCTTCAAAGGATCATGTCTTTTCGAAGCCCCTGGGACGATCCCACGCGATCCGGTTACCAGATCATTCAATCCTTCATCTCCTTCGGTTCCGGAGGGACCTTCGGTGTGGGACTGGGAAACAGCATGCAGAAATTATTTTATCTTCCCGAGCCACACACTGATTTCATATTGGCGGTACTGGCGGAAGAGGGAGGATTCATAGCCGTTGCTTCAGTTATAGCGCTCTTCGCATTGCTTCTCGCCCGGGGGTTCATGATTGCCTTCAGGGCGGATTCGGTATTCGGGACGCTCCTCGCCGCGGGGCTCACCACACTGCTCGCCTTGCAGGGATTCGTAAACATGAGTGTTGTTATGGGACTTGTTCCCACAAAAGGCCTTGCCCTGCCATTCCTGAGTTACGGTGGAACCTCGCTGATTATGAGCATGGTCTCAGTAGGTATTCTCATCAATATCTCCTCTTACCAGACGGAATCACCGGTGAAGGGAGCAAAACGATGAATGCCGGAAAACGAGGCATGAAAATGCTGATAGCCGGGGGCGGAACAGGCGGACATATATTCCCCGCAATTGCCGTAGCCGAAGAGCTGATCGGGCGGGGCGACGAAAATGAAGTGCTTTTCGTTGGTACCGGCAGGGGGCTCGAGGCACGGGTGGTTCCGAAGGCCGGGTACCGGCTTCAAACGATAGACGTGGCGGGCCTTATGGGGAAAGGGTTTACGGGAGTCCTGGCGGGATTGAAAAAGATTCCCGGGAGTATTATCCGCTCGCGGACCGTCATTAAGGAATTCAACCCGGACGTTGTTATGGGGGTCGGTGGATATGTGTCGGGACCGGTTGTGATTACGGCCCATTTCATGGGCATCCTTACTGCCGTCGCCGAACAGAATGCCGTACCCGGCATGACCAACAACATTCTGGGACGATTTGCAGACAGGATATTCGTGTCGTTTGAGGAAACGAGCGAATGGTTTCCTGTCCGAAGGGTTGTATACACCGGCAACCCCGTGCGGGCCGGGTTCGCACGACCGGCCGGCAGGAAGAAAACCGACGACGGTGTTTTCACGTTGCTTGTCTTCGGTGGGAGCCAGGGGGCGTCAAGCGTCAACCGGTCGGTCGTCGCCGCCCTGCCGTATCTGGAAGACCTGAAAGAGTCGCTGGCGATTATTCACCAGGCCGGAATGAACGATCGGGATGAAGTCGAGGAGGCCTATCGCAGACGCGGGTTGAACGCCGAGATTGTCGATTTTATCGATGATATGCCGGCGGTGTATGAACAGGCCGACCTTCTGATCTGCCGGGCCGGTGCCACATCTATAGCCGAAATAACCGCCATGGGCAAAGCGTCGCTCCTGATTCCTTATCCCTACGCGACCGGAAATCACCAGGTACTGAACGCCCGGGCGCTCGTCAAAAAAGGAGCCGCCGAGATGCTCGAAGAAAAAGATTGTACCGGGGAATCGCTGGCGATGCACATTCGCGACATGTACCGGGATCCGGCGCGACTGCAGTCAATGGAAGCGGCTTCAAAGAGCATGGGAAACCCCGATGCAGCCAGGGTGATCGTCGATCACTGTTTTGATCTGCTTCAATAAGGGCACGCACCATGAATTATGAGTCAAGAGATTACATGAGAAGAAAAATCGAGCGCATTCACTTTATCGGTATCGGGGGTATCGGTATGAGCGGTATCGCCGAAGTTCTTCTCAATCTGGGATACCGGATAAGTGGATCGGATATTCAGGAAACGGAAATCACGAAACGGCTGGGAAGTCTGGGTGCCAAAGTGTGGTACGGCCACGAGGCTAAGAACGTGAAAGATGCGCAGGTGGTGGTCACGTCGACGGCCATATCCGCCGACAATCCGGAAGTCGCCGCCGCCGACGCCGAAGGAATTCCCGTGATACCGAGGGCTGAAATGCTGGCGGAGCTTCTTAAGATGAAAGCGTCAGTGGCAGTTTCCGGCTGTCACGGCAAAACGACCACCACTTCCATGATAGCTTCGGTACTGTCATTCGCGGGGCTTGATCCCACGATGGTGGTGGGGGGTAAACTGCTCAGCATGGGAAGCAGCGCGCGCCTTGGAAGCGGTGAAATCATCGTCGCCGAGGCCGACGAGAGCGACGGGTCTTTTCTCGGCCTCGCTCCCCTGATCGCCGTCGTTACCAACATCGACCGGGAGCATCTGGATTATTACCGTGACATAGAGGACATCAAGAACGCCTTTATCCGTTTCGCCAACTCCGTGCCTTTTTACGGGGCCGCGATCGTTTGCATCGATTGTCCGCACGTGCGGGCGATCCTTCCGCAGATAAAACGCCGCGTGATCACCTACGGTATGACCGGAGAGGCTGACTACCGGGCCTTCGATGTTGCTTTCGAAAACATGACATCACGTTATTCCCTGTCCTGCGGCGGAGAACCGGTCGGCGACATCAGCCTTCGTGTGCCGGGCTTATTCAATGTCTACAATTCTCTCGCGGCTGTGGCGGCGGCGAGGGAACTCGATGTGCCGTTCAGGGAGGCGCAGGAGGGGATCGGGACCTTCAGCGGCGTTCACCGCAGGCTCGAAATCAAGGGATCAAAAAATAATGTTCTGGTCGTCGATGATTACGGTCACCATCCGACGGAAATCAGGGAGACGCTGAAGACGGCCCGGCAGGTATGGCCCGGGCGCCTGGTGGTGGTTTTTCAACCTCACCGGTATTCGCGGACGAAAGCCCTGCTCGGTGATTTTGCCGACGCTTTTGACGAGGCCGACGAGATTATTCTGACGGATATATACGGGGCGGGGGAAAAGCCGATTCCCGGGATCAACGCGCCGCTGCTTCGTGAAACCCTGGAGCGGGCCGGTCATCCCCGTGTGCGGTATGTAGGAACCTTCGACGAAATCGTAACGATGCTGCGCCGGGAAACATCTCCGGGCGATACGCTCATCACCCTGGGTGCCGGTACCATATGGCAGGTGGGGGAAATGTTTCTGGAGAACGAGGCATGAGCCGATTTCGAAACGATTGCGGAAAGGCGGCACTGTCCGGTTTGAAACAACGGCCCGTGAAGGACATATCATGAAGCACTCTGTCGATGAAGCCTTTGGCAGGCAGGTACAACAAATAATTTCGGGAGAGGTGTTTTTTAACGAACCGATGAACCGCCACGCGTCTCTCGGGGTCGGCGGGAACGCGGACGTCTTCGCCTGTCCCGAAAATGAGCGTGAAGTTGTCGGGCTTGTCGGGTTTCTTGTTGACCGGGATATCCCTTTTTATCCGGTTGGAAACTGCACCAACCTTGTGGTCCGCGACGGCGGCTACCGGGGCGTCCTGATTTCACTGAGGCGCCTTCAGGGATTGGAAATGAGGACGGACTCGACGGAAGAGATTCTTCTTTACGCTGAAGCCGGGGTGTCCCTGGCGCGTCTGACAGAATTCACGCTGCGGGAATCCCTGGCCGGTCTTGAATTCTGTGCCGGCATTCCGGGTACGCTCGGGGGCGCCCTTCGAATGAACGCCGGGGCCTGGGGTTCTGAAATGAAGAATATTGTTTCATCGGTTCATCTTCTGGCGCCCGGGAGGAAAATCGAGGAGATTCCCCGTTCACGACTGTCCTTCTCTTACCGGAACCTTGATCTTCCTCGTGGCGGTGTAATAACGGCGGCGCTTCTTGCGCTACGCCGGGGGCGCCGGGAATCGATCAAGACCCGTGTCGAGGAGATCATGGCGGAGCGGGAAAAGCGTCACCCCCTTACTTTCCGGAGCGCCGGGTCCGTGTTTAAAAACCCTGCGGGGACACCGGCGGGCAGGCTCATAGAAGAAACGGGCCTCAAAGGCTTGAGAGTCGGCGATGCCGTCGTTTCAGAACAGCACGGCAACTTTATTGTCAATACCGGGGCGGCCAGGGCACACGACATTCTCGCTCTTATCGAAATCGTTCGACGGACGGTGAAGGAGCAGCGGGGCATCGAACTCAAAACAGAAATCGTAATAATCGGAGATGAACAATGAAGCGGTCGATCGGTAGCTCACGCGCCGTGAAGAAAAGCAGGATCAGGCGACGGTGGACCAAAATAGCGCGGGAAATAGGTGTCGCGCTGTCGGTGATGACAGCGGCGACGGTTTTCGCGTTGATCATGATGTACGGATATAACGTCGCACTGTGTTCCGATTTCTTTACCCTGGCTGAGGCCGCGGTAAAAGGAACGGACCGCCTGTCCGACCGCGAGGTCATACAACTTTTGGGTGTTGATGACTCCACGAATATTCTCACGGCGGACCTCAATAAAATGGTCGCCGGAGTTAAAACAAATCCCTGGGTCAGGGATGTGCGGATGACCCGGGATCTTCCGAACCGTTTGATTGTCGAAATTATAGAGCGCAAGCCCGTGGCGCTCATAAGCCATGACCATAATATCTATCTGCTGGACCGTGAGGGGACAATTTTTAAAAATCTTGATCACGACGACAAGATCGACCTGCCGGTCATGACCGGTTTCAGTGATCAGGGAGTACTGGACGAGAAACTGCTTCAAGGCGCCTTCGAGTTGCTCGACTGTCTCGCGGGGCGGAAAGGGTATCCCGAAATGAGGCACATCTCGGAAGTCCGGGGAGATCATCTGTACGGTTATTCGCTGTGTACCATGGATCGGCGCTTCTATCTCCTGGGATTCGGGGACTTCGAAACCAAGCTGCGACGTCTTGAAAACGTTCTTTTCGATCTGACGACGAAAAACGTCTCGTTGTCTCCCTTATTCGTCGATATGGTGGATCCTGAAAGAATTATTGTCCGTCACGGGGGCGCCGTTGGAACGGGCGTCAGTGACGGGCGGAAAAGAACAGATATTTGAAACGGGGGGGAACACCGTATGTGGCTCACTATGATTGATATACCGCGGGAATTTGTGAGGTGGGAATCCGGGTTGCCCGCGGAGCTTTGTTCAGGGCTTGTTTTGATGTGAGAGCGGTGATGCGCCGCCTGCCCGGAAAGGAAGTTCGCTTAATGGCACGACGGGAAAAAGTGATTGTAGGACTCGATGTTGGAACAACCAAAACCTGCGCGATCGTCGGCGAGATCAACGATGCGGGCATCGACGTCATCGGGATTGGAACGCACGCGTCGACGGGACTGCGAAAAGGCGTGGTTGTCAACATCGATAATACGGTGGAAGCCATAAAGCGCGCCGTGGAGGAAGCGGAACTGATGTCGGGTTGCGAGATAAAGTCCGTCTACGCCGGTATTGCGGGCAGCCACATTCGGGGGCTCAACAGTCACGGAATTGTCGCCGTCCGGGGTGGCGAAGTGGATGAGGATGATGTGAAAAGGGCCATCGACGCGGCGATGGCGTTGGCGATTCCTCTTGATCGGCAGGTTATTCACGCCCTTCCCCAGTACTATATCGTCGATGACCAGGACGGCGTGAAGGAACCCATCGGCATGGCAGGGGTCCGACTGGAGTCGAAAGTGCACATTGTGCTCGGCGCCGTGACGTCCATTCAGAACATCGTCAAATCCGTCAACCGGGTGGGACTGGATGTAAACGATATTGTCCTGGAACCTCTGGCCTCCAGCGAGGCCGTGCTCAGTCAGGACGAGCGTGATCTCGGCGTCGCGCTTATCGATATCGGCGGTGGAACCACCGACGTGGCCGTCTTCGCCGACGGCAGCATCAAACACACGGCGGTACTTCCCATGGGAGGAATTTACGTAACCAGCGACATCGCGGTGGGACTCAGGACGCCGGCACTGGAAGCGGAAAAAATAAAGATACAGTATGGATGCGCATTCACCGGCCTGATTCCGCAGGACGAAACCATCGAGGTTCCCAGCGTGGGAGGACGGAATCCTCGAAAAGTGTCCCGCCAGATTCTCGGTGAAATCATTCAACCTCGCGTGGAAGAAATTCTCAATTTCGCGCACCGGGAAATCGTCCGATCCGGCTTCGACGACCTGCTGGGCGCAGGAATCGTTCTCACGGGCGGTACGTCACTGATCGAAGGGGCGCTGGAACTCGGTGAAAGTGTTTTCAACATGCCTGTCAGAATCGGTTATCCCACGGGTGTCGGCGGTATATCGGACATCGTGAAAAGCCCCGTATACGCGACAGGTGTGGGACTGATCGTGCACGGGGCCAGAGATCGATCGCCCGCACGATTCAAGAAGGGCGATATTAATATAGTACGTAAAATAACGGCGCGAATGAAACGATGGTTCAACGATTTTTTCTGAAAGGGAGGATGAGACATGTTTGAATTACTTCAGGGAGGAAAAGGCGACGGCGCGAAAATCAAGGTTGTCGGCGTCGGCGGAGGCGGCGGCAACGCCGTCAACATGATGATTTCCTACCAGCTCAACGGTGTGGATTTCATTGTGACGAACACGGATTCCCAGGCGCTTGAGGTATCGAAAGCGCCCGTCAAACTCCAGCTGGGATCCGACGTGACCCGCGGGCTTGGCGCCGGTTCTGATCCCGAAGTGGGACGCAGAGCGGCCATGGAGTCGAAAGACCGCATCAGGGATCTGATCGACGGGGCCGACATGGTGTTCATCACCGCGGGCCTGGGAGGTGGAACGGGAACGGGCGGTGCGCCGGTCATTGCTGAAATTGCTCGTGAACTCGGCATTCTGACCGTGGCGGTCGTGACGAAGCCCTTCCAGTTTGAGGGAAAGCGGAGAGAGCGGAATGCGGAGGAAGGACTGGCCGAACTCAAGGACGTTGTGGACAGTCTCATCGTCATTCCCAATCAGCGGCTTCTCAGCATCAGCGGAAGAAACATGTCGCTGACGGACGCCTTCAAGAAGGCCGACGATATTCTCTATCACGGCGTCAAGGGAATATCGGACCTGGTTATGGTTCCGGGATTGATTAACCTGGATTTCGCCGATGTGAAGACCATCATGTCCGACATGGGGCTCGCCCTGATGGGAACCGGTATCGCCAGCGGCGAGGGGAGGGCCGTTGAAGCGGCTCAGAAAGCGATTTCCTCACCTCTGCTTGAAGACAACTCGATCCAGGGAGCCAGGGGCGTGCTTCTCAATATCACGGGGAATTCCGATTTGACGCTGTTCGAGGTGAACGAGGCGTCGACACTGGTCCAGACAGAAACCCACGAGGATGCGAATATTATTTTCGGCACCGTCATTGATGAAAACATGGGCGAAGAATTAAGAGTCACGGTGATCGCCACGGGATTCGACGCTCGGGAAGGAAAACGGCGTGAAGAAACTATTCCCAATGTTTCGAACATCAATACGATGAAACGGCCGAAAGAGGACCTCGCGACGCCGACTTTCGTAAGGCAGAAAGAGAGTGCCGAGAAACCCGTAGTCATAAAAATGGGTATGATCAGCGACGAGGAAAATTACGACTTTGAAACACCGGCGTTTTTGAGGAAAACCGAGAACTGATCAGTTGCAGGTTTTCGGTGGAATGTCGGGACTCCTGGTGACACGCCTTTCCGGATTCGATCCGGTGCGCCGGGGCGTTCTTACCGGGTAATGCTTTTTTTACCTCCCTTTCATCGGTCGGGGCGGGTGACCGCCCCGGCTTTGTTATTTCCTGCGGACCCGTTTTCAGGCGCTGTTCCGGCACCGCGTACTTAAATAAAAAAAATAACGAGCAGTCCCAGCGACAGCATGAAGATGAATCCCGGCAGAATTGATCGTCTGAACAGCGCCGTACCTGCAAAGAGTGCGATACCGCCTTTGGCGGCCGTGTTTGCCGCCGCTGCGAGAAGTATCGATCGGGCCGCCGTGGTAAGTTCCAGTCCTTCGGGCTCATCGCTCAAGGCAGCCAGGGACAGGGCGATGGCATCCACGTCTGCCAGTCCTGCGACAGCACTGGAAATATACGTACCCATGTCGCCGAGATAAACCTGGGCGGCCCGGCTGACCAGCAGAATACCCGCGAAAATGAATCCAAAGGTGAGCGCGGGCTTCAGTTCGAAGGGGTTGCTGAAACTGACGTCCGCCCTTTCTTTCGACCAGCGCGAACGGTAGAGAAACCAGCAGGCGAGCAGCCCTCCAGCTACGGGCGCCAGGACGGGAATCATGATCATTCGGGCAAGCTCGACATTCAGTACGGCCACCTCCACCACGACTCGACCGTACATGATTGTCCATGCGACGATAACGGCGAGCGCGAAAGGCCGTGCCAGATTTTCCGCGTCCCGGCTCCGCTGGCTGAAACTTACCGTGGCCGCGGTACTCGATGCGAGGCCGCCGAAAAGTCCCGTCAGGCCGATCGCCTTCCGGGTACCAATGACTTTTATCAGAACATACCCGACGAAACTGATTCCGGAAATAAGAATAACCAGTAACCAGATTTTATAGGGGTTCAGAACGTCGAGGGGCGGTATGCCGAAGTTTTCGTTAGGAAGAACCGGAAGAACAATAGCCGTGATGACGGCGAATTTCAGTGTCGCCCAGATGTCCTCCCTGGTAATTTTTTTCGCGAACCGGTGCAGTTCGGGTTTCACCGAAAGTACTACTGCTATGGTGACACCCAGGGCCACAGCCAGAGTCAGGTGCTTCCAGAACGCAAGAACGCCCACGAAGAAGGTTAACAGAGCGGCAACCTCCGTGGTAATGCCTGTTTCACCCCGTGAGGATTCAATGGCATAGTTTATGGCGAAGAGGGCGCCCAGAATGAGAAGCGATGCGGCCATGGGCAGCGGTGAACCGGTCAGGTCGGAGACATAACCCGCTGTACACCCCAGGAGGGCCATGAGGGAAAAGGTTCTCGCGCCCGAAACAAGCTCGCGGTCTTCCTTTTCGAAGGCGTGTTCCCGTTGCATGCCGATCAATATTCCGATGACAAGAGCGATGCCGAACCTCAGGAAAAGGCTGCTTTCATCGATATGGGGCATAGTGATCACGGTAATTATCCCTCCCCGCGAGCGGTTCCGTCACGGCGATACCGCCGCCCGCCGCAACGCTTTATGACTGAAGAAAATCATTCAACAGGGCGGCAACCGTTTCAGGGCGCTCTTCCTGCAGAAAATGGCCGGCATCCACTTCGACGACCTTGACATCGTCGAAACAGGACTCGACGTGATTCAGGTACTGGGGAATAATAACAATATCCTTGTTTCCGTAAATATAAAGGGACGGCATGGGGAATTTTGTTCCCGCCAGTTCGGCCCACCGTTTCTGGTCCCTGTTCATGGCCCGGTAATAATACGCGGCCGTTGCCGGTGTGTTCTCGATACTGTAGCACCTGACATACTCGTCGATGGCCTCTTGTGAAATACGACCGTCGCGCCCGGCCTTTCCGAAGAAATAGCGGACCCAGACGTCCTCGTTGCCCGGTATCATGGCTTCCGCCAGTCCCGGTTGCTGCTGAAAGTATTGATACCAGAAAGGCAACGATCCCATCGACTGAATGACTTTCAGGGCCTCGGCGTTGCCCTGTGCGTTGTTGATGACAATCATATTCATCAGTACGAACTTTTTGACCCGTTCCGGAACGGCCAGGGCGGTTTCCTGCGCGACGGCGCCTCCCCAGTCGTGACCGGCAAGATAAAAGGAATCAATGCCGAGTGCATCGATTATTTCGATGACGTCTTTTGCCAGCTCATTTTTCAGGTAACAATCCGGGTTCATTGTCCGCTCGCTGTCACCGAGGCCGCGCAGATCGGGCGCGATGAGCCGTAGATCTTCTCGCAGAAACGGCGTCAAAGCCTCCCAGCAGCAGGACGTTTCGGGCCAGCCGTGAATCATGACGAGGGGCGTTCCATTCTCGTTTCCCCGGTCGCGGACGTTAAAGGCACCCCGCGAGAGGGACAGTTTCCGTGTTTCCATCATCATTTTTCTCCTTTTCGCAGTTGTGGTTCAATCGGTTATTATAATATTTTTCCGGACGGAACCCGGGACCTATATGGTGTTCACGGAGCACCCGGACTCAGCCCGATTCATCTTCGAAACCCGCGTCAACAGCAAGATTGTCCCCCGACGCGGCCCGCAAGGCCAGTTCGTCGCATCGCGTGTTTCCCGGGTTTCCCGCATGGCCCCGAACCCAGATAATTTTTACCTGGTGACGTTCGCAGAGGCGAAGCAGGCGTTCCCAGAGATCGGCGTTGGCGGCTTGCTCCGAGCTAGTCCGCCGCCAGTTGTTTGCCTGCCATTTCTTCGCCCATCCCTTGCTGATACCGTTGACCACATAGCTCGAGTCACTGTGAAGGACGATTCGCTCCGGTTTTTTCAGTGTTTCCAGGGCGACAATGCAGGCCATGAGTTCCATGCGGTTATTGGTGGTACGACGAAATCCGCCTGATAGTTCCTTCCTTTTTCCCCGGTTCGTGATAACTATTCCATAACCGCCTGGACCCGGATTGCCGCGGCAGCTCCCGTCGGTATAGATAATCACGTTTTCGGGAAAGGAATCGGAGCGGGCCTCGGAGGAGGATTTTTTCAAGGGACGATCCGCTCCGGCGTCTTTATTATTATCAAGATTACCAAGCCAGGCAGACGCCTCTGCCCTCGAGGCAAAACGTTTGTAACGGGCGCCGGCCCAGCCGCGCACCTGCTCCTCAGCACCGCCGGGTCCGAACCAGGTGTTATAAATACCGGGCGCTCTTCCTTGTTTTACGGCGTAATATTTGATCTTGTCTGCCATCGTGCGTATCCTTTTACTGCCCGGTTCCGCCGGACGACGACTTTTTTATCATATTTTTTTGAATCCCCAGAATTATTTTTTGCAACCGGCTCGCGAACCCGCGGCCGGACATGCTGTTGCGACCCGGGAACGGCCGCGCCCGCTTCACCGGAACAGCCTGTTATGCTTTCTGCAAGTTTTTCCAGGTGGGGCGTTCAATGAATGACCCCGGCACGTTTTCTTCCATCTCCCGAAAAAGCGACAGGGGGACGGCGAACGTCATGAAGTGAGGATCACCCAGTTGTTTCCGAATATTGAGCCGCGCCGAGAGATCGGTGAGCCCGACCACGGCGCGGGGGGTTTGAGAACGGGCTTCCTGGTAAGGGTAGATTCCCATGGTCTGACATCCGGCAGCGTATGGAATAATAACGTTTTCGTTTCCCTTCTGGGCGTAATTTGCCAGAATCACCAGAGCCGACAATTGATCGGGAGTGGCGAAAAAAATAATAATTTCAGGAGGATTTTCTTGTTCGTCAGCATCTTTCAGCGGCCTGAAAACCACGAAACGCCTGGGTATGGTCGTGATGGGCAGATCATCTATAAACTTCTGAACCCGTTCCGGGTCTTTCAAATACCGTTCACCTTCAAGAAAGTCGTCGTACGTATCGGCTGTCACAAAGGGTCGGATTGATGCGGCCATGTCCTTCCCGCCTTCGCGGAAGGCGTTGCCGTAAGAAAGAAAATGACAGAAGCCTGTCAGTCCGCCGGGAAAGTTGACGTACTGGTTGCCGAATCCCAAGCCGACGCCGCCTCCCACGCAACCACATGTCTTTTCGTCACAGACGGCCGGTTTCCCCTTGGCGGCGTGAGCCGCAAGCCACATGACGCAGCCCCATCGGCCTTCCTTGAACTGAACGGCCCCGTTCGGTTTTTCATCGCTCCAGGAGAGTGCGACGGGATAATGACGAAGGCCTATCGATTCGGCAATCATGGATTCCATGAACTGATTTCCTCCTTCACGGGACGGTGATAATTCCCTCGAGATATATCTCGAAAAGACTGTCAAGTAAACATGGGTGGAGATTTTAATCACTATCCGGCTGACATCGTTGCGGGAACGGGTGATTCCGATGCTTTTCGAAGACGCCGACCCGCGGCGGGATCAGCTCCGAATGACAATCTGTAACCCGGACAGTTTATGTGCTACAAACCCGGACAGTTTACGTGTTACTAACACAAAATGAACTTTCCACTTGACGCGAAGGTACAACCTTCATACAATGCGCCACGGAACACGATCCGAATACTCACGCTGCTCTTCTTAATGTTGTGTTCCTGTCGCGGGTGTAAGGGTACAATCAATGTTACAGGACATGTCAAAGGATTGCTTGATTAAGGCGCGTCAGTCTGTCTGATTGCGGAAGGTGTTTCTTTGTGTATGATCCCGAATCGGCCTCAAAGGGGGGAGATTCAGGAACTTTCAGTTCATGGGTACTGTCGGGAAGTAGCACGGGGCAGATTAACTCAGCGGAGACGCTGAAAAGGCCCCGCGGTGGTTTTTGTCATCGCGGGAGAAACAGAAAAGGAGGATGAACAGTGGTGAAAGGTATGCGTTGCTTGATTATTTCTGCGGCGGTTCTTGCCATGATTCTGGCCTTCGGTTCGACATCGTCGGCGGAAGCGCCCAAGGGAGAGCCGATTGTCATCGGTTATGTCGGCTTTACGCTTTCCCCGGGTACGAGGCCCTGCATGGACGTCCAGAGAATTGCAGTAGAGGAGATCAATCAGGCGGGCGGTGTTCTCGGACGGCCGTTGAAGTACGTAACAGCGGACAACAAGGGTCAGACCTCGCTTACTGTCGAGGGTGGCCGCCACCTGCTTCAGACTGAAAACGCCAAGTTTATATCCATCGAAGGACGGACGGAGATCTGCCTCGCCGCTCAGGAGAACTCGGCGGCAATGTTCAAGGACTATCCCCATATCCTGGTTTTCAACGGGCCCATGGGGATGGAACTGACGTCACGTGTGCTTGATGATTATGAAAAGTATCGCTTCTGCTTCCGCGACTGGGATCCCGAGTCATCTCACTATGCCCAGCAGCGCTATTACTGGGAAGACACCTGGAACCGGATGCGGCCGGAGGGTTTCAAAAAGATCGCTTTCATCTGGGAAGACCTGGCATGGACCCATGCATGGCAGAAAGGCATTGACTTTCTGGATCTGCCCGACTGGGAAAGTTACGCAGAAGGGTTCGGATACGACGTCGTGTTCAGCCAGGCTGTGGCGCCCCGGGGAACGATGTATCTTCCCGTTCTACAGCAGATAGCCCGATCCAAGGCCGACCGTATTTTCTACGTCAGCTCCTGGTTCACCGACACGGAATCATTCGTGAAACAGTGGGCTGATTCGGCGGCCCGTGACATTGCCGTCGACCTCTACGGCGGCGTATCGCAAACCAAGGCCTTCTGGCAGATGACGGGCGGCAAGGCCCTTGGCGTGGTCGGTTCCTACACGGAAACGGACATTCCCATGACGGAGAAGACGAAGCCCTTCTATGAAATGGCGAAGAAGAATAATATTCCCACCCAGATTCACGTTCACATCGCCTATGCCGACATCTACTTCTTCAAGAAGGTCATCGAAAATGCCGGCGGCGTGGACGACATCGACAAACTCATTACGGCCATGGAGACCTCGGAGACCACTTATTCCATGGGCAAGATGGCCTACGAGTCGGAGCGGGTGAAACCCTTCTTCCATTCGAAGAAGCGCGTGGATCCGAAGGATCCCGCGAGGGCGACCTATCCGGATGTCTTCCTGCAGCCCATCGCCCAGTACCAGAACGACGGCAAGATGCAGTACCTGGGCGGTTCCTGCCCCGAGAACGAACCTTTCTGGGAACCCTACGGTTCGCCTGAAGACTGGGTTTCGCCGGCAGAATTGCGCAAACGGTAAGGGGGAATCGCACCTGTTACCTTTGAACTGAAAAAGAGCCCCGTTCCGGCATTCCGGAACGGGGTTTTTTATTATTTGGTTGTTGGATTGTTACCTTTCCATCCCCTGCGAACGCGAAAGAATCTGTGCAATTCAGCCGCGTGCTTTGCTCATGTCTGCCCAGGCGAACCGTCACTAGAGGTTTCTCCGCTGTTGTGGATTTTACCGGGGAGTGGTGTTACAAGAAAGTGTCAGGCGGGAACACCGGAAGATTGATACTCTGAAGGAGATATGGTCGGCATGAAAACGAATTACCTGATGGCGATCGACGTGGGAGGGGGTTCCGGGCGCTGTTTACTTCTTGACCCCGATACGGGAACGGCGCATTCGGCACAGCGGAACTGGACCCATCCCGCCGCGGCCGGAACGGACGGCCTGGGTTATGACATTGATTCCAACGATGTGCTGAAAAAACTGGGAGAGGCTTCTCGCGAGGTTCTCGCGGTCGCGGCAGTCGATCCCGGACAGGTTGCCGGCATAGCGGCGGGCGGCATGCGGAATACCATTGTCGTGCTGGACGCCGGGAACGACATTCTACTGGCGACACCCAACCGTGACGCCCGGGCCCTCGGCGAAGGCCTGGTTCTGGGATCCGAACGGGGACAAGAGATACACGCCCTCACGGGACACTGGCCGACGCCGCTGTTTCTCGGAACCCGCCTGCTCTGGATGAAAAACAACGCTCCCGAAATCTTCAAGCGGGCCGCCGTCGCCCTCTCAATCACCGACTGGATGACCTTTATACTGTCTGGGCGCATTGTTTCTGAACGTTCGCAGGCGGGCGAGTCATTACTCCTTGACTTGAAGCAGGGCGCGTGGGCCGCCGATCTTATTGAATCACTTGAACTCTCGGTGTCGTTCTTTCCGGAGCTTGTCGATTCTGGTACGTTTCTGGGAGGCCTCACGAAAGATGCGGCCGACCTTCTCGGTCTTGTTCCCGGCATACCGGTGGCGGCCGGGGGAGCCGACACCCAGTGCGGTCTTCTGGGAACGGGCGCCGTGCGGGACGGTGACCTGGCCGTCATGGCGGGAACGACCATGCCGCTGCAACTGGTAACCGATGACCTGGTGCTTGACGAATCGGGATGCCTCTGGAGCGGGTTACACGTGCTTCCGGGTAAATTTATTCTGGAAAGCAACGGGCTGGTTACCGGCGATATAGTCGACTGGTTCGCCCGTCTTTTGTATCCGCTGTTTTCCGAGGCGACACTCTGTCTTTTTGCGGAAGCGGCTGCCTCCCGTCCGGGAGCGGAAGGTGTATATTCCACGTTCGGTGCTTCTCTGTTCGACGGCAGGAATGTCGGGTTTCCCGTCGGCAACCTGACCTTTTCACACATGATCACGGGAGATCCCTCGCGAAGCCGGACGCATATCGCCCGCGCGCTGGTCGAAGGGATCGCTTTTTCCGTTCGCGCCAATCTGGAACAGCTTGTGGCTGTTTCCGAACGGGAAATTCCTCTGGTACGGGTATCGGGCGGTATGTCAAAGAGCCGGCTTTTCACGCGGATTATTTCCGATGTAACGGGACGGTCGGTTCTCGTGCCCGCCACCGGCGAAAGTACGTCCGTCGGCGCCGCCCTGCTGGCCGGCGTCGGCGCGGGGCTGTATCCTGACCCGGTATCGGCGGTCGAGGCCGTGGTTGCGGCGTCCGAAAAGCACAGTCCGGGAGATGAATCACCGAAATACGGCAGCCTCTATGCGGGCTGGCGGCAGGCTTTTGATAAACGCGGCGAAGCCGACAAAATAATAGGTGATCTGCTCACGGCCTCCCTGTTTGAACCCGGCCCCACAGCCGGCAGAGCGGCCGACCCGTCTTTTGTGCCCGAGATCTGCATCACGGCTTCCATGGACGCAGTAGCGCTTGATGAATTTGAAAAGAGGGGTTCCGTTACGTACGCCGATTGGAGAGAAACGCAGAAATTGTACGATGGAGGCGCTGATCTGGCGCGGATTCTCGCCGGGAAACATATATTCGTAACCGAGATGGACGTCGTGGATTTTGAGACCATTCGGGATGCCCGCGATCTTCGGGCTATCGTCACCTGCCGGGGAAACGCGGTCAACGTCGACCTGGCGGCGGCAACAGCCTACGGTATTCCGGTCATCAACACGCCCGGAAGAAACGCCGACGCCGTTGCGGACCTGGCGGTTGCCTTTATGGTGATGCTTGCCCGTAACATGCCGGGTTCACTTGATTTTCTCAAACACGGAGAGGTTCGTGAAGGCGATATGGTGAAGATGGGCGACGCGTACCTGGGCTTTCAGGGAGAGGAGCTCTGGAGGAAAACTATCGGACTGGTAGGCATGGGAAGCGTCGGTGCCCGCGTAGCCGAACGATTAGCCGGATTCGGAGCCGAGGTGATTTTCTTTGATCCGGGGGTTACGGCCGAAGCGGGGGCGCTTGCCGGGGGACGGAAAGTATCTTTCGAAACCTTGCTGGCCGAAAGCGATTTCGTGAGTCTTCACGCCCCCGTAATGGATACTACAAAGGGGATGATAAACCGTGCCGCTTTCGAAAAAATGAAAAAAGGCGTTTTTTTCATCAACACTGCGAGGGCATCCCTGGTGGACGAAGCGGCCCTGCTGGAAGCACTGAACGCGGGAAAGGTCGCCGGCGCCGCACTGGACGTGTTTCCCGTCGAACCCCCGGGGTCTGACGATCCCGTTGTTTCACATCCCAACGTTATCGCCACGCCTCACCTCGGGGGGAATACGAAGGAGATCGCCGCACACCAGGGAGCGACAGCCGTCAGCGAGATCAGAAAACTCCTGGCCGGCGACAGGCCCGATTATATTCTCAATCCCGACGTTCTCGACGGG
The DNA here is from genome assembly GCA_002030015.1 of delta proteobacterium MLS_D. Classification (GTDB taxonomy): domain Bacteria; phylum Desulfobacterota; class Syntrophia; order Syntrophales; family UBA2210; genus MLS-D. The sequence goes on from LQBH01000001.1 coordinate 31,564, forward strand.
CTCAGCTGGACGTCGCCCCGTCCGCAGCCGGACGAAAAAAAACAAAAGGAGCTTGCCGCGAACCCGAGACCCTCGGTGACGTCATGATGATGCGGGTGGAAAGATCCGGGCACGGCTGTTTGCAATGATAACAGATCAGGAAAGGAAGCGCGGACTATGAGCGTATACGAAACCTATCAGAAAGAAGTACTCCAGGCGGGTCTCTGGCTCTCGGAACACGGTTTTTTCGGTTCTCTGCGGGGTACCGGCGGAAACGTATCAGTCAGAATAGCGGGGGAAGACCTGATGGCCGTTACCCCTTCGTCGGTGAAATATCACGAGATTACGCCGGAGGATATTTGTATCGTCGACCTTTCGAGTACCCTGGTGGAGGGGGAACGCGCCCCTTCAATCGAGGCGGGAATGCACGCCGCCGTTTACCGCGAAAGGCCGGATGTGAAGGCCGTCGTTCACACACACCAGACGTACGGAAGTGTTTTTGCTCTGATCAATCGTTCCGTCCCCGCCCTGTTCGACGAGGTTGCCTTCGCCCTGGGGGAAAAAATAGACATGATTCCCTACGCCCTGTCGGGAAGTCCGGAACTGGCGGCCAACGTGGGGCACGCGGTCAGGAACAATGCAAACGCCTATATAATCAGAAATCACGGGATTATCGCCCTCGGAAAAAATATGGACAAGGCGCTGCTGGCCGCCGAGCTCCTTGAAAAGGCCGCAAAAACTTACTGTATTGCGCTTTCAACCGGAGTCCCCGTTGTCGAGCTGCCGGACGACGTTCTCGAGATGGCACGTGGCCTGCGGGAATACGAGGCGGAAGAAGCGAAAAAGAAAGGCTGAACGCCCCGGAATACAAAATAATTAAATTGTTTCAGCGTTTCCACGAAGAGTTTTCCCACCATCGGGAGGTTGCCATGGCGAAAGAACCTATTTCCAGGCGCGGGTTTCTGAAACGATCACTCTGGACAGGCGCCGGCATCGGCGGTGTGGCGCTGGCGGGAGGAGGGGTTTATAAACTCCTGCGGGTCAGGGACATCGAGAAACTTGTCGGTGCTTATCCCGGAGGAGCGGAACATCACGCCCTCGAAATAGTGAACGGCTCGGCGCCGCGGCCGAACATTGTGCTTATTTATTGCGACGATCTGGGTTACGGGGATGTGGGTTGCTTCGGCAACTCGGTTATCCGGACGCCCCATGTCGACAGCCTGGCGGCTGAGGGTACGCGTTTTACCGAATACTATGCCTGTAATGCCGTGTGCGCGCCATCGAGGGCTGGTCTGCTTACCGGCAGATACCCACTGCGGACCGGCATCATCGGCAACACCTATCCCGAAAACGAACCGGTGGGCAGAAGGATGGCCAGGAATTTCGGTGTAATGCTGAAACACCTCGGGGTGCTGGATATCCGTGAAGAATATGTGGCGCGAGGTATCGACGCCGCCGAAATAACCCTGGCGGAAGCGTTGAAAGTCGCCGGATACCGCACCGGCATGATGGGTAAGTGGCATCTCGGTGATTACAGCACCAATCAGGATTTCAACCCTCTGCGCCACGGGTTTGACTACTATTTCGGCGTTCCCTACAGCAACGACATGAGGCCGCTTCCTCTGTACCGTAACGAGACCGAACTCGATGCCGACCTTGATTCGGGAGAAAAACAGGCGAAACTCACCGGCCGGTATACGGAGGAAGCGGTTAGATTCATAGAAAATTCTTCAGGCGGCCCCTTTTTCCTGTACCTGGCGCACACCTTTCCACACCAGCCGCTCTTTCCTTCCGAGCGGTTCGAAAAACAGTCGCGCGCGGGAAAATTCGGCGACGTGGTCGAGGAAATCGACTGGAGCGTCGGGGAGATACTGAAATGCCTTGAGAGAAACGGCCTCGATCGTAATACCCTGTTGATATTCACCAGTGACAACGGTCCCTGGTACGAAGGCAGTACCGGCAGTCTTCGCGGGCGGAAGGGACAGAGTTATGAAGGCGGTTTCCGGGTCCCCTTTATCGCCCGGTGGCCGGGGAACATTCCGCGGGGAAGTGAGAATGCCGCCCCGGTGATGAACATCGATCTCTATCCCACACTGCTGTCGCTGGCGGGCGTCGGTCTGCCCCGGGACAGGATTGTGGACGGGAAAGATATTATGCCACTGCTCACCGGGACACGTACGCAATCTCCCCACGATGCGCTTTACTTTTTTCATTACGATCAACTGGAGGGGATCAGGGCAGGCAGGTGGAAATATTTTGATAAACTGCATCGCTACACATGGCCTATAGCCCTCGACGCCGCGGTGGTTCCGAATAAGCTGGGAGCCGATCAGCTGGGCGACAGGTGGCCCCTGTTGTACGACATCAAGCGTGATCCGGGAGAATCGTACAACGTCATCAACACCTATCCCGACGTGGCCGAACAACTGAAAAAGAAGATGGATACGTTCAGAAATCTCATGGCGGAAAATCCCCGGGGATTTAAAAACCGCTCTTCGTCCGCAATGTGACGGTTCCCGAATGCCGCGAGTTTCCACCTGTTTGTGAGAAATGATTGATTATGGACAGCCTGTCACTGCTCTTGAAACCGGCGTCGTACCGCTGTAACCTCGAGTGCTCTTACTGTTTTTACAGGCGGGTCGCCGGTGTTTACGAACAACCGTCGACGTTCATGAAATACGACGTCCTGGACATGCTCGTCAAAACCGCCATGACGTCCGGCGCCCGGCGGGTTTCTTTCTGCTGGCAGGGCGGCGAACCAACGCTGATGGGTGTCAATTTTTTCAGGAATGCCGTTGAATTGCAGAGAAAATACGCCCGGCCGGGTCAGCAGGTCGAGAACCTGCTCCAGACGAACGGCGTGCTGCTTGACGACGACTGGTTTCGCTTTCTTCGCGACAACCGTTTCCTGGTGGGAATAAGCCTCGACGGACCGGAGAATATCCATGACGCGTACCGCGTCGACCGAAACGGCGAAGGCACGTTTCAGCGGGTAATGGATGTGGTTGACGGCATGAGGACGGGCGGGGTTGATTTCAATATTCTCACCCTGGTGCATGATAAAAACGTTCGGCAGCCTGATCGGCTGTATGACTTCATGCGCCGAAACAATTTCAATTATCTCCAGTTTATACCCTGTTTTGAAGTCGATGAGAAATCGGGGAAGGCACTGCCTTATTCGGTTGACGGCAGGGAACTCGGCGAGTTTTATTGCCGGCTCTTTGATCGATGGTACGAGGACGGGTTTCCCTACGTGTCGATACGGCTTTTCGCTGATATCCTGATCTACCTGGTTGACGGTGCTCTGACGTCCTGTTCCTGGCTTGAAGAATGTAAATCTTATATCGTGGTCGAGCATAACGGGGATTGCTATCCCTGTGATTTTTTCGTGTATCCCGAATGGCGCCTCGGCAATATAATGGAAGACAGCCTTGCATCCATCCTGGACGGTAAAGCGAGAGAGGAATTCAGCGCCATGAAGACTGATATTCCGGCGGCTTGCCGTCATTGCCCCTTGTTCGACTTCTGCCACGGAGACTGCACGAGATTCAGGTGGGACGGAACAGGTGGATATAGGGACGTCAGCCGGTACTGTGAAACCTGGTTGATGCTTTTCCGGCACATCGACCCGGTGAAAGACGAGATGCGGGATCGCGCCGTCCGGTTGAGAGAATCGATTCTGAGCGGTCGGTTTGATCTGATCGGCAGGAACCAGCCCTGTCCCTGCGGGAGCGGTAAAAAGCTCAAACATTGTTGCGGCAGGGGCGCGCCGGTTATATGATTCGAAGAAACGGAAACGTCCTGTCGGAATATCGCCCGCCCCGGCCGTCTCATTTGCCATAGTTTCCAACTTTATTTATTATACAGAACATGTCCAGGGTATACTTAATAAGATGTTTCACGTGGGCAAGACGGCACATTCAAGCCTTTGTGCGCCGGTACACGGGATACATGAATTCTCCCTCCGTACTCAGGCGTGGCGTCAGTTTCGCCGTATTTTCAGGTGTGCTTTTCCTGGCCGTCCTGGGCCTGCTGCATGTTATTGATCCATACCCGCTGAGAGACTGGATCTATCTCCGGCTCAGTCTTCACGACCTCGGGGCGGCGGGACCGATCATCTTTATCTTGCTGGCCGGCGTCCTGCCGCTTTTTTCACCTTTGAACATACTGGTAGTGACCGGCTCGGCAAGTTTCGGACCGGTAGTCGGTATGATCCTGTCCTACCTGGGGGCCCTGATCAACGCCAACATCACCTTTATTCTCGTCAAGGCGCTCGGCGTCGAGGACAAATGGGGGAACAGCCATCGTCAGGCCCGGATCAAAAGGAACATTCAACGCAACGGATATCCCATTGTACTGCTGCTGCAGATCATCTCGATTTTTCCCTTCGTCGCCATCAATTCGGCGGCCGCTGCCGCCGGAATAGGGTGGAGGGATTTTATGAAAGCCAATCTCCTGGGTGTTATTCTCCCCATCGCGGTTTACTCGTTTTTCGGGGAAGCGATCGTCCTGGAACTGTTATCGCCCCGGATGTACTGCGCCTTCATAATAGTAATATTTTTGACTATCGTGATTGTCGCATTGAGGGAGAAAAGAAATTCTCATCGGGGGCGAGGACAGCGTCAGCTTCGCAGGGAATAACCGTGTCGCCGGACCGGTTTCCGGCAGTCGGTAACGGAGAAAATTATTAATCGCCGTCAGGGTGTTCTGTGTTTTTCAATTATTTTCGTGGCGGGGTCAACAGGCGGGAGTTGATCATCGGGCGTTTGATCCGGGGCCACGGAAACGGTCGATACCGGCTTTTTCTCCTTCAAAAAAAAAGAACCTGGCGTGTAATAATCCAGGTTCCTGAGAGAAAAACTGGCGTCCCCACGGGGAGTCGAACCCCGGTTACCGGCGTGAAAGGCCGGTGTCCTAGGCCACTAGACGATGGGGACGAAAAGACGTGATTCAAGCCGGAATTAAAGTGCGCTCTATATATCGTTCGGTGCGACCTGTCAAGAAGAAACGACCACGGTTGTCAGCCTCTTGCGCACTATTTACGGGTGCTTTGCACGTGGTGCTATTCGAATACCACCGGTTCACGCATGATGACATCCCGCGCTTCCATCGCCAGGGCGGCTATGGCCGGGTGTGTTTCCCGGAGGGACCCGATCTGGCGGAGGTTGTCCGCCGTTCTCGATATCAGCATGACCAGATCGCCGTCGGCGATTTTCAGGCTGCCGGTTACGAGATTCCAATCCAGACCGCGGGCCCAGTGATAGATGGCGAGCGAAGCCCAGAGGGGAAGCGCGGCGGTTTCAAATCCATCCGCCGCCATCCGATCCGCCAGGGGTTTGACAGCCGCCGCGACGGCGTCGTAGGCCGTCCGAAGCCTGCGCGGCACGTCTCTCTTTCTGAGCGTGATATCCTGTCCGCGGTCGGAAACAAAGGCGGCCACCACTGCCGCCAGCAGCGCCGGGTCGTCTCCGGGGAAAACTTCATCCTTCACGCACTGGGCGATCAGCAGGGGCTGGTCAAGGCGGAGCCGTGACGCCCACATTCCCGACTCGGTCAGTCTTCCGCGGTCATCAACGTAGCCTTCCTGTTGGAGAAAAGCCAGGTGACGGAGGAAATCCTTCCAGAGCCCGCCGCTCTGGGGTCGTTTCTTTTTCGTCGGCCGGAAGTCGGCGAAGGAGGATTCAAAAATAATCCTGATTTCGTCGGGGCCGTGCGACAGAAGAAGGTTGAGGGCCATGGAAAAATCATTTTTTATCCGGCTCTCGATCCGTTCGGATTTTTTCGCCAGCATTTTCCGGATGTGATGCAGGTCCATGAATCTGCCGGGGAACACGATCATGAAACCGACGTTGTCGAGTCCTCTCCTTCCCGCCCGACCCGTCATCTGGTGAAATTCCGTGGCGGTCAGCGGTACGAATTCATGGCCGTTGAACCGGTCGGAGTTGAACAGCACCACGGTGCGGGCCGGAAAATTGACGCCTGCCGCTATGGTTGACGTGGCGAAAACAGCTTCCAGGAATCCCTTCTTCATGAGATGTTCCACCAGAAATTTCCACGCCGGAAGCTGACCGCCGTGATGAGACGCCAGGCGCAGATATCTGAGAGCTTCCAGGTGCTTGTGGTTCCGGAGGAAGGGGTTGTTTTCCAGGTATGCCTCGAGGGTTTCTTCGAATTCCGCCGTGTCATGCAGATGCGGACGGCTGTGGCAGAGTGCGAGTGCGGCGTCGCATTCATCGCGGGACTTGAGAAAGAAGATCGCCGGCAGGAGGTTCAAGCGCCGGAGCGTGCAGGTAATGTCGTCGAATGGTGGAAAGCGGGGAAAACGTTTCGGCTGAGATCCCCGTTCCATCCATGCCGTAACCTTGTCGTGGAGAGACCGTTCCTTCAAAAGTGGAGTGACCGTTCCCGACGGCTGCAGGAAAAGAGGGTGAAGATCAACGGGGCGTCTGGTTTCTGCTATGACGATGCATTTCTTGTCCCGTATCGACTGAAGCCACCCGGCTATTTCATCGGCGTTGCCGACGGTCGCCGAGAGCAGCAGAAGGTTGATCCTCGCCGGAAGGTAGATCATTATTTCTTCCCATACGACGCCTCGATCCGGATCTCCCATGAAATGAGCTTCATCGAGGACGACCAGATCGCAGTCGAGCATTTCTCCCCGGTGCATCGAATCGTAGAGCTGATTCCTCAGGATTTCCGTGGTGCCCACTACCAGGGGAGCGTCGGCGTTCTCGTGGGTATCGCCTGTTAAAATTCCCACCTGGTCATGGCCGAAGATACCGGAGAACTCGACCCATTTCGAATTCGACAAGGCCTTCAGCGGCGACGCGTACCAGCAGCGGCCGCCTTTTTGAAGCGTTTCGGCAATGGCCTTTTCCGCTATCCAGGTTTTTCCGGCGCCCGTGGGAGCGGTCACCAGGCAGTCCGTCCGGCCGATGGCCTCGATTGCCGCCACCTGGAAAGGATCCGGTCGAAACGTCGTTTCCTCCGGCTTCCCGATAAGGGTGAGCAGGTTTCGCAGTTCACCGTCTATCTGAGGCTTCATCCGTTTCCGTGACGGTTTTTGATCCGTCGAAACGGGGCGCCTCTTCCCGCCGGGCCTCCTGTTTCCGGGCTGCCTTCTGTATGTGAACTGTTTTGCAGTACCTGTCATGGTGTCCTTTTTTCATCCTTCCACGTGCCGGGTAACGCTATCACAGTGAGATGCCGTCGTAAAGAAAGGGCTTCCGTAAAGAAGCGGGTCCTTTCTCGTCTTCAGGGCAGAATGACGAAAGGCCCGACGAGAATTTTCTCGTTTCGGGCCTTTTTTTGAAACATGAACAACGAAAAGAGCTTCACCGTGCCTGTTATGACTCGTCGCCTTCTTTCTTTTCCTTTTTCTGTTTTTTCTTCTGCTGGCGCTTGCTCTCCTCGGGCGACACCTCATCGGCTGCCGCTTTCTTCTTTGGCTTTTCCGGTTTCGGCGCGGCAAGCTTTTCCGCTTTCCGTGCCGCTTTTTCGTCTACTTTTTTCGCCATTTCGGCGATTGAACGCAACCGGGCCCTGCTTCTCCTGATTTTTGCCTTCAGCATTTTTACGATCGTGTCTTTATTGACGGCTGGTGTCTCCGCGCCTTCCTCTGTTAACAGGGCGATACGCTCTGCCAGTTTCTTTTCCCAGTATTCCTTCTGGTTCGCCCGCGTTTCTTCGCTCTTGGATGTCATGGTGCCCGATCCTTTCTTCCTTGAATCCCGCCCCGTCCGCCGGTTCAGTTCCTCCACCAACCGCCGACTGGTGGGCCGTGCGGGATTCGAACCCGCGGCCAACGGATTAAAAGTCCGCTGCTCTACCGGACTGAGCTAACGGCCCTTCGTGCGGCTTGGGAAAGTGAACCTTCATAGCAGGAAGCCTTTTTCATTGTCAAGAAGAAAACCCGGAAATGCGGTCAATTCCGCCGCCAATACGGGCGTCTTCGGCGATGCAGGCCCGGTCCCCGTTCCGTTGCAATCAGGGTTGTCCCGGTTGTGATAGGTATCACCCTGTGGTAAAGGAATGACACGCGAAAGGGGCGTTGAAATCACCATGAATATAACGTCGATTGTGCAGCACGTCCACGTGAACATGCCGGTTCACTTGCTCCTGAAACAGTACTTTCCCCTGGTGCTTGAAAAACGACTGAACCTTGAAATCGGTTTCGACTGTTTTGCCCTCGACACGTACGGAATGGAGGATTATCGGGAGGCCGCCCGCATATTGTCCGGAGCGGGCGTCAGAGTCACCTTTCACGCACCTTTTTACGACCTGCGGCCCGGCGCGCTTGATTACACCGTGAGAAACGCCACTGTCGAACGCATTCAACAGGTTTTCGATCTGGTGGAGATTTTTCACCCGCTGTCCGTGGTGTGTCACGCGGCTTTCGACCGCCGTTACTACGTTTCTCATGAAGAGAACTGGATCGAGAACAGCATTACCACCTGGGCGCCCTTCGTTCGGGCCGCCGCGGAACTGGGAACGGTCCTCATGCTGGAGAACGTGTATGAAGACGGCCCGCGGGAACTGGAGCGTCTCCTGGAAGGGCTTGGCGACGATCCCCACGTGGGAATCTGTTTCGACACGGGTCACTGGAACGCCTTTTCCGCCGCACCGCTTCGCGAATGGATGGACAGCCTGGCGGATCGTATCGGTGAGCTTCATCTTCATGACAACCACGGTTCCCGTGACGAACATCTGCCCGCGGGCGCGGGAACGTTTCCCTTCCGCGATTTTTTTACGATGCTCGCCGATTGTGGTCGAAACCCCATCGTCACCGTCGAACCCCACAAGCCGGAAGACTTGTGGAAGACCCTGGAATATATCGCCGGTATGGACACGTTGCCGCCGGGGATGACAATCTGAGAAGCGCGTATTCATGGTTTTCTATCTTGTAAAAAGACTCCTTACGATGATTCCACTGCTGATCGGCATCACGATCATCTGCTTCGTCGTAATTCACCTGGCGCCGGGGTCTCCCACCGATCTCCAGACCGAGCTCAGTCCGCACGCGTCGGTGGAGGCGAAAGAACGCCTTATGGCTCTTTACGATCTGGATAAACCTGTTCACGTGCAGTACCTGCTCTGGATCAAGAAGCTGGCAACCCTTGATCTCGGTCATTCCTTCTCATCCGACGGGCGTCTTGTGGTGGACAAGATCGCCGAGCGGCTTCCCATCACCATACTAATCAATGTTCTTTCCATGATTCTCATTATAGCAGTTGCCGTGCCGCTGGGCGTGATTTCGGCCGTCCGGCGCGATTCTCTCTTCGACAAAGCGACGACGATCTTTGTTTTCGTAGGATTCGCCATCCCGACCTTCTGGCTGGCGCTTTTGCTGATGATTCTCTTCGGTGTCAACCTGGGCTGGCTTCCCATATCGGGCATCCGGTCGTTGAATTACGAGTATTTCCCCGTGTGGCACCAGTATGTAGACCTCGTCAAGCATCTCGTGCTGCCCGTTCTGCTTTCGGCCTTCGGAGGTCTCGCGGGATTCTCACGCTACATGCGGGCCAACATGCTGGAAGTGATCCGCCAGGATTACATCACGACGGCCAGGGCCAAAGGACTGAGCGAGCGCGTGGTCATTTACAAGCACGCCCTTCGAAACGCCCTTCTTCCGGTCATCACCATCCTCGGTCTGTCCGTGCCGGGACTTATCGGGGGAAGCGTTATTTTCGAGACAATTTTCGCCATCCCCGGTATGGGACAGCTTTTTTATTTGTCCGTCATGTCGAGGGATTATCCGGTGGTCATGGGTATTCTGTTTATCGGCGCCGTGCTGACTCTCATGGGAAACCTGCTCGCCGACGTATCCTACGCCGCGGCTGATCCGCGGATCAGGGTGTCATCATGAAAACGGACTTCTGGTATCGATTTTTCCGGAACAGGCTGGCCGTGATCGGTGGAATCGTTGTTGTCTCGCTTTTCGCCGTTTCGCTGCTCGCGTCCTGGATCGCGCCCTATGACCCGAATGAAATTAATATCGACCGCGTACTTGAATCACCGTCGTCGGAGCATCTTCTCGGGACCGACCAGCTCGGTCGCGACGTTTTGAGCCGCATGATCTGGGGATCGAGAATTTCACTGAAAGTGGGATTCGTGGCGACGGGAATCGCCATCCTGGTCGGCGCCGTGCTCGGCGCGGTGGCGGGATATTACGGTCGCTGGGTCGATTCCGTCATCATGCGCTTTGTGGACGTGATGCTCTGTTTCCCTTCTTTCTTCCTGATCCTCGCGGTCATCGCGCTTCTGGAACCTTCGATCTGGAACATCATGATCGTCATCGGGCTCACGGGGTGGATGGGAATAACGCGGCTGGTCCGGGCCGATTTCATCTCTCTGAGAGAACGGGACTTTGTCCAGGCGGCGCGCGTCATCGGCGCCGGCGACGCAAGAATTATTTTCAGGCATATTCTGCCCAACGCCATGGCCTCGGTGCTGGTGGCGGCCACCCTGGGCGTTGCGGGCGCGATTCTGACCGAGTCGGCCCTGTCATTCCTCGGCATCGGGGTGCAGCCTCCCACACCGAGCTGGGGCAACATTCTCACGGCGGGCAAGGACAACATCGACATCGCCTGGTGGTTATCCCTCTACCCGGGGCTGGCCATTCTCATAACCGTGCTGGGATACAACCTGCTGGGCGAAGGAATCAGGGATTCCCTCGATCCCCGGCTTCGGGAGTAAACCGGTACAATAACGCGAAGGAACGACGCGGGAAGAACATAATTATTTTTGCAGCACAAGGAGACCAGTGATTCATGCTCATCGACTCACACGCCCATCTTGAACTGGACGATTTTGATGAAGACCGCGACGCCGTCGTCGAACGAGCCCGCGAAGCCGGGCTGGACGGGGTGATCACCGTCGGCATCGATCTCGAAGACAGCAGGAAAGCCGTTGAAACGGCCAGCCGCTACGACATGGTCTGGGCGTCGGTGGGAATACACCCCCACGAGACGAAAACAATAACCGCGGATACCTACGACGGGATCCGCCGCCTCGCGACGGATCCCAAGGTTGTTGCCTACGGGGAGATAGGCCTGGACTTTTTCAAGAATTATTCGCCCCGAAAAACCCAGGTCAAGCGATTCGGTGAACAGCTCGAACTGTGCCGGGATCTGGGATTACCAGTCATTATTCATGACAGGGACGCGCACGAGGAAACCATGCAAATGCTCGAGCAACACCGCGGCAGCCTTTCCGGCGTGATCCACTGTTTTTCGGGGGATTACGCCATGGCCCGCCGGTGCATGGACATGGGATATTATATTTCTATTCCCGGCACGGTTACCTTCAAAGGCGCCGACAAGATCCGGAACGTGGCGCGGAAAATTCCTCTGGACCGGCTCCTGGTGGAGACGGATGCGCCGTTTCTCGCGCCCGAACCGAAACGGGGGCGGCGGAACGAGCCTTCCTTCGTCGTGTACACCGCCTGGAAAGTTGCCGAGATACGGGGCATCGGTTTCGAGGAACTGGCGCGCGTAAGCGCGGAAAACGCGTTGAACCTGTTCCGCTTTTCGAACGATCGCAGCAGGAGTAAGGCGAAGCCGGACACCGGCGCCGCCGTTTAAGGGGGAAATCATGAGCGAGGTACTGAGGCGGGCCGTCCAGGATCATCTCGACGCGTGGTTATTCACGGCGTCCGTGACCGCCGTTTCGGTCAGATCTTGTCCGGCCCGATTCCCGCTCCGCCCCGGCAGTGATTCCGATTGGAACGTGGCGCGGTCGATGGTCGACGATGTCTATCCATGCGTCGGCGAAATGTTGGCAGTCCTGCAAACAAAGACCGATTTTAATGCCTTCATCTGGAAGCGGCTCAGGCACGGCGTAAAAATCATGTTTAGGCCGGCGGCGGGCTCGACGATTCACATGGATGACCGTGGGGGAAAAACGCAGGAACGGGTAGCAACCCTCGATGCCGGCTGGATCTTTACGGCGGCGGTCATGCGGTGGTTCCACGATCACCCGCGCATCAGCTATTATGACATGTGTCTCGGCGTTTCCCTGGATGGTAGAGGGGGCGGTACGGGCGAAGCGTGGGTGGAAGGAGGCCCGGAGAATGTCGGCGTCGGCTGGGGGTTTTATTGTGTGCGCCGCTATCTTGCCGAAATGTCCGATCCCGGGCTGGGCGATGACCCGTTGCGGGGACTGCGGGAGAGTGCCGAGGGACTATACCTTCCGCCGGGGGCAGTTTTCGACCGTATGATGGTGTATGACCTCAACAGGAGGGACGCTGATATGACACGGGAACGGGAATTAGAGTTCCCGGAAGGAGGATTTCTCACGGTTCACAAGGTGCTCCTGGGAGGTGATCCGGGCGACGCGGGAGACCGTGTTCTCTATCCAGGGTCGATTCCGGTAAATCTGGTTAAACTTGAAAAAGCGGATCCCCGGCTCATCGCCGGTTCGATCGCGCACGTTGCCGGGAACGTCGGCACGCATATGGCACCGGGGTGTAAGGGCGACGCTCTTCTCGCGCGAGCCGTGGGAGAAGAGTCGGAATTCATGCTGCATCTCGTGGACGCCGGCACCGACGGTATTCTTGGTTTTTTCGTAAGCTTTGAACAGGGTGGTCTTCCGGGGCAATAAAAAAGCGTTGAATAAATTAAAAAATTTGTGCCCCCGTACGGGAAAGTACGTTGACAAAGTGAAATACGCTGGTTTATGGTACACTGATTTTTATTTTTTAAATTTTAATAAAAAAGGAGGAAACGGGGTGTGAGCGAAAACAGACTTTTCGGTGTAGCGCCGGAATCCGGGCGATGGATGTTTATTATTCTGGGGTTCATAATCAATATCTGCCTGGGAAGCGTCTATGCCTACAGCGTGTTTAACAGGCCTGTACAGGAACTGCTCGGTGCGAGCGCCACCTGGGCGGGGATGCCCTTCATGGTGTTTCTGGCGATCTTCGCCATCATGGTTTTCGTGGGCGGTCAGCTCATCGGCAAGCTCGGTCCGCGTAACCTGGGTATTCTGGGCGGTGTGGTTGTCGGTCTCGGTTGGATGCTGGCGAGCCAGTCCCCGAATATCGGTGTGCTGACCATTACCTACGGATTGATCGGCGGCGCCGGCGTCGGTCTTGCTTACGGTGTTCCCCTTGCCGTGGTCGGCCGGTGGTTCCCGGACAAGCGAGGTTTAGCACTCGGTCTCACCATTGCCGGATTCGGCGGTTCACCCTTCGTTTCCGCCTACGTGGCTGCGTCGCTTATCAACAGTGCCGGTCCCATGCAGGCCTTCTTCACAATGGGACTTGCCTTTCTCATCGTCATCTGTGCTTGCTTCATTCCCTTCCGTTATCCTGCGGACGGCTGGACACCGGCCGGCTTTACGGCGGCTACGACAGGCGCCGGTTCCGTTGATTTCACCACCGGTGAAATGGTCAAAACAAAAGCCTTCTACGGTTTGTTCCTTTCCTATACCATCGGTTGCCTGGCCGGTCTCATGGCCATCGGCATATCCAGTCCGGTGGGACAGGAAATCATCGTGATCCCGGCCGCCACGGCCGCCACGCTGGTGGGGATTTTTGCCATATTCAACGGCCTTGGACGACCTCTTTTCGGCAGCCTCACGGATAAGCTGAATCCTCAAAAGACGGCGATTCTGTCTTTTGTCATTATTCTGGTCTGCTCGCTGGGAATGCTGGTAGCGAAGGAAGGGAGCGTAGCGCTGTACGTCACCTGCTTCGTCGGATTCTGGCTCTGCCTGGGCGGCTGGCTGGCCATCGGCCCCACGGCGACGAACGCCTATTTCGGTGTGACCAATTATGCCAAGAACTACGGCGTTGTTTTCCTGGCTTACGGTTTAGGTGCTATCCTGGGCAGTATTATCTCAGGGCAGGCCCGAGACGTGTTCGGCTCCTATATGTTCGCCTTTGTTCCCACGGCGATCCTGGCGGTGCTGGGTATCATAATCGCCTTTTTTATGATGACGCCGCCGAAGAAATAATGCGTACGCGTAAAACAGGGGTGCCCTTCGGTGCCCCTGTTTTTTTTTGTGAATTTCATGTTCCGGATTCCGCCCGCAGTTGCGTCAGAAGCATTTTTTCTGTATGAGCGTGTCTGAAAAATATTAATTAAGGAGGTAGAGGGTTGATGGAAGACGGAACAATGAAGATTACCGATAATACTGCAAACCCGGCCCCTCTCGGACTCATGGGGTTCGGCATGACGACGGTGCTTTTGAACATTCATAACGCGGGGTTCACGTCGCTTGACACCATGATTCTCGCGATGGGCATTTTCTATGGCGGCCTGGCGCAGGTGATAGCCGGTATATTTGAATGGAAAAAGAATAATACCTTCGGGACAACCGCGTTTACCTCATACGGTCTTTTCTGGCTTTCTCTGGTTTTCCTGTTGCTCATGAGTGAGTGGGGATGGTGGCAGGGAGCGACCAGTGGCGCCATGGCGATATACCTGTTCATGTGGGGGCTCTTCACATTTCTTATGTTCATAGCCACATTGAAATTAAACAGGGCACTCCAGGTCGTTTTTGCCACACTGACCATTTTGTTCTGGCTTCTGGCCTGGGGGGACGCGTCGGGAAGCACCGTCGTTACTCGTATTGCGGGGTACGAGGGAATCGTCTGCGGTTTTTCTGCGATTTATGCGGCAATGGCCCAGGTCTTGAATGAATATTATGGAAAAAACGTGCTTCCCCTGGGATAGTGCTGCATTAACAGATAAAACATGACACAGATGCGGCTGGCGTTTTTCCGTGGCAATTGATATCGATAGATTCCCCGTTTGTACTGGATTCTGTTTTGTGGCATAAGACAGGACCGGGGAAAGAGGTATTTTCAAAAACAACTCTGTTTCCATGGCTGGTTTCCAGGCGATTCATTGCGATGGAAAGAAATACCGCCGGGTCATGGCGACGCAGTCGTGAGATCCATGGCCGCCGGCGAGCCGAGCGGCGGCCGGCAGCCGCAAATTCTCATCCCTGGAGGAAAAAGGATGTCCGAATTGTCTGATATTCTCGGGTCCACCTGGCCCGTTATTCAGGGCCCCATCGGTTCCATGAACAGTCCCGATATGGTGGCCGCCGTATCGGAAGCGGGCGGCTTCGGCATGTTGGCCCTCGGTTTCGTCAATCGGCTCGAAGACGCGAAAAGGCTGGTCGAAGAAGTGAAGGATCGAACCGGTAAGCCTTTCGGGGCGAACGTGGTTATCATGAATCCCCTTCATCGGGAAATCATTGAAATGCTTGCCGAAGAGGGCATTCAAACAGTTACCACCTCCGTGGGAAGGCCCGATGCGATCTATCCTCTCATTCATGAGTTGGGTATGAAGGGGCTGCATGTGGTTCTATCGCTGACCCATGCCGTCAAGGCCGAACAGGCGGGAGCCGACGGACTGGTGGTGGTGGGCTGCGAAGCGGGGGGGCTTCGAAGCAGACGGCCCGAGTCGTCCACTATGGTTCTTGTTCCTCTCGTATGTGATCACGTCTCCATTCCCGTGGTGGCCGCGGGCGGAATCGCCGATTCTCGCGGCTACCGGGCGGCCCTCGCATTGGGCGCTCAGGGCGTCCAGATAGGAACACGCTTCCTCGTTTCAGAGGAAAGCATCGCCCACGAAGCCTGGAAACAGGTGGTGATCGATTGCGGCGACGGGGGGACCGACCTGTTGCCGGTGGGAAACATGATGACGCGGGCCGTCATAACGCCGGGCATTCGGAAACTCATTGAAGATCCCTCGGTTGACCTGGAAGAGGAACTGCAGAAAATCGACCGACTCAAGGCCTGGGACGACGGGGACCTGGAAAATGCAATGCCCGGCGCGGGACAGGTAAGCGCCCTTATCCGGGACGTCAAGTCGGTCCGCGAGGTAATTGAAGAGATGGTGTCGTGAGATTGTATTTCACGGCGTCAGACGACCTCCAACCGAATGCGGGTATGAAGGCATGCCGTTGACATTACGTGGTCTTTCTGTTATTACCAGCGCCCCCGCAGGGGGGCGCTAATACATACTCGGGGAGTCATTATTCTTGCAGAAAAAACGAATTTTAAGCGGCATGCGGCCCACCGGCAAGCTCCACCTGGGGAATCTCCACGGAGCTTTGACAAACTGGGTGAACCTTCAGAATGACGGTGGATACGAATGTTTCTATTTCGTCGCCGACTGGCACGCCCTGACCAGTGATTATAAAGACACGTCGGAAATCGGCGAAAACACCATCGATATGCTCGTGGACTGGCTGAGCGCCGGCCTTGATCCTTCCCGGAGCGTCCTGTTCCTGCAGTCGGAAGTTATGGAGCACGCGGAGCTTTTTCTTGTTCTTTCCATGATAACGCCCCTGGCGTGGCTTGAGCGAAATCCGACTTACAAGGAAATGAGAGAAGAACTTGCCGACCGTGACCTGTCGACGGCCGGTTTTCTGGGATACCCCGTTCTTCAGGCGGCGGACATCATCATGTACAAAGCTTACGGTGTTCCCGTGGGCGTCGACCAGCTTCCGCACATCGAACTGACGCGGGAAATAGCGCGGCGCTTCAATTTTATTTTTCGTGAAGTTTTTCCCGTGCCCGAGCCGCTTCTGGCGAACGTGCCGAAGCTTCTGGGCATCGACGGGCGCAAGATGAGCAAGTCCTACGACAACTCGATATACCTGCGTGACCGGGGTGATATGCTTTCCGACAAGATCCTGGCCATGTTCACCGATCCCGAACGCAAAAGAAAAAAAGATCCCGGGCGGCCGGAGCTGTGCAACGTGTTTGCTTTTCACCGGTTATACAGTCCCGCCCCGGAGGTCGAGCAGATAGAGGAAGACTGCAGAAAAGCGGCAATCGGATGCGTTGAGTGCAAGCGCCGCCTCGCAGCGGCCGTTGCCGAGGGCATGGCGCCCTTCCACGAACGTCAGGATCATTACCTCGGCAACCTCGATGAAGTGAGGGACATTCTGGCCGCGGGCACCGTCAGGGCGCGCGATATCGCCCGCCTCACCATGGACGAGGTCAGGGACGCTCTGAAGATTTACCGGATCAACAAGGCGTAAATGAACGGGGCGCCGATTGGGGGGATATCCGGTGTTATGGACTACAGGATAAAACTCGATATATTTGAAGGTCCGCTCGATCTTCTGCTCTATCTCATCAGAAAAAACGAAATCGATATCTACGACATTCCCATCTCCATGATAACCGAGCAGTATATTGCCTACCTCGACGCGATGAAGTCGCTTAATCTGGACCTGGCGGGGGAATACCTCGTCCTGGCGGCGACCCTTCTGCACATCAAGTCCCGTATGCTTCTGCCGGTTCACGAGGAAGAAGGAGCGGAAGAAGAAGATCCCCGTGCCGAACTGGTGCGCCAGCTCCTGGAATACCAGGCTTTCAAAGAGGCGGCCCTCGACTTGAACAATCGCAAGCTCCTCGACCGGGACCTGTTCGTCAGGAAGGAGCCGGTTGACGATCGTGACGATGACGGGGACAGCCCGATTCGTGAAGTGGGTGTGTTCGAACTGGTGAAAGCCTTCCAGCGGGTGATAACCGAACGGGGGGGAGATTTCACCATGGAAATCGACACGGAGACTATGTCGCTTTCGCAACGGGTCAGTGAAATCCTCGATCTGCTCAATGAAAAAAAGACGCTTACCTTCAATGAATTGCTGGGGCGGGAATTTAATCGACGATCCATCGTCTTTACCTTTCTCGCACTTCTTGAATTAATGAAGATGAGAGTGGCCCGGGCTTTTCAGCAGGCCCCTTACGAGACAATCCGCATATACCTGGCCGTTGAGCTGGAGGGGACGGAGGACCATGAAGGAGCTGAAAACGGTTATTGAGTCGCTGCTGTTTGTATCCGACATTCCACTTTCAATAAAGAAAATGAAAGAACTCCTCGACGACGTGTCGGAATCCGACGTCGCCGCCGCGGTCCGGGAACTTGTCGACGAGTATTCGCGAAGAGAGGGAGGTGTTTTCCTGGCGGAAGTGGCCGGCGGGTTCCAGTTCCGCACGGCTGATATTTCCACGCCATGGATTCTGAAGTTCCGAGGTGGACGACCCGCCTCGCTCAGCCAGGCCGCCCTGGAAACCCTGGCCGTCATTGCCTACCGGCAGCCGGTCCTGAAATCCGATATCGAGCAGGTCCGGGGAGTCGATGTCAGCGCCGCCCTGAAAGGGCTGCTGGAAAAAAACCTCGTGCGAGTCGTTGGGCGAAAGGACGTTCCCGGCAGGCCGATCATGTACGGAACCACGAAAAGATTCCTTGAGGTATTCAATCTGAAGGATCTGTCTGAACTGCCGACGCTCAGGGAGTTGAAGGAACTGGAGGAGGAAGAGACCTTTGACTGAACGCCTGCAGAAAATCATCGCGGCGGCCGGCGTCGCATCACGCCGTGCGGCCGAGCGGCTTATTCGGGAAGGCCGCGTCAGCGTTAACGGCGTGGTTGTCACCGAACTGGGCGTCAAGGCGGATGCCGTGGCTGACGTTATTCGCGTCAACGGTGCCCGCATCACCGTGGACACGTCGAAAGTATACCTGGTTCTGCATAAGCCGGCGGGGTACCTGACAGCCGTAAGTGATTCCCGTGGCAGAAAAACAGTCGCCGATCTGATACCCGGTTTTACTGAACGGCTGGTGCCCGTGGGTCGGCTCGACTACGCGTCGGAAGGTCTTTTGATCATGACCAACGACGGCTATTTGTCCTATCGCCTGCAGCATCCGAAATTCGCCGTTCCCAAGACCTACCGTGTCAAGGTCCGTGGTTCGATTGACACGGCGAGCCTTTCAGCGATACGAAAAGGGATGAGTCTCAGCGACGGTTTTTTCATTCCCCGTGAGGTCGACTTGGAAAAAACCAACAAAAAAAGTACCTGGTTGCGCATAACTATCGAAGAGGGCAGGTACAGAATCGTGCGACGTTATCTCGAGGCGCAGGGTTTTCCGGTGGTGCGTCTTATTCGCGTGGCTGAGGGGAACGTGGAACTGGGCGATCTGAAACCCGGGGAATACAGGTTCATGAGTTCGAAAGAATTAAAACATCTGGGCGGTGCCGGGCGATGAGAAGTTCTTGAAAAATATCTTGACATTAGAAGCAAAATAAATAATACCTAGCGCTGATTGGACGGCAGGACCCGTAATGCCGGAACGACGGCAGGTAAATGAAAACCGGAAACAATTCCTTGAAGAGGGGGCTGTATGAACAAGTCGGAACTGATATCTGCGTTGAGCAAAAAAGAAGGTCTCACTGAAAAGCAGGCCTCGGATACGGTCAATCTGATATTTAAAAGTTTCAGCGCCGAACTGCAAAAGGGGAATCGCATCGAGATACGCGGGTTCGGAAGCTTTGTGGTCCGGGAGTACAACGCTTACACCGGCAGAAATCCGAAAACAGGCGGTGTGATCCAGGTCGCTCCGAAGAAACTTCCCTTCTTCAAGGTTGGAAAAGATCTGAAGGAAAAAGTGAATTCGGGGAAATAAGAAGTTGGCTCGTTTGAGTCAGTCCTGTGTTGAGAATAAATGATGCAGCGAACCGGTGATGTTCTGAGGGAGCGAAATGCTCCCTTTTTCTTTTGGAAAAACCGGGAACGCGGAGTTGTGGCGCCTCTTGTGAGTCAGCGGCGCGGACCGATATTTCCCACTCGCGTGAGCTGTTCATTCCGGGCGGTGTTCAGACGCATCCGCATATTTTACTTGACCGGAGTAGGGAATATGCAAAACTGACGGGAAGAGATGTTTATGAGCGCCCGGAAGAATGCATTGACGGGCGCAGGCCAGAATGCTGAAAGACAGTGAACGGATATGACAAAAGAAAAGAAAAAAACTGCAAGAAATACCGGGGATGACGGTTCCGCTCTCCGGAAGGACGATCTTCATCGGGGCGAGTACGAGAATTTGTACCAGGCACTGGCCGAAAGCTCCCAAACCGGTGTTTACGTCGCCCAGCGGGGAAAGTTCCGCTTCGTCAACCCCTACATGCTCAATTATTCCGGATATGGTGAAGACGAATGGATCGGCCGGGACGTCACGAGTTTTCTGTATCCCGAGGACCGCGAACCGACGAGAAGAAACGCCATCGCCATGCTGAAGGGCGAGCGCACGGCGCCCTATGAATACCGTTTCGTTACGAAAAACGGCCAGACGCGGTGGATCATGGAAAATATCATATCGGTTCAGTTCCACGGGGAACGTGCAGTGTTGGGAAACACCATGGATGTCACCGAGGAAAGGGAGGCGAAAGCGAAACTCGCCGAGGCGGAGCAATTGTACCGGAGTTTCACGAACAATACACAGACCGGTGTCTTTGTTGCCAGAAAAGGGAAGGTCCGGTTTGCCAATCCTCATCTGCTCGCCTATACGCAGTGCGAACGGATGGAGGATCTTATCGGAAGCGATCTTGTCGATTTTATTTATCCGGAGGACCGGGAATCCGCTGCTGAACACGCCCGCCAGATGCTGCGCGGAGAACGCTCCTATCCTTACGAATACCGGATGGTACGAAAAGACGGAAGTATCCGGTGGATCCTTGAAACGGTGGCGCCTATCGATTACATGGGCGAACCGGCTGTCCTGGGAAGTTCCATCGACATTACCGAGCTCGTGAAAATGAAGGAACATCTCGTCGAGGTACGGGCCCTCGAATCAAGTCTTCTGGCCGCGGTACCACATGCCGTAATCGGACTTGAAAACAGGCGGATCGTTTTTGCCAACGATTCCGTCGAAACGGTGTTCGGCTGGAACCCGCAGGAACTGATAGGCAGACAGACGAGGGTCCTGTATCGTTCCGACGAAGATTACGAGGCCATCGCGAAACATTTTTATCCCATGCTGGAACGTGTCAGGACCACGAACGGAGAATTCCGGTGCGTAAAGAAAGACGGAACCGTTATCGAGTGCCTGATGAGCGCCGCGCGGGTCGGCGAGGAGCTCAAAAACGGGCGCATTGTTGTCGTATACGAAGACATTACCAGGCGGAAGCAAAGCGAGCGGGCTCTTCGGGAAAGTGAAGAAAAATACGCCGCCCTGGTGGAACAGGCCATGGACGGTATCGTCATTGTCCAGAACGGCTCCTGTCTTTTCGCCAACAAGGCAATGGCGGCCATGTCCGGGTACGAAGTCGGCAAGCTGACGGGAATGCCGTTTCAGGACCTGCTGGTGGAGGGAGAAAGAGACCGCGTGTGCGGCCAGTATCTGCGGGAGGCAACCGGAGGGAATAAACCGGCGCTGTTCGAAAGCTGCCTGCTCTGCAGTGACGGATCGGTGAAAGACGTGGAGATCGCTTTCGGAGCCGTTACAATAGAGGGACAGCGCGCTGAAATGGGGTATATCCGTGATATCACCTTCAGGAAAAAGGCGCAGGATGAAATACGCCGCACAGTGGACAGGCTGAAAAAACGTCTTGAAGAGACGGTAAACGCGCTCGCCTCCATAACCGAAAAACGCGACCCCTACACGGCGGGACACCAGCAGCGGGTGGCGGAACTCACCTCAGCCATAGCTGAAGAAATGGATATCGGCGATGACCGGACGGAAGGGGCTGTTGTGGCCGCTACGCTTCATGATATCGGCAAGATATACGAACCCTCCGAGATATTGAGCAAACCCGATCTGCTTACGGACATCGAATATCTCATGATGAAGGTTCACCCGGAGATCGGATACGATATTTTAAAAAATATTGATTTTCCCTGGCCCGTCGCGCGTATCGTTCGCCAACACCATGAACGGATGGATGGTTCCGGCTATCCCGACGGACTGGCCGGAAACGAGATTTTACTGGAAGCCAGGATCATCGCCGTGGCGGACGTGGTGGAAGCAATGGCGTCACACCGGCCCTACCGGTCGGCTCTGGGTATTGACTCGGCCCTGGAGGAAATCACGAAGTACAGGGGGAAATTATATGATCCCGACGTGGTGGATGCCTGCGTCAAGCTTTTCAAAAAGAAGAATTTTGCCTTCAGCACGAGCAGCGAAGAAGAACTTGTGCTGAAGGGGAAACACCGACCGGGTGCCTGATTGATCAGTTCACAATCCATGAAGCGGTATTATATTCAAACATTCGGATGCCAGATGAATGTCCGGGACTCGGAACTCGCGGCGGGCCTTCTTGAAAAAGACGGATACCGGTTGACCGGCAACCCGGCCGAGGCCGATCTCGTTCTTGTCAACACCTGCACCGTCCGGGAAAAAGCCGAGCAGAAGGCTCACAGTTTCATCGGGCGGATTGGAAGGTTCAAGGCGAAGCGACCCGGCCTGATTCTCGGCGTCATGGGATGTCTGGCCCAGCAGTGGGGAAGAGAGTTTTTTAACCGTTCTCCTTACATCGATTTCGTTTGTGGAACCCATGCGCTGGATCGCATTCCGGACATGGCGAGAGAGGTCCGCGCGGGGAAAAAACATCCGGCGGACACGGCGTTCCGGGATTATCCGGCATCGCTGGCGGTGCATTCCCCTTCTCACAACGGGGAAATCGCGTCGTATGTCAACATCATGCAGGGGTGCGATAATTTCTGCGCCTACTGTATTGTTCCTTATGTCAGGGGCAGAGAACGGAGCCGGCCTTCAGATGACATCATCGATGAAGTGGCCCGGCTTGCCGAAGCCGGCGTCAAGGAAGTGACTCTGCTTGGGCAGAATGTCAATTCTTACGGAACAGGACTGGAAGAAGCTGTAAATTTCCCGTTGCTTTTAAAGCGTCTCGGCACCGTCCAGGGGATCGAGCGGATCCGGTTCACAACATCCCATCCCAAGGATATTTCTGAGGAACTTATGGATGCGTTTCTTGAAATCGATTCCCTCTGCGACTACCTGCACCTGCCTTTTCAGGCCGGATCGAACCGCGTGCTCAAGCGGATGAACCGGGGTTATACGGCGGAAGAATACCTGGAGAAAATTGACGGTTTACGAAGCCGCGTTCCCTCGTTGAGTCTGAGTACCGACATTATCGTTGGATTCCCCGGCGAAAGCGGCGAGGATTTTCAAAAAACTATTGACCTTATAGAGAAAGTAAGGTTTGATAATGCCTTTTCATTCAAGTATTCCGATCGCCCCGGAACTGCGGCGGCGGGGTACGACGGGAAGATCGACGAGGCAGAGAAGAGCAGGCGGCTGACCCACCTGCAGAAGCTTCAGGCCGGTCATACTCGTGAGAAGAACAAAGCCCTTGAAGGAACGGTGCAGGAGGTCTTGGTGGAGGGACCGAGCAAGGGCGGATTTTCAGACGTGACGGGACGAACCAGAAGAAATAAAGTTGTGAATTTTCAAGGCGATGCCGCCTTGTTCGGAAAGACGGTTCTGGTTAAAATAACGCATGGCTTCGCCCATTCTCTCAGGGGTGAAATGGTTCAGGGAGGAGACGTCGAATCATGCTCATAGAAATGAAGGTTTTCGGACTCGCAATCGACCCCGCCGCGGGTACTCCCATCGTCATATTGAAAGATATGGAAGGAAAACGGGCGGTTCCCATTTGGATCGGTCTTTTCGAGGCGAGCGCCATTGCCACGCAGCTGGAACGAATCGACCTGTCCCGTCCCATGACTCATGATCTGGCGCAAAACATCATCGGCGCTCTCGAAGCGAGGATTACCAGGATCGTGATCAACGATCTGAAAAACAATACCTTTTTCGCGGTAATCCATCTGGAACGGGGCGATACGGAGCTGATGATCGATTCGAGGCCGAGCGACGCCATAGCGATGGCGCTCAGGGCCGATGCGCCTATTTTCGTGGATGATAAAGTCGTAGAAAAGTCAATGGACATCCACTTTACGAAGCAGGTGGGCGACCTGAACAGATATACGAAGGAACAGCTTGAGGAATTTCTCGAAGATCTCTCGCCGGAAGATTTCGGGAAATACAAGATGTAATCCGCACGACGCCGCCCCGGCTTCGCCTCAATCCGGGCTGCCGCGAGAACCCCCGCGCGATGCGTTGATCGCACAGGGGAAAAACACTTTTACCGATCGGCGAAGGTTGAAGAACCATTGAAACGTCCTGTGCTGAGCGAGACGGGTTATGAAAGAAGAAATTCGGCGTCTCTATCTGAAGGCGGGGGATCAGGTGTTCCACAGGCGATATCCCGAATGGGGTTTCGGTGTCGTGGTCGAAGAATGGAATTCAGGCGTGGTAGGCGGTATGTCCTACGTAAGAATAATTTTCAGGGACGGTCGAACGCGGGTGTTCGACAATAACTTCGCCAACGAGTGTTGCTGTTACTACGCGGGACTCCGGCGATGTGCCGAATGAATAATCAATCGGGCGGGGCAACCGCCCTGCTGGTGAATATGGAACGGGTGATCAACAGCTTTGCACGTCATATCGCAACGGAGAGAAACCTTTCGGTGCATACGCAGCGGAGCTACCTGTCCGATCTGACGCAATTCAGGGAGTTTGCTCGAGGCCGGCATGTCACGGATATCGACGGTGTCGACCAGGAGCTCATCTCGGCATGGCTGGCCGGTCTTTACATGAAAAAAGTAAAAAAAACCACCATCGCCCGCAAACTGTCGAGTCTGAAAGCCCTGTTCAAGTATCTCATGCGCGAAGGCACGGTAGCCGTGAATCCCGCCCAGGTGATCCAGACGCCGAAGAGGGACAAATATCTTCCTTCGTTTCTGTCCGTTGACGAAGCCTTCGGGCTGCTCGATCAACGGTTCGAAGACGACGAGGCCGGCTGCCGAGACCGGGCGATTCTGGAAGTTCTCTATTCGTCGGGTATGCGGGCGGCGGAGCTGGCCTCTCTTAATGTGGAAGATGTCCACCTGGCGTCGTCGCTCGTAAAAATCAGGGGCAAGGGAAGCAAGGAAAGAATCGTACCGCTGGGAAGACCGGCGGGCGAGGCGTTGCTTCGGTATCTCGAGAAGCGATTTCCCGGGGGTCGGAACGGAAAGGGGCCTCTGTTCGTCAATAGTTCGGGAGGACGGCTTACTACGCGAACAGTTGCCCGGATTGTTGACAAGTACGTGAGAAACGCCGGTATAGGGAAGAAGATCAGTCCTCACTCGTTGCGTCACAGCTTTGCTACGCATCTGTTGGACGCGGGAGCGGATCTGCGGTCCATACAGGAATTGCTGGGGCACGAGAGCCTTTCAACGACGCAGAAATATACCTCCCTGGGTGCGGCGAAACTGCTTGATGTTTATGACAGAAGCCACCCCAGGGCACGCAGAGAAAGATGAAAAACATGAAGATTCTCGGTACAACCATTCTGGCGGTGAAGCAGGGTGACGGGATTGCCGTGGCAGGCGACGGCCAGGTTACTCTTGATACCACCATTCTCAAACATGGAGCAAAAAAGGTTCGAAAACTTTATCAGGACAGGGTCATCGTTGGTTTTGCCGGTGCGACGGCCGACGCCTTTACGCTGTTCGAACGTTTCGATCAGAAACTCGAACAGTACAACGGCAACCTGCTCAGGGCCGCCGTCGAGCTGACGAAGGACTGGCGGACGGACCGCGTGCTGAGGCACCTTGAGGCCCTGATGATAGCAGTGAGCCGGGATCACGCGCTCATCATATCGGGTAACGGGGACGTCATCGAATCCGACGACAATATTCTCGCCATAGGGTCGGGCGGTCCCTACGCGCAGGCGGCGGCACGCGCCCTCGTGCGCCACAGCGATCTGGACGCCGTTACCATTGCCGCAGAATCGATGAAGATAGCGTCCGAACTCTGTATATATACGAACGACAAGTTTACCATAGAGGAGCTCGCCTTCGAATGATCGTGTGAATTCCGGCAAGCCTGACCGGAAGCCTGCGGCGGGATGTAGAGACGCCGGGAGCCTGTTTGTGAGATTCCCCCTCGGGCCCGTTGCCGTGGGGGTTTCATTCGTGAAAAAACAATTGCCGGAGCAACGAGAGAAAACGGAGATTTCATGACTTCATCACAATTAACGCCACGGGAAATCGTATCGGAGCTGGACAGGTACATCATTGGGCAGCACAAGGCCAAGAGAGCGGTTGCCATAGCCCTCAGGAACCGATGGAGAAGACAACAGGTTCCGGAAGACCTGCGCGAGGAGATCGCGCCGAAAAATATTGTTATGATCGGACCAACGGGAGTGGGGAAGACTGAGATTGCCCGCAGGCTGGCGAAGCTCGACAATTCGCCATTTCTGAAGGTTGAAGCCTCGAAATTTACTGAAGTGGGGTATGTGGGACGTGACGTGGAGTCCATGGTGCGCGACCTGGTCGAACTGGCCGTGAACATGGTGAAGTCGGAGGAACAGGAGAACGTCAAGGCAAAAGCGCTTGAGATCGCCGAGGAAAGGATCCTCGATATTCTTCTGCCGCGCAAGCATGCTTCCGAAGAGCCTTCCGATGACGAGGGGCGCCTGATCGGTATGGAGCAGGACGTTGACGGGGAAGCCGCTGCGAGGCAGGCAACGACCAGGGAAAAACTGCGTCGTCTCCTGAGACAGGGAAGCCTGGATGAGCGGATCGTCGATGTCGAGGTTCGGGAAGGCAGAACCGGCCCCATGATCGAAGTATTTTCGTCTTCCGGCGTCGAAGACCTGGGGTTCAACATGAAGGAGATGTTCGGCAATCTCTTCCCGCAGAAGAAGAAAACGAGAAAGGCGACGGTATCGGAAGCCATCCAGATCCTGGCCGACGAGGAGGCGCAGAAACTTGTGGACATGGAGTCCGTCACCAGGACCGCCGTTGAACGGGTCGAACAGTCGGGCATACTATTTCTCGATGAAATCGACAAGATCGTGGGAGGCGATTCAAGCCAGGGTCCCGACGTGTCGCGGGAAGGAGTCCAGCGCGACCTGCTGCCCATCGTCGAAGGATCTACGGTGAGCACGAAATACGGCATGGTCAGGACGGATCACATCCTGTTCATTGCCGCCGGCGCCTTCAGTTTTACCAAGCCTTCGGACCTGATACCGGAACTGCAGGGGCGCTTCCCGATCCGTGTTGAACTTGATTCGCTGGACCGGGACGATTTCATCCGCATACTCACGGAGCCCCATAATGCACTGGTAAAACAATACGTGGAAATGCTCGCCACGGAAAAGCTTCGCATTGTTTTCGAGGGCGACGCCGTTGCCGAAATAGCGGAAGTAGCGACTCTTGTCAATGAGCGGACTGAAAACATCGGCGCACGACGACTTTATACCATCATGGAAACGCTTCTCGACGAGATTTCTTTTGACGCTCCCGATATGGCGGAAAAAACAGTCCATATCGGAGCGGAATACGTGCAGGAGAAACTGAGCGACATTATCGAGGACGAGGATTTGAGCCGATACGTCCTGTAACGCAGGGCATTCCGTTTCGTACAAGGAGAATGTTCACCGTGGAAAAGGAAGAATTCAGGGAACCGCTGGAAAAGGCGCGCATACTGCTCGAGGTGTTGCCTTATATACGCCGTTTTTACGGGAAAATTGTCGTCATAAAATACGGCGGCCATGCCATGGTTGACGAAGAGCTGAAGCGGCAATTCGCCCTGGACGTGGTCATGCTGAAGTTCATCGGTCTCAGCCCGGTGATCGTTCACGGCGGCGGACCACAGATAGGTGCTATCCTGGAAAGGCTGGGAATCGTTTCGAAGTTTATAAACGGCATGCGGGTCACGGACCAGGAAACCATGGATATTGTCGAGATGGTTCTTGCCGGAAAAGTGAACAAGGAGATAGTGGGTTTTATCAATCACAACGGCGGCAGGGCCGTGGGACTCAGCGGCAAGGACGGCAACCTGATACGGGCGGAAAAATATTATCTCAGCGACGAGAAAGCCGTTGATTCACCGCCGGAGATAATCGATATCGGTCTGGTCGGCAGGGTGACGGAAATCGGCGCCGACCTGATTCTGTCTCTTGTCGGAAGCGGTCATATTCCCGTAATCGCTCCGACCGGCGTGGGGAATGACGGTGAGACTTACAACATCAACGCCGACGTGGTGGCGGGAGAAGTGGCAGCGGCCCTCAAGGCGGAAAAACTGGTCCTGCTCACGGATGTCCCCGGCGTTCTCGACGAGCAGGGAAATCTGATCGCCACCCTGAAAAGCGATGAAGCCGAAGATCTCATCGGGCGGAACGTCATCACCGGCGGCATGTACCCAAAGATAAAATGCTGTCTGAAAGCCCTCAGGGGTGGCGTCGGGAAGACTCATATTGTAGACGGCAGGCTGAGCCACGCCGTTCTCCTTGAAATATTTACAGATCGGGGCATCGGAACGGAAGTCGTCAGGGAATAACGGACCGGCTCCAGGAGCGATGGAATATGGATTCAAAAGAGTGTATGGAACGCGGCAGGCGGTACATCATGGATACGTACGCCCGGTTCCCGGTGGTGCTCGTTCGAGGCCGGGGCGCCCGTGTCTGGGACATGGACGGGAAGGAGTATCTCGATTTCCTGGGAGGAATAGCCGTGTGTAATCTCGGCCATGCCCATCCCCGGGTGGTGGAAGCCGTTGCGCGGCAGGCGGGAACATTGATGCACGTTTCCAACCTGTTCTTTATCGAGCCGCAGGTGCGACTGGCGCAGCTCCTGGTGGAGCATTCCTTTGCCGATAAAGTGTTTTTCTGTAACAGCGGCGCCGAGGCCAACGAGGGAGCCATCAAGCTGGCCCGCCGCTACTTTCACGACAAAGCCGGGGATTCACGATTTGAAATCATAGCCATGGATGAATCGTTTCACGGCAGGACTATGGCCACGATGACCGCCACGGGGCAGGCAAAACATCAAGTCGGCTTCAATCCGCTGCTTCCGGGATTTTGTCATGTTCCCTTCGACGATCTCGACGCACTGGAAAAGGCGGTATCCAACAACACCTGCGCCGTCATGATCGAACCAATCCAGGGTGAAGGGGGCATCCGCGTCCCGGGTGCTGACTATCTGAGGGGCGTCCGCGATATCTGCGACCGTCACGGTCTCCTTCTTATTTATGACGAGGTGCAGGCCGGCATGGGACGTACGGGGACTCTTTTCGCCTACGAGGAGAGTGGCGTTGCGCCTGATATCATGACGCTGGCCAAGGCGCTGGGAAACGGGTTTCCCGTGGGTGCGCTGCTTGCCACGGACCGGGTCGCGGCGGCCTTCAAACCGGGAAGCCACGCGTCAACGTTCGGCGGCAACCCGCTGGCCATGTCGGCGGCGATCGCCACGGTCGAAACGATTCTGAACGACGGTATACTCGAAAACGTGCGCGCCGTCGGGTCCTATTTTATGGACCGGCTTCGCTCGTTTGCCGCGGCATACCCGGTCGTTAAGGAAGTACGGGGGCGCGGGCTGATGATCGGCGTGGAGCTTACCCGCGAGGGAGCGTCGGTTGTGCAGTGCGCTTCCAAACACGGACTGTTGATGAACTGCACCGCGGATCGAGTTCTCAGGTTTGTCCCACCGCTTATTATTAATGAGGCCGACGTGGACAGGGCGATGGATATCCTCGGCGACTGCATGGAGGGGTTATGAAGCAGGATTTTTTAACGCTTTACGGTTTGAAGAAAAGTGATTTCGATGGGATAATGAAACGTGCCGCTGACCTGAAGAGACTGCGCCGAGAAGGGAAAGATCATCGTTCCCTCACAGGTAAAACGCTGGGAATGATTTTTGACAAGTCATCAACGAGAACCAGGCTGTCCTTTGAAGTGGGCATGTTTCAGCTTGGCGGCCTGGCCATATTTCTAAGCCGCCGGGACATTCAGCTGGGGCGGGGTGAATCCGTCGCCGATACGGCGAAGGTCATCTCCCGTTACCTGGACGCTGTCATGATTCGTACCTTCGAACAGGAGATTGTCGAGGAATTCGCCGGGAACGCATCGGTCCCCGTCATAAACGGGCTTACGGACCTGCTCCATCCCTGCCAGATCGCCAGCGATCTCTTCACCATCGAAGAGCGGTTCGGATCATACGAAGGAATAACCGTCGCCTATATCGGCGACGGGAATAACGTGGCAAATTCATGGCTCAACGCGGCGGCGATGCTGCCTTTCCGGCTTACACTCGCCTGTCCCGAGGGCTATGACCCGGACGCGTTCATTCTGGAGCGGGCGAAAAAAGAAACCGCTCTCGGTGTGGAGTTGCATCGATCACCGGCCGACGCGGTTCGCGGCGCCGCAGTGGTATATACCGATGTGTGGGCCAGTATGGGAATGGAAGATGAACGGGACGAGCGGTCCGGGATTTTTAGGCCGTACCAGGTTAACGGGGACCTGCTTCAGGAGGCCGGGTCCAACGCTATTGTCATGCACTGTCTGCCCGCCCATCGCGGCGAAGAAATAACGGATAACGTTATCGACGGCGACCGTTCAGTTGTGACGGAGCAGGCTGAAAATCGGCTGCATGTCCAGAAGGCGATTCTGGAGATGCTTCTGGGAGGAGGAACAACTACGTGAAACAGGAAGTCAAAAAAGTAGTACTTGCTTATTCGGGTGGTCTCGATACGTCGGTCATCGTGCGGTGGCTCATTGATGTGTTCGGATGCGAGGTCATTGCTTTCGCCGCCGATGTCGGTCAGAAAGAAGAACTGAAAGGACTGAAAAAAAAGGCCGTTGATACGGGGGCAAGCACTGTATATATCGAAGACCTGAAGGAAGAATTCGTTCGGGATTTTGTTTTTCCGGCTCTCAGGGCAAACGCCGTTTACGAAGGGACCTATCTTTTAGGGACTTCGCTGGCCCGTCCCCTTATCGCGAAACGGCAGATTGAAATCGCCGCGTCTGAGGGAGCTGATGCCGTCTGTCACGGAGCTACGGGTAAAGGGAACGATCAGGTCAGGTTCGAGATGACCTATCTGGCATTGAATCCCACTATACACATCATTTCACCCTGGAAGGATGACCGGTGGACGCTCCGTTCACGGGAGGCCATGATTGATTACGCGGCCAAACACAACATCCCCGTTAACATCACGAAGAAAAAACCGTACAGCGAGGACAGGAACCTGTTGCATATTTCCCATGAGGGCGGCGTGCTGGAAGATCTCTGGGCCGAAGCTCCCGAGGACTTTTTCGTTCTCACCGAATCACCGATGAAAGCGCCCGACACGCCTACGTACGTGGAGATCGATTTCAATGAGGGGAATCCCGTGGCACTGGACGGCGAGAAACTCAGCCCGGCGGAACTCCTCGACACGATGAACCGCATCGCCGGAGCCAACGGTGTCGGCCGGGTCGACATGGTGGAAAACCGCTTCGTGGGAATGAAATCCCGGGGCGTGTATGAAACGCCCGGAGGCACTGTTCTCTGGAGGGCCCACCGGGCCATGGAGTCCATCACCATGGATCGGGAAGTGATGCAGATCAGGGATTCGATTGCACCGAAATACGCACAACTCGTGTACAACGGGTTCTGGTACGCGCCGGAACGGGAACTGTTGCAGACTCTCGTGGATGAATCTCAGAAAAACGTGACGGGCACCGTCCGCGTGAGGTTATACAAGGGGAATTGCGATCCCGTCGGCCTGAAATCACCCTATTCTCTGTACAGCGAACAGTTTGCCACTTTCGGGGAGGACGAGGTCTACGATCAGAAGGATGCAACGGGTTTTATCCGGCTCAATGCTCTCAGAATGCGGATAAGGACGCTTAACCGGGACAGGCGGTAATAGAGGCGGTTTACCGCACTGTCTTTTACAGGAACATGAACGGATCGTGATCATGACGGGTACGAAACTCTGGAGCGGGCGATTCAAGGAAGCAACCGATGCCCGGGTCGAAGAATTTACGGCGTCGATTCACTTCGATCGGCGTCTCTACCGGTATGATATCGAGGGAAGCATCGCGCATGCCACGATGCTGGCGCGGCAGGGCGTTATCAGCGACGACGAATGTGCTTCAATAGTCTCCGGACTCAGGGCTATTCAAGACGAGATAGAACAGGGCGTATTCGTTTTTCACCCGGAACAGGAAGACATTCACATGGCGATCGAGGCGGCACTGATCAGCCGCATCGGCGATGCCGGGGAAAAACTTCACACGGGCCGCAGCAGGAACGACCAGATCGCGCTGGACCTTCGGCTGTATCTGCGCGATGAAATCACCGGCGTCATAGACCGCATCGGCCGGTTGAAACAGGTTCTTCTGCGACGGGCCAGGGAAGAGGTCGACACGATATTGCCCGGATATACGCATCTGCAAAAGGCCCAGCCCGTGAGACTGTCCCATTATCTGCTGGCGTACCGGGAGATGTTTGACCGGGACGAGGAGCGTCTCAGATCGTGTTTCGAAAGAGTCAACGTCATGCCCCTGGGATCGGCTGCGCTGGCGGGAACGAGCATACCAATCGACCGGGCCTTTGTGGCTGAATTACTTGGGTTTCCGCGTTTGTCCGCGAACAGTATGGACGCGGTTGCCGACCGCGACGGGCCGGCGGAATTCATTTTTGCCGCCGCCCTCACGATGGCTCATCTGAGCCGTTTTTGCGAGGATTTGATACTCTGGTCCACCGACCATTTCGGGTTCGTGGAAATGGCGGATTCCTTTACCACGGGAAGCAGCATCATGCCTCAGAAAAAAAATCCCGACGTGGCGGAACTGTTGCGGGGAAAGACCGGGCGCGTCTATGGCGACCTCATATCGCTGCTGACCGTTCTCAAGGGACTCCCCATGACGTATAATCGCGACCTGCAGGAAGACAAGGAACCGCTGTTCGATGCTGCGGACACGCTCGCATCGTCGCTCGATGTATTCGAGGGACTGGTGGCGACGATGGCTTTTAGAAGAGATCGCATGTTTGAAGAGGCCTCGAGGGGGTTCGCAACCGCCACGGACCTTGCGGAATACCTGGTCACGCGGGGTATACCTTTCCGACGCGCTCACAACATCGTGGGGCGCCTCGTAGGATACTGCCTGGAGCAGGGAAAGGATTTCAGCGGTCTTTCACTTGAGGAAATCCGGCAGTTCTATTCGGAGGCTGACGAAACGGTCTTTGAATTTTTTTCCGTTCAGGCGTCGCCGGATCGCAGGTCGGCGCCCGGAGGAACGGCGAAAAGTGCCGTCCTCCAGAGAATAAAGGAGATAGAAGAAGCGGATGAGCACTGATTTCATCCGCCGCGTGGTGTGCTTCGCGGTGGTATTTCTGATTTTTTCAGTATCTGTGGCCGGATGCGGGAAGAAAGGAGATCCCCGTCCCTCGCAAGAGGTTTTTCTCGAAGAGGGGGTTCAGGGAGATTGTTCCGCTCCGGTGGGCGAACATCAACAGGAAAGAACTGCGGGATGGCTTCGCGTATTCGCCGTTAAAACCTGCGGACCGACCGGGAATGAATTATTTTAATTATGTCGAAGGCGAGCTGCACTGTGAGGATCTTTCCGTATCGGATATTGTCGAGAAGGAAGGAACTCCGCTGTACGTGTACAGCCTCAGGACGTTAAAGCGCCATTACCAGGTTTTCGACCGGGCGTTCGCCGACATCGATCACCTGGTGTGTTTTTCCGCGAAAGCGAACTCCAATATCGCGGTTTTGCGGGCGCTCGTCAACGAAGGCGGCGGCGTGGACGTGGTATCGGGAGGAGAGTTATACCGGTCGCTGAAGGCTGGCGCGGACCCGAAAAAAATTGTCTATTCCGGCGTCGGCAAGCGGCGTGATGAAATCCGTTTCGCTCTTGAATCCGGTATTCTCATGTTCAATGTGGAGTCGCCGCAGGAACTGGAAGTCATCAACGACACGGCACGAGATCTGAAAACCCTGGCGCCCATTGCACTGCGGGTCAATCCCGACGTGGATCCCCGGACTCATCCCCACATATCAACGGGTCTGAAGGAAAACAAATTCGGCATCGACATGGAAGAGTCCGTCGTGGAATATCGGCGGGCCGCTAAGTTCGAACATATCGAGATCGTCGGGGTCGACTGCCATATCGGTTCCCAGATAGTCGAGCTGGTACCCTTTCTCGACGCGCTGAACCGAATGAAGAGCATGATAGGGCTGGTTCGCGCGGAGGGAATCAACATTCGTTATCTCGACATCGGGGGCGGCCTGGGAATAACCTACGATCGCGAGGAACCGCCCCATCCGGACGATTACGCCCGCGCCATCGTGGAAGAAGTGCGGGACCTGCAGTGTACCCTGATTCTGGAACCCGGCAGGGTCATCGCCGGGAACGCCGGCATTCTGGTAACGCGGGTGCTGTTCACGAAGGAACGGGACAATAAAAGATTCATCATCGTTGATGCGGGCATGAACGATCTTATTCGGCCGAGCCTCTATGATTCGTACCATCGGGTGTTGCCGGTACGGGAAAATGTCGGTGGAACCGCCGTGGCTGATATCGTTGGTCCCATTTGCGAATCCGGCGATTTTCTTGTAAAGAATAGAGAAATGCCCCGTTTCGAACGGGGTGATCTGATCGCCGTTATGAGCGCCGGGGCGTATGGATTTACCATGTCGTCGAATTACAACTCGCGGCCCCGTGCGGCGGAATTGCTTGTCAGCGGAAAGCAGGCGACGGTCATCAGGAAACGTGAAGGTTTCGAAGACCTGGTGCGGGGTGAAACCCTTCCCGGATTTCTGCTCCGCCACGACGGCAACAGGTGATAAAGCAGGTAAAAACTCTACAGGTAAGAATGTGAGGAGGCAAATATGTTCAAGGGATCCATGACGGCTATCGTAACGCCCTTCAAGAACGGGGCCGTTGACGAAGAAAGCTTGAGACGGCTGGTTGAGTTCCAGATAGAAAACGGAACCGACGGAATCATTCCCTGCGGCACCACGGGAGAGTCAGCCACGCTTTCCCATGATGAGCATCATCGGGTCGTGGAAATCGTCATTGATGCCGTCGGGAAGAGGATACCCGTTATAGCCGGATCGGGGTCGAACAACACGGCGGAAGCGATCCGGCTCACAAAGCACGCCTACGAAGCGGGGGCCGACGGCGTTCTCATGTTGTCTCCCTATTACAACCGACCGACCCAGGAAGGAATCTATCGTCATTTCAAGGCAGTGGCGGAAGAAGTACCGATACCTATTATTATTTATAATGTTCCCAGCCGGACGGGAAGCAACGTGCTTCCGGAAACCCTGGCGAGGCTTGCCGTTATCGACAACATCGTGGGGGTCAAGGAAGCAACGGGCGACCTGAAACAGATCAGCTCCGTCGTCAACCTCTGCGGTAACGACTTCTCAGTTCTCTCGGGCGACGACTTCACACTTCTGCCGATCCTGGCCATCGGCGGAAGAGGGGTTGTGTCGGTTGCGTCAAACGTTATTCCCGGTGACATGGCTGCCATGGTGGATGCCTTCGAAGCGGGTGATCTGGCCGAGGCACGCAGGCTGCATTACAAGATGTGGCCTCTCATGCAGGCGTTGTTTTACGAAACCAATCCCATTCCCCTGAAGGCGGCGCTCGCCCTGATGGGAAAAATCGAATACGAATACCGGTTACCCATGTGTCCACCTTCCGATGAAAATTATGAAAAACTCAAAAAGGTCATGACCAGCTACGGACTGATATGATGACAGACCGGGGAGTTGTTCGGTCGGCCTGTCCCCGGAGGAGGGAAAAGCAGTGATCAGAATAATTGTTCTGGGCGCGGGAGGAAAAATGGGAGGCAGAATCTGCTCCCTTGTCGACGCCGCGGACGACCTTGTGCTGGCAGGCGCCGTAGAAACACCCGGGCACCCCCTCGTGGAGACTGACATAGGGGAAGCCCTCGCTCTGAAAATACGGGGAATTCAAATCACGGACAACCTGGAAGACTGCATCGGGCAGGGGGACGTGGTTATCGATTTCACTCATCACGAAGCGGCTGTGAAGAATGTCGAGACGGTTGTGAATAACAAAAAGGCCATCGTCATCGGGACAACGGGACTGACGGCTGAAGAAATGGAAGGGGTGGTCAAGCTTGCTTCGCAGATCCGTTGCGTTTTCGCGCCGAATATGAGTGTCGGAGTGAACGTTATGCTGAGGGTCATAGACTCAGTGGCCGCCATTCTCGGTGATGATTACGATGTTGAAATCATCGAGGCCCATCACAACCAGAAGAAGGACGCCCCCAGCGGTACGGCGGTGAAGATGGCCGGCGTCGTCGCTGATGCGTTGAAACGCAACATCGACGAGGTGGGCGTGTACGAACGGAAGGGTATGATCGGTGCCAGGACGAAGCAGGAAATCGGTATTCAGACCATCCGGGCCGGTGATATCGTTGGTGAGCACACGGTCATCTTCGGCGGCATGGGCGAGCGCCTGGAATTCACGCACCGTGCCCATAACCGCGACAATTTCGCCCGTGGTGCTCTCAGGGCGGCCCGGTGGATCGTGAACCAGCCCAGAGGGTTATACGATATGCAGGATGTCCTGGGCCTGAAAGACAAAATGTAAAACGGGGATTTTTTGATCGATGGGTGCCGCGCGAGAGAGTGTCATTGCATACGTGGGAATCGGTTCCAACCTGGACGACCCGCGGCGCAACTGCCTGACCGCGCTCGAGCGTATCGCCGACCTGCATGGCGTGAAACTGCTCCGATATTCCTCTCTATACCGGACGGAACCGGTGGGGATTTCCGATCAACCCTGGTTTGTCAACGCCGCCGCTGAAATACGTTCAACGCTCGACCCCGGTATGCTGCTGAGCGCGTTGCAGGAAATCGAGCGCGATATGGGCCGACGGAGCGGTATAAGGTGGGGCCCGCGCGTTATTGACCTTGATATCCTGTTATACAGCCAGCTGGTTTCCGACAGCGACCCGATTATTCCCCATCCGGAGCTGCACCGGCGACGGTTTGCCCTGGAGCCGTTGAGCGAAATCGCGCCGTGGGTTCTTCACAGCCGCTTCGGAGTAACCATTCGCGGGCTGCTGGACCGTCTCGACGACGACAAGGCGGTTGAGAAAATCGAAGAACTACCGGCAATCGGGGCGGGGTCGCGTGACACGGACGGCGGACGGGGGATTCTGGAGCAAGGACAGGCGTTATGATTATTCGGCTCGTCATCGCGCTGGTTATTTTTTACCTGGCCTATCGCGTGGGAAAGTACATCCTCAGACTGCCCTCGGAGAATTCCCGCTCCTTTTCAGGGCCCCGCAGCGAAATCACCGGGGAAGACCTGGTCCGGGATCCCCAGTGCGGCACCTACGTGCCTGTTAACTCTGCCGTGAAAGCGACAATCGGGGGCGAAACATTCTATTTCTGCAGTGAAGAATGCCGAGACCGCTATCGGGAGGTCGTGGAAAAGCGGAAGTGATCCCAGCAGGACGATAAAAAGGAGTAAAGGAGAAGGAGATGAAATTTTTTCTCGACACGGGAAATATCGATGAAATCAGGGAAGGAATCGGCATGGGAATGGTGGACGGCGTAACGACCAACCCAAGCCTGATCGCAAAGGAAAAGAAGGATTTCGAGGCCGTCGTGAAGGAGGTTCTTGCCATTGTCGACGGTCCG
Source organism: delta proteobacterium MLS_D (assembly GCA_002030015.1). GTDB lineage: Bacteria > Desulfobacterota > Syntrophia > Syntrophales > UBA2210 > MLS-D. The sequence continues at coordinate 68,817 of LQBH01000001.1, forward strand.
GTTAGTCTCGAGGTAGTGAGTGAAGACGCCGAAGGTATGGTTGAAGAGGGCAGGAAGCTGGCGGCAAGGGCGGACAACGTGGTCGTGAAGGTTCCCATGACGATGGAAGGACTGAAGGCAACTAATGTTCTCGCCGCCGAAGGGATTGCCGTGAACCAGACCCTGATTTTTTCCCCACTTCAGGCGCTTCTGGCGGCAAAAGCTGGCGCCGCTTACGTAAGCCCTTTCATCGGCAGGCTTGACGATGTTTCTCACGACGGGATGGAACTGGTAGAACAGATACTCACCATATTCGAGAATTACGCCTACGAGTGCGAAGTAATTGTGGCCAGTGTCCGGCACCCCCTGCATGTTCTCGATGCGGCCATGCTCGGAGCGGATGTTATCACCATGCCCTTTAAGGTGCTTCAACAGATGGCGCGTCACCCCCTGACAGACGTGGGAGTTGAGCGTTTTCTGGCCGACTGGAAGAAGGTGCCTAAAAAATAGCGACGTCGAGGACGCCGATGATTGATTATCTGAAAAGAAAGTTTGATCTTCTTCCCATATCCGCCGGGAAGCGGGAAATAGTGAATCTTCCCAACACTATAACGATAGTGAGACTGGGAGTCATTCCGGTTCTCTTTCTGCTGCTGCTTGATCCCGGAAAGACACTCAGCCTCGTCATCGCCGTTCTGTTTATTCTCGCCGCTCTCACGGACCTGCTCGACGGGTATATCGCCCGGAGATACAACATAGTGACGAAAATGGGGAAGCTCCTGGACCCCATCGCCGACAAGCTGGTCGTCAGCACGGCAATGATCCTGCTGATTTCCATCGGGCGGATCCCGGCATGGGTCGTGGCGATCATCATTGCCCGGGATGTGCTCGTGGATGGCATACGGAGCTTCGCGTCGACCGAAGGGCGGATCATCGAGGCCAGCGGACTCGCGAAAAAGAAGACACTGTGCCAGGTTGTCGCGGTTTCGGCGCTGCTCATTCATTATCCCTTTTTAGGTCTCAACGCCCACAAGGTGGGAACAGTGTTCATATATCTGGCGCTGGTACTGACGGTCTGGTCGGGCGCCGAGTACGCGGTGAAGTTTCACCGCGAGACCTTCCGTTGAGAAGTGCGGGCAAACGAGAGAGGAAATTTTTCGTTGACAGGAGATGCGTATTCTAATATGAGTAGCATCCACTGAGCGGGCGTAACTCAGTGGTAGAGTGCCACCTTGCCAAGGTGGACGTCGTGGGTTCAAATCCCATCGCCCGCTCCATTTTTATTCATAAACCCGTCAAACGGGCGGCATAGCCAAGTGGCCAAGGCAGCGGTCTGCAAAACCGTTATTCCCCGGTTCGAATCCGGGTGCCGCCTCCAGGGCATCAGGGGGTTGCAGCGAGAACAATCAGCTGCAACCCCTTTTTTTAGGACGGGGGACGTAGTTAACTTATTAACTTACCGCCGTTGCGCTTACGAGCCGCGGTTTCCTTTTTCGCGGGAGTATTTCTCGTCAGAATCTGCCGGCGCATTCATGGAAAATTTCACCCAGGGTCGGGTGGGAAAAGACCGTCCGGCGGAGATCGTCGATGGTCATTTCGCTGGTCAGTATCAGCGACGCCAGATTGCTGAATTCTGACGCTTCGTGTCCAACGATCGTCATGCCCGCGATTTCGCGCGTGTCCCTGTAGATGATTATTTTCAGGAACCCCCGGAGTCTGTTGTCTGCGACGGCCTTTCCCATTTCAGCGAAATCAACGCGGCGGCTCTCCACGTCGAACACTCTGGTCGCCTCTTTTTCCGTAAGGCCCGCCCTGCCGACCTCGGGACTGGTGAAAACGGCCAGGGGAATGTTGCCATATTGAAGCTGAGTCTGCTTGCCCGCGGCACGGTCGGTAATCACCTGCGCGTCGTAGGCGGCCTTGTGGGCGAGTTGGGGACCGGGGGCGATGTCGCCGGCGATCCAGATACGCTCGCGCAGGAGCAGGTTTGTCGATTGCGTAAAGTCGAGGCCGGACACCGCCGGACCAAGCGCTTCCGGTTCGATTGTTCTTCCCATGCAGCAGACGACCAGAGACGGGGACAACGTTGTGCCGCCGGTACTGACCTCAAGGCAGTCTTTCCGGGTCTGTATCGTCTCGATGGTGGTACCCGTGAGTACCGAGATGTGTCGTTTTTTCAACTCACGAAGTATAAACTCCGATACTTCCGGTTCTTCCGTCGTAAGGATGCGGGTTTCGCTTTCCACGATAGTGACGTCGTATCCTAGTATCGCCAGGGACGAGGCATATTCGCACCCGATAACGCCTCCCCCCACGATCAGTATATTCTTCGGCAGTTCTTCGATTTCCCAGAAACGCTCACTATCCACAACGTTATCAATCCCGCCCCAGGAAGATGGTATGACGGGTTTTGAACCGGCGGCGATCACCAGGTTGTCAAAGGCGATGAAGGCAGGTTTGTTCTCCGCTTCCCCGGAAATCTCCACGACGCCGGGGGCGACGAGTGACGCCGTTCCGCGGAACATAGCTATTCCCGCCGTCGAAAGCCGCTGTTCCAGTCCCTTCCGTAGTCGGGTTATGACGTTGTTTCGGTATTTTGTGAGGGCGGCGGGCGAGAAAGAGGCGCCCTCCTGACTGATGCCGTAGCGCCGGCCCGTTTTTGTCTCTTCCAGGCGTTTCGCCGCCGCCGTCATGACTTTTGTCGGTATGCATCCGTGGTTCAGGCACACGCCGCCCAGCTCGTCCTTTTCCACGAGTGCGACAGATCGCCGCTGTTTCGACAATCCCAGGGCCGACTCGTATCCCGCCGGTCCGCTTCCGATTACAACCCACTCAAACCTGTCCATTACGTATCCTTTCAGAGAGCGTACGGGATATTTTACCGATCCAGGTCCAGGACACCGATGCCGTCTCCATGCAGGGTGCCCAGATAGAGCTTTCCTCTGAATTCATTTACCGACGTGATTCCACGGAGATGCTGCTCCGTGTCGTTGGGAAGAATAAGCGAAATATTTCCGTGAGGGCCCCCTTTATCTGAATTTTCCCGTATTGCGACCACAAATCCCCCGGCCTTCATTTTCGGCCAGAGTGACACTGGCACCTTCGACACGATGCCTTTCAGAAAGGAGTTGGGATGCAGCCAGTCGACCGCGGCATTTCTGGCCGATGCCACAGCGATCCATGTAGTGTCTTTTCCCCGGGACAGGCCGCAAGGGAATCCCGGAAGGTCATTGAGAAAAATATCGGAAGAGCCTGCCCGCGGGCCCCTGAGCCAGTAGCGGGTAATCCGGTAACGGCCGGTTTCACTGACGAGAACGTAGGATTCATCGGGCGCCAGCAGGACTCCCGTCGGAAAATAGAGATTGTCAAGCAGTGTCACGGTTGTGCCCCGTGATGGATTGTATTGCAGGAGGCGCCCGTTGGGGCGTGCTTCGAGAATTTCATGAAGATACCGGTCGGGGTCATGCCGGAAACTCGCATCGGTTACATAGACCGTACCATCGTCGCTGATCGCCAGATCGACCAGGAACCCGAAACCGCGATTGTCGTCTTTGGTCGTGAGTACGTAGACGGCGCCGGTTGGAGCAACGGCGAGCAGACCGCGAACCGCATCGGCAACCATAAGGTGGTCTTTCCAGGGTCCCGCAGGAGAGAAAGCCAGGCCCATCGGTCTGCCGTCAGTGACGGCGAAGTCCTGCACGGCGCCGCCGACGGGCGTAACCCGTACGATCCTGCCGTCGCGTAATCCCGTGTAAATGAGGCCGTCACGACCCTCTGTCGTATAGCGGGGTTCCGACAGTTTTCCCACGGCGAGCACGGCCACGTCGTGAAGCAGTTCCGTATCGGACGGCGTGTTTTTTGAAGGACCGACCATGGCTGACGGCGGCCGTTCAGGTTGAAAGGATTCGGGATCGATGGGAGGCGGGTAAGCGAAAATGTAGAGAACGAGGATGATGACAAGAATTTTTACGGTTAATATCAGCAACCGCTTCATCTTCAATCTGCCTTCACCGGAATGGCGACAGTATTCATGTGTTCATTCTCCTGCATCTGTGCTCCCGGATACACTTTCGCCCGACCAGTTCCCGCTGCCGGACCCGGATGAAAGACGTGGTGGCTTGAATTTCACGTCATGATGGACAATGCAGCAAATGGTACGACATTAAAAATAAAAATCAACACTTTATATTGTCCGAAGGCGGAATAGGACGCCGTGCTGAAGGCTTCCCGCGACATGGGAAACCACCGAGTATGCATGCGATATACCCGGTCTGCTGCGAAAACAAAGGTCAACCATCCCGACGCAAAGAGCGCCAGGTTGATGATCGAGCACCACATGAAAAAAGCGCTGAGTTGACCAGGATCCATGGTAGTCTCTCCTTTCATGATTTGTTCGATCGCCCGCGCGTTTTTCTGATCCCGCCGGCCGTGTTCGGGCCGCCCGATATGCATGACTGTTGCACACAGTAACAGGGATGGGCGAAACTGGCAACAGGTTGTGACCGCAGTGCGAAGTACTCGATGTCGGGCTCGTTTATTCTCTTGAAAAAGCGGGTGCGAGTATCTACACTGAAAGCAAAAAACGGGTCTGAGGGAGGAACATCATGTCAAATTTGATTCGAAAAGGTATGTTGATGGGCTTCGGAATCCTGTCCCTGACGCGGGAAAAAGCGGAGGAGTGGATAGATGAGCTGGTCCGACGCGGAGAAATATCCGAGAAGGAAGGCCGCGAAGCCGTTGATGAATTCGTCGAGAAGTCGAAAGAAATGAGGCGGGACTTGTCCAGCAGAGTTGAATCGGCCGTCGAGGAGGCCGTGAAAAAAATGAATCTTGCCACACGGGACGACCTGGACAAGCTGAAAAAGAAAATAACCGCACTGGAAAAAACCGTGAAGAGCGGAGAGTAATGTATGCTCATCCGCAAGATCGGGTTTGTTTCGAGAACATACCGTCACGTCAACCGCTATCGCCAGATCCTGGGCGTGATGATCAAGTTCGGGTTCGGCGATTTTATCGACCGGATCAACGTGGGCCGGTATTTCGAATCGGGAATGCAGTTTGTGACCCGTTCCACGGCGAAGCGGCTTGATACGTTGACCCGCGCGGAACGGGTCAGAATGGCGATTGAGGAACTGGGACCGACCTTTGTCAAACTTGGACAGATTTTGTCCACACGCCCCGATTTACTGCCGGCGGATATGATTGTCGAGCTGGAGAAACTCCAGGATGACGTTGTCCAGGTACCCTTCGAGGATATCCGGTCCGCCGTCGAAGAAGAGCTGGGAATCACGCTGGAGCAGTTATTTGAACGCTTTGACGTGGAACCGGTTGCCGCCGCCTCCATCGGGCAGGTACACCGCGCCCGTCTCGCATCGGGTGACGAGGTAATCGTCAAGGTCAGGCGGCCGGGAATAAGCTCCCGCGTGGAAGTTGATCTCGAAATTCTTCATCACCTGGCATCGCTGGCCGAGGAACATGTGGAAGAAGCGCAGCTTTTCCGCCCCGTGAAAATCGCCGAGGAATTCGCCCGCACCCTGGAAAACGAGATCGACTATACCGTGGAGGCTTCCTACGCCGAGCGTTTCGCCAACCAGTTCCAGGACAATGAGGCTATTTACGTTCCGCGGATATTCCGGGAGTATACCACCAGCCGTATACTCGTCATGGAATACGTGGAAGGAATCAAGGCGTCAAAACTGGATCGACTTGACGGGGAAGGTTACGACCGGAAAATCATCGCGGAACGGGGCGCCGATCTGCTGCTGGCACAGATATTTGATTACGGATTTTTTCACGCTGATCCCCATCCGGGCAATATTTTTATTCTGCCCGATAACGTGATCTGTTACCTCGACTTCGGCATGATGGGCAGCGTGGACCGTCGCTCTCGCGATGAACTTGCCGACATGGTTTTTGCCATCGTTCAGGGGGATGAGCGAAAAGTAACCGACGCCCTGCTTGCCGTTGTAGAGACGGAGGAAGACCCCGACCGGCGGCTTCTCGAGTCAGACATGTCTCACCTGATAGAACTCTATGCCTTCAAGCCATTGAAAGAGATCCGTATCGCGCAGGTGCTGAACAAAATACTCAATCTCATTTCCCGGCACCGACTGCGTCTTCCATTTGATAAGTATCTCATGATCAAGGCATTGGCCACCACGGAAGGGGTGGGCTACATGCTTGATCCCGATTTTGACATGACGGCCCGGGCGGCGCCCTTTATCCGACGTCTGAAGTTGCAGAGATTCATGCCGGGCCGGATCGTTGAAGAACTTATGGACACCGGCGGCGATGCCGTAAAGCTCTTTCGGGAACTTCCCCGTGAAACACACGATATTCTTCGGCAGATAAAACAGGGGAAAATCAGGGCGACTTTCGATCACCGGGGGCTGGAGCCACTCATTCAATCGATGGAACACTCGGCAAACCGCCTGGCGGTGGGGCTCGTGGCAGGATCGCTGGTCATCGGTTCTTCAGTGATGATCGGGCTGGAAGCGCGACCGTTCCTCTTCGGGATTTCGGCCGTTGGACTCGCGGGCATTCTGCTTGCCGGACTGCTCGGGGTTTACCTGTTTTTTCGATAGAATAGGAAATTGACCGCCGGTTCGCGAATTCCCCGGGGAAAAACGGGAACCGAATCCGGGGCTGGTTGTCATTCAGCAGTCGACATCGCTTTCGATATAGGCGTAAGCGCTGTGATTGTGAATGCTTTCGAGGTTTTCCGCTTCTACGCTGTACCAGGTGAAATTTACGTCACTGTTTAATTTTTCCGCTACGCTTCGCACTACGTCTTCAACAAACATGGGGTTTTCGTAAGCCTTTTCCGTAACGAATTTTTCATCGGACCGTTTCAGAAGAGAAAACACCTCGGCACTCGCCGAGTTTTCGACGAGGCTGATTACATCTTCGATCCAGAAAAATTTTTTAAAACGAAGCTTGACGGTTACCATGCTACGCTGGTTATGGGCGCCCCCGGCGCTGATTTCTTTCGAGCAGGGGCATACCGTGGTAACGGGAACCGTCACGGATACGAGAAAGTCGGAACGGTGCCAGCTGTTTTCGCCGGTGAAGGAACAATGGTATTCCATGAGGCTTCGTGAGCGAGAGACGGGCGCCTTTTTTTCAACGAAATAGGGAAATTCGATTTCCATGTAGGCCGATTCACCGTCGAGTTTCTCGCGTATGGTGGTCAGAATGGTCTGAAAGGTTTTGATGTTTATCTGACCGCGGTATTTGTTCAGAATCTCCAGGAAACGGCTCATGTGGGTGCCCTTGAAGCGATGGGGAAGATTGACGTACATGTTGATCGTGGCATTGACATGTTGCGTGCCGTTCGCCCTGTCGAGGACGATCACGGGATACTTGACGCCCTTGACACCGACCTTTTGAATGGCGATGTTCCGGTAATCCTGCTGACTCTGGACGTCAACCACGGTTACCTCTCCGGTACGTGGCCCGGGCGCTTTCCGATTCCCAGACTGTGACTTGTGAAAGGACGGCGTTTTGCGAGGCGCAGGCCTTTTCCATGCGTTCAAAAATGTGGCGGGCGATATTTTCCGATGTGGGAGGAATGGTTTTAAAAAAGGTCAGGTCATTCAGGTAGGAATGGTCCATCTCTTTCAACACAATGTCGGCGTGATTTTTCACGGTCCTGAAATCCACCACCACTCCGTCACCGTCGAGTTCCATGGATTCAAGGGAAATCTCCACGGCGAAATTATGTCCGTGCATCGCCTCTTTGACACCGCCGATGGCGATGGTGTGGGCCGCCGAAAATGTCCGCCTGATCGTTACCGTGTACATGATGTCAGTTTATAGTGCACAGACGTAAGTAATGTCAATACCGGCGTTATCCCCCGAAATCCGCGATTGGTTCAGCCTGTTTGCGGTACAGACAGTTCAACACCCCGTTTATTCGGCGAGATATGTGCTGCCCGATGCATATTCAGACCGAACCGTGAAGGTTGCCGTAATGACATGACAAGCTGAATCACCCATGAGCGGTTCCACCGCGAAAGAGGAAGCGCCCCCTCTCCTTGCTCCCCTCCCTGCAGGGGAGGGGAAACGATATAGTCGGTTCCTGTCTGCCCGGTCTATCCTTCGACGGAGCTCTACCCCTTCGGGGCACGCGAGGATGACCAAGTTATTGGTCATTTTCTCCCTCCAGGGGAGGGGACGGAGAAAAGGTGGCCCATCGCCCATAGTATCTCTGTTATATGCTTCGACTTTTCATACTGTGACGTTGCCTATTGATGACTCGATATCTTGCTCTGCAGACAAACAATCGCGGATTTTTGGTTATCCGCTTTGTCGTACTTCGAATTTGTTATTGTCTGTGTTTCAGCAGGCTGTTTCCCGGTTGTCCGGTCGGTCGCCGGTATGTGTCGGCGTCAGCTCCGTCACCCGTTCGAGAATCAGGTCGCTTCCCGCCGCGAGAAACGCCTCCCGGGACGATGATCCCGTCAACACGCCCGCTGTCAATGTGCCCGCCGCCTTTCCCGCGGAGATATCCATAGGGTGATCACCTACCATGAGGGTGGAACGAGGGTCGGCTTGCAGCTGTTCGAGCACCGTGAGAAGATGGAGAGGGTCAGGTTTTACCCGGTTCACGTCGTCCCGTGTCATCAGCACGTCGACATGGCCTTCTATGTCCGGATACGTTGTTTTCACTGCGTCGCGGCAGTTACGCGTCACAACGGCCGTCGCTACCTGCCGTTTGCGAAGGGCGAGAAGCATGGCGGGCACGCCCTCGAATACCCGTCCCTCCCGTGCGTTTGTCACTTCGATACCACGTATAAAATCGAAGGCCTCGTTGCTGAATAGTTCCGCCTGAGACAGATCAGAGACCGACAGCACCTCTCGTGCCTTCGATATCATTTCCAGTGCGAAAAGGTTCTCGAAAGGTTCGGTGGGCAGGCCCCGGGACCGAATGCGTTCCAGCACACCCGACCGCATAGCCTTGAAGTCCACGTTCAGGGCCGCAAGCGTGCCGTCGAAATCAAATATGATTGTTGTAAGTTTTACAAGATTGTCGTTCATGTATTTCACGTGCTGAAAATCACCGTTAACCACACCCGCCGTCATGTTTTGCCCGCCTGAAAAAGGTCGTGTCGGCTCGTTATTCCCGCAGCAATGAGACAATCAGCTCCTGTTGCTCCGGCGTGATGTAGGGGTGCATGGGAAGACTGAAGATGCGCCGCGCCGTTTCTTCAGCGACGGGGAAATCGCCTTGCCGGTATTCGAGTGCCCGGTATACGGGTTGCAGGTGCAGGGGCCGCGGATAGTAGACGACCGTCGGAATGTCACGCCTTCGAAGTGTCTCCATCAAGGTGTGCCGGTGTTTCTCGTCGCGGGCCAGAAGCGAATACTGGGCCCAGACGGATGAAAAGCCTTCCGGCTCAACCGGCGTGACCAGGGACGGTGCCGCGTCGTTGATAAGGGCCGTGTAACGGACGGCTGTTTCCCGGCGAAGACCGATCTCTTCGGGGAATATTTTCAGTTTCGCCAGCAGAACGGCCGCCTGTATCGTGTCGAGGCGACCGTTTATTCCTGTGCGTACATGATCGTAACGATCCGTTCCCTGGCCGTGGTTGCGGAAAGAATACAAGACACGTGCCCGTTCATCATCGTCGGTGAAACACATTCCGCCGTCTCCGTAGCAGCCGAGGGGTTTGGCGGGGAAAAATGACGTGCAGGCGACCGGCGCCAGCGATCCGGCGGCGCGGCCGCGACAGGTTCCGCCCAGTGACTGGGCGGCGTCTTCTATGACGAACAGATTATCTTCGCGGACGACGGCGTTGATTGCGTCGTAGTCCGCGGGGAGTCCGAAGAGATCGACCGGGATGACAGCTTTCGGGGTAAGGGGCATGGTGTGAGGGGTCCGAGGTAAAGGATACAGAGAGGGATCATCATTTTTCAGGGCAATCACTGCTGTTCCCAGTTTGGCCGGATCTATAGTAAAAGTTCGGGGATCGATGTCGACGAATACCGGGGTGGCGCCGAGGAGGCTGATGACCTCGGCGGTTGCTATGAAGGTGAAGGGGGTTGTGAAGACGGCGTCGCCCGGGCCGACGCCGTGAGCCATCAGTGTCATGAGCAGCGCGTCCGTGCCCGAGGAGCAGCCGACGGCATGGTTGACGCCGGTGAAGGTGGCGAGGGCGTCTTCCAGCTCCCGGATTTCGGGTCCCGTAACGTATTGGCCATGGGCCAGCACGCTCTGAATATTTTTGTCAATCGCGTCACGTATGCGACGGTGCTGAGCTGCGAGATCGATAAATTGCATGGTTCCTGCCAGTTCGAGGCGAGCCGTCTTACCGGCGGCGCCGTCCCGGTACGTTTATTATGTTTCCGATCGCTCTCTTCTCCGCCTTTCAAGAATCACCGTGCGAAGAAAGGATAAGCGGGCATAAGTATGTCACATGCAGCCGTGTAATTCAACGTCGAAGCCTGATTCCCCGTGACTTGGCCGTTAACGGATAAAGAACGAAAATGAGCGCCCGTCGTTCATGTATAGACGATTTGCGGGAGAGGAGCCGTAATCGTCGTATGCTGTATTTTTCCTTTGATCCCGCCTGTATTTTATTCTATATGTCGTGGGCGGACCGATGCAATCTATGCCGCCCGGCGTGAAGCGCCCGCGGCGGCGAGTGGATGATTCATGGCGATATTGTTAAAAAACAGAAATTTCTGGCTCATGGTGGCCGTCGACCTTGTACTGGTCGTCCTTTCCTATTATGGAGCCTTCTGGATTCGCATGGAGGGAGCCATACCCCCTCACATGGCGGACCTCTGCAGGAAGACGATTCCCATGGTTGTCGTCCTGAAGCTTGCCTTTTTTTATTATTTTAATCTTTACCGGGGAATGTGGCGTTATACCAGCCTTCTCGACATGATTAATCTTCTCAAGGCGGGAGCGGCGTCGACGTTCTGCATCGTGCTCTTGATCTTTTTTCTGTATCGGCTTGAAGGCTTCCCCCGGTCGGTCGCCATCATTGATTTCATGCTGACACTTTTGCTGGTGGCGGGAACGCGCCTGGGGGTCCGCTTGTTTTTTACGCGGAAGGGGTCGATTTTTCCGCTGGCCGGTTCGTTCGGCAAGCGGAAAGGCAAGAAGCTGCTGCTGGTTGGCGCCGGTGACGCGGGCGAACGGGTCGTGCGGGAGATGATGGAAAATCAGTCAATTCACATGATTCCCGTGGGTTTTCTTGATGACGATGAAAGAAAACAGGGAAAATCGATACACGGGGTTCCGGTATTGGGAACCATCGACCAGGTCGGCAGCATCCGTGATGATTTTGATGAAATTCTGATTACGTATCCGTCGGCGTCAAGCGCCGACATGCGGCGCATCGTAGAGGCCTGCGAATCAACGGATAAGCCTTTCAAGACCATGCCGCCCCTGGGGGAGTTGATCGACGGCAGGGTGTCACTGACCATGGTGCGGGAAGTGACAATCGCCGACGTGATCGGGCGGGATGAAGTACGGCTTGATACCGGCGGAATCAGGTCGTTTCTTACCGGCAGGCGTGTCCTCATAACCGGTGCGGGCGGCTCCATCGGTTCAGAACTGGCGCGCCAGGCGGCGCGCTTCGAGCCCTCGGCGCTGGGAGTAGTGGATTTCAGTGAATTCAATCTCTACCAGGTGGAAACCGATATTCGCGAGCTGTTTCAATACCTTGACGTGCAGTCCTATCTTGCCGATCTGCGGGACGCGGACAAGACCGCCCGGGTCATGAGGGAATTTGCTCCCGACGTCGTGTTTCACGCCGCTGCGTACAAACATGTTCCCATGCAGGAAAACAATCCCTGGGAAGCCGTTGAAAACAACCTGGCGGGAACACGGAACATCGTGCGTCTTTCCCTCGTGGCTGGTGTTGACAAATTTGTCATGGTATCCACCGACAAGGCGGTGCGACCAACCAACATCATGGGCGCGACCAAGCGTGTCTGCGAGTGTCTGGCAATGGGCGCAAATCAGCAGGGGAAAACCAGATTTATGGCCGTGCGTTTCGGCAACGTGATTGGCAGTTCCGGTTCGGTGATTCCCCTGTTCAAGCGCCAGATAGCGCGGGGAGGGCCGCTGACCGTCACGCATCCCGATGTGACCAGGTTCTTCATGAGCGTGCACGAGGCGGCCCAGCTTATTCTGCAGGCGGGGGCAATGGGCACGGGAGGCGAGGTGTTTATTCTCAAAATGGGCGAACCAGTCAGAATACAGGACATGGCCCGCAGTATTATCAGACTCAGCGGGTTCGAACCTGATCGCGATATCCAGATCACCTTCACGGGGCTCAGACCGGGGGAAAAACTCTATGAAGAACTCATAACAGAGGGTGAAGGCATCCTTTCCACCGGTCACGAGAAAATCATGGTCCTGCGCGGAAGCGCGATCGATGCGGAACGTCTCGATGGTGAAGTTGATGAGCTGCTCGACCTGTCGCGCACCTTTTCTGCAGATCAAATCAAGCACAAACTCCGCCAGATTGTTCCCGAATACGTGCCCCTGTGACGCTTGTCGGGTAACGTTTCTTGACAGGGATGAAATAATCAGACTTCATGGAACCACTCGGGGGTTTGCGAACAGAACAATGGTTCCCGTGACGCAAAAGCGGGTGATGGCAAAAAAAATAATATTTTCCAGGAGCGCGGCATGGAACTGGTGAGACGAATCGAATCGCGGGAGGCCCGTATCGGTGTTATCGGTCTGGGTTACGTGGGGCTGCCGCTGGTGATCGAGTTCGTGAAAGCGGGATTCCCGGTGACGGGTTTCGACGTGGACGAGGTCAAGGTCCGGCTTCTTGCCGAAGGGACGGGTTATATCAGGCACATTGACGTGTCGCCCCTGGCGGAGACCGGTCGGGATCGTTTTCGGGCGACGGCGGATTTCTCACTCCTGGAGCACATGGATTGCATCCTTATCTGTGTCCCCACGCCGCTCACCAGCAACCGCGAGCCCGACATGCGGTTTGTGGAAAGTACGGCGAGGACGATGGCGAAGCACCTCCGGTCGGGACAGCTGGTGATCCTGGAATCGACCACCTATCCCGGCACGACCGACGAAGATATGCGGGCGATTTTGGAGGATAGTGGCCTGAAGGCGGGTGATGATTTTTACCTGGCCTATTCACCGGAACGGGAAGACCCGAATAACAGTGATTTTTCGCTGTCCAGGGTTCCCAAGGTTGTGGGCGGATTCAACCCCGACAGCCTGCGGGCGGCCGTGGCGCTTTACAATACCGTCGTGGGAAGCACCGTGTCCGTATCTTCCACGAGAATCGCCGAAGCCTGTAAATTACTTGAAAACATCTACCGTTCGGTCAACATCGCCCTGGTCAACGAGCTGAAGATGCTTTTTGACCGTATGGACATCGACACTTGGGAAGTAATCGAAGCGGCGAAGACAAAACCTTTCGGGTTTCAGGCCTTTTATCCCGGGCCGGGGCTGGGAGGTCACTGCATTCCCATTGATCCCTTCTATCTTACGTGGAAGGCCCGGGAATACGGCATGTCGACCCGTTTCATCGAACTTGCCGGCGAGATTAACACGTCTATGCCGGATTACGTTGTGTCCCGCGTCATAACAGTTCTCAACGAACGGAGGAAAGCCCTTCGGGGAGCGAACATTCTCCTGATGGGGCTTGCCTACAAGGGGAACGTGGATGATGATCGTGAATCGCCCTCGTATCACCTGATGGAAAAACTGGAAAATCTGGGCGCCGTGGTATGCTATCACGACCCCTTTATTCCTGAAATCAGGCCGTCGAGGCGGTTTTCCAAGTTTGCCGGCAGACAGTCGGTTGAGCCCGGACCGGGCTATGACCTCATACTTGTTGCAACGCCTCACGATGTATTCAAAACCGTTGATTTCGCTTCCTTCGGCGTTCCCGTGGTGGACACGAGAAATATCGTCTCCGGTGACGGGCCTTGGCTTTACGGGGCGTAAGTATTTGCCGGGACCAGGCGGCCCAGACGGGGAGCGAATCTGTGCCGGAATCAATGACAGGACTTTGAACACTGCGGAGTTACTACCATGCGTACTATATTAGTAACCGGCGCCGCCGGATTCATCGGCTATCACCTGTCGGAGCGTCTTCTCGGGCAAGGTGACCGTGTCGTGGGCGTTGATAATCTGAATTCTTACTATGATGTTTCGCTGAAGAAGGCGCGTCTGGAACGGCTTCGGCGGCACGACGGATTCCGGTTTGTCAAGATGGATATCAGCAACGGCGAGGACATGGAGAATCTCTTCGGCAGGCGCAGGGGTGTGTTCGACAGGGTGGTTCACCTGGCGGCCCAGGCCGGTGTCCGTTATTCAATCAAAAATCCCCATGCCTATGTCGACAGCAATGTAAGGGGATTCCTGAACATCCTGGAGGGGTGCCGCTACACGGAGACGCCGCATCTTGTTTTCGCGTCGTCGAGTTCCGTCTACGGCGGCAACGCCGCGACCCCCTTCTCGGTGCATCACAACGTGGATCATCCGGTCAGTCTCTACGCCGCCACAAAGAAGGCGGGCGAACTCATGGCTCACGCTTACGCCGATCTTTATGGAATTCCCTGTACGGGGCTGCGTTTCTTCACCGTATACGGCCCCTGGGGGCGGCCCGACATGGCCCTCTTCCTGTTCACGAAGGCGATACTCGAGGAACGGCCCATTGATGTTTACAACCGGGGCAACATGAGACGTGATTTCACCTATATCGATGATATTATCGAGGGTGTGGCGCGGGTGATGGAACTTATTCCCGTACCGGATCCGCGCTGGGACAAATTTCGACCCGATCCGGGGTCCAGCTTTGCACCCTACCGGATTTACAACATCGGGAACAACCGGCCGGTGCTCCTCGAACATTTTATCAATCTCCTGGAAGATTGCCTGGGGCGGCGGGCCAAAAAGAACATGCTTCCTCTGCAGCCGGGCGACGTGGTGGAAACCTGCGCCGACGTTGATGATTTGATGCGGGACACCGGGTTCCGGCCGGCGATTCCCGTTGAAGAGGGAATAAAACGATTCGTCGACTGGTACGGAAGTTATTACGGGCGATAACCGGGTACCAGGCATGGGAAAAAGCCGGGAAGTGACGCAGCCGGGTCGGTCGTCTATCGCCCGCGGACCGGGGCGCATCAACCGACCTAACTTATTGCTTGCATTTGGGGAAACGATGTTCTAACAGAGCACCTCCCCGATACGGGACAGGGGGTGCCGGGGGCATGACGGAGAGAGTCAGTCGGTACTTCAGAAGCAATATTTTAAAATAATTATAGATAGATGCGGGTCAGTCGGGACAGGCCGACGATTATTGACAATTGTGTCGCCAGTAACTATACTGAACATAGTGACGGGCGAGAGTGGCGGAACTGGAAGACGCACTGGACTTAGGATCCAGCCCGCTTGCGCGGATAGGGGTTCAACTCCCCTCTCTCGCACCAATGCTGATATTGAAATGAAGGAGTGTTTACGTGGAAAACATTGCGGCGGACGTGACCATCGAAGAGGTCAGTCCCATCAAAAAAAAGATTTCTTTTGATATCCCCTGGGCGAATGTGAAGCACGAGTTGGACTCGGCATACGACGCCGTCGGCAGGCAGGTCAAAATAAAGGGATTCAGGCCGGGCAAGGTTCCCCGGAAGATTCTTGAACTGCATTACCGGCAGGACGCAGAAAAAGAGGCGCTCTCGAACCTGATCGAAAAACATTATGAAGACGCCGTGAGGAAGCACAACATTCCCGTGATCGCTCAACCCGAGATTGATCAGGATCAGCAGGGCATCGAGCAGGGAGAAAATTTTTCTTTTACGGCACTGGTGGAGACCAGGCCCGAGGTTGAGCCTCATGATTACGAGGAACTTGAGGTTGCCAGGGATGAGGTCGATATAACCGACGAAGACGTTGACGCTCGCATTGATCAGATGCGTGAGATGTATGCGACACTGGAATCCGTAAAGGATCCCGGAGAAAGTAAGCAGGGAGATTTCCTTGTTATTGATTTCGAAGTGACCGTGGACGGGGAGATTCGCCAGGAACTGACGACGGAAAATTACTCCATCGAAATCGGCGGCGGCAGGTTTATTCCGGGGTTCGAAGAACAGTTGACGGGATTGAAAAAGGACGATGAAAAGACCGTTGATATTACCTTTCCCGCCGACTATGAACCGGCTGAGCTGGCAGGCAAACAGGGATTTTTCAAAGTCATCGTGAAGGATATTCAGGAGAAGAAACTTCCGCCGCTCGATGACGAATTCATAAAGAACTTCGATACCTTCGAAAGCATGGAAGATTTGCGCGAGGCTGTTAGAAAGAGCATGGCCGATGAGGTGACGCAGAAGACGAACGACGATCTACGCAAAAACATCGTCACGGCTTTGCTGGAAAAGCATGAATTTGAAGTGCCTTCAATCTGGGTTGAAAGGCAGATATACCGGTTGATGCTTGATGCACAGCAACGCATGATGTCTTCGGGACTTGGCAAGGACAAGGCGGCCGAGTTGAGCTGGAGCATGCGGGAGAGTTTCAGGCCTCACGCCGAAAGGATGGTGAAAACGGCGCTTCTCTTTGAGAAAATAGCCGAGAAAGAAGCCATCGCCGTTGATGACGCCGAGGTTGAAGCCCGGATCGATGAGTTGATGGTAGTAAACGGCCAGAGACTCGATCAGGTTCGGGAGGTCTTTGAAAACGAAGAAGCCAGAGAACGGTTGCGCGACGAAATACTCGAAAACAAGATTTTGGACTTTTTGATCGACAAAGCACATGTTACGGTCGAACCAAGATCGTTCGCCGACCTGCAGAAAGAGAGTACCTGATGCTTATTCCCATGGTTATAGAGCAGGATGGTCGCGGTGAGCGGGCATTCGACATATATTCGAGACTCCTGAAGGACCGGATTGTTTTTCTCGGTTCATCTCTCAGTGATGAAGTGGCGAACGTGATCATTGCCCAGCTGCTCTATCTTGAGTCGGAAAATCCCGACAAGGATGTCTATTTTTATATCAATACCCCGGGAGGCGTGGTAAGTGCGGGAATGGCGATTTACGACACCATGCAGTACATAAAACCGGCTGTGGCAACGGTCTGTATCGGCCAGGCGGCAAGCATGGGAGCTATTCTCCTGGCCGCCGGTGAGAAGGGAAAACGGTACGCGTTGCCCAATGCGCGGATTCTGATACACCAGCCTCTGGGAGGTTCACAGGGGCAGGCGACGGATATCGGCATCCAGGCCCGCGAAATATTGCGGTTGAGAGAGGAATTGAACGTCATACTCAGCAAGCACACAGGCCAGTCGGTGAAGCGTATTGAAAAAGACACGGATCGTGATTATTTTATGACCAGTCGGGAGGCGTGCGATTACGGCGTTGTCGACCAGGTGATCGAGCGGCGTGCGTCTATAACGGACAAGGCGTCGAAATAAAAAGGTGCGTTGACCGGGGACGGTCGGCGGCGAATACGGAAATAAAGCAGAGTGACATGGTAGAGAAGGGGCTTGACGATGTCTAAAAGGCGAAAAGACGACGAAGGGGAGCAGGGCCTGCTGTTCTGCTCGTTCTGCGGAAAGACACAAAATGAAGTACGAAAGCTTATCGCCGGGCCGGGCGCCTACATCTGCGATGAATGTATCGAACTGTGCCGTTGTATCGTTGAAGAAGACGGCGGGATTCACGACATTCGCGAAGTAAAGGAAGATATTCCCAGCCCGAGGGACATCAAGAAGTTTCTTGACCAGTATGTTATCGGGCAGGAACGGTCGAAAAAAGTTCTGTCTGTGGCCGTCTACAACCATTATAAGCGCCTGTTCGCGGACTGTGACCGCGACGGTGTGGAACTGCAGAAAAGCAACATTCTGCTCATCGGCCCGACGGGATCGGGGAAAACGCTGCTGGCACGGACGCTGGCGCGCATGCTTAACGTTCCTTTTACGATTGCCGACGCGACAACGCTGACCGAGGCGGGATACGTCGGTGAAGATGTGGAAAATATAATTTTAAGCCTGTTGCAGAACGCCGATTATGACGTCCAGAAGGCATCCCGGGGGATCGTCTATATCGATGAGATCGACAAGATTTCGCGGAAGTCGGGCAATCCTTCCATTACCCGTGATGTTTCGGGAGAAGGCGTGCAGCAGGCGCTGCTGAAAATCATCGAGGGAACGCTGGCGAACGTGCCCCCCAAAGGTGGCAGGAAGCATCCCCAGCAGGAATTCATTCAGGTGGACACGACGAACATTCTCTTTATCTGCGGCGGCGCCTTCAACGGTTTGACGGATATCATTGAAAAAAGAAGCACCGCTAACTCCATGGGATTCGGCGCCGACATACGAAGTAAAAATGAAAGAAATATAGGGGATATTCTGACTGATGTGCAGACGGAGGATCTGTTGAAATACGGCCTGATTCCGGAATTTATAGGCCGTCTGCCCGTGATTGCCACCCTTGATGATCTGGACGAGGCCGATCTCGTCAAGATCCTGGTGGAGCCGAAGAATTCAGTTATTCGGCAATACAAGAAAATGTTCGAGCTGGAAAAGGTGAAGCTCTCCTTCACCGAAGGTGCTCTCAGAGCGGTTGCCAGGGCGTCCATCGCCCGGAAATCCGGCGCCCGGGGGTTGCAATCGATCCTGGAAAACATCATGCTCGATATTATGTATGATATTCCTTCCCGCGAGGATGTGCGGGAATGTCTTATAAGCGAGGACGTGGTCATGAACAGCGAAAGACCGATATTGCTGTTTGAAACACAAAACGATACTGCCGAAACAAAACGGCAGAAGGAGATAGGATAACGTGGGAATGTTTGGAAGTACAAAAAAAGACGATGAAACGATGAATGCGGGGATCACCGTTCCACTGCTTCCCTTGAGGGATGTGGTGGTCTTTCCCCACATGATCGTGCCGCTTTTCGTGGGACGGGAACGGTCTATTCACGCCCTCGAATCGGCCATGAAATATGAAAAGGAAATATTTCTCGCGGCGCAGCGGAATGCCGAAAACGACAATCCCGAGGAAGAGGATATTTACGGAGTCGGTACCATCGGTTCCATTATTCAGCTTCTCAGGCTTCCCGACGGAACGGTAAAGGCGCTGGTGGAAGGGAAAACACGTGGGCAGATCAGGGAGTATCTGCCGAATCCTGATTTCTTCTATGTCCGCGTCGACGAGGTGCCGGAGTTTTATGACCCCGAGCGTCAGAAAGTCACCGTCGAGGCCCTGATGAGAAGTATCGCGGAGTCCTTCGACAAGTATGCCAAGATGAGCAAGAAAGTGCCTGCGGAAATGGTGACGACCATGGCGTCCACCACGGACCCCGTTAAACTGGCCGACATGGCGGCGTCTCATCTGAACGTGGCTCTTGAAGAAAAACAGAAGCTCCTCGAAACCTGGGACATTGGAGAGCGTCTCGAAAAGATCTATTCGCTCCTGATATCGGAAATAGAAATTCTCGAGGTAGAAAACCGCATCAAGAAGCGCGTGAAAAAACAGATGGAGAAGACGCAGAAGGATTACTATCTGAACGAGCAGATGCGGGCGATTCAGAAGGAAATGGGCGAGGATGACAGCTTCAAAAACGAGATCAGGGAGCTCGAAAAGAAACTGGAAGAGAAAAAGTTGTCTGAAGAAGCCCGTGAGAAAGTGGAACATGAGATAAAGAAACTGAAAATGATGGCGCCCATGTCGGCGGAATCAACGGTAGTACGCAACTATATCGACTGGATTCTCGCGCTCCCCTGGTACGAAAAGACCGAGGACCAGAACGATCTCAAAGTTTCCGAGGCTATTCTTGAGGAAGATCATTACGGTCTCAAGAAGGTGAAGGAACGCATACTGGAGTACCTGGCCGTGCAGATACTGGCCAGGAAAAAGAAAGGATCGATTCTCTGCCTTGTGGGGCCTCCCGGGGTCGGAAAGACATCGGTGGCCAAATCGATAGCCAGGGCTACGAACCGCAAGTTCGTGCGACTGTCCCTGGGCGGACTCAGGGACGAGGCTGAAATCAGGGGACACCGGCGGACGTATATCGGCGCCCTTCCGGGGAAAATCGTACAGCTCCTGAAAAAAGCCGGTTCGAACAATCCTGTTTTCTGCCTTGACGAAGTCGACAAGCTCAGTTCGGATTTCAGGGGTGATCCGGCGGCTGCACTGCTCGAGGTTCTCGATCCGGAGCAGAATCACGCCTTCAACGATAATTATCTGGAGGTGGATTACGATCTGTCCGATATCATGTTCATAACGACGGCGAATGTTCTTCAGACCATTCCGGCACCGCTGCAGGATCGGACCGAGGTGATCAGGATCGCCGGGTACACGGAGCCGGAAAAATTAAGTATCGCCAAACAATATCTCGTCTCCAAGGAAATGGATGCGAACGGCTTGACGGGGGAGAACATCAGTTTTACCGATGGAGCGCTTTTGAGAATAATCAGGAACTATACCCAGGAGGCCGGCGTCAGGGGGCTGCAGCGAGAGATAGCTTCTATATGCAGGAAAGTAGCCAGGAAAATCGTGACCGAGGGAAGTAAGAATTCGGTACGGATAACGTCGAACTCCATCGAGAAATACCTGGGTATCGAGAAGTACCGACACGGAGAAACTGATCTCAAGGACAAGATCGGGTTAACCGTCGGGCTGGCATGGACTGAGGTGGGCGGGGAGCTGCTCAACATCGAGTCAACGGTCATGCGGGGAACGGGCAAGCTTACGTTGACCGGAAAACTCGGCGACGTGATGCAGGAATCGGCCCAGGCGGCGCTCACTTACGTGCGTTCAAAGGCTGATGAGCTGGGGTTGGATGAAAATTTCTACCGAAAACTGGACGTGCATGTTCATGTTCCGGAGGGCGCTATTCCCAAGGACGGACCATCGGCGGGAATAGCAATGGCGACTTCCATTGCTTCGTCCCTGCTGAAACGGAAGGTGCACAGCGATGTCGCCATGACCGGTGAAATCACCCTGCAGGGCCGGGTACTTC
Source organism: delta proteobacterium MLS_D (assembly GCA_002030015.1). Classification (GTDB taxonomy): domain Bacteria; phylum Desulfobacterota; class Syntrophia; order Syntrophales; family UBA2210; genus MLS-D. The sequence goes on from LQBH01000001.1 coordinate 89,752, forward strand.
CCATCGGGGGATTGAAGGAGAAACTCCTTGCAGCGCACCGGGCACACATAAAAACCGTCATCATTTCCCGGGAAAACAAGAAACACCTCGAAGATGACATTCCCGCGAATGTTCTTAAAGAGGTTGAGATCGTTCTGGTGGATACCATGGATGAGGTGCTTGAACGGGCGCTTCTGCCTCCCGACGACGATACACCGGTTGAAGCAGAGTCGAAAGGCGGCGGGATCGCCTACTCGGGAAATCGAGAGATACGGGTCAATCTCTGCGGGGACTGTGAATAATACGATGCCGCGCCCCCGTATTTCTTTTTACGGACGGACAGATTGTTCTTGACAAGGGTGCGGTTTTTGAATACATCTCTCGAGCTCAGGCTATGTTGCTCGAATGAAGGGGCGGATAGCTCAGCTGGGAGAGCGCCACGCTTACACCGTGGATGTCACAGGTTCAAGTCCTGTTCCGCCTACCAGAATATTACACGGGGTCGTAGTTAAGTTGGTTATAACGCCGGCCTGTCACGCCGGAGGCCGTGGGTTCGAGTCCCATCGACCCCGCCAGACATGAAAGGGATCACGATTGACGTCGTGATCCCTTTCTTTATTGGCCGCAACCGCCCTGATTCACTCATTCAGTCAGAGGCGTTTCAGGCGCCGCGGGCGGAACAAAAATGGGTACTTCTTCAATAACGCGCATTGATTTCCAGGCGCCACCGAGAAACCGGTATAGAAAAATGCAGCCGGTCGACATGATATAAATGGATGCAATAGTCCACAGAAGGTACACCCCCCCGGAAAACAGGACAGCCGCGGTCCAGACGGGAACAACGAGCAGGAACAGGGACAGCAGGAATGTCACGATCATGATGTACCGGGTATCCCCGGCCCCCTTCAGGGCCGATGAAAAGATAATGTTCATCGTGTCGAACAGTGAATACAACGCCACAAACCTGAGCAGGACGACGGTATATTGCTCGATGGCGGCAAACGTAGCGGCGTCGGACGTTCGGGCGAAAGGCATGATAAAGATATCCGGCCGGGCGACATACAGTAAAGATATCAGGGCCATGTAACCAAAGGTCACGTGAAAGGCCGACCACGTGGAATCAGCTGCCAGGTCCGGCCTGTTTTCACCCAGGCGGCGGGCCACCAGGACCGACGCGGCGATCCCGATACCGATCATGGGCATGAAAGCCAGCGTGCTGATGTTGAAGGCAATTGTGGTGGCGGCCAGCGCCTCCATTCCGAGGCGCCCCATCAGGAGGGAAAAAATGGTAAACCCCGCCACGTCGATAAAAAATTGTATTCCGCTGGGGAACCCGTACCTGACCAGTGAACGAAAAAGAGAACGGTCGTAACGCCATCCACGGAGCGTTTCAAATTTTTTCCGGTACCGGGGGGCGGCGATAATAAATCCGTATAGTATTGTTCCGACTGCGAGTGCAGAGACAGTGGCGACACCGGCTCCCGCTATTCCCATTTCAGGAAAGCCCCAGTTGCCGAAAATCAGAAGCCAGTCAAATAAAAGGTTAACGGCAGTGGCCGTGATGTTCACCCACATGACCGGGCGGGTGCGGCCCAATCCTGAAAGAAACCCGGCCATTGCCGACGAGGCAATGATAAAATACCCGCCGCCGCAGAGAATCGAGAAATAAAGACGTTCAAGGACACGGATTTCCGGTCCGTGGCCGACGAACGCGAACAGATACCCGGCCGGGGGAATGAACATAAGCTGCACTGTTCCACCGATAAGGGCGACATACAGGCCTTGCCACAGCGAAGGACCGCATTTTTCGGGAAAACCGGCCCCGAAGTACTGGGCGGTGAATGTTCCCACGTAGCCCGCCGTTCCGATGAAGATACAACTGACAGTGAATGAAAGCAGTCCCGCCGGCATGGCTGCCGCTACCGCCTCCGGTGAATACCAGGCCAGAAACATCCGGTCCACGAAATGCTGAACCGACCACGTCGCGGTGCTTGCGATCAGGGGCAACGCGATGACAAGCAGCTCGCGGTACCCGCCGTCCTTCTTCCAGCGTATGTGTAAAATCGTGATAAAACGCGACAACGGGATATACTCCTTTTCGTAGTTCCGGGGCAGCGCTCTTTCTACGTCCGCGAGAAGCGAAATTCAAGAAAATTGGCAACCCGGGAAAAGGGTTGAAAAGAACATGCGTGCCGGTTTATATTTTTCTCCGCTGATGTCCGGTCGATCTGTGGTGCTCGAGGAAAGTGAAAACGGTGATGAACATTCAAAAACAGGCGGTAGGAAAGCAAATGGCACGGTTGCTCTGCCTGTTTGTGCTCCTGACGCTTTCAGCCTGTACTATTCGCACCGGTCCGTTTCCGCCATCCACGGTGTCTCCTGAACAACCGGTGGAATCGGTCTTTCCTGAACAACCCGCGAAACCGTTGATCCCTCTGGGATTCACGATTCAAGCCGGCGCTTTTTCAAACGTGGACAACGCGAGTCGCCTGACCGATTATCTCAACGAATACAATCTTGACGCCTATTATTTTGTTTATGAACGGGATTTGTACAAGGTCCGGTTCGGTGATTTTTCCACCCGTGAAGAAGCGATCGCAAAGGCAAAGGAACTTGAAACACAGAACATCATCAAAGAGTTCTATATAGTCAGGCCTGACCAGTACACGCTTGCCAGCAGGGCCCGCCTGGGAGACCAATACGTTCGAACAATGCTGGTACAAACGGCGCGAAGCTTTCTCGGCGTTCCCTATAAGTGGGGAGGAAATTCCCCGAGGGACGGGTTCGATTGCAGCGGGCTTGCCATGTCGGTATACCGACTCAATGGGTTCAGCCTTCCCCGTACCTCCCGGGCACAGTTCATGGCGGGAGATCCCGTCGACGTGAAGTCGCTGTCTGAAGGGGACCTGGTGTTCTTCGATACGGCCGGCAAGGGGCGGGTATCGCATGTAGGTATTTACGAGGGCGGCGGGCGTTTTATTCACGCACCCAGGGCGGGCCGACAGGTCTCCGTCGATTCACTTGACAATGCCTATTACCGTCGTCGATTTCTGGGGGGGCGGAGTTATCTCTGAAGGTCCCCTTGCAGGCATGCGCAAAAAGAACGTATATTTTCCGTTGACAGTCGAATCCTTTTGCTGTAGTGAAAGAGATCCGTAATTACGGGGACAGGGAAACATGACAAACAGGGACTTTTCCACCATCATTATTATCGGCGGCATAATTCGGGGGACGCAACCGTGCGCGGCCTGGTGATGGAATAGTCTACGGAAAAAGGACTTCAAAACCCGCCGCCAGCGGCTCGCTGGGGGCGGGTTTTTTTTTAAGGAGTGGAAATGATGAAACGCACGGTTGAAGACGTAATTATCTATGACACCACACTGCGCGACGGGACCCAGGGCGAGCAGGTGAGTGTAACGGCAGAGGAAAAAATCAAGATCGCCCGTAAACTTGATGAGGCCGGCTTTCATTATGTCGAAGGTGGCTGGCCGGGATCGAATCCGAAGGACCTGCGGTTTTTCAGGCTGGCGAAACGGCAGAAATTTAAAAATATTCGCCTGGCGGCGTTCGGAAGCACTCGCAGACAGGGCATGACACCCGAAGAGTGTCCCAATATACGTGCCCTGATCGACGCGTGCACGCCCGTGACGACTATTTTCGGCAAGAGCTGGGATCTGCACGCGACGGACATTCTCGGTGTTTCACTCGAGGAAAATCTTGACATGATAGGAGAATCGGTTTCGTACCTGAAATCCCGGGGTAAGGAAGTCGTTTACGACGCCGAGCATTTTTTCGACGGATTCAAGCATAATCCGTCATACGCCCTGAAAACGATTGAGCGGGCCCTGTCGGACGGCGCGGACTGGATTGTTCTGTGCGACACCAACGGCGGAACCATGACATGGGAACTGGCCGAGACCGTGGAAGAGGTTAAAAAGATCGTTCCCGCGGAACGCCTTGGAATTCATGCACACAATGATTGCGGACTTGCCGTGGCAAACACGATTACGGCCGTAAAAGCGGGGGTCCGCATGGCCCAGGGGACCGTCAACGGATACGGGGAAAGATGCGGCAATGCCGACTTGGTACCCGTTATCGGAAACGTGCATTTCAAGATGAACGGCCACTGTGTCTCCGAATCATCACTGGAAAATCTCACCGCCCTGTCGCTTTATGTGAGCGATGTGGCGAATGTTCCTCCGGTGAACTCACGTCCTTACACGGGCAAAAGCGCTTTCGCTCACAAAGGAGGTGTTCATGTAAGCGCCGTGCTCAAGAATCCAATCGCCTATGAACATACCGACCCGGAACTGGTGGGGAACCACCGGCGTGTTATCGTGTCCGATCTTTCCGGTAGAAGCAACATCGAATACAAGGCCCGGGAACTGGGAATATCTCTTGATGATTCGGACGGCGTGAGCCGTAAGGTTGTCCGGGAAATCAAGAAAATGGAGGACGAGGGATACCAGTTCGATACTGCAGACGGATCACTGGCGCTGCTCATTAAAAAAACCCTGGGGGAGTTCAGGGAGCCGTTTGAACTGGTATCATTCAGCGTCATTGACCAGAGAAAACGCAGAAGGATTTCAAGTTCACAGGCGACCATCAAAATTTCAGTTGGAAAGGAACAGGAGATTACCGCCGCCGAAGGGAACGGTCCCGTGAACGCCCTTGACAACGCGTTACGAAAGGCCCTGAGAAAATTTTATCCCGAGGTGGATGAAATGCACCTGGTTGATTTTAAGGTTCGCATTATCGAAGGCAGCGACGGGACCGCGGCCAAGGTCAGGGTGCTTCTCGAATCGGGAGACGGAGAAGATGTCTGGACCACCATCGGTGTTTCGAGCAATATTATCGAGGCCAGCTGGCGGGCGCTGGTTGACAGTTTGCAGTACAAGCTGAGCAAGGAAGAGAAGAAAAATTAACAAGCACGTGTCGGGTATTTCCAGGAAGGCGTAAAATAATCGTTGACACGGATTCCTTCCTGAGGTAGAGACCACTCTTGATCTTCTTAAGGAGCAGCTCGGGTGATCGATAACGGACGGACGATTCTTCTCAGCCTGTTGAGCCTTTCGGGTCTTGGACTCGCTCTTACCGGTGTGCATATCGTTCCCGTGTCGCCCGCCCTTCCGACCGAATAAAACTTTTAAACGGAGAAATGAAAGAGGCCATGGGCGCCACGCCCATGGCCTTTTTGTTTGCATAAAAAGGTGAAAGCCGAACGTGTACAAAGGAGGAGGAAATGAGGAAGACGGCACAAAAAAGGGAAAAAATAAAAAAGCTGAATGAAAACAGGGTATACATTTTCGACACGACCCTGCGGGATGGAGAGCAGTCGCCGGGATTCAGCATGAATCTCGACGAAAAGCTCCGCATGGCACGCCACTTGGAAAAACTGGGAGTCGACATTATCGAGGCGGGCTTCCCCGTCGCGTCGGAAGGTGATTTCATCGCTGTCCAGGAAATAGCCAGGCGCATTCGAAAACCTCAGATCGCGGCCCTTGCCCGTGCCGATCGCAGCGATATCGACAGGGCGTGGGAATCCATCGCCGAGGCGGCCCATCCCCGTATTCACACCTTTATCTCGTCATCCGATATTCACCTCCACTATCAATTGAAGAAAAGCAGGGCGCAGGTCTTGAAGGAAGCAGTCGACGCAGTGCGTCACGCACGCGAATACACGGACAATATAGAATTTTCTCCCATGGACGCCACCCGAAGTGATCGTGATTATCTCGTCGATATGGTTCAGGCCGTCATTGAAGCCGGCGCCACGACCGTGAATATTCCCGATACGGTGGGCTATGCTATGCCGGATGAACTGGGGAATCTCATCGCCTATCTGTTCGAAAAGGTGAAAAACATTAACAACACCGTGATTTCCGTCCACTGTCACAATGATCTCGGCGTAGCCGTCGCCAATTCCATAGCGGCACTTAAACAGGGAGCCCGGCAGGTGGAGTGCGCTGTAAACGGTATAGGCGAGCGTGCCGGCAACACGTCGCTGGAAGAAATCGTCATGGCCCTGGAAACGCGAAAAGATATTCTGGGGTTCTCGACAAACATCGACACGAAACACATTTACCGGACGTCGCGGTTGCTTACGGACATAACCGGCATTCCCGTGCAGCCAAACAAGGCTATTGTAGGAGCGAACGCGTTTGCACACGAATCCGGCATACACCAGGATGGACTCATCAAGGAAAAAATTACCTATGAAATAATGACGCCTCAAAGCGTGGGAGTGACGGATACCAATATTGTGCTGGGAAAACATTCGGGCAGACACGCCGTGAAAGAACGCCTGAAAAAAATCGGTTTCATGCTGACTGATGATGAACTCAGCCGTGCCTTCAAACGCTTCAAGGAATTGGCTGATGTCAAAAAACAGATCTTTGATGAGGATCTGGAGGAACTTATTTCGGACACCATTTTCAGAAAACCGGACAAGTACAAGTTGCTGTACCTGAACGTGATATCCGGCAATGCCGCAATGCCGATGGCGGCGGTGCGTATGGAAGTGGAGGGGAAAGAGAAACAGGACGCCGAGTTCGGCGTCGGGCCGGTTGATGCGACGGTCGCGGCGATCAAAAAAATAACCCGGACAAAACACTCGCTGATCAAGTATGTCGTGAACGCCATAACCGGCGGGACGGACGCGCAGGGCGTGGTTACGGTCCAGCTCGGGTTCAACGGGCACAGCGTCATCGGCAGGGGGTCCGATCCGGATGTCCTGGTGGCGACGGCGAAGGCCTATATCAACGCCCTGAATCGGCTCGATTCGTTGAAAAAACAGGATGTGAAACGACCGGAGAACCCGTCGCTTTGAAAAAAGAATTAAAAAAGCATTTACCCCCGTGCCGTCCTGTATTATAGAGCACGGAAATTTTACCATGGGAGTTTACCTCATGCCAATGACCATTACAGAGAAAATACTGGCGGAACACGCGGCCAGAGAAACCGTTTCGCCGGGAGACCTGATTCAGGTGAAGGTCGATATGGCCCTCGCCAACGACATAACGGCCCCTATCGCTATCAAGGTGTTCAACGAGATAGGCCGGGAGACTGTTTTTGACCGTGACGCCGTTGCCCTCGTGGCGGATCATTTCGTTCCGAACAAGGATATAGCGTCGGCCCAACAAGTTAAATTCGTGAGAGAATTCGCTCGCCTTCACAATATAACGCATTACTACGAGGGAGGAGACGTGGGCATCGAGCACGTGATTCTTCCGGAAAAAGGACTCGTTCTTCCCGGTCAGGTAGTCATCGGCGCCGACAGTCATACCTGTACCTACGGAGCACTGGGCGCTTTTTCAACAGGTGTGGGAAGTACCGACCTCGGCGTTATTATGGCGACAGGAGAAATATGGCTGAAAGTACCACCCACTATCCGGGTCAACATCGAGGGCACACCGTCGCCGCTGGTGGGGGGAAAAGATCTCATTTTGCATCTTATCGGCATGATCGGTGTCGAAGGAGCGCGTTACGCGACCCTGGAGTTCGGCGGAGAGACCGTTCGGCGCATGCCCATGTATCAGCGGTTCACCATGGCGAATATGGCCATCGAAGCGGGAGGCAAGAACGGCATTTTCGAACCGGACGATAGTACCCGTGCTTTTGTCGACGAACATTCCGTAGCGGGGGCGGTTTACCACAGAAGTGATTCCGACGCGCGGTATGAACGGGTTATTACTATTGATGCGACGTCACTGGAACCGCAGGTGGCCTTTCCCCACTCGCCTGCAAATGTCCGGAATCTTTCAGAATGTGGAGATGTGACGCTGGACCAGGTATTCATCGGTTCATGCACCAACGGTTCCCTGGACGACCTTCGGGACGCCGCGTCCGTGCTGAAAGGGAAAAGGGCGGCCCGGGGACTTCGATTGATCGTCATTCCCGGTTCCCCCAAGATTTACCGAGAAGCGGTCAGGGAAGGAATCGCTGAAACACTGCTCGACGCGAACGCCGTTATCGGGCCGCCCTGTTGCGGTCCTTGTCTGGGAGGCCACATGGGCATTCTCGCGGCCGGCGAACGTGCCCTTGCAACGACCAACAGGAATTTCGTCGGGCGCATGGGACATCCTGAAAGCGAAGTTTACCTCTCGAATCCCTCTGTTGCTGCGGCCTCGGCGGTATTGGGGAAAATCGGCGGTCCCGGGGAACTCTGATGGAAACAGGCGGTACGAGGGTGAAAGCGGTCATGCCGGGCCGCATGTAATGACACATCTATAACAGTGAAAGGACAGTCCACATGATGTTTCAGGGCAAAATCTGGAAATTGGGTGATGATATCGACACTGACCTGATCATTCCTGCACGGTTCCTTAATGTTTCCGAGGCGTCCGAACTGGCGCGGAACTGTCTCGCCGATCTGCGACCGGAGTTTGCTTCTTCGGTGCGTTCCGGTGATGTCATCGTGGCGGGCGGCAATTTCGGGTGTGGTTCTTCTCGGGAGCATGCGCCGCTTGCAATCAAGGCTTCCGGCGTTTCGCTCATTATCGCCCGCAGCTTTGCACGCATATTTTATCGAAACGCCTTCAATATCGGACTTCCCCTGCTTGAATCACGGGAAGCATCGGAAGAACTGGCGGAAGACGATGAAGTCAGGGTGGATCTTGCAGCCGGTTCGATTGAGCGTATCGCCGACTCACGGCGGTTTGCATCAAGCCCCGTGCCGGATTTCATGGCGGAGATTATAAAGGCCGGCGGTCTCGTTCCCTACACGATCGAACGTATTCGAAAAGGGGAGGCTGTCTGACAGGTTCAGCTCTTGATCCGTTGTCCGCACCGGTCACAGCGGAGGTCGCCGTCCTCAGGAATATCTCCCCGAAGGATCAGGTCTTCCTCGGATGCGACGGCGGCAAGATCCCTGTCTTCGGCGCATTCCATGCAGATGAGGAGTCCTTCAATGGTTATGATCGCCGCTACGTCGCTAAGACGTGTTCTCGTCATTGCTGCAACCTCGCGGTGCCGATTCTTATCAACTCGTTGATTTCCTGATTGTGTCGGCAACGGCGTTTCCCATGGCAGCCGTGGATACTGACCGGGAAGGGTCGGCGGAGATGTCGGCTGTATGTATTTTCCGGGCGATTACGTCGTTCACCGCCGACTCGATGAGGTCGGCGGCCGCCGGTTCATCGAAACTGTATCGGAGCATCATGGCCAGCGAAAGTATCTGGGCTACAGGGTTGGCGATACCCTTGCCGGCTATATCCGGCGCCGAGCCGCCGGCCGGTTCATAAAGACCGAATTTCAACTCGTTCAGGCTCGCCGATGGGAGTAATCCCAGGGACCCGGTCAGCATCGCGCACTCGTCCGAGATAATGTCGCCAAACATGTTGCCGGCAAGGATAACGTCGAACTGCCGGGGATCACGCACCACCTGCATGGCCGCGTTGTCTATGTACATATGATTCAGGGCGACGTCGGAATATTGCAGGCCCGTTTTCTTCACGACATCACGCCAGAGTACCATGGTGGTCAGGACGTTCGCCTTGTCAATGGAAGTCACCTTTCTTTTTCGCAACCGTGCGAAATCAAAGGCCATACGGGCGATACGCTCGATTTCCCGACGATGGTACACCATGGTGTCGAATCCCCGTTCGTCTGGTCCGGTTCCCTCGCGTCCCTTCGGCGTTCCGAAATAAATGCCGCCGGTCAGTTCACGGATGCAGAGTATGTCGAATCCCTCGCCGATGATTTCCTCTTTCAGAGGACTGGCGCCGGTGAGGCCCGGGAATATCTTCGCCGGGCGGAGATTACAGAACAGGTCGAAATGTTTTCGCAGGGGAAGCAGGGCGGCCCGCTCCGGCTGTTGCTCCGGGGGAAGGTTTTCCCATTTCGGGCCTCCCACCGATCCGAAAAGAACGGCGTCCGACGACTCGCAGAGAGCGAGAGTTTTCTCGGGCAGGGCCGTTCCGTGTCGGTCGATGGCGCACCCCCCCACGTCGCCGAATTCGTAGTCTAGTGACAGGGACAAGCGATCCCTGACGACGTTGAGCACTTTGATGGCCTCCGCCATTATTTCAGGTCCTATACCATCACCGGGCAGGACGGCTATTTTTCGCATATACGTAATCCTTTTCTCGGGCGGCGACCGGGAAACGCCCGGGCGTCACGCAACAGGGCGACCGGCGCATGAAAACCGCTATTGTGATTCTTCCTCCAGGACGTAGGTGAAAACGAGAGGAGCCACGATGGTGGCGTCTGACTCGATGATAAAACTGGGAGTATCGACGGCCAGCTTTTCCCAGGTGATTTTTTCGTTCGGCACGGCGCCCGAATAGGAGCCGTAGCTGGTGGTTGAGTCGCTGATCTGGCAGAAATACGACCACAGGGGCGCGTCGTGAACGCCCATGTCCTGGCGGAGCATGGGAACCACGCAGATGGCGAAATCCCCGGCGATGCCGCCGCCTATCTGAAAGAAACCGATGCCCCGTTCAGCCGCTGTCGAACGGTACCATTCGGCAAGCCGCATCATGTATTCAATCCCCGTGCGGACCGTGTGAACATTTTTGATGCTTCCTCGAATACAGTGCGAGGCGTAAACGTTTCCCAGGGTCGAATCCTCCCAGCCGGGAACAAAAATGGGAAGCTTCTTCTCGCAGGCCGCCATGACCCAGCTGTCTTTCGGATCGATCTGGTAATAAGGCTCGAGCACCCCGCTGTCAAGCAATCGGTACATGAACTCATGTGGGAAATAACGCTTGCCCGAGGCGTCGGCCTCCTTCCAGAGATCAATAACGAAACGCTCGATTCTTCTGAAAGCTTCCTCTTCGGGAATGCAGGTATCGGTCACGCGATTCAGATGCCGCTCCAGGAGCTTGTGTTCGTCTTCCGGCGTCAGGTCGCGGTAATGGGGCATCCGCCGGTAATGGTCATGGGCCACGAGATTGAAAATGTCTTCCTCGAGGTTCGCCCCCGTGCAGCTTATTGCGTGAATTTTATCCCGCCTGATCATTTCGGCCAGCGAGAGACCGAGTTCGGCGGTGCTCATAGCGCCGGCCAGGCTCATGAGCATGGCGTCCCCTCTTTTAATGAGCGATCGGTACGCTTCTGCGGCGTCGACGAGGACCGCCGCGTTGAAGTGCCTGAAATGATGCCTGATAAATCCGGCGACACCATCCGACTTTGTCCTCGCGTTTTGTGCCTGTGCTGAAAAAAAGTTTTTCATGGTCTCCACATGTGTATGCCCCTCCCCGTGAGAAAGGGGAGGGGCTCTCTTTTTCTGAATGAGCGTTTGTCGGGCCGCGGTCCGATAAATATCAGCGTCCCTTGAAGTCGGGCGGCCTCTTTTCGAGGAATGCCTTCGAGCCTTCAGCGAAGTCTTCCGAGAACTGGAGCGTTTTGCTCGCCGCGCGTTCGATAACCAGCACACCTTCCCTGATGTTGGTTTCCAGTCCCAGCCTGACCGCCTTCATGATTTCCCTCTGGGCCAGCGGGGCTCCCGCCGCCAGTTTCTGGGCGAGTGCCTTCGCTTCATCCAGCACTTTTTCCCGGGGGGCGACTTTATTCAATAAGCCCAGCGTGAGTGCTTCCGGTGCCGGCATGAAGTTGCCCGTCAACATGAGCTCGAGGGCCTTCGTTTTGCCTATGAAACGGGGCAGACGCTGCGTGCCTCCCCACCCGGGGTTAAGACCGAGTTTTACTTCGGGAAGACCCAGCGTGGCGCTTTCCGACATGACACGCAGGTGACAGCAGCAGGCGAGCTCAAGCCCCCCACCGTAGGCGCCGCCCTGGATCGCGGCTATGATAACTTTTGGGTAGTTTTCGATCTTGAAATAAATCTCGTTGCCGTCATACTTGGGGACGTTGCCTTTTTGCAGATCGGCGAATTCGGTGATGTCGGCACCCGCTGAAAACAGCTTTTCGCCCGAACCGGTAATGACGATAACTCTAACATTGTCATCGTTCTCGCACCGGTCGAGCAGATCGTTAAGGTCCCGCAGGACACCCTGGCCCATGGCGTTCGCCGGCGGGTGATTAATAGCGGCGACAACTACCTTTCCATCCTGCTCCACGTTTAACTTTTCGTACTCAAAAGCCATTATGATTGTCCTCCTCTTTCTGATTGATAATAACGCAACCCTTCGGGGCATGTGATTCGAAGCAACTGGATGAGAATGCCTGTCCGTGCAGGAGATGTCCTGCTTTTACAGGCTCTGTATTTCATACACATGACACGCTTTTTGTCAATAATAGTTTTGGCTGGTCCGCGCCTGCCGCGTGCATCCGCCGGCGGTTAGCTGTTTTTCATGAAATCAATGACGACCCGGGCGAACTGTTCCCCCCGGTCTTCCTGCAGAAAGTGGCCGCCGCCCCTTATCGTGGTGTGGGGCTGGTTCCGGGCGCCGGGAACCATCTTGAGGAATACCTTGTCGCCACCGCGCGTGATCGGATCGCCGTCACTGAAGGCGGTCAGGAAGGGTTTTTCAAAACGCGACAGGATTTCCCACGCACGGCGGTTGGCCGCGGCGGACGGATCGTCGGGGGTGACGGGGACCAACGACGGGAAAACGCGGGCTCCCGCCTTGTACACGTCGCCGGGGAAGGGGGCGTCGTAAGCGGCGACGACAGCGTCGGAAAGCGGGCTCACACACCCTCCCCTGATGATGCCGCCCACGTGAAATTCGGGGGCGGTCCGCGAGTATTCACGCCAGGCCGAAAAGGCATCCGACATGGCATGATCACCCGTGGGAAGGCCCGTGTTCGCCACCACCACGCGGGCGAAACGTTCCGGGTGATCGGTCGCCAGTCGCAGGCCTATCAGGCCACCCCAGTCCTGGCAGACCAGCGTGATTCTGCTCAGGTCCAGGTGGTCGAGGAGGGCCTGCGTCCAGTCGACGTGGCGCTGGTAGGTGTAGTCCGTCATTTCTGTCGGCTTGTCCGAACGTCCGAAACCGACAAGATCGGGAGCGACAATCCGATACCCCGCGTCGGTGAAAACGGGAATCATCTTTCTGTACAGGTAGCACCAGCTCGGTTCTCCGTGCATCAGGAGAATCGGCTCCGCCGTCCGCGATCCCTCATCCAGGTAGTGCACTCGAAGCGAGTCTCCCTCACCGTCGGGGACCTGGTGGAAGTTCGGGTTGTAATCAAAGCCCGGCAAATCGTGGAAGCGCTCATCGGGAGTGCGTAATATTTTCATTTCGGTTTTCCTTTCTTCCGGCGCTGGATACATCGGAAAACAATCCATTCAGGCCGCAGGTTTTTCTTGACGGGGTACCACCTTTGATATAGCTCGTCTACAAATAATGTGCTTGCGAGGTAAATGCGTACATTCATGAAGCTTCACGTTGAAGACTGTGTCTTTTTCTGCTCGTGCGGGCCAATCAGCCAGGAGTCAAATCCTGAACCGCCTGCCTGGCGGAGATGAATATTACCGCTTTCCAGGCAATGGTTATCGACTTTTTGGGGCAAGAGGACAGGGATCACCTGAGGGGAATTGAGCGAACGGAGCGGGTTCGATCCCGACGCCCTTATCGGCGTCCTGGACCGGCTGGTAACGTCCGGGCTGGTCGAGAGGCGGCCGCACCCGAACGACCGCCGGGCCGTTTGTATCTGCCTGACTCTGAATGGACGGGACCGGGTCTTCCTGATCCGTGAGAAGCTGGAGCGGACCAACAATGATTTTCTGGTCACGCTCAACGATGCGGAGCAGGCCGAACTGAGACGGTTCCTGCGTGCCGCAGGCAACAAACCGGTCGAACAATAACACGGTATAAACGAGGAGAAGATATGAACAGCGACTTGCGGGAATCGATAGTTCGTCACCTGGGCGACCGCGTGTCGGCGGTCGGGTTTGCGCCGGTGGAGCGCTTTGATGGTGCCCCGGAAAGACATCACCCGTCCACTATCTGCAAGGGGGCGAAGACGGTGGTTGTTTTTGGAATCGAGATACCGCGGGGCATTCTCGAATCGCCGGATTACAACCTTTACGCGCTCCATCGTTCCTACCACACAGTCTATCGCCGGCTGGATGAGGTCAGCCTGGGGTTGTGCAACCTGATCGAATCGCAGGGCCGCTTCACCGCCGTCATGGTTCCCAGTTACGCTCCGATGGTCTTCCACGACTTCGAGCCGTGGGGAATTCTCTCTCTCAAGCATGCAGCAGTCCGTGCCGGCCTGGGTGCCTTCGGTCGCAGCGGGCAGGTATATCACCCAACCTTCGGCGCCCGCCTGCGACTGGCGGCCGTGGTGACCGATGCCGAACTCCTCGGCGATCCGATCATCGACGAGGATCCCTGTCCCCCGAAATGTCGTGTCTGTATGGAAGCCTGCCCGGCATGGGCGTTTACGGAAGACGGCACGTTCCAAAAAATGACCTGTATGGCTCATACCATCAAACACGCCATTTACCCGCTGGCGCTTAAGGATGCCGAGGGGCTCAAACATATCGAGCGGGTCATCAACACCGCGGGGTATGACTACTGGCTTCATTGCGACGAATGCCTGAAGGTCTGCCCCAATAATGGCTAGGAAAGCAATCCGAATCCGTATTGCGCGAGAGAAGTGCTTCCCCGGAATGTAGTGAAGCAGCAGAAATTACTCGGGAAGTGAAAGAGCGTCTTCAGAACGGTGAAAGAAAACTTCACCACGGAGCAGCAGTTTGTTTATTAACAACATGATCGTTCTGATTGGCTGGTCTGGAATCGGACAGGGCGGCGGAGAAGAGATGACAGGTGGACGAATCTGTGGTATGAACATCAACGTACCGCGGGAATGTACGGAGATTAAGCCGACAGAAAAAGAGATCCCCTGTCGAAGGAAGCGACTTCGGGTACGTAAACGGCCGTCTCTCCACCTGACAGAGGGGCATCGTCATTATGGATAAGGAAAAACTGGCGCTTTTTTTTCTCGCCCTGCTGGCCCTTATAGCGGGTGGATTCGTGCTCAAGGCGGCCCAATCGGTGATTCTCCCGCTGGTAATTGCCTGGCTGCTCACTTTCGTTATAGGTCCGGTCATCAACGTGATGACGAAGCATAAAATCCCCCTGCCGATCGCCGTTCTCTGCGTCATCATTCTTCTTTTCGGAATCGGGTACATAGCGGTGGTTTTTCTTCACGGTCGTGTTTTCGCCATCATGGCGGAATTTCCCAAATACGAGGAGCGATTCGGACAGCTGCTGGAGGAATTGAGCGGTTTTGCCCATCTGAAATACAATCCTCTGGCAGACTTCGACTGGGCGAAGACGATTCGGGATCTTCTGGTGCGGCTGTCGGGATCACTGTTTTCCATTCTGGTAAATCTCGTACTGATTATCATCTTCCTGGTTTTTCTGCTGCTTGGTAAACCTTACGCCCACTATAAAATAGGTCGCGCCCTGTCGGATGACCAGGCCGAGCGCATCACCCGTATCATCGCCTCCATATCGTCGGAGATCAGCCGATATCTCTCGGTCCAGGTACTTATAAGCTTCATAACAGGGGTGCTGGTATGGCTGGCCCTTTCGGTTATCGGTGTCGATTTCGCGGTCACCTGGGGTGCGTTGGCCTTTGTCCTGAATTTCATTCCCAACATCGGTTCGATAATAGCAACGGTTCCGCCGGTTCTGCTGGCGCTTGTCCAGTATTATCCCGGTATCTGGCCGGCCGTCGTGACGCTTGTGGTCCTGGTAACCATCCAGATGGCCATCGGTAATTTTGTCGCACCGAAAGTATTCGGCGACCGCCTGAACCTGAGCCCCGTGGTCGTTCTGCTCTCCCTGCTTTTCTGGGGTTGGCTCTGGGGTATCGTTGGCGCCCTGCTTTCCATTCCCATCGCCTCGTCAATAAAAATTATCTGTGAGAATATCGAGGAACTGCGTCCCATCAGCGTCATGATGGGCTCCGGCAGGCGGTACTGGCAGGAGTCTCAGGAAAACGGCTGATGGGGTGAATGACACGTCTCATCTCATGGGAAAAAGAATAATAATGGCGGCGCCGGCCGCCATTATTCCGATAGGATCTCCTTTTAAAGAATACGTTCTACCAGGAGCGACAGAAGCAGGAGCGCTCCGAAGGCCGTGACGACACCGGCGGTTCGGGCATCGGCGTCAATGGGGACAGCCTGAAGAATTTCCCGCGCCAGATTGACGGTATAAGGAAGTGAAAGCAGGACTATCAGCGACCAGGGGGTAAGTGGTCCGAAAAACGACATGAGGGCAACCGCCGTGTAGGCGGCCGCTATCAGAAACAGGTACAAGCCGACGGCGGCATTGTGGCCCGCGAGCACGGGAATGGTGTGAATCCCGCGCGCGTGATCGCTCTGCCTGTCGCGAATATTATTTGCCAGGAGGACAAGGGCGACCAGTATCCCCAGCGGGATGGAAACCAGGAAGGTTTCACTGCTCAGCGATTGTCCCTGGACAAAAGAGGCGCCTCCCACGACGAGAGGACCCCACACGATGAAGACCGCCGGTTCTCCAAGGGCGCTGTATTTGTACCTGAAGGGCGGCGCCGTATAAAAAACGCTGGCGAAAAGCCCGGCAAGGCCGATAACGAGAACGGTAAGGCCGCGCGTAACGGTGAGATACAGACCGATAACAAGGGCGACAAGAATGAACACCACAGCCGCCCTTCGAACGGCCTGAAGAGACAGCGAACCTTCGGCCAGTGGATGAGGGCGGTAGCGGGCGGTTGCCACGCCGGCGTCGTCGACTTTGCTTGCCACGTCATAATAATCGTTAAGAAAATTTGCCGCTCCGTGAAGAAGAACGACACCCAGCAGTGTAAGAACATACAAAAACCATGAAAAAGACTGGCAGGTGCTCCCCACCATGCTGCCCGTGGTGACGCAGAAGAAGGTCATGACGAACGACCAGGGCCTGACGGCGAGAAACCAGTTGCGGTAGTAATGAAGGGAATTTTTCATGCGTCGATTCCTCCTTGTTTGACTGATAAAATTATAATGTTTTCGGTGTCCCGAGGCATTCTTCGACCTGATCAAGAATGAAGCGCCCCGCTTTTTCACTGTGGGTCTCGCGATTGCTCTCCATAATTTCCATACGCGCGTCGGGAATGAGCCTCGCCATTCGTTCGATGTCTCTGACGCCGTGCAGAAGGTCGGTCCGCGCCGCCACAATGACCACAGGGACGGCAATTCCGCTCAGTTTCGGCCATAAACTGTATCCTTTCATTGCCAGGGCGCTTGCTTTCAGTCTTCCGGGATCGGCCCAGTCCAGCGAACGCTGGTATTTCAGTGCCTGTTCCCTCTCGTGAAGACTGTCGATGCGGTAGGTACACAGGTAGTGCTTGAGCGGCGCCTTTATCAGGCCGTATGCTGCCGGCGGGATGAGGCGTACCAGGGGATAGAACCAGCGGGGAATGCCGAATTCGGCGTTCGGAGCAATAACGACGGCCAGTTCCGGCTTCCGCCGGCATCGGCTCAGACAATCGAGAATGACCGTCGACCCGAGAGAACTGCCCGCGAGAAACAATACAGACGATGGAGGAACGAGTTCTTTCAGTATTTCCCGAAGGTCAAGTACCATGCGGGGGATCGAAAAATCCGGCGATTTTGTCCAATCGACTCGGGCGCTCCTTTTTTCACGCGTTTCCACATAGAGGACCCTCATGCCCGGTGTCAGCACCGACAGGACCGGACGCCAGGCGGAGATCATGGAAATCCAGCCGGCAACGAAGACGAGAACCGGTGTTACCCCATCGTTTTCGGGAGGAATAAAATCGATGATCCTGAGATGAACGCCGTCCGAAGTTTTAAAGAATATCTCGTCGAAGGTCACCCCCGGGCCCGCGCAGGCGGTTGCGTCATCGTCCGAAGCGGGCGTGCCGGGCAGCGCTTTTTTCACACTCTGTTCTTTGAATGCAGTCATTGCTGTTCGTGCCGCAAGGTTGAGAAAAACCGGGCACGGAATGCCGGTTCTTCAAGAGACTGTTTTTTGTGCCGGACTACATCAGTGTAATCAACACGCCGAAAAACAGCCCTTCATTCATTTCTTTGATGCGGTTCGGGTTCTCCTGCTGGAGACGGACGTGTTCTACAGGAAGCTGGAACCCGGTTCCGATGAGTCCCGTCTTGCATGACGCAGTGTTATTCTTCGGAATACCGCCCTGGAATCAGCGTCGGCAAACGGTCGCCATGATGTAGCCGGTAACAGGAGGCGCGGTCACGCGCAACCCGTCATCGAGGAAGCCGTACTCCGCCGCCCGGTAAGCGGTTGTCGCGGCCCTGTACCGGACGGCTCGGGCAAAACAGGGCTATAAACGCTCCGCCGTTTCGCCGGTTCGCTCATTCTTCCTGGTATGTTTTTCCCTCTTTAAAGAAATTGAAAAGGAATTCCTGCTCCATGGGTGACAGATTGAATTCCTGACCCGCTTCCTGGACGAGCCTGGAAATTTTACTTCCGTCCTTGTCTTCGAGGCGTGATGATATGCGCTTGATCGCCTGACGAATTTTGTCCCCCTTCTGCTGTATAACCGTCATCCAGTGTCTCCTTTCTAGCCGTCGTCTTCAATGGTTTTTCATTTTATATTATTAAACAATATTATCCAACGCCTTTTTCGTAACAAGTCTTTTTCGTATTCGTCGGGTGCGGGTCGGCCTTCGAATGCAGACCGTCTTTCTTTACCCGGTGTAAAGGATATCCTATTAGATAGGTTATTTTCCGAGGAAGCCGGAACGACTTTATGCTTCCCGCCCTCCAGGTATACACTGTGCCGTCACAGTTTCCGGCAAACCGCCGCAGTTCTTCGGGAGTATAGGTTCTCAGTGATGACAGGACGCCGTCCAGCGTAATAACCAGGGGAAGAATCGGAACGACGTAGGTGAAGAAGATACGGGAAAACCGTACCGGCCGAAGAAACGGGGTCAGAACCCAGACCAGCGGCGGGAGCGTGAAAATCATCTGAATAATGGAGAAAAGACTGCGTTCCGTTGCCTCGAAAACGGCGATGCCCCTGCCCGTGCTGACGGCGTTGCCCAGAATATCGTGAGCCTCTCGTGGTGAGAAATGATGGAAGGCGTTAAAAAACGTCAGAACCCCGTCGAGATCGGCGGGAACATTCCGGGCGTCAATGGGCTGCGATGAACAAGCGATAGTATCGCCGTTCGAAGAAAATATTCGGCAGTTTCTGAGTAATCCCGCCTCCGGGTTTTTGTCGGTAAGAAGTACCGAAGGACACAATCCGTTCTGTCGTTTCATCTCCCGGGCGAGACGGGGCCAGGGACCGCCCCCGCCCGAGCAAAGGTCAATGACGGCACTGGTTCCTGATCGGTCCAGGGCGTGTCGCAAAAGGGGTGCGACAGTACTGAAAATATTGCTGATGTTTTCGAAATAGCCCAGGAATTCAACAGATTCGCCGAAAAGAGACGACGGGAACCAGTGTCGTTCGGATAATTCAATGCCGTGATAGCGGTTCACCGGCGGCAACCGTCCTTGTCGCTGATTGTTCAGGCCGGGAAGAAAACCTGATGTTCGGTGGCGAAGGGGACGTCACAGCGTCAGAATCGCCATGGTATCGGTTCCTCCCGGTCCGGTTCCTCCGCCCGGTCCGGAGAACTGTCCTTCAGTAAGAATAACCCGGTCGCCTGACGAGATAATACCCAGAAGTTTTAATTTTTCCACAACACTTTCATGCCACGGTTTTGTTTTTTTGTCCATGATAAGCGGATACACGCCGGACGACATGAAACAGAAATTCATCACCGCTTCGTTATCGCACGCGGCTATAATCCAGCTTGACGGTTTCAGGCGTGATATGCGCCGTGGCGTCATGCCCGTCACGGTCGACGTAAGCACGAAGGAAATGTCGAGTGCGAGGACCGATTCGGCCACGTTCAGTGATATCATGTCGGCGACGGAAATCCGTTTGCGAATAAGGTTGTTCTTGAGTTCTTCCCGGAGAGCGGATATCCACAGCAGTTCGCTGTGTCGGCGTTCAAAGGAGGCGGCAACGGCGGCCATGGTTGTGACCGCCGTAACAGGATGTCGTCCCACGGCGGTTTCCTCTGAGAGCATGATCGCATCGGTGCCGTCCTGAATAGCGTTCGCCACGTCCGTAACTTCGGCGCGGGTCGGACGCGTATGCTCAACCATCGACATCAGCATCTGGGTAGCCGTGATGACCGGTCGACACCGCTCATTGGCCTTGTGAATCAGCTCTTTCTGAACCGAGGGCATGTCTTCTATGGGGATTTCGATACCCAGGTCCCCACGGGCGATCATAATCGCATCGGCCTCGTCGAGTATGGAATCGATGTTGTCGATGGCGGCGGCCCGCTCGATTTTTGCCACAGTATGGATTGCCTTTCCCCGCTTCGCCGCGAAATCTCTGATTTTGACAAGGGCGCCGGCGTCTTCCACGAAGGATACGCCGAAAATATCGATCCCCTCGGCCAGGGCGAATTCCATTATTTCCAGGTCCTGATCGGTTGGATTATCGAGAAAGACCTTTCGGCCCGGCAGATTGAGCCCCTTTCCGGAAAGCAGGCTGCCGCCGGAGGCGACCATGCAGCGGACCGAATCCTTTTGTACGTCAAGCACGGTGAGTTCCACGAACCCGTCGTTCAGGTAAATGGTGTCACCTTCCGAAAGGCTTTCGGGAAGCCGCTTGTAGTGGACGGAAATGCGGGAGGCCGTTCCCGGTATATCATCTGTCGTCAGAATGATTTCATTGCCTTTTTCCAGCGTAAGCGGATCATTCGCAAGCTGTCCGATTCTGATTTTCGGTCCGGGAAGGTCGGCAAGGATGGTTGCAGGTCTCGCTGCCGCTGCCGCTGCCGATCGGAAAGCTGCGATGTTGTGTCGATGGTCTTCAAAAGTACCGTGAGAAAAGTTCAACCGGGCCGCCGTCATGCCGTGTCGTATCATCGTTTCCAGCGTAGATGCGTCTTCGCAGGAAGGACCGACGGTGCCGATAATCTTGGTCCGGCAGGGAGGAAGAAATATTTCCATGGAACCCCGTGGCGGCATATGCTATGTTTTTCCTTTACTCGGGGGAATCTTCACATCATTTATACTACAGAATCACCTGCATGTCATCGCAATTGAACATCCATCCGGGATACCGGATTATTAATTACAAGGAGTCCATAAACATTATAGGGGGAGGAGTACTATGGGCATTCGAACAGTCGAAGAATACAGGGAGAGTCTTCGGGACGGACGGCGCGTCTACATCAGCGGCGAAAAAGTTGATGACATAACCGCCCACCCGATACTGGGAATCAGCTGTAATACTATCGGCGCGGGTTACGAACTGGCAGCTTCAAGTGATCCCGAAATACGGGACCTGTTCGTGGCGAAACACCCTGAAACGGGCGAACCAATCAACCGACTTTTTGTCACGCCGAAAACGGTGGAGGACTTGCAGAACAGGACCAAAATCATACAGCGGGCCATCGAGCTTACCGGCGGCCTCCCTTTCGGAAAGGATATTGGAACGGATTGTCTCAACGCGGCCTTCGTGGTTGCCGGCCAGATGGGGAAAAAGGAGTACCAGGAAAACGCAACGAATTTTCTGGAACATCTGAGGAAAAACGACCTGCACACCTGTGGCGCCGTGAGCTGCGTGAAAGGTGACCGGTCGAAAGAGCCGGCAAAGCAGAAGCATCCCGATTATTACCTGCGCGTGGTAGATAAAAACAAGGACGGAATCATCGTCAAGGGTGCCAAGATTCATATTACCAGCGCTCCGGCGGCGAACGAAATCATCGTGGTCCCCACGCGCCAGATGCGGGAAAACGAGGCGGAATACGCGGTAAGTTTCGCGATTCCCGCCAACACCGAGGGCGTGACATTTATCTGCAGAGGAGGGCGGGGCGCCTGGTCGGATCGCGAATTTCACGCCGATCACCCCGTTCGGGAACTGACGGAAGCCATGATTGTTTTCGACAACGTTTTTGTCCCCTGGAATCGCGTTTTCATGTGCGGCGAGTGGCAGTACTCCATGCTTCTCGCCTATACCTTTGCCACCTTCCACCGGTTCACGGCCATCAGTTACAAGGTGCCCTCCGTTGAAGTACTGGCGGGATGTGCCGTGGCCATGGCTAAATACAACGGTCTCGAGAAAGTTGGCCACATCCGTGAAAAACTTGCCGCCATCGCGGCCTACGTTGAGACGCTGCGCGCCCTTACCAATGCCGCGGCCCGCGAACCGGTCATGTACGGCGAAATCGCCGTTCCCAACCCTCTCATCGCCAACATGGCCAAGCTGCACTTCGCCTCGAAATATCACGAGATCCTGGAGCTTGTACAGGACATCAGCGGCGGCATTATCGCCACGGCGCCGGACAAGCGTGACTGGGACAATCCCGATATTCACGGATATCTTGAGCACTACCTGGGAGGATCGGACCGTTACACCACTCTGGAGCGTATGCACATGATTCATGAAACCATGCGTCAGGCCTGTTCCCATGAATCCGCTTTTCACGAGGTGACGACTGTTCACGCCGAAGGTTCCATGGCGGCGCAGAACATGATGATTCTCGCCGAATCGCCGCTCGACCGATACGAAAAACTTGCCAAGAGGGCGGCGGGGATTATTCCCGTAGAAGAGGCGCTTGGAACAAAGTAATTTTTTGTCATGTTTACACCCGGGCCGGCCTTCGGCAGGCCCGGGTGCCGTGCTGGTGATGGAGGTGAGAATATTTCTCGTGAAAATATTTCCTTGACATACACTTAGCATCCTATTAGGTAAACGTAACCTGACAGCGTACAGAATGTGAATATACTTCTTCTTCTGTAACCGCAATTTTCACCACCCCACACTCAATCATCCTGCGAATCCGCCAAATGCATCTAAGCCAAGCTGTAGATGTATCTCTTCCAGTTCCAATGTCGACAGCGAGGAGGTGATGCCGGATTCAGGAGTACATTACCGCGATGTTCTGCGAAAAAACGCAGGCTGAAGGGAACAATCCTCTCTTCTGAAATACATCAGCCAATCATTACAAGGAGGGAGTAAATACAATGTCTGTTTTTTCAAAAAGAATCCTTACCCTTTTGGTCGCGGCGGCGGCGTTGTTTCTTTTCGCCGCCTGCGAACCGTCAGGAATTGAAACCTATGATATCAGCAGTCTGAATACCGGGTACGACGTCAGTTCGGCCCGCGTTTTTTATCCCGCCAACATTGCCGATCTGACCAACGTGCCCACCACTACGCTCTCCAGCGGCATGGGGGGAACCAAGGAAGGCATGTACTGGCTTGCCGAGCCGCTGGCCGAATCAGGCATAATCGTCCTCGCCATCAGTGCCAGGGACAATATGTGGGTCGAAGGATACAAGGACGCGCATATCCGCGGCGTTGACATCATAGCTGAAGAAAATGACCGTTCCGGAAGCCCCATTCGAGGCAAAGTCGGCAATGTCGGCATCATCGGGTATTCAAAAGGCGGCGGCGGTGTGATCAATGCGGCATCAGAGCTGGGCGGCGAGGTTACTCACTGTGTCGCACTCGCACCGTATGAGCCGAGCCCCAGGAGCACCCACGAGGCTGCAACCCTGATCTTTACCGGAACTATTGACGTGATAGCTCCTGCTTATCACGGCGAAGGCGCCTATAGTGGCCTTCCGGACGGTGTTCCCAAACTGTACGCTTCCATGATTGGGGAAGACCATATGTACTGGCATAACAGGTCAGTTCTGGGCAGCGAAACCGACTTCATAGAGGCCTGGATATCGTATTACTCAGGTGGCGATGAATCAGCCTACGGCGTGTTTGCCAACGGTGCCGGCAGCGGCATGACCGATTACCGATTCGATCCCGCTGATGGGTCATCGGGCGGTGGCGGATGCAACTGACAAGGCCGCCACGTGTCCGCGCGGTACGGGTAATTTTACGCGGACAGCCTGATCAGTAAGAAGCTATAAGGCCGGGTCCATCCCGTTGAGGGGCGGACCCGGCTCTTTCTTTGCCCGGCGCGTATCAACGAGGCCGAAGTAACACTGTCATGGTTCTCGTTTAACACCGCTGCCGAGCCTGTTCTCGATCAGCGACAGGAGGTCTGTCCGACCCGATTCCCGGGCCAGTTCAAGCGCCCGTTCGGCGGTTTGACGGGCCCGTGACTCGTAACCTGACTCGCGGTAAGCCCGGGCCAGCGTTGCCAGTATTTCAGGGTTCTTTGCTCCCGTCAGTTTTGATGCCTGTCGCGCGTGGTAAAGGGACCACCGTGGATCGAATACCTGACGCTCGGTTGCAAGAACAAGTGCCAGGCTGTCGTGGGCCTCAGCCATTCCGGGCTCGAGCCGGATTGCCTGTCTGAGATGGGCGGCGGCGTCAACGGGATTGCCGAGTCGAACCTCAATATGTCCCGCCTGGTAGTGAGCTTCCGCCGAATCCGGCTCTACCCGAAGCACTTCCAGGAAATAATGAAGAGCCTTTTCATCCTGCCCTTTTGCAAGGTAAACATAGGCGCTGTTTCCAAGCGCCCGTAGAAACCGGGGTCTCAGTGCGAGTGCCCGTTCAAGGTATTCCAGGGCTTCATCATGTTTCCCCGCTTTGTACAGCAGGCAGCCAAGGTCATTGAGACTTTGCGTGTTAAACGGCTCACCCTGGATTCCTTTCCGGTAATGAACGATCGCTTCCTCCAGTTCACCTTCCTCTGCCAGGCACCAGCCGAGATAGAAGTGGGCGGGTGCCTTCTGTTCCATCGAAGGTAGCATTTCTTTTATTGATGTGATCTGGATCTGTCGAAGCTCCCGTGCCAGGGTGGAATCTCTCAGGATATTAAAATCAAGGGGATTGCGGGAACTATACTCTTCCAAAAGCGCCCTGTATCGTTCCCGTTGATTTCTGTCCGCTCTGGATAGATCAACCATGTTGGCAAAGGGTGTATACACCGACAGGGCGTAGGCGGCATAGTCGATGCGGGCATCCACCGATTCGAACAAGACCTGGCGGTGGGAGCGGGTATCGGAACTGAGACGGGAATGCTCGAGCAGACGACGGAGAAGAGCCATCTGGACGTCACCATTCCGATACATGAGGCGCGGAGCGGCATATTCCAGCAGGGGCCGGTTTTCCCTGTTCACGGGTCCCTGCCCGAAAACTTCGTCAAGGTTCTCCGATACGATCAGACGGTAGAGCAGTTCCGGGTATGCCAGATCAATATTATGTGAATGCCGCGCATAGGAAATGTTGTGACGGGCCTGCTTCCAGTCCGGCCCGTTTCCGCTTTTGAACCCGACAAAGAGAAAGTCACCGGACAGACCTCCCGGTTCACAGGAGATGAGCAGGCTGTCGGGGAAAACGTCGGCAAAGGTCCGACCCACGAGAGTGAAAGTGTCCCAGTCCATCTGGTAGCAGTGAAACCACTGGACGCAAATGCCGTCGTCATTGAGCTTTTTCCGCGCCGCTTCGAAAAATTCCCGCGTAAAAAGTGATGCCTGCCCTGCCATCCAGGGATTCGACGGCTCCGATATAATCACGTCGTAGGTTGTTCTGGTGAGAACCAGGTGGGCCAGGCCGTCCTGCACGATAGGGCGAGTTCGCGGATCGTCGAGAACATTATTGTTCCAGAGATCAAAAAAACGGGCGGCCTCAAAGACCCGGTCATTGATGTCCACCACGTCGACCTGTTGCACCGGGTAGTGAAGCACTTCACCGACCGTGATGCCGCTCGCCAGCCCCAGAATCATAACATTTCCCGGGTTTTTTGCAAAGAGCATGGGAAAATGGGCAAGCAGCGTCTGGGTCTTCATGTCTCCCCGCGACGAAGCATCCATCTTGCCGCTGTTGGCCATCGAATACTCGGCTTCGCCGAAAGGTCCGGGATATTTCAGAACCGTGGTGAACCCTCCGATGCCGTCGCCGTAATATACCAGCTCACCCCGCTCCAGGGCCGCGAGAATATCGGCCCCCGAAAGGGCCGCTCGAACCCATCCCGTAGATTCCGCCAGCTCGGTGATTCCATCCGCCCCTCCGAAACGGTGATACTTTCCCCGTGCCAGAATATGGCGGTTCCAGGATGGATAGATCGTACAGAGTGTCAGCCCTGCGACAAAAATAATTGCAAGCGTCGCAGCCCGCCAGAGTCTCTCCCCCTGCTTTAGTATCAGTACCAGCCCGGCGCCCAGTGAAACAGCCATCTGCAGGGCGATCACGAGGCTTATCCCCGTTTCCTTGCCCACCATCGGAATGAGAATGAACCCGGTACAGAACGAACCCAGCACGGCGCCGATAGTGTTCATGGCGTAGGCGACGCCGATGGATCGTCCGACGGTTGACAGGGAACGTGTGTAGATTTTCGCAACCAGCGGGAAGGTGGCCCCCAGGAAAAAGGTGGGAAGTATCATGAATCCAAACAGGGTAAGCGCCTTGATAATGAAGAAGACCGTGAAGTGATCGCTGAAAGCGTGAATAAGCTTGACAAAGAAAAGCTGGCTGTTCCCGAAAAACTGGCTCACAAAGAGGGCAAAAAAAGCTGCTGCCGTCTGGCTCACGATGAGCAGTGCGGGAACGTTTTTCGTTCTGTCGGCCCACCGGCCGAATGCCAGGTTTCCCAGGGCAAGTCCCGCAATAAAAGTCACCAGGACAATGGTGAAAGAATAGGTTGTGGGGCCGATGAGAAGTCCCAGGAGCTTGGTCCAGAAAACCTCGTAGGCCATAGCACAGAAACCGGACACCATGAAAATCGCGAGGGCGCAATACAGAACCGCGGGAGAATACAACCCGTCGATTGTTTCTGTTACTTTTCCATTCACTTCGCTGCTGCCGGTGGTTTTCTCAGGCCGGCCGTTTTTTTCTCGGGGTGCCAGGGCGAGACAGGTAACGCCGATGGCACAATTAACAGCGACAGCCGCAAGCATGGAGCCCCAGACTCCCATGACGTTGATCATCCAGAAGCCACAGAGCAGTGCTCCCAGCGCGGCGCCAAAGGTGTTGATTCCGTACAACAGGCCCGCGTTCGAACCAAGTCGCGAAAGGCTGTCAACTGAGTACTTGCAGAGAATGGGCAGGGTCGCCCCCATACAGGTTGTGGGAACAACCAGTACAAGGAGTGTCCCGACAAAAATAAAAAAATTGTACGCCAGGATATGTTCGTAGAGATTGTTGTACAATACTCCGCACGGAATCTGTAACAGCATGAGCAACAGGGGAACGCCGAGCGCATATATGCCGACGGCCAGTTCGAGAAAACCATATATTCTGACGAGTTTGGGTCCCTGGAAGCGATCGATTGTCCGGGCGGCTATGTAGCTTCCCAGTCCCAGTCCGCTCATGAAAGCCACGAGGGTTGCGGCGACAGCAAAGGGCGCTCCGCCGATAACCTGGGAGATCAATCGCATCCAGATAATTTGATAGACGAGGCCGGTCATTCCGGAAAAAAAGAAAAAACCCGGGATGAGGATCTTCATCCGATGTACGGAGATTCTCACAATTTCCCGCAGACTCCTGTTTTTTTTATTCACTATAACGGGTCGGAAAGGAGAATGATCGGACACGGTCGAGAGATGTGATACTGCTATACCACAAGACTGTACCTCATTCAAAGAGTAAGGGAAGAAACGGCTTTCTTCGGGGTTTTCTTGACGAAAGTCGGTTTTCTGTTCTATAGTCTTTCAACACAGCGAAAGGATACCATCACATGCGCAGCGACAAAGAGGACGAGTTCATCGACCTTGAAGAACACGACGAGGACGATTCCGACAATGGGGACGATTTCGATGATGATTCCCGGGATCTGTCGGAATGGGCAAAAGACAGAAAAAATATACTCCTGATCACCGCCGGATGTGTGCTGGCGCTGATTCTCATTGTCCTTCTTCTGTCGTCGGGAGACGAACCGGCTGTTTCGCAAGATGATTTTACGGCGTTGATGCTTCGTGTCAACCGGATCGAGTCGCGGGTAGCCCAGCTCGATGGAATGGAACGGGCGGTCGCCGACCTGCTTGAGAATCGAAAGGATGTTCCCGGTGACGCACCGGTCCTGATCAGTCGACTCGACGCCCTGTCGAAGAAAGTCGACGCCCTGCAGCGCAATATGGGGACACTCTCGGCCGAGGCGCAGGCTCTCAAGACGACCGCGACATCGAAGACCGAAGAACGTGGAACACCTCGCTATCACACGGTGAAGCAGGGGGAAACCCTCTTCGGAATCGCGCGGGCCTATAATGTCGATCTTGACAGGCTTTGCTCCATGAACAAGATAAATCGCCGGGATACCCTTCATGAGGGCCTGAAACTGGCTATTCCGTCCGAATAAAAGGCGGGGCGACAGGACATGTTCCTTTTCGTATCCGCGTCTTGGTCCCTGCAGGAACCGGGAGACCCCGGCCGTCCATGATACCCCTTCGAGACACCATACCCGCCAGGACCTTTCCCGTTGTTACCACGTCGCTTATCGTCGTCAACGTCCTTATTTTCCTGATGATGCCGGGTCACGGCCGGGAACTCCAGAACGTTGTTTTCACCTACGGGCTTGTCCCTGCGCGGTACAACCTGCCCGGGTTAGCCGAGCGGTTCAGCTTCGGCATGCAGGCGTTGTCGCTGGTTTCTTTCATGTTTCTTCACGGTAGCTTCTGGCACCTTCTGGGGAACATGTGGTTCCTCCATATTTTCGGTGATAATGTTG
This sequence comes from delta proteobacterium MLS_D, assembly GCA_002030015.1. GTDB lineage: Bacteria > Desulfobacterota > Syntrophia > Syntrophales > UBA2210 > MLS-D. Next base: position 118,247 of record LQBH01000001.1, read on the forward strand.
AAGACGAGCTGGGACCGTTCGCGTTTCTGGCTTTTTATCTTCTCTGCGGGACGTTTTCCGGCGTTGCGCACCTGGTCCTGAATTTCCACTCGGCGGTTCCCGTCATCGGCGCAAGCGGCGCTGTCGCCGGCGTCATGGGCGCTTACTTTATCCGGTATCCGCGGTCCCGCATTCTGACGTTCATCCCGATTCTAATCATTCCCTACTTTATTGAGGTGCCGGCGGCCTTTTTTCTCGGAGTCTGGTTCTTTTTTCAGTTTATAAGCGCCGCGCTTTCCGGCGCGGATGGAGGAGGAATAGCCTGGTGGGCCCACGTGGGCGGCTTCGTCGCGGGCGTCCTGTTTTTTAAGCTGTTCATGATTTTCCCGGAATCGGGCGTGACGGACAGCCTTCGCCGAATCACGGCACGGCGAAGCAGCCCCCGCGTCCGCGTTGTCCGTCGCGAAGAAAGTGGGGGCAATGATTTTTACGGAACGCTTTCCATATCGCCGGACGAAGCCCTGCGGGGAACGCGTAAAATTATAAGCGTTCCTTCCGGGGTTCAGAAACGATTATTCGCCGTTTCTGTTCCGTCCGGCGTCGAAAATAAACAGGTAATACGATTACCGGAGCTGGGCCGGAAAGTAGGTGATGAGAGCGGCGGCGACGGGTATCTCACGATTTTGATCAACCGCAGCGCGCCATAAGGCGCGATTGATGTAAAAGGAGACCGTAATGAAACCGGAAGGATGGGAAGTGGTATTTGTCGCGCCGGGACTGGCTTACGCGAACATCGCGGCGGGAAGACTGGAGGCGGAAGGGATTCCTGTGCGCATGGACTATGAATCGGTCGCCGTTCTCTACGGTCTCACTCTCGACGGTCTCGGTCGCGTGAACATACTGGTTCCGGCCGGGGAACGGGAACACGCCCGCCGGGTGCTGGATGAAACATACCGGGAGGACGATCTCGAATGGGAAAAGCCATTCGAAGATTGATAACCGGGAATGTCGTCAGGATTGCAGCATGGTCCAGACGCCGACGGCAATGAAGGCGCCTCCGGCAAGTTTCATCATGATTTTTTCGTTGATGAACTGGGAGAGCGCCGTTCCGAAGAGTACCGCCAGGATCGTGGCGGTGACGAGCGCCAGGGCGGCGCCGAAAAAAACGACAAGCTTGCTGTTACCCGCGCCGGAAGCATAGAGCAGGGTGGCAATCTGGGTTTTATCGGCTATTTCTGCAAGGAACACTGTTGTAAAAACCGTAAGAAAAAGCTTCATATTTTATGTCCTTTGTTCGCACGGAAACAGGGGGTTTTGTTTATGAGACAGCGGTGCCGCCGCATTGTAAAATGCCGTCCAGTTGAGTTCCGCAGCGGGGGCATGCCGTTCCCGAAAGATTGATTCCCAGAATACGGAACCCGTAACGATCAATGAGCAGCTCCCCGCAGGATGAGCACCTGGTTTTTTCTCCATTATCACCGGGAAGGTTGCCTGAGTAAACGTATTTAAGTCCCTCCTCCGCCCCGATTCGGCATGCCTTCTGAATCGTTTCCGGGGGTGTCGCCCCGGTAGTATGTAATTTATAGTGAGGTTGAAAACGGCTGATGTGCCAGGGCACTTCCGGTCCGAGTGAACGAATGAAGCGCGCGATGTCCCTCAGCTCTTCAGGGCTGTCATTCAGGCCGGGTATGATAAGCGTCGTTACTTCGAGCCAGATGCCTCGCTCATGCATTCCCTGCAGCGTGTCGAGAACGGGCTGCAGCCTGCCCCCGCAGTACTTCCTGTAAAAGGAGTCACTGAAAGATTTGAGGTCGATATTGGCCGCGTCGATAACGGTTCCTGCGAGATCGAGGGCCTCGGGTGTCAGGAACCCGTTTGATATGAAAAGATTTAAAATATTTTTTTCATGTGCCAGGCGGCCCGTTTCGTAGACAAACTCAAAGAACACGGTCGGTTCCGTGTAGGTATACGCGATTGACAACGCTCCGCTCCGCGCGGCGTAATCAACGATCTGTTCCGGCGTCCGCACGCGGCCCGGGATTACAGCCTGATCCTGTGGTACCTGGGAGATTTCGTAATTCTGGCAGAAAACACAGTGAAAATTGCAACCGACGGAAGCAACCGAAAAGGATAAAGATCCCGGACAAACGTGAAAGAGAGGTTTTTTTTCGATAGGGTCCAGGTTTTCGGCGATGATGCGGCCGTCGACAAGCGAGTAGAGTGTCCCGTCGCGGTTTTCCCTGACGCCGCAGATACCTCGCCTGCCGGGTTTTATCAGGCACCTGTGCGCGCAGAGAACACACCGGACGCGTTTGTCGTCCAATCGCTCATACAGCATCGCTTCTCTCATGAGACATCACCTTTCCCTGTTACAGGCCGTGCCGGCAACCCGGCGGTTTTCTCTCAGCCGTACTTCGACATTCGCTCCGAGCGGTTCCTGCAGCGTTCGAAAGTGGTAGGTTACGGGGAATGAGATGCCAGCAATCGATCCGAAGGGATTTTTACGCCACGGGATCTTCCGGTCGATGCCCTCCGCCCGGGGATACCAGCAGGCGGGGAAAAAGACAATGCTTCCCCATTCCACGGGCACACCGGGCATTGCGGCGCGGACCAGGCGAATCGCTTCAAACACGCCGAATGAATGAAACGCCGGCGCCGGGAAACTCGTTGCCCTGATTCGCTGCGCAAACGGCGAGGCATGGTTGATAAGCGTCAACACCACCCTCGCCCGGCTCACTCGAACCGCTTCGCGAAGTGCCTGAATCGGATTTTCTGTCGTTTCCAGCGAGGTCAGCATCGTTACCACGTCGAACTCGTCGTCTGAAAAGGGCAGATCCTCGCTGTCTCCAAGGTGCAAGTCAATTCCGGGACTGATCTTTTGGCGCGCGGCGTCGATAAGGACCCGGGATGTTTCCGTTCCCGTGACCAGATATCCAAGATTTCTGAAAAAAACCAGATCACGACCCGTTTTGCATCCTACACCGAGAAGGCGTTTCCCTCCCGTTGAAGGAAGAAGAGTTGAAACAAGTTCATGGGTTCTCGTTTCAATTGATGTTCCTTCTGGCGACGCGATCCACTCTTCGTAGGTATTAAGGGTATCGTTGATTTCCATTGCCGGTTATTCCTCGCCGCCGGTCATCCCCCAATGGTGGACATGTTTCTCGCGCATTTCTTCCGGGCGGTGAAATTCGAAGCACAGTGATATCCCTCCGGTTTCATGCTGATCAGCCATTCAATCAATTCGGTCAGACGGGAATCTGTGCAACCGCTGCGCAGCGGCGACATGAGATCGACTTCCGGATCATCGGCGAGCAGGCAGGCCCGAAGACGGCCATCCGCGGTAAGGCGAAGCCTGTTGCAGGTTGCGCAAAACTGGTGGCTCATGGCGCTTATGAACCCCAGTTCACCCGGGAGGTCCTTCATTTTGAATATTCGGGCCGGGCCGTTGTTTCCTCCGGGGGCAACGTCGACGGGTATAAGGGGTATGGCGGCGTTGATCCTGTTCATGATCATATCGTTCGACAGGTACCGGAAATCGTGTTCCATGTTTTCACCGATGGGCATGTATTCGATGAATCTCACCTGGTAGTCGTTTTCCGAGGCAAGCCTGACAAGATCATCGATTTCGTCGTCATTGAATCCCTTGATAACAACCACGTTGATCTTGATTGGATCGAATCCTGCTTCCCGGGCTTTCGCGATGCCCCGGAGGACTCGTTCCAGGTCGCCGCCCCTCGTTATGGCCCGGTATTTCTCGGGAACCAGGGAGTCCAGGCTGACATTGATCCGCCTGATGCCTGCTTCATACAGTGGTTCCGCGAAACGTTCCAGAAGAATCCCGTTCGTGGTGAGGCTGATATCCCGCAGACCCTCGACCTTTCCGAGAGCAGCCAGAAAATCAACCACGCCCTTTCGTACCAGTGGTTCTCCTCCGGTGACGCGGATCTTGGTAATGCCCTGTTGAACGGCGATTCTGACCACCCGCAGCATTTCCTCATAGCGGAGAATGTCGTTATGCCCGAGGCAGGAAATGCCCTCTTTCGGCATACAGTAGACGCATCGGAGATTGCAGCGGTCGGTGACGGATATTCTCAGGTAGTTGATTTCTCTTTTGAAGGTGTCGATCATCGGAAAGCGCCCTTTCCTAGCCGATATTTGCCGGAAAATTTATCACATTGACACAGTGATGGCAAGAAAGAGGAGCTGCCGTCCAAAGGCGTCGTAACGGGGAAATCATGCCTTATCGGCCGAATAATTTCGCTGGTTGATCCGGTAACAGCTGCCCTCATGTTCCTTGGCGAAAGCTTTCAATTCGGCGGCGATTTCGGTGATTTCTCCGTAGTGGGAAAAGGAAGAACCTTCCGAGAAGACGACCCCTATGGAAATGGCCAGCAGAGGAAATTTCCGGGCCCGCCCGGAGCGGTTGTGTCCCTGAATGAACCCCCTGTCGCGGTCTTCGGGATCGTAAAAAGTGGGGATGATTCGATCGAAGGCCAGAATAAGGTCCCGGCAGATATCTTCCATGACCTGTGTGTCGGCTATGCTCACAAAGTCGTCGCCGCCGATGTGACCGACGAAGCTGCCTTCATTCTGTCTGTCCTTCGTGATGGTGAAAAGCAATCGTCCCGTGATTCTCAGTACGTCATCTCCCCGGCTGAAGCCGTAGGTGTCGTTATAGGGTTTGAAATTATCGAGATCCGCGTAGGCGAGGGCAAAGGGTTGTTTCTCGTCGAGCCGGTTCTGAATCTGTCGGTTGATGGAAATGTTTCCCGGCAGACGGGTCAGGGGATTCATTTCCACGACCCGCCTGGCGCGCAGAAGGCAAAGCTGGACCCTCGTTCGCAGCTCCCGCTTTAGATCTTTTTTCCATATATAATCATCAACTTGCAGAACATTCCATTCGGGAACGCCTTTCGCGTCATCGAACAGGCCGATTACCGGCAGTCCGGAAAACAGCGGATCGTCCTTCAGGAAGGTGACAAGTTCCTTCGCGTCCTCTTCGGCCGCCATGTCGGCAATGAGCAGAAGGGGCATCTCGTTGCAGATACAATCATAAGCCGAAGAAACCCTGTCAAACACGAGCAGGCTGCCTTCGCCCGACAGTTCACGTTGTATGACCGATGTCACGGCGGGGTCGCCGGACAGAATCAGGATCGTGCCGGTCATCAGAGATCCTCCGCTTCTGAGGCGGCGGTTTCCAGTTCGGCGAGAATATCCCGCACGTCATCATCGGTAAGCTGCAGGAGCGTCCACGATTCTGGATGAATATCCGGAACCAGCATGTCTCCGTTGATTCCTATTCCACGGGCGCGTACCAGTATGTCTGATACGTGAACGATGGCCGTTTCCAGCTTCGCCTGCCGCGAGAGATGAGGAGTGTGATGATATTCGATAGCTTCGGCGAGATTGACGGGGAACCGCCATTTCCGCGCCAGCCATGATCCCACGTCGGCGTGAGTTGCTTCGAATCGGCTTTGTTCCGCTTCGAAAAGACTTATTCCCTCGTCACGGGCCTTGGCGAGCACCGTCTCGTATTCCCGGGGGTAGTGAAGGATAAGTATAACCTTGCCTATGTCGTGAAGCAGTCCGCATATGGATACCTCTTCAGGTTCCTGCAGGTTTTTCTTTTGAGCAATGCACCGGGCGGCGACGGCGCATCCCACGGAATGTTCCCAGAGGCCCGCGATGTTTTTCTGCATAAGGTCGAAAACCGAGACGCCGAGAAGCAGTCCCCTGACCACGTTGAACCCGAGGAGCATGATGGCGTGTGAAATGGATGAAATCCTGTTGGGGAAACCGTAAGCGGCGGAGTTTACCATCTTGAGAATTTTGCTGGTAAGCGCCGGATCACCGGATATAAAACCGCTCAGCTCGTCGATCGAGAGCCGCGGCTTTTCGAACATCGCCGAAATTTGTTTGAGGGCGGAGGGAACCGTCGGCAGGGCATTGATCGCCTCGGTCCTGGTCCGCATATTTCTGATATCGATACGCTCAGTCATAGAGGCCCGCGATGTGTTCACGAACGAGGTTTTTTATATGTTTCAGCAACGGATCGTCTTCCTTGTTGCGGAATCTTTCGTCCAGAAGCGTCATGGCTTCGTCGCGGGAAATCGGTTGTTCCTCCGAACCTTCGACGAAAGCATGTTCGATCTCCATGGAGCGCAGTCGCGATATGGCAGTTTCACCGAGGACAACGCCTTTGCCGAGGAATACGGTCGATCCCCGCAGGATTGGTCTCTCCAGGACCATGCCCGGTTCTAGCTGGTCAATTGATACCTTTCGCATGCTTTCGTTCCTTCTTTTAAAACTTGTGTAAAGCCGCTGAAGCACCTTTCCGAAGGGCTGTTGCCCCTGTCCGCCAAGCCTGCCGGTGAAGGTGAAACTACCTTCCATGGCGGTGAATGGCAAGCATTTTTTGGGTGTCGGTCCGCCGCCGATTCCGGACGGACTTCAGTATGCCCCGCCGACTCCCAGGTACCAGGTGGCGATGCTGAAATAGATTATAACGCCGCCCACGTCGGCGATCGATGTTATAAGGGGAGCGCTCGCGGTGGCGGGGTCCAGGTTGAACCTGGTCAGGACAAAGGGGAGCAGACACCCCACGAGGCTGCCGAACAGCACCACGGACAACATTGTAACGGCAACCACGAGGGCCACCTCAGGTCCAGACCGAGCCGCCCCCACAAGCGATACCGCGAGTGCCATTCCGAGGCCGAGGATCAGCGCTATTCCCACCTCCCTGCCCAGAAGGCGGATCCAGTCGCCGCTCTGCACGTCACCCGTGGCGAGCGCGCGCACCATCAGCGTCGCCGATTGGGCGCCGGCGTTGCCGCCGCTTGCTATCAGGAGGGGCAGAAAGAACACCAGGGCGACAGCTGCCTGGATGGTGGGTTCAAAATAGGCGATACCGGCGCCGGACAGAAGATTGACGAACACCAGGGCGAGCAACCAGGGGAGTCGTTTCTGAATGAGCAGTCGCGAGCTTGCGTCGATGTAGCCGGTATCGGACAATTTTTCACCATACCCGCCGATTGATCCCATGCGGTGGAAATCTTCCGTCGCTTCTTCCTCGATAATGTCGTGCACGTCATCAAAAGTGACGATACCAACCAGCTTATCGTCGCCATTGATAATGGGCACGGCCATGAGATCGTACTTTGCCAGGACTTCGGCCACTTCTTCGTCGCTCGCCGTGGCATGGCAGAAAATCAGATCGTCGCTCATGATATCCATCAGGCGGGCCTCCGGCGAGGCCATAACGAGTTCCCGCAGCGACACGACGCCAAGAAGTTTCCGCTCGTCGTCTGTGACGTATGACTGATAAATGGTCTCCCGGTTTGGTGCTTCCCGGCGCAGTTTCGCCAGGGCTTCTCCCGCCGTCAGGTGCGGCGCCAGCGAGCAATAGTCGGAGGTCATGACGGCGCCCGCCGTTCCCTCCGGGTAGGACGTCAGTTTGTTGATATCGTCACGTTCGGACTGTTCGAGCGCCTGGAGGATTTCGGTCCTCTGTTCCGGTTCAAACTGGTTGAAAAGATCGGCCCGCTCGTCGTGGGACATGGCTTTTATAATCGTGACAAGGTCACTGCGGGCCATGGTCGACGCCATGCGGGCTTCGAATCTGGCGGGCAGGTAATTGAATATTTGCACCCGGGACTCGATATCCAGGATATTAATAAAATTGCAGGCTTTTTCCGGTGTGTATGATTCGAGTATCAGCGCAGCATCGGCGGGGTGAACGGATGAGAAGAAATCCCGCAGCGCGTCGACGTCGCCGGCTGCAAGGTATGACTCGAGCCGTTCCGCCAGGGCGTCGCGGGCGTCCCCATCTCCGGCGAGGGCGCTCTCAAGAAGCTCTTTTAGTTCAAGAAGGATTGTATTCGGCATGATCCACCTCTTTCAGCCGTCACACCCACGGGCGACGGCTCAGGCGGATCAGGAAACTATGGCTGGTGTTTCAATCCGCTGACCGGCATCCGCCACGGGGGCTCTTCCGGCATAATTTCGACGGCTCTTGGAACGTCGTCGGCTGGTTTTATTTCCGGGCAACTACTACTCGGAACGTCCATTTTACTTTGTCTGTCCTTATGTTTTGTTTTACCGTGGACACCGCGGAAATCCTGTAATACGCGGGTCTGTAATCGAGGAAAGCTGTATATTAAAAATTATTTATTGTCAACAGCCGTGACGGGTATTCCTTTATTTTTTTTAACTCTTCCGGTACACCGTCTTGAATCGTTTCTCATATAATTTTTAAAAGTTGCATTTATTGTGCTCTGTTGTAATATACGAAGTCGCCTGTTTCTGGTTGGCTCTCATAAACTTGCACGTTGAATGTTCAGGAGGTGCTCTGCTCGTGGGTAAGATACGTATCGCTCTCGCCGGCGTCGGTAATTGCGCCAGTTCTCTTATTCAAGGAATTCATTATTATCGTAACGGAATCCCGTCAGAAGCAATCGGCCTGATGCACTGGTCCATCGGCGGGTATCGTCCCGAGGATATCGAAGTAGTGGCTGCCCTCGACATTGACGCGAGGAAAGTCGGTCGAGATTTGCACGAGGCCGTTTTCGCCGAACCCAACTGCACGCGTGTGTTCTTCTCGGAACTGGATCATTCGGGTGTCACGGTGCGCATGGGAAAAATTCTCGATGGTATTTCCGAACACATGAAGGATTACGAGCCCCGACGAACCTTTGTGCCCGCCGAGGCGCCCGAACCGGATCGTGAGGACATCGTCCGGCTTCTCAGGGAAAGCGGCGCCGAAATACTGTTGAACTACATGCCCGTCGGTTCCGATGAAGCGACCAGGTTTTACGCGGAATGCGCTCTCGAGGCGGGGATCGGATTCATCAACAACATGCCGTCCTTCATCGCCAGCGACCCGCAGTGGGCTGAACGTTTCGCCGAAAAGAACATTCCCATCATCGGCGACGACGTGAAATCGCAGCTGGGCGCCACCATAACGCACCGTGTCCTGGCGGACCTGTTCAAGAAACGGGGCGTCAGATTTGACAGGACCTATCAGCTCAATACAGGCGGGAACACTGATTTTCTCAATATGCTCAATCAGGACCGCCTTGTGTCGAAACGGGAATCAAAAACAGAAGCGGTTCAGTCCGTGACGGATCACCGCCTCTCGAAAGAGGATATTCACATCGGTCCCAGTGATTACATTCCCTGGCTGAAGGACAATAAGGTCTGCTTCCTGAGGATGGAAGGAAGAATCTTCGGCGATGTTTCGATTAACCTTGAATTACGACTTTCCGTTGAGGATTCACCCAACTCGGCGGGGGTGGCCATTGACTCGGTGCGATGTGTAAAACTTGCACTTGACAGAGGCCAGGGCGGCGTGCTTGAGGGGCCGTCGGCATACTTCTGCAAGCATCCCCTGCGACAGTACACCGATGATGAAGCCTACCGCATGACCGAAGAATTCATCGCCGGCTCCTGAGCCTGGCACAATCATCGCCAGGAACTTCGCAGTCTTGACAACTCGCGCCCCGTTTCGGCGTGGAGGATCCTGTGCAGATAGACGTTTTGATCGTCGGAATCGTCAATGCGGCAGACCTGTGATCTGATGAAATCGTCTTCAAGTGCTTCGGCCTGAAACAGGACATCTATCTCCCGGGGGCTGCAACCATCAGCCGTTTCCCGCGGGACGGTATCTATCGCCCATTGGACGAAAACGGCATTGTTGGCGTGCCGGTTCACGTCGAGGTCGTGCCTTCTGACCGGAAGAAGAGCTTCGCGATCGATCCGTGTCGGAACTTCAGGCGGCCTGAATGTCCAGGTAATATCCTTCTCGCACCCGCACGCCAGCGCCGGCAGGTTCCTGTCGAGGCGCAGCGGCCTTCGCGATCCCAGGTGAATGAGGATCCATGAACTTTTCGCGTGGGCGATCTTTCGGCCTGATCCGTTTCGTACGTCAAATTCCCTCAGTTCGTACAGTCGTCGATGAGTCTGCCGCCAGGTACGGACTTCGATATTCTCATTCAACGACGGATACCGGTCGATGTGCAGGCTGTATTGATGAAGCACCCAGCCGAGGCCGGACTGTATGAGATCACCGGACGACACGCCCAGCAGGGCGGCATGATCGCCGGCGGCATCCTGCAGGTAGTTAAAAATTGCGCCCGGTTTGAGACGACCGTCGGCGCCCGTTTCCGAGTACCTGACCGCGTAGTTCGCCGTGAACAGAGCTTTCGATGTATCGCTCGAAACGTGCTCATCCGCGGTGTCCGGCGCTGCTATCGTGTTTTTCACCATCGTTCTTCAGAACCGACCATTTCCAGGCGACAGCATTCGATCGCCATCACTTAAAAAGATCTTCCACACCCTTTTTTATGTCTTCAAGGTTACCGCCGGACTTGTCAATTATTTCACGGCCACGTTTTTCCAGTTCGCCGAGTTTTTCACGGAAAAGTGCCGTGTTTTCAGTCGCCGAACGAGCCGCCGCGGTGTACACCTGCCGGTAGATCTGCCTGATGGCTTCGCCCGCCGTTTCGCCGCCGCTTTTTTCACCAATGCCGGTGAGATGAAGATCGGGCAGAGGAATGGTGACCAGTTTTTTGCCTGATGCAACGAAATCCAGAGACCCGTCCTTTAGATACACATTTCTGATGATTACCTTTTTGCCCGGTTTCTTATCTTCAGGTGGAGCTTCAGCCGGTTTCTCCCCCGGTTTTTTGAAACGCTCCGTGTATGATTCGATATTTTTCATGATCTGTTGATGATTGTCCCCCCTGAGCTCTTCCCAGGTGACGGCCGCTCCCTCGATGGTTACTTCTCGCACGATGACTACATCCTTTAAAAGCGACGCGGGGTCAACCTCGATTCGGAAGCGGCGGACGGCGAGGGAATGGTCGGCAGTGAACCCCGATGGGTTGCCCATGGTAAAGGTATTCAGACCGAACGTCCCCGAAAAGGGTGAGATATCGACGGAATCAACGGTTACGCTGACACCTGTCGCTTCAGGACCGACCGTTTCGATACCCGTCTTGATGATTTTGTCCATCATGATGTAAACGGCGGCCAGTGCCCCGCCGACAACGATGACGAGAACCGCCGCGACGACGATGATTGCTTTTTTCATGGCGTGATACCTCCTCAGTTATCTGCCGGTACCGTTAGCGGTACCGCCGCGCCTGCTTCATCAGGGGAGCCCGGCTCCCGGGACTTCCACCTCGATTCCCTCTATACAGCCATCGGTGAGAGACCATCCTCCGGAGGTGCAGACGAAGAGCGTGCGCCGGTCAACTCCTCCCAGCATGCAGGCATAGGGTCTGGTGGAAACCGACACGCGGTCCGCTATGGTGCCGCCGGGAAGTACCCGTAACACGTCAGCCGTTTCAGGAGAGGCCACCCACACGGCGCCATCCCGGTCGAGACAGATGCCGTCGGGTGTGGCCGGCGCGATGTCCGCCCAGAGACGACGGTCCACCAGCGAGCCGTCTTCTTTCCTGGTGAAGGCGGTCAGCCGTCGTCCGAAACTCTCGGCCACGATGAGCGTTCGACCATCGGGAGTGATGACCGTGCCGTTGGGAAAGGCCATGTCTCTTGCCGCCACGCGGGCCGATCCGTCGGGTTTGACCATGATGATTTCCGCGGGGGAGAAAGGTTCCCGTTTTGTGAGATCAAACCCGAAATTTCCAATGTACGCCCGTCCCCGGTCGTCGACGACCATGTCGTTGAGGTGGTAGGAGGCCAGATCGAAAAGATCCGCTACCTCGACCAGGCCGTCGGAATCGAGGCGGAGCAGTTTCCGGTCGATCATGGATACCACCAGCAAACGTCCGTCAGGAAGCCACCCGAGTCCCGAAGGACTGCCGGGTACATGAAGGACAGTGTTGAGAACGCCGGTCTCGTCAACGGTCATGACCACTCCACGGTTCATGTCGGAAAACCAGAGCCGGTCACCACGCCAGCGCGGGTCCTCGGGAAAACCGAGACCTTCCGCCAGAATTGTCGTTTGCTTTGTCATTACCTGCTCCGAACAGTATTTTTTATTATTGTTTGTATACACGCTCAGGGATTACGGTTCAAATAATTATTCGAGTTTTCACGCTGTGCCGGGGCCGATTTTGATGGACGGAAAATAACCTCTCGTGGTAGGGCTCACCGGAGAAGCGGCAGGCGGATATGGGAGTCCGGGAGTGAGATATGGAGAAACGCGTACAGGCGTCGATTCTCATCATTGACGACGATGCAGGATTTTCCGGCATGCTTGGTGAGACGTTGCAACAGGAAGGGTATCGGACGGTAACGGCCGGAACCCTGGAGAAAGGAATGACGCATCTCGCAGGGGAGCATTTCGACCTGGTGCTTCTCGACGTTCGTCTTCCCGACGGGAACGGTCTTGCCGCACTTCCCAGCATCAAATCGGTACGCTCGTCTCCGGAGGTGATAATCATGACCGGATTCGGCGACGTGGACGGCGCCGGGCTTGCCCTGCGAAACGGTGCGTGGGATTACCTGGAGAAAACGTCCGGCATGGACAGCATCTTGTTGCCGGTGATTCGAGCGCTGCAATACCGTGAAGCCAGGACGCCTTCTCCCCGGGCGGTGCTTTTTACTCGTTCGGGAATCAGGGGGAAGGGTCCACGCATAGCCGCGTGCCTGGATTTCGTGGCCCGCGTCGCTCCGACCGATGCCGCGGTACTTATCAGGGGAGAGACCGGAACCGGCAAGGAACTTTTCGCCCGCGCCATTCACGAGAATAGCCGCCGTCCGAGAGGAAAATTCGTGGTGGTTGACTGCGCCGCCTTGTCGCCGGGCCTGGCGGGAAGCATTCTCTTCGGCCATGACAGGGGGGCCTTTACGGGCGCCGACCGGGTTCACCAGGGTCTCGTGAAAGAGGCTCACGGCGGGACGCTCTTCCTTGACGAGGTGGCCGAGCTGCCGCTCGAGATGCAGACAGTATTCCTGCGGGTGCTTCAGGAACACCGTTTCCGTTCCCTGGGCGGCAGGAGAGACGAGACAAGCGACTTTCGCCTGGTGGCGGCCACCAACCGGAATCTCGAAGACATGGAACGGGAAGGCCGTTTCAGAAGCGAGCTTTTGTTCAGACTGGGCGCTTCGGTTCTGACCGCGCCTCCGCTTCGGGAGTGCCGCGAAGACATAGCGGAACTTTCCATGCTGCACCTCGCCAGGCTTTCCGATCGTTACAATGTTCCCTGCAAGGGGCTTGCGCCGGATTTTCTGGAATCACTGTTACTCTACGACTGGCCGGGCAACGTTCGGCAGCTTTTTCACGTCCTGGAAAGGGCCTTCGCTGAAGCGCTGGACGAAACGGTTCTCTTTTCGCGGGATTTGCCTCTCGAAGTTCGCTTGAAGGCGCGGGAAACAAGCCGGCGGCCGCCGGAACCCGAAACGAATGAATCACCACCCGTTTCGAAGAAAGTGCGGGGAAACGAGCCCTTTCTGCGGCTCCGGGATGTGCGTAATGAGGCCATCGCGCAGGCAGAAAGAGAGTATGTCGACAGGCTCCTTGAGGTCACCGGCGGCGATATAAAACAGGCGATCGCCCCGTCGGGATTATCCCGTTCGCAGTTGTACCGTCTCATAAAAAAATATGCGCCCGGCCGCCGTTCAGGCGGTGCATAATCCGATTGTTCACGCGATTGATGTCGCGTCGGCTGGCACAGTGTCGCAGCCGGTGCGACTGTTTTTCTCTTCCGTATCACCCTTCCCGAAGAACGTGGTCAAGATAACCTGTTAATTATATTAAATAAATAATTTTTTGCTTCCCCGCGCTGGAGTGGAACGATGATTGCTGAAGACAGGGGTGACAGGGGAGCGTATTCTTCCTTGTTTTAATGGCGCGGACCGGAAGAATACAGTCCCGGTCGACGGGCCGCCGATTCCGACGAAAGCGTTTCCCGGACCGATTTTACCGGGACGGCGCATTCACAACTGAAAACGACAGAGGAGGAATTATGAAAAAAAGAACACTTGCTTTCAAACTGGTACTGGGAGGCGTCATTGCCGTGCTCATACCCCTTATGGCGGTTGGTATATTTTCGGCTGTCCAATCTTCGACGGCCCTGAGGGCAGCTGCGCAGAACCAGGCCGCCCTGGTCGCGCGGAGTCTGGCATCCACGGTTGAAACGGTGCTCCAGCAGGAGGTGAAAAAGATCCAGGCGGCGGCGGCCGATCCGGCCTTTGCTGAAGACGATCTTGATGCCGCGACCAGGCGGCTTGAAACCTTAATGAAAACAATAGGTGATAATTACGAATCACTCTTCCTGGCCGACGCGAAGGGAATTATCCGGGCCGATGGATGCGGCGGCGGTTACGTGGGAGTCGATATTTCGGCGCGGAACTATTTTGCCAGGGCGCGGGCCGGCGAAGCGTCGGTAGGAGAACCGGCCAAGTCGCTGGCAACAGGGAATTCCATTGTCGTTGCAGTTGCCCCCGTCACGGGACCCGGCGGTCGCTTCGCCGGTGTACTCGCCGCCGCCGTGGAGATCGATTTCCTGACCGACCTCATTGATGACATTCAGATAGGCCGGACCGGATACGCTTTTATGATCACCGGCAATGGTGATATGATCGCGCATCCGCGGAAAGAATTTATTCTCGAGCTTAATCTGAAAAACGAGCGCGGCATGGAAGAAATCGTGGACAACATGCTCGCGGGACGTACGGGAGTTATCCCCTACCGGTTCGAAAACGTGGCGAAGGTCGCGGGTTTCGCCCCGGTGCCTTTCCTGGGGTGGAGTATTGGCGTGACACAGGATGCCCCGGAATTCCTGGCGGCCGCGAACAAAATGCGGAACATCATCTTCGTCGTTGCTGTACTGTTTCTTCTGCTTACTGGCGTGGCCGTCTTTTTCTTCTCCCGGACCATCACGCGGCCCCTGTGGAGAGCTGCGGACGAACTGAATGAAGGAGCGGAGCAGGTTGCGGCGGCCTCGTCACAGGTTTCGTCGGCGAGCCAGTCGCTTGCCGAGGGCGCGACCGAACAGGCTTCATCACTCGAAGAAACCTCATCGTCTCTTGAAGAGATGTCATCCATGACAAAGCAGAACGCGGAAAGTTCCCTTCAGGCGGACGGTCTGATGACACAGGCCAACGAAATCGTTCAGAGAGCCACTGGATCCATGAGGTCGCTGACGGCGGCAATGTCCGATATAACGTCGGCAAGTGAAGAGACGTCAAAAATCATTAAGACCATTGATGAAATCGCGTTTCAGACGAACCTGCTGGCCCTGAATGCCGCCGTGGAGGCCGCGCGGGCCGGCGAAGCGGGTGCCGGGTTTGCCGTCGTTGCCGAGGAGGTCCGTAATCTCGCCATGCGCGCGGCCGAGGCGGCACGCAACACGACGGGACTTATCGAAGGCACGGTAAAGAAAATCAACGAGGGGTCGCATCTTGTCGACAAAACCAACGACGATTTTGCCGAAGTTGAAAAAAGCGCGGCCAAGGTTGGTGAACTGGTGAGCGAGATTTCCGCTGCGTCCCAGGAACAGGCGCAGGGTATCGATCAGATTAATCGAGCGGTCGCAGAGATGGATAAGGTGACCCAGCAGACTGCTGCGAATGCCGAGGAATCCGCGTCCGCCTCGGAAGAAATGAATTCCCAGGCGGAACAGATGAAATCTATATCGATGCAGCTCGCCCTGATTATAGGCGGTGTCTCCGGCAACGGGAGGAGTTCCCTGAAGCACACGCAATCAGGCAAAGGCAGATCGACGAGCGGCACCGCACCGGAACGGTCTTTTGATAAGCGGCCCTCCGTGGTAAAATCGCTCAAGGCACCGGAACATCCGGACACGATTATTCCCATGGACGACGACGGGAGCAACGGTTTCCGGAATTTCTAGGGGTTTTTGTCGAAAGGGGTCTTCACGACTGAACATTCCCCCTGCGACTACCGCGCCGTCGGCCGTTGCAGGGGGATCATTACTTCGAGGTGTTACGCCCTGCCGATATATACCAGCACGACGCCGATCATAATGGAAGCGAGACCGATGATTCTGAGTGTGGAGGAGGGCATCGTGATGACTTTGGCGAGATATATCTTGATGCGATCCGGAAACGTGAAATAGGGAAGCCCCTCGATGATCAGGATCAGGCCGATGACTGACAACAGCAGTTTCATGGATTGTTATTTCCTTTTCCCGTGGTTTTCGACAATTCCCACAGCCGATCCATCTCGGCCATGGCGGACGATTCCGGTGTTTTGCCTTCCGCGGACAAACGTTCTTCAATGAAGGTGAAACGGTCCGTAAATTTACGCGTGGCGCCGCGCAGGGCCCGGTCGGGATCGACGTGCGCGTGCCGGCAGAGATTGACAACGGAAAAAAGCAGGTCTCCCAGCTCTTCGCCGGTTTTCTCCGCGTCATTTTCGGCAAGGGCTGTTTCCAGCTCCCGGAGTTCTTCTTCCACCTTATCGATCACACCGTCGATCGAGTTCCAATCGAAACCGACTCTCGCGGCTTTTTCCGTGATTTTGAACGCCCGGTCGAGGGCCGGAAGCGAACGCGGGACTCTCTCAAGAACAGAATGGGGCCGCGGCTGACCCTGTCGCTCGCGGCGTTTGATTTCTTCCCAGTTTTCTCTGACCTTCTCGACGGTATCCGCTCTGGCGTCTCCAAATACGTGGGGATGACGCCGGATCATCTTTTCCGACGCGGCCGCCATAACATCCCCTATGTGGTAGGCTCCTTCTTCCTCCGCCATCCGTGCCAGGAAGAAGATCTGGAAGAGCAGATCCCCCAGTTCTTCCTTCAGGTGTTCCGGTGATTCCTCGTCGATGGCGTCGATAACCTCGCAGGCTTCATCCAGGACGTATCTCGCCACGTCGGGCCTGGTTTGGCGACGGTCCCAGGGACAGCCCGACGGCGATCTCAGTTTTTCAATAATGTTCACTATCCGTTCAAATTCGGCAAGTGTCCGATGCGACGGCATGAAGGGTCTCCTCACGATGTCCATCCTTCTAGCACGAAGGCCGGTTACTGTCAAAAGCGGGTGCGGCGGGTGTTTATTTACGGCTCGTTCATTACTGCCTGCGGATTTGAGGGTTTTGAGGGTTGACGGGTTCGCTTTGAGGTGCTATGCGACGCATTATTCACGGTCGGAAAGGTTTGGTATCTTCCTTTCGGATTCGTGATTATTCCGGTGAACAGGAGGCGTTTCCATGAGCATTGAGATCGAATCCCCCATGCCGGGAACGGTCCAGGAAATATTCGTGACGGTCGGCGACAGGCTGGATGCGGATGAGCAGATTATTGTCCTGGAGGCGATGAAAATGGAGCACTCCATATTCACGCCCGCCGAGGGCGTGGTAACCGATGTGCTGGTTGAAGAAGACCAGAAGGTTGAAGCGAGGCAGGTTCTTGTGCTGCTCGAATCACCGGAATAAAGGAACGGGAAACCCGAAACGACAGTGATTGCGTCACTCGGTGGAGCGGTCCCCGTCACGGACAGGCCACTCGTCACGCTCCTTCAGTACTTCCCTGTAAACGTCAAGCGCCTCGTTCACGGCAGGCATGCCGCCGTAGGGTGCGAGTTGAAAAAATACTTCCGCCAGTTTTCGTGGATCGCATCCGACATTAAGGGCGGCGTTGACATGCAGTTTCAATTCGTCCCGCGCCCTAAGCGCCGCGAGCATGGCACAAGCGGCCATCTGTCGTTCCTGAAGCGTAAGGATGGTCCGCGAGTACAGATTGCCCGTAATAAAGAGCGAAAAGTCGTTTGCCAGGTCCCGGTCGAAAGCCTTCCACATGTGGTAGGGAGGTTCCATTTTTATACCTTCGCCGAAAAGTGTCGCCGCCGTCTTTTTTGTCCTCGTTTTTAACTCATTCTTGTCCATTGTAAGGCCTTTCATAAAGAGAGGGTTCTTATTTCCTGGTGAACACATCCCGGTCCCGGTCCTGCAGGTAAACGTAGCGGTAAACGTCGCCTGATTTCGTTGCGGCGAATAGTGCTTCACCCTCCCGTCTACAGGCCGCGCAGGCACGACCGGGAACAATGACGGCGAATATCCGGTTTCCCGTGCTGGCCATTGAATCGATGGTCACCACACCGCCGCAGTCATCGCAGATCCGCACGGATTCGATCTGTTCTTCGTGGATGTTGTCGGTATCGTAATAGATACTCCTGCTCCGCCGCTCGAATGTTCCGATGTCCGATGATGCTTTCAGACTTCCCCGCTGACGCCACTGGTCATAAAGTGCGGGAACGAGCCGTTCTATGTAGGCGGTGACTTCCGGGTCCTGCCGCAGAGCGGCGGGGTTGTAATCAGGTTCTTTTACGAAACTATAGTCGATTCCCGCCATCGCCAGAATAATACCGACGTTGATATAGGGAAGGGCCGTTTCCACCGAGTAACCCCCCTCAAGGACGGCGATGTGAGGTTTGAGACGGTCCGTGAGAATCGCGTATCCCTGAGCGGTGAAATTCATGTTGGTGATGGGGTCGCTGTAGTGGTTGTCCTGTCCCGCCGAATTTATAATGATGTCCGGTTTGAAGTCTTCCAGCACGGGCAGGATGAGATTATCCAGAGCAAAGAGGAATCCTTCCTCAGATGTTTCCGGCGGCAGGGGAATATTGAGTGTGTATCCGCGGGCGTTCGGTCCTCCCGTTTCATTCGGAAATCCTGTTCCGGGATAGAGTGTCCTGCCGTCCTGGTGGACCGATATGTAGAGAGTGTCCGGGTCGTGCCAGAAGATGTCCTGGCTTCCGTCACCGTGATGGCAGTCGGTGTCCACGATCGCGATTTTCCGGTGACCGTAGTGTCGTCTGATGTACTCTACCATGACAGCTTCGATGTTGATGTTGCAGAATCCCCGGGCGCCATGAACGACCCGCATCGCGTGGTGCCCCGGCGGGCGGACGAGAGCGAACGCGTTGTCCACGTCACCCCGCAGCACCTTGTCAGCCGCCGTTATGGCGCCTCCGGCGGAGATGAGATGGGATTCGGTACAAATTGCCGATGCCTCCGGAACGCAGATGTGAACCCTGTTGATGTCGTCCTGGCCGGCCAGGCCGGGCTTATACTCTAAAATATTTTCAAAATCCAGCAGGCCCTCTTCAAAGACCTGGTCCTGGGTGTAAAGCAACCGTTCTTCACGTTCGGGGTGCGTGGGTGATATGGCCCAGTCGAAAGCGGGAAAGAAAATCAGGCCTGTTCTCTTCACTGAGTGCATGAAGGGTCCCCCCTTTCGACGCCGGTGATAAGTCCGGGCTTGACCTGTGCCTTTATTCGGATGTTCCTGCCGGCCGTGTAAAAACCGCGGACCATGTTGAAGCTCTGATCCTCGGTGATTTCAAGTTCCAGGTCTTCCGTGCGGGCGCCCATGCTGAGAGCCCGTTCCCGCAGACGATCCAGGCAGATATCCGCCGCTTCTTCCCGGGTGAACCCTGCGGAGATGGGAATCCGGATCCCTTCTTCAACGATGGTGAGCGTTTTTTCCTCCGTGTCGGCCAGCACGGTCAGCTCCGTCGTCGTCCGGGCGAGTGCCGCGCCGACGGCATTGGCGACTTCCGCGTGCGGCGGAATCTCGGCCCGACAGTTCAGGTATTCGGCGATGCGGGGCGCCATTGGTTGCGCCGGTCCTCCCACGACGTGCAGGACCGCCGGCCGGAGCACCTTGCCTTCCAGGAGTTCATGAATCGTGTAAACTGGTTGAGCGTTGACCCTTTCGATCATGGCGGTAACGGCGCGCGCGATGTGCCGACAGGTTTCGTCGAATATCTCCTGAGCAGCGCTTTCCAGCGATATGCCTGCCTGGGCGGCGAGAGGTTCGAGAGCCGTTTCCGCTTTCCGCCGGTCGTCCGGGGAGGTGAGACCCAGGACGATCATCGCGTCCGTGGGAGTCGGCGCCGGTCCTCCGAAGGCGGCTGCGG
This sequence comes from delta proteobacterium MLS_D, assembly GCA_002030015.1. Lineage (GTDB taxonomy): Bacteria > Desulfobacterota > Syntrophia > Syntrophales > UBA2210 > MLS-D. The sequence goes on from LQBH01000001.1 coordinate 138,074, forward strand.
GACCGAGCCGGTGAGGGCCGATGACAAATCCGCCGTTTTCGAATCGAACGGCGCTGTCGCCGCCTATACCGATTGATTGAGTCCTGAGTCCCCGGATCAGCGTTTTGTATTTTCCGATGGTAAGTCCTCGCGGTTCCAGCAAAGGTACGCCGTCGGCAAATAACGCGATGTCCGTCGTCGTGCCGCCGATATCCAGGGCGACGGCATCGTCGACGCAGTCGGCGAGGCTGAGGATTCCCATGACGCTTGCCGCGGGCCCGGAAAGAATGGTCTGTACCGGGTAGTCGGCGGAACGATTTATTTCAAGAGTTCCGCCGTCCGCTTTCAATATGTAGACGGGAAAGCGTTTTCCGAAGCGATTGATAAAGGCGTTTACAACCTCGATAAATTTTCGGTAGATGTCCCAGACGGCGGCGTTGAGATACGTCGTGGCGACACGGCGCGGAAAATTCAGATTTCCGGACATGCGGTGTCCCAGCGAAACATGGGAGAAACGGGATCCCGCGATTTCCTCGATATCGAGCTCAAGCCGCTGGTTGCGGGTTGAAAATTTTCCCGCCACACCGATGGCGGTGATACCTTTTTTATGAAAACCTTCTGCGATGATTTCCACTTCGCGCCGGTCCACCGGCACGACGCTGATACCGCGGTGATTGACATAGCCGGAGACGAAACGGGCGTTTTTGTCGGTGGTGATGCGTGACGGCGGAATGCCGGGACCGTTCGCCAGGATCATGCCGACGGTGCTGACGGCATCCTGCACGATGGCGTTTGTGGAGATTGTGGTGCTGAAAACAACGCGATCAGGGTAACGGGAACCGACGGGCCCGAGAAGCTGTTCCGCCACTTCGAGCAGTGAGCCGCCCAGGTCGTCGCTGTTTGTCGGTACTTTAATTTTTTCGAGAACGTCGCGGCCTTCGATGAGCACGGCATCGGTATGTGTTCCTCCGACATCGATTCCCAGAATCATGGCGCCGCTTCCTTTTCCCTGGTTTTTGTCTGCGGAATCGTTACCACAGTGGCGCGCCGGGAGTCAATAAACGAATTCGGACCGTAAAATACCCGGTGATTTCGAGGTATAAAGATATGTGTTCGGGGGACGTGGGCGAACGCTATGCCGGTGAAGTAACGCTAAGCAAAAAGTGACGTTGACGGTGAATAAAATATTTGACCGTTATTTATTTCCTGTGATAATTCTTGCGGTTATATCCACGCTGGTGTGTCGCGGGGACAAATCTTTCTTATCACTTGATTTTACTGAGAGGAGCCGAGAGAAAAATGCAGGAATTCATAAGGATGTGCGAGGAATGCAACCCGGGAGAAACCGAGTTTTTGCAGGCCGTGTCCGAGGTGGCCGAGTCGGTCAAGCCGGTGCTTGACAGACATCCCGAGTATCGCAAGGCTAAAATACTGGAACGGATGGTCGAACCGGAACGGTTGATCTCCTTCCGGGTGCCCTGGGTCGACGACAGGGGCGAGGTGCAGGTGAACCGTGGCTACCGGATTCAGATGAACAGCGCTATCGGGCCCTACAAGGGCGGTTTTCGCTTTCATCCCTCCGTTAACGCGAGCATTCTCAAATTTCTCGCCTTTGAACAGGTATACAAGAACGCCCTTACCACGCTTCCCATGGGAGGAGGAAAAGGCGGGTCGAATTTTGATCCCAAAGGCAGGTCGGACATGGAGGTCATGCGGTTCTGCCAGAGTTTCATGAGCGAGTTGTTCCGGCATCTGGGCCCGAACACGGATGTTCCCGCCGGCGACATCGGCGTGGGGGCCCGCGAGATAGGGTATCTGTTCGGTACGTACAAGAAACTGAGAAATGAATTCACCGGTGTCCTCACCGGCAAGCGACTCGAATGGGGTGGAAGCCTGATCCGGCCGGAAGCAACGGGGTACGGGTCGGTGTATTTCGCGGCGGAAATGCTGGCCACGAGGGACCAGACCCTGGAGGGGAAAATCTGCCTCGTATCCGGTTCGGGCAACGTGGCCCAGTTCACCGTTGAAAAGCTCATCGAGATGGGCGCCCGCGTGGTAACCCTGTCCGATTCGTCGGGGTACATCTTCGACGAAGCAGGCATCGACCGGGCGAAGCTCGATTACGTGATGCACCTCAAGAATGTTGAGCGGGGTCGGATCAAGGAATATGCCGATAAATACCCCGAGGCGGTGTACACGCCCTGTGATCCTGCGGCGGATTTCAATTCATTGTGGAACCACAAGGCCGACTGTGCCTTTCCCAGCGCGACGCAGAACGAAATCAACGAGCGGGACGCGGCCAACCTGATCGACAATGGTGTGTATGTTGTCAGTGAAGGAGCGAACATGCCGACCGTTCCGAAGGGCGTCGATCTGTTCCAGGAACAGAGGATTCTTTACGGGCCGGGCAAGGCGGCGAACGCCGGCGGCGTGTCTGTATCGGGGCTCGAAATGAGCCAGAACAGCCTGCGAATGAGCTGGTCGCGGGAAGAAGTGGACGGTCATCTGCAGCGGATTATGAAGAATATACACAAGGCCTGCGTCGAGGCGGCGGAATCTTACGGGACGCCCGGAAATTACGTGAGTGGAGCAAACATCGCCGGATTTGAGAAAGTGGCCAGGGCAATGCTGGATCAGGGCGTGATGTGATAATGGTGCAACCGCCGGGAACGGGCCGGGCGTCGTGTCGTCAGGCGCCGCCCGGCGGTTATTATAAACAAGGCAATCAGGGGATATAAAATGGCGCGGCGGACGTTTGGAGTTCAAAAAGGTCGTGTCCGTTCGAAGACGGCGGGGAACGGCGGCAGTGATCGTCCCGTGGACGAAGTCATCAGGGAACTGAAAAGCAATATTCAGAAGCCCGCGGACGAGGACTACAGGGAACGGTCTCTCGCCATTCATGGTCTCGTCTGCGCCCGCTGCGGCAGGACTTTTGAAGGGAAGGACCGCAGGCTCCTGACAGTTCATCACAAGGACGGGAACCATCACAATAATCCACCCGACGGGAGTAACTGGGAGAATCTCTGTGTGTATTGCCACGACGATATTCACAGTCGCGGTGTACTGGGTGACTATCTCGGAGGAGAAGGCGAGGCGCCGAAGGGTGAGCTGGTCTACAGCGACGAATCATCCTCCGCGGGGTTTGGAACGCTGGCGGAGAAGTTGAGAAAGGCCGGGAAAAAATAATAGAAATCAGTCGGTTTTCATGTGCGTGGTCGGAATGGCGGGGGCGTGAGGATGAACCCCCCGCCGAAACCCGTCGTCTCATTCAATCGGCAGGGGCTTTGGAGCCTGATCGCGGGGTAATTTAAAAACCGGCATGCAATTTTACCTGGCCGGAATGATTTTCTGATCGCCGCCGCTTTCCTGTTTTTCTCCCACCGAACATCCACAGTAGGCGCAGCGATACTCGTACTTGTCTCCCTGTGGCAGTACCAGGAGCAGGTGCTTTCTCACGGGAACGGATCGCCGACATCGCGGACAATACAGTTCAGTCGCGTCAAAATCGTCGTAACTGTTCCGGTTCATCATTGCGTGTCGCCGTCGGGGATTGTTTCGGCCTGTTTCAGCCATGACGCAGCTTCGGCGTCACTGGGGGCGCGGTAGTCGCCCCGGGGTGACAGTGATCCGCCGGAACCGATCTTGGGGCTGTCAGGCACGCAGCTTCGCTTGAACTGGCTCGCCGTGAAAAACCGTCTCAGGTATTCCATGAGCCAGCCCTTTATTTCTCCGATGGTGTATTCGTTGCGCCGGTCTTCCGGCACGTCAAGCCAGCATCCCTGCGTCCGGTCGCGCCAGGCGCAGTAGGCCATGAAGGCCACCTTGGCGGGGCCATAGCCGTAGCGGGTAATATAAAAATTATTAAAATCCTGAAGTTCATAAGGTCCCACGATGGCCTCCGTCATTTGAGACGGTCCCTGTTCCGCCGTTCCGGGAACCAGTTCGGGGCTGATTTCCGTATTGACGATGTCGACGAGAACCGACGCCACGTCCGTTCCGAAGCGGCCTGAAGCGGCGGCCCAGCGGAGGAGATGGACGATAAGCGTCTTCGGAATCCCGGCATTGATGTTGTAGTGGGACATGTGATCACCCACGCCGTAGGTGCTCCAGCCGAGGGCGAGTTCGCTCAGGTCGCCCGTTCCCACTACCAGGCCGTTTCGATAATTGGCGATGCGGAACAGGTGCGACGTCCGTTCCCCGGCCTGTATGTTTTCGAAGGTAATATCGTACAATTCTTCTCCCTCGGCATAGGGATGTTCTATATCTTTCATCATCTGAAGACAGCTCGGCCTGATATCAAGTTCGTTTCCCTCGACACCCAGTGATTGCATGAGACGCACGGCATTGGCAAGGGTCTTCTTCGAGGTGGCGAATCCCGGCATGGTGTAGGCTTTTACATGTGACCGGGGCCGGTTCAGGAGGTCCATGGTGTGAGCCGCCACGATCAGGGCGAGACTGGAATCGAGCCCTCCTGAAACACCGACGACCAGGTTCACGATGCCTGACGATTCAAGCCGTTTCGCCAGGCTGTGAGACTGAATGTTGAATATTTCGTAGCAGCGCAGATCCCGTTTGTCCGGGTCTTCCGGTATATACGGAAACCGGGAATGCGGATGGTCCAGGAGCATCCTTTTCCGGGGCGTTTCAAGTGAAAATGAAATCTTCCGAAAGCGGGAGATTGCATCACGCCAGTACTGCCTGTTTTGGGCGAAACTGTTGGTTCGCATACGGTCCTGCGAGAGCCGGTCAAGGTCTATGTCGGCGCAAACCACCTGGGGACGGAGAGAAAATCGTTCCGACTCCGCCAGGAGCGTTCCGTTTTCATAGATGACGCCCTGCCCGTCCCAGGCCAGGTTGGTGGTTGATTCTCCGTAGCCCGCCGCCGTGTAGATGTAAGCCGCCATGCAGCGGGCCGACTGGGTTGCTACCAGGTTGTGCCGGTATTCCGACTTGCCGACGGTTATGTTCGACGCGGACAGGTTTCCCACTACGGTTGCTCCCGCCAGGGCCGCAAGGCTCGACGGTGAAACGGGAACCCAGAGGTCCTCGCAGATTTCCACGAACAGTGAAAGGCGGGGCATATTCACGGCGCGGAAAATCAGGTCCGACCCGAAGGGCACGTTTTCCTGGCCGCAGAGCGTCACTGTTTTTGAAAGCGCCCCGTCCGCCGCCGTGAACTGGCGGGCCTCGTAATACTCCCGGTAATTCGGAAGATGGGACTTGACGGCCACGCCCAGGATCGTTCCACGATAGAGCACGGCGGCGCAGTTGAAAAGCAGATCGTCCACCTTCAGGGGGGCGCCGACGGCGAACAGCAGGTTCAGGTCGGCCGTTTCTTTCGCAATGTGTTGAAGCGCCTTCTCCGTTTCGACAAGCAGTGCTTCCTGGTGAAAAAGATCCTCGTTTGAGTAAGCCGAAAGTCCCAGCTCCGGAAAAAACGCGAGCAGGGCGCCCGCGTCGCACGCCTGCCTTGCAAGATTAATTGTTTCTTCGGCATTAAAGTCGGGGTCGGCCACCCGGATTCTCGGTATGCACAGGGCCGTTCGTACGAAACCATGGTGGTAAAGATTGAAAAAATCGTCTTTTTTCATGATGCACCTTTCAGCCCGTCGCCCCGGCTTTTTACGATTAAAGATCTCCGGCGGCCCGGGGTTTCTTCAGTGCCGCGATGAGCGCCGGAACTATTTCCCGGTAATCCCCCACCAGTCCCAGGTCGCAGTGATCAAAAATGGCGGCCCGGGGATCCTGGTTGACGGCCACTTTCAACTCGGTCCCCTTGACGCCGACCAGGTGGTGCAGGTGGCCGGAAACTCCGACGCCGATGTACAGCCGGGGATGAACGGTGCGGCCGCTCTGTCCCACCATGAGGTCCGCGGTTACCCACCCTTCGTCCACGGGGGGACGGGTGGCGCCGGCGACACCGCCGAGCAGCGAGGCAAGTTCTTTCACCAGGGGCCAGTTCTCCCGCGCTCCGATGCCGTAGCCGCCCACGACAACGACCCGGGCGTTTTCGAGATCGCCCGGTTTTCTTTCTTCCGGGGTTTTTTCAACGATTCGGTAGAATCCCCGGTCGGAGTCCAGTGTTCCGTCGACAGTCAGGATTTTTGCTTTGGGGAAGACGTTCCGCGGCACATCGAAGATTCCCGGGGAGACCGTCGCCATCTGGGGACGACGCCGCGGGCAGACGATCCGCCCGAGAAAGTCACCGCCCGGCCAGGGGATGACGGCCGTCAGTTCTCCCCTGTCGCTCAGTTCGAGATCAACGCAGTGCCCTGAAAGACCCGTCCTCAGCCGGGCCGCAAGGCGCGCGGCAAGGTCGACGCCCATGGACGTTGCTCCGAAGAGAACGACATCAGGTTTGTGTTTCCGGACCGCACGTTCCACGACGGCGAGATAGTTACCGCCTCGGTAGTCTTCCAGGGCGGGATCGTCGGCAACAAGAATCTCGTCCGCGCCGCGGTTGTCGAGGAGTGCCGCCGTGCCGGTCACATTGTGGCCGATTAACAGGGCGCCCACCTTCCATCCCGGCGCCGCGGCAAGCAGACGGGTCTTTGCAAGGAGTTCAAAAACCACGTCGACAGGTTGCCCCGATCGTTGCTCCGCGAATACCCAGATCCTGCTTTCCGGTTTTCGATTATCCATTGCGGAATCCCATGCGCCGCAACCGATCGGCGAGTACTTCCGCCTGTTCGGCGGGAGTCCCTGAAAGCATTTCGGCGCGGTTTTTTCGTTCCGGTTCGAAGAGTTCGAGAACCCTGGTGGGAGACCCTTCGAGGCCGATCCACGGTTCTTCCAGCGGCAAATCGTCGGCCGACAGGACAACGACTTCCTTACTCTCCGAATCCAGTACATCCATCAGCGTCACGTAGCGGGGTTCGTTGATATCCACCGTAACCGCGACAACCATGGGGAATTGCCCCTCGGCTGTAAAGGCGCCCTCCTCGGTTCGTGATCGAAGGCGAAGACCGTCGCCGGGCGACACCCGGCAGTCATCCACGTGCATGATGTTCGGCACGTCGAGAAATTCGGCGATCTGGGCGCTTACCTGGAAGGTGCCGCTGTCCGTTGTTTCGTCGCCGCACATCACAAGATCGAAGGCCCCGAGATGCCTGACGGCCGACGCTATGACGCAGGCCGTCGCGAGGGTGTCTCCGCCGGCGAAACGCCGATCGGAAAGAAGCACCAGGCGGTCGGCGCCGCGGGCCAGCGATTCCTTCAGCACGGGCAGTGCATCGCCGGGAGCCATACTGACCGCGGTGACACGCCCGCCATGACGTTCCCTGATCTGCACGGCAGCCTCGAGCGCGTGCCGGTCGAGGGGGTTGATCACGAAGGGTATGTCACGACGAATCATGGTCCCGGTCTCCCCGTCGATGGTCATTTTGTCCGCCTGCTTCGGGTCCGGAACGGGCTTTATGCACACGATCAGTTCCATACGGACGGTTCGCCGTTTCGTTTCAGGACATGGCCTGACGGGAAAGGACGACCTTTGCTATCTCTGCCGTTCCTCCCGCAGGAACCGTCACCAGGGCGTCGCGCAACAACCGCTGCACGGGATATTCTTTCAGAATGCCGTAGCTGCCGTGAATCTCGACGGCTTTCCGGGCGGACCTGGCGGCCGCCTCGCAGATCCACTGTTTTGCCAGCGTCGCTTCGGCGTCGGCGGGCAGTTCGTTGTCGAGCAGCCACCCCGCCCGGTACGCCAGAAGGCGGGCGATTTCCAGGTCAGAATAAATATCCGCGAGGTAAAACTGTATGGCCTGGAGTCTGGAAATCGGTTTTCCGTAAAGAACCCGCTCGTTTGCGAATTTCACCGCTTCTTCCAGAACTGCGTTGAGAATGCCCAGTCCCACGCTCGCCATGCCGGTACGACCGCACTTGACAATGGTTTCAAGGGCGACGCTCATGCCGTTGCCTTCACCGCCGAGAAGATTCTCCTTCGGAACGCGGCAGTCCTGCAGCACCAGCTCACCCGTATTGGCGCCCCGGAGTCCCAGCTTGTCTTCCACGTGTCCCGTCCCGGCGCCGGGGAAATCCTTTTCGACGATGAAAGCCGACATGCCCTTGCGTCCCTCTCCGGTCATCGCCGCAACAACCCAGATGTCGGATACGTGGGCGTTGGTGATAAAGCATTTCCTGCCGTTGAGAACATAGTCGTTTCCATCGAGGCGGGCGGTTGTCTGCGTTCCGCCGACGTCCGAGCCTCCGCCGGGTTCCGTTACGGCAAACACGCCCAGTGTTTTCCCGTCAGCCAGCGCCGGAAGATATTTCTTTTTCTGTTCTTCCGTGCCCCAGGTATTGATTCCATAGATGCACATGTGGTGTACTTCGAGTGACATGGGTATAGCCGGACAAATCCTGCCGAGCTGTTCAAGTACGAGAACGCGGGCGAGGTGCCCCAATCCGGAACCACCGTATTCACGGGGCGTGACCACGCCCAGGATGCCCATCTTCGCCAGTCCATCGAGAAGATCCAGCGGGAATTCACCCGTTTCCTCCATGCGATCCATGCGCGGCGGCAGTTCCTTTTCGGCGAATTCACGGATCGATTTTTGAAGCATCCGGTCGCGCTCGCTCAGTGTGAAATCCATAAGTCTTCCTCCTTAATTCAGGATGTTGTATTGTAGTGAAGCCGTCGTCCGGTCGGAGGGCGCCTTGTGTCGACCCGGTTCCGGGAGGATAAAGAAGAATGCCGCCCGTTTTATCGCGGCGATTACCAGCAAGACGCCCGGACCGTATAGTGCCGGAATTCTGCGGGATTGCAGATACGGCCTATGATCACTATGAATACTGGACTCTGGTATCTTTGTCAATACGGATAATCAGCCGCCGGGTCTGTGAATGGCGGGATCCTGGGGTGTGCTTAAGCGCCGACGCCCGCATTCAGGGCGGGGGAATGCCGCCTGCGGCTGACGAAAGAAAAGAGTGGAGATATAAAAAAAGGGAGTCGTCAACTATGCGCCCGGTCAGCGCGATATCCACGCCTCCATGTGGGGGACTTCCGTGGCTGTCCAGGTTTCAGAATCCCTCAGCCGGTTGAAGAGCGAGAAGAGACGTCCCATAGTATCCGCGGCCTTTTCCATGCAGCCGATCCTGTCGAGAACACGGGCTTCCTTGTCGGCTTCGTCGTCGCTCTCATCCGGATTTACGGGAAGTGTCATGGACTGAAAGAAAAAACCGTCCGCCTTGAAGGTGAATTCCCACTCGCTGCTTCCCACGCCGATCTTGATGCGGGCCTCCCTGACCTTCTTCCCCGTGCGCAGGGCCGCCTTGCCTTCGGACAGGTCGGCATGAAGTCCGCTGCAAACGACTGTTTCTGAATATTCACCTTCACCCGACTCCAGGACAATCCTTCGAACAAACATAATTTCCACATCGCCGAGACCTGGTATCATGACGGTCCCGTTTCTCTCTTCGCTTTTGAACCAGAGCCAGGTCAGAAATTCTCTGGCTGGAGAGATGATATTTTTTTCTTTGGTTTCCATTGGAAAAAGTCCTTGTTTCAGCCCCGGGGCGATTGTTCCGGCTGTGCCGTGGTCATCGCCGGGTCGGGATTCCAGGGAGTAAACGGTACAAGTTGAAGTGAAAAAGTCGCCTTGAATTGTTTTTCGAAATCTTCCGCCGCCTTTTCCGAGAGCGAGCCGAAAAGCACCCATTCCTGGAATGGCGCCCAGCAGACTTCATACCAGGAAGGAACGGGAGGCGTGGTTTTCAAAAGGGCCCGGCGGACGTCCTCCCGCAGATCCTGGCGCTGTTCGCGAAAGAGCTTCTTGAGGCCCTTCTCCCGCAGGTAGTTTTGCTCCGCTTCCAGGGTTCTCACGCGGAGGAGGGAAGGCGGCAGGATTATTCGGTCCATTCGCAGGGCGAACAGAAGAAATTCGCCGAACCGGTAATTGGCGTATTCAAAATTATTATCGAGGATGTTCTCGATACTCGTCCAGCCCAGGTTTTTTTCCGCAGGTTCCGCCGTCATTTCACGAAAGGCATGAAGCTTGATCCGGTCGTCGAAGAAGTTGTTGAAGTCCGGCGGCAGATCGCCCGCCACCCGGTAACGTCGGAACGTAGCACTTCCTTTTAAAAATCCCATGAAACGAAGCTCCTTCAGATACTGTCGAGTCGACACGATGAAACAGACGGGAAGTAGGTGAACCGCGCGCCGACATAGAGGAGGGAACCTATCCCAGGGTCCCGTGCCATGTCAAGCGAATTGCCGTTGAGAAAAATTTTTTCGAAGAAAAGAAAGCCCGTTTCATAATGACCGATCACGGGATATCCGCGGGAATTGCGAATAGACACCCCCGTTCTTTTATGATAGAAATCATCGGAATCAAAGCCGATCGGCGGGTCTTCACCGCGTGACAGCGGTGACCCGGCGACGGCATCCATCACGTGAAAGGATTTGTCCTTCGGCATGAATATACAACGGGTGGGTATACTCGCCAATGCGGGAAAGGAAACCGCGGCGCGTGATTCGCTCAAGCTGGGTGAATGGCTCGAGGAGCGCGGCATATCGGTTGTTTATGAAGAAGAAATAGCCCGGCACGTCGAGGGTGTGCGGGGAGTGTCCCATGAGGAACTGCCCCGTCTTTCGGACATGATCGTCGTGTTCGGCGGCGATGGCACCCTGCTCAAGGCGGCGCGGATCGTCAAAGGTCACGATGTCCCCATACTCGGCGTCAACCTGGGCGCCTTCGGGTTCATGACGGTCGTGAATCTTCACGAAATGTTCGATACGATGGAGCTGATTCTCGGAGGGTACTCGCGTACGTCGAAGCGTATGATGCTTGATGCGTCCATCGACGGAAAATGTCTGTCCGCTCTCAATGACGTGGTGATCAACCGGGGCAACCTTTCGAGGATCGTGAACCTGGAAACCTTCGTGGACGACAGGTATCTTGCCACCTTCAAGGCCGACGGGCTTATCATATCGACGCCCACCGGTTCGACGGCATATTCGCTTTCCACGGGCGGTCCCATCGTTTTCCCTGAACTTGATTCCATGATCATCACCCCCATTTGTCCCCACACGCTGACCAACCGGCCCGTCGTCGTGCCGCCCGATTGCGTCGTCAAGGTGGTCCTGACGACCAGGGAAGAGGGCGCGACGGTAACCGTGGACGGCCAGGATTCGCTCGTCATGACCTCGGGCGACGCGGCGAGTATTTCAAAATCGGACGATGGAGTCCGCCTGTTCACCTCACCGGAACGGGACTACATGGAGGTTTTGCGCGGCAAACTCGGATGGGGCGGAAGCCCGTAAACGCGATGCTGAATGAACTCTACATCGAAAATTTTGCCATAATCGACTCCCTGCGGATTTCTTTTTCTCCCGGCATGAATATTCTGTCGGGCGAAACCGGGGCGGGAAAATCGATTATCGTCGGCGCCGTCAGTGTTCTTCTGGGTGACAGGGTGTCGAACGATCTGATCCGTTCCTCGGCCGAGTCCGCCGTGGTGGAGGCGAGGTTCGATATAGCGGGAAACGTCACGGCGCGTAAGAAGCTCGAAGAACTGGACCTCTGCGAGGGGGACGAGCTGTTGCTGGCGAGAACCATCAGCAGGACCGGCCGAAACCGGATATATGTGAACGGCAGGCTCGCAACGGCGGGGATGCTGTCATCCATCAGCGAGTCGCTGGTCAATATCTGCGGTCAGCATGAACACCAGGTCCTGATGCAGAAAGAAAACCATATCGATGTTCTCGACGAGTTCGCGGGAGTCCTGAAGGAACGGGAGGATTACGACCGGCGTTACCAGGAATACCGTGAAATAACAAGGAAGCATGAGGAGCTGAAAGCGGCGGGAAGGGAACGCCGCGAGCGCAGGGAACTGCTCGGGTTTCAGCTTGACGAAATTGAAAAGAGCGGCGTCAGAGCAGGTGAGGATGAGGAGCTTGCCGAGGAAAAGCGGATGCTTGCAAACGCTCAGAAACTGAGGGAATGCGCCGGAGAGTCGTACGACATTCTGTACGGCGGTGAAGGCTCACTTCTGGAACGACTCGGCCGGGTCAGGACGTTGATCGATGAAATCAGAGGTCTCGATCAATCGTTCCCCGTCGCGGAAACCGCCGCCGATTCTCTTTATTTCGGCCTGGAAGACGTGGCGCTTACGTTGCGTGATTACCTGGGAAACATCGTTCACGACCCCGCCCGCCTCGAGGAGATCGACAACCGCCTTGAATTTCTGGGTATGTTGAAACGAAAATACGGAGGATCACTTAAGGCGGTTCTGGAGCGACAGGAAACGGTCTCGCGGGAACTGGAAGAATTGGAGCATGTCGAAGAAAACCTCGAAGGTATGGAACATGCCGTCGAGGAGAAGAGAAACGAGCTGGAAAAACTGGCGGCCGATCTTTCGGCCCGGCGCAGGGACGCGGCCCGGGCACTGGAAAAGGCCGTAAACAACGAAATGGCGGATCTTCGCATGGCGAACACGAACTTCGCTGTTTCCTTTGAAGATCGCCAGGCTGAGAACGACAGTGAAGCGCCCGCCCTTCATCAGAAGGGATGTGACGAGGTGGAATTTTATTTTTCCGCCAATCCCGGTGAGACTCTGAAACCACTGAACCGCGTAGCCTCGGGAGGCGAGTTGTCGCGACTTGTCCTTGCCCTTAAAAAAGTGCTTGTTCACGGTTCATCGGCGGAAACGGTCATTTTTGATGAAGTTGACACCGGCATCGGCGGCGCGGCGGCGCAAGTGGTGGGTTCCAAGCTCAGAGACATATCTCGTCGCCACCAGGTTGTCTGCATCACGCACCTGCCCCAGATCGCGAGCTTCGGGACGATTCATTTCCTGGTGACGAAAGGCGTGAATGACGACAGGACCAGCGCGGGCGTGCGAAAACTCGACGACGATGATCGAATAGAAGAAATCGCCCGCATGCTCGGCGGCGTCAAGCTTACGGAAAAAACGCGGGAACACGCGCGTGAAATGCTTCGGTTATCCCAGGACGTCCCGGCCGGGTAAGGCCGGAGGTTCTTTTTTTGTTGAAAAGAAATGAGTCGGGGTCTCGAGGGCGCGGGGCCGGTGTGCCCGCTTCTTCCGGACAGGCAATTATTATAACAGAAGGATTCGGCCCATGCTTCGTAAAGCAAAAGTAAGCGACGTTAAATATATTCACCGCATGATAAACGATTCGGCCCGCCGGGGGGAGATGCTTCCCCGGTCCCTCATGGAGTTGTACGGCTTCCTGCGGGACTATTTTGTCTATTGCCCCAATGACGGCAAGACGGTCGTGGGCGTCTGCGCCATGCACATATTCTGGGAGAACCTCGCGGAAGTGCGGTCGCTCTTCGTGGCGCCGGAGTACCGGCGCAAAGGAATCGCCACGAAACTTGTTGAAGCCTGCATTTCCGAAGCCATCACCCTTGACCTGTATCGCATTTTCACCCTGACCAACCAGGAACTGTTTTTCAAGAGCATGGGATTCATCGAGGTCGACCGCGCGACACTTCCCGAAAAGATCTGGACGGAATGCATGAAGTGTCCCAAGTATCCTGATTACTGCGACGAAATTCCGATGATCATTGAACCATGAGGATGGGGGAAGATACGTACAAATACCGAGACCTTTATTGCAGAACCTCACAAAACCGGCAATTTCGTCATGCCGGAGAATACCCTGACGGACACGCGAGCCGTCATCCGGTACTGTCAAGTACTGTCCGGAATGACGGGAAAAAGGGTCGCGCAAAGGTCTCACGCCACGCCGGAGTCATCGCGGGACTTGCGATTTTCGCGTTGATCGCCGTCCTGGCGGCCGGTTGCGCCGTCGGGCCGAAACCTCGTCCGGTCGCGGAAGCCGAGCCGGAACACCTCGTCCTCGTAGACCCCGGCTGGTGGCCCGATTTTTCCGACGACATGGACCGGGACTCTCTGCTGATTGCTGTTGATCGAAGTCTCGTGTACTACGGCCGGCTTCCCGAGAATACCACTTTTCAATTCGGAAATACTGTCTACAGCCTGCAGGAAATGAAAGATTCGCTGCTCCTGTTGCGCGATATCGTCGCGACGACGGAAAACACAAGCGACCTGCGCCGTCGGCTGATGGGATCATTCGATCTTTACCAGTGCACGGGAACGGGCGGGGATGGAAACGTTTTATTCACCGGGTACTACGAACCCGTTCTCAGGGGATCGCGAGTCAGAACAGACCGATACCGGCATCCCGTCTATCGCACACCCGATGATCACACCATTATCGACCTTGGCGGGTTTCACGAGAAGTTTGCCGACGAAAGGATCATCGCGCGCGTAGAGAACGGCGACGTGCTTCCCTATTTTACCAGGAGCGAGATCGACATTGAAGGACGCCTCGAAGGATGCGGGCTGGAAATCGCCTGGACCGACGACCCGGTGGAACTGTTTTTCATGCATATTCAGGGATCGGGGACTATCATTTTTGAGAACGGGGAGTCTATCCAGGTCAGTTACGATACCTGGAACGGCCGCCCCTATCGAAGCCTGGGACGGCACCTGGCACAAAAGGGCGTTCTCGCACTGGCCGAGATGTCCCTGCGGGGCATAAAAAATTATCTTCAATCCACCAGCGGAGACGACGTGATGTCGCTCCTGGCGCACAATGAGAGCTATATTTTTTTCAGGGTCGTTGAAGAAGGTCCGCGGGGCGCCCTCGGCGTGCCCGTGACGGCGGGTCGAACGATAGCCACCGATCCCGCCTTTTTCCCCCGCGGCGCGATAGCACTGGTTTCCCTGAAGCGCCCGTTCTTTTCCGATGCCGGCGAGATCTCATTCTGGAAACCTTTCTCGCGCCTGGTGCTCAATCAGGATGCGGGAGGCGCCATCAAGGGACCGGGACGTGTTGATCTTTTCTGGGGCACCGGCGACGAAGCGGGCCTCACTGCCGGGTACATGAAAGAATACGGACAGCTTTATTTTCTGGTAAAAAAACGGTGAACAGATTCACCATATGGACCGTCGCGCCGCAGGTCACGAGATCCGGTTCATGGCGTATTTCTTGTACGAGTTGTGACATCATGGCGGCTATACAGTCATTTCCGCCCATGATGACGGTCGGAGGGACTATTTGCGGGGCGGGTCGATTCTCGACACGGACGGGAACAATGGCATGAGAGAACGCGTCGTAAAAATATATTATGCAGTGATTGGAAAAGCGGTCCGACCGCTGGCGAATAGTTCTCTTTCTCCGAACACCCTGACCCTGCTTTCGCTCCTGGTTTCCCTGGGTGTTTTCTTTCTCTTCGCGGGCGGCTGTTTTTTTCTCGGCGGCCTGGCGCTCCTCCTGTCGGGACTGTTTGACACGATGGACGGAACTGTCGCCCGTCTCGAAGGGCGAGCCACGCGATTCGGAGCGCTGCTCGATTCAAGCGCGGACCGCCTCGCGGATTTTTTTATATTCGCGGGATTGCTGGTTTATTTCCGGCAGGGGCCGACATTCTACGGGCTGCTTATGGCGCTGGCGGGCTCTTACCTGGTGAGTTACGTGAAGGCCCGGGCCGAATCACTGGGAACGATCCGCGTGGTTGGTTTCATGCAACGCCCGGAACGTATACTGCTTCTCGCCGCCGCGTCGCTGTCGGTACCTCTCACGGCGGCCTGGTTTCCCGGTTATTCGGAAGTTCCCCTTGTTACCGTCATTTGGTTCATGGCGGTCGCCACAAACATAACGGCGGTTCACCGGCTTCTGGCGGCACGCCGTGATCTCGATGATTCATCACGCCTCGCCGGCTGATCGGCGGAGTTACCAGCTGTCGACGCGGGGACGTTTCTTGCCGGTGCGCACCGGGGGCTCGGGCTGGGCCCGCAGTCCACGTATGATCCAGTGGCGGGTATCGACGGGATCGATAACATCGTCGATCTCGAGACAGGCCGCCATGTTGAGCGCCTTGCCGTGTTCGTAGTGAAGCGCCACGAGTTCTTCGTAGCGCTTCTGCCTTTTTTCCGGGTCCTCGATGGCGTCCAGTTCTTTCTTGAATCCCAATCGTACGGCGCCTTCAAGTCCCATGCCGCCGAACTCACCCGTGGGCCACGAGACGATAAAGTCGGAATTATGAAAACTTCCGCCGGCCATGGCCATGGCACCGAGACCGTACCCCCGCCGCAACACAATGCTGAACAGAGGTATATCGGAATTAACCGCGTTCATGAAAATGCGGCAGAAATGACGGACCTGGGCTGTTTTCTCTGCTTCGGGTCCCACCATGAACCCGGGGGTGTCTATGAGAATGATCATGGGAATATCGAAGGCGTCGCACAACTGGACAAACCGGGCGATTTTGTCGGCGCCGTCCGAGTCGATGGCGCCGGCCAGGTGAAGCGTGTTGTTCGCCATCAGGCCGAAAGGCTTTCCCTCGATCCTCACGAGCGCGGTGACGATACCAACGCCAAAATCGTGCCGCAGTTCAAGAACCGAATCGGTGTCGGCGAGCAGGTGTATGACTTTCCTGACGTCATAGGCCCGCCTCCTGCTTTTCGGTATCGAATGCCGCAGGAGCCGCTGATCGGCGCAGTCCCAGTCCGGCAGGTCTCCCTGAAAATAGGACAGATACTTCTTTGTTTTGGCCACGGCGTCGGCGTCGTCTTCGGCGACGATATCGACAACACCGTCCGCGGTCTGCACCTCGATCGGTCCTATTTCTTCGGGCGCGAAGACGCCCAGGCCGCCGCCCTCGATCATGGCCGGACCCGCCATGCCGATGTTGGAATCCTTCGTGGCGATGATAACATCGCAACAGCCCAGCAGCGCGGCATTGCCGGCGAAACAGCGGCCCGTTACGACGCCCACCACGGGGACCAGACCGCTCAGCCTTGCAATATGTGAAAAGGACCTGAACTCAAGACCCGCCACGATAATTTCCATCATGTCAACATCGCCGGGCCGACCGCCTCCGCCTTCGGCGAACAGGACCAGCGGCAGCCTCCACTCATAGGCAAGCTCGAGCACGCGGTCTTTCTTCTTGTGATTGAACCATCCCTGGGTGCCGGCCAGAACGGTATAATCATAGCCGATGGCCAGGCAGCGGCTCTTCGATGGTTCGAACATGTCGCTGTTCACCGATCCCACCTCGGCGACGAGCCCGTCGCCGGGAGTCTTACGAATGAGTTCGTCTTTGGGAACCCGGCTGCGTTGCGCCGCAAGCGTGAACGCGCCGTATTCAATCGTATCGTCGTTGTCGAACAGGTCGGCGATGTTTTCCCGTATCATACGGTGTCCCTGCTTACGGCGTTTCGCCACGGCGTCGGGCCGCGCTTCATCGCGGGTCAGGTTGCGGCGTTCGATGACTTCCGCCAGTTCCGGCCTGATTTCATCGGGATTTGCCTGTTTCTTGTTTCTGTCGCTCATTGATTCACTCTCCGGGATTAATGCGAAAAACGGCTTTCCGTGGATTTGAAAGAATCCGGGAAAACGTAGAACGTGCACTCATACCTTATTTTTATTTTTGTGACAATTCCTCCCATAAGAGGGATGCCCCTGTATGCCCGCCGTGTTTGCTGAAGCGAGAGAGAAGCTTGTTAAACGAAGACCCCTATTTTATACCGTATTTTTTAAATACCTGTTCTGTGTCTTCACCGATTCGGGCGGAGATTCTTTTGATCCGCAGCGGTGTTTTTGACATTTTGCCCGTGACGGGAACCTGGAATATACCGTAATAGTGATCATCTACTTTGAAAAAGGTGTTTCTCGCCTTCCAGTGGTCTACTTCCATGACTTCTCTGGGGCGCAGCATTCTCGTGGTGACGGGCAAGCCGCCTCCCCGCCATTTTGATCGTGCCACCTTGATGCTGAATGCTTGAAATTTTTTAAATATTTCATCGAATGTCATGGAAGCTATAGCCTGCTCAATTTCACGGTTCAATGTTTTTGCCTTTTCCACGTCGTCGGTGATCCTGTCGAGAAGTGTTTTCCATTCCTCTTCAATTTTCCAGAGTCCCAGAATACGAAGAGCAGCCCTGAAATCCTGGTCCCTGAAGCAGGCGATTGCGGCGTAACCATCCTTGCATTTGAAAAAACCGTACGGGCAGAGCCCGTAGTCAAGTGTACCGTAGCGCGGGCGGGGTTTTTTCCAAATGTCCCCGATGGTGGGTGGAAATCCCACGCATGAGGAAAAGGAATCGGCCGTGGCAACATCAACCATCTGGCCACGTCCCGTGCGACGCTTGAAAAAAAGAGCCATGAGCGCTGAACAGACGGCCGACACGGCGCTCGCGTATCCTCCCGCGTGGAATCCGGCCCTGGTAGGCCAGTTATAAGGTTCGGGGTCATCCGGTAGTGCCCCGACGAGGGCTGCCATTCCCGATTCCGCCTGGCTGGTAATGTCGGACCACGGAATGGACGCAAGTTTTTTCGCGTGTTCAGTGTATTGGCCGTAAGGTGTTATGGCTACGTAAACGAGAGAAGGATTGATTTCTTTCAATTGCCGATAGCCGATACCCAGCTCGTCAAGCAACCCCGGTTCAAACGTTTCGATGAGCACGTCGGCTTTTTGCGCCAGGGCGCGCAACCTGTCCCTGTCCGTTTCATCGTGAATATCGAGACATATATTATGCTTATTCCTGCTTTCCATAATATAGGGAATGCCGGTTCCCTTCACGGTTTTGCCGTAAGGCGTCATGAGACGGGCCGGGTCGCCTTCCGGGGGTTCTATTTTAATAACTTCCGCGCCTCCTTCCGCGAAAAGACTTGACGCGATGAGTCCGGTGAAATTGGCGTAGCTGAGATCGAGCACGACCGTATCCGCCAGTGCTTCGGGTTTGCCTTCGGGAGACAGGATATCGGAAAGGATGCTGCTCCATTCAGATATCCGCTTCACCGCGCCTTTGTTCTGCATGTGTCGTGAATAGACTTTTTCCTTACTCGGCATCGCTTTCTCCACCATAGTTAAATATTTCGTCTTTTTCGATATTGTAGTAAACGGGAGGACGCTGACCCACGCGGTAGTCCCAGTATCCCACCACGTATTCTTTTTCGAGTTGCCTGATTTCAGACTCCGAAAGTCCGAGAAGTGTTTTAAAAATATAGCGGTTATGGTATCCCAGCGGCCGGGTGAGCCACTTTATCCGGCCCGGAGTTTCACTCATCATTGCCGCCGAACCGGCCATGGTCAGTTTCCTGTACATAGGATCATTGAATTCGACGACACTGCCGCGTTCTTTACGCCATTCATCCCTGCTTATACTTACGTCGTCCTCCACTTCACTCAGGGCGAATCTGCAGGTTTCACGAATTTTCCGTATATCGGCGATTTTCAGCGAGTCAATCCATTCCGCTACAATTCGGTGTAATTCTTCGGCATGAGCCGGCTTCAATCGTTCAAGTGCTTCCGCGAAACGGGAATCGGTTGCGAGGTCATTTCTTTTCATGACTTTACAAAGCGATCCGAACTGCTCATCCGTTCCCACGGCAAGCGCGACAAAACCGCCATCCGCTGTTTTAAAAATGCCGGAAGGAGATACGGTGGGGTCCTGGTTTCCTGTTCTTTCCAGGTCGTCTCCCGTGGCACTGGTGTATGTGAATTGAAAAAGCGACCTCATCAGAATCTCTGCCTGGGAAATATCGAGGTACTGTCCTTCACCCGTTCTTTCGCGGTAATTGAGCGCCATCATGACGAGCATGGCGGCAAAGAACCCGGGGTAAAAATCACCGAAGAAATCAGGTATCTTAAAAAAATGCTCAGTATCGGGATACCCCGTGACACTTATAACCCCGCTTGTTCCCTGGGCGAGCAGGTCCCAGCCGGGGAAAAACCGGGACGGCCCGGTCTGGCCGAAAGTGCTGAGGCTGGCGTAAATAATATTCGGGTTCACGGCACGGGTCTGGGTGTAGCCGATTCCCCAGGCTTCAACCGTGCCGCTGGCAAAATTTTCGATCACGATGTCGGATTGTTCAGCCAGTTTCAGGATGAGTTCTTTTCCGCGGGGATACTTGACGTCGATGCCGACGAAGTACTTGCTGTGATTGATAAAGTGCCACATGGGATTTGAATGCTTCCAGTATTTTCCCCAGTAGGTGGCGCTCCGCCAGTAATCCCCCTGGTAGGGAACCTCGACCTTGATTACCTCGGCACCGTGTTCGGCGAGCACATCGGCTGCCTTGGGACCGAAGATCATGTGGGACAAATCGAGCACCCTGATTCCTTTCAGCGCTTCAGATTTTTTATCCACCTGTGACCGATCGAAAACCTCGGCCATGTAGGAAAAGTAATCGTTATTCATAAAATCAGACTCCCATGTAGGCTTGTTTGATGAGATCACTGGAAAGCAGCTCGCTGCTCGTTTCTTCCATCACGATTTCACCGTCCTGCATCACGTATCCCCTTGTACTGATTTCAAGGGCGATCTGCGCGTTCTGCTCCGCCAGAAGGACCGTAACCCCCTGTTCAGGGAGCTTTTCGATTGCGCTGTATATCTGTTGCTGAAAAGCCGGACTCAACCCCAGTGACGGTTCGTCGATCATAAGAAATCTGGGTTTGGCCATCAAACCGCGGGCGATGACGAGCATCTGCTGTTCACCGCCGCTCATAAGGCTGGCGCGTTGATCTTTTCGCTCGGCAAGGATGGGAAAGATGCCGGTTACCAGGTCGAACATTTCATGGCGGTTGCTCCAGGCGCCACGGGTGCTTGCTCCCATGAAAAGGTTTTCTTTCACCGTCAAAAACGGAAAAATCTTCCGTCCTTCGGGAATCTGTGAAATACCGCCTTTCACGATGTTCTGCGGCTGAGAGTTTTCAATATTTTTTCCGTTAAAGATGATCGATCCTGATGACGGTCTGAGAAGGCCGGATATGGTATTCAGAAGCGTCGTCTTTCCCGCCCCGTTCGAGCCAAGAAGCGCCACCAGTTCCCCACTTTCGACGGACAGACTGATAGTGTGAAGAACAGGAATAACACCATATGAGACATTAAGATTTTTAATTTCAAGCATCATCAGTGTTTGCCTCCTAAATAGGCCTCGATGATCCGGGGATCATTGGCGATCTGTTCGGGAGGTCCTTCTGCGATTTTTTTGCCGTACTGCAGGACCACTATTCTCTGTGCCGCTTTCATGATGATCTTCATAACATGCTCGATCCACAGGAGAGTGATGCCGAACTGCTCCTGAGCGCTCCAGATCATCTCAAGCGCCCGTTCCGATTCAACGGGATTGAGACCAGCCATGACTTCATCAAGCAGGAGCAGTTTCGGCGTTGTCGCCAATGCCCGGGCAAGCTCCAGCATCCGCAGTTCGTAAAGATTCAGATTTGAGGCAAGTTCATCCCGTTTAGAAAAGAGACCGACAAACTCGAGGTAATACGAGGCCTCGAGACCTGCGTCCGAGAAGCACATGTGAGGCCGTTTTTTGCCGTTTAACACGGCGGTGACTACTCCCGCCAGTGCCGTCATAGCGTAAAAGGGCTGGGGAATCTGGTAGGTTCTCGATATGCCAAACCTGCAGATTTTGTCGGAGGAAAGCCTGGTGATTTCGTTTTCTTCAAAAAATATTTTTCCCTCGGCTGGCCTGTAGACACCGCAGATAATGTTCATCATGGTTGTCTTTCCCGCCCCATTCGGGCCAATGAGTCCCACGACTTCACCCTCCCCGACGGAAAAACTCACGTCGTCGAGAGCACGAAGTCCCCCGAAATTAATTCCGATGTTTTGAATTTTCAGCACGTCGGACGTATCTCCTTTGTTTCTATAAGCTGTATTGAGCGCATTCGGCGAAGATCATTCGATTACACCTGCGGGTTACTCCCGTCGGACATGTAGCCTGGGGAAGTAGTCACGCGGGTGACGTTTGTGGTAAAGTCCCCACAATCCCTCGCCGCGTGGGAGCACATAGATCAGTGCGATCAGGACCAGAGGAAATATCCAGTGACTGACATGGCCGAAACCGCGAAGTCCTTCTTCGAGCATGGCAACGGCATAGGCGCCCGGAACGGCGCCATAGACAAAAGCGCGGCCGCCGATAATAACGATAAATAGTATTTTCAGCATGAATTCCAGCGGGAGATAGGTTACTCCGGCGAATGACCGGAACGTGTGAACGATGAACCATCCCACGATCCCGGTGAGGATTGAAGGCAAGACATAATAGAATACTTTGTACTTGCTGACATTGATTCCCATCATGCGTGCCACGTCTTCATTTTCGTTTATTGCCGCGAGTGAAACTCCGAAACGGGAACGGCCTATTTTATCCGCCGTCAGCATATAGAGAAGCATCAGAAACAGCGACAGATAATAATACGAAAGGTAGTTCCAGCGGACTCGCCCCAGATCAAGCAGGGGACTCATGCCGAACAAACCGACCTCTCCCCTGAAAATGTCGCCGAACTGGTATGTCAGGTCGAGAAACGCGAGAGGAAGAATGAGGGTAATAAGCGAGAAATAAAGTCCCCGGGCGATCCAGGTGATGGGACTGAGAAGCAGGGCGATGGAACCACAAACGATAATGGTGCCCGCGAGAGTGAACGGGGGGCTCCATCCCAGATGCAGGTTCAGCAGTGCCGCCGTGTAGCCGCCGATGCCAAGATAGAACTGGGGGCCGAAATTAACCCTGGCCGTTCCCAGAATCTGAAGGCTCAGAGGAATGGCGATCGCCGCCAGCAGGTTAGCCGTGGTAAGCATGGTCAGCAGGTGCGGGTAAGAATAAAAGAACAGGGGCAGCGCCAGGAGAATAGTAACGCCGATAACAGGATTCCTCCAGTATCGGGGTTCTATGCACCATTCGTATTTTTCGATTCCCCACCGCAACAGGACGCGGTCTCGTTTCAATTCAAAATTTACCATATCGTTTCTCCCGCAACTAGTCCTCCCCGTTTAACGATCAAAAATATAAGCGTCACGAACAGTGCTGCGAAACTCATGAACCGGGGCGCCAGTAGAAAACTGGTTGAAAAATGGATAAAGGCGATCAGGTAGGATGCCATGATGTTGCCTTTCAGGTTTCCCAGTCCGCCGAGGATTGCGATCAACAGTGCTGTAATGAGAAGAGGTTGTCCCATGTGAGGGTCGACGCCCCAGAAAGGGGCGATCATGAGAACGCAGATCGAAGGGGGTATCACCGCCATAATCATGGCAAGGTAATACATATTGTCCACGCTTGCCCCCATGAGCCTGGCGGCGTTCAAATCCTGGCTCATGGCACGGATAATGAGGCCGGTTCGCGTTTTGAGAAACATCAGCACGAAGAGGGCCGTAACAACAATGCCGACGACGGCAGCCGCTATCATCTGATAAGACACGTTGACTGCGCCTATTTTGGCCATTCCCGGGATCAGCGTCGTTGGGATCGTTACTCCCACCGTCACGGGATAGAGCCAGTTTGAAAAATGGCTCGCGGCAAGGAAAAGAAGAATGGAAATCACCAGCAGGTTTTCCTCTTCATCCAGGTAACGTTGAAATACACCCTTGTAAAAAACGAAAACGGCGATAAACATTTGCAGAAGTAACATGAGAATAATACTCGGGACCAACCCCAACTGCATATCGGACAAGAAGAACCACATGCCGTAAGCGGCGATCACAAAGGTTATACCGTAACCAAGGTGAAAGATGCGCAGAACCCCGCAGATTAATGAAAAACCGATCGATATGAGAAGATAGATCGATCCCCACAAGAGTGTGTAAATAATAATATTTTGAATTACATCCATGGTGTTGTTTCCCGATAAAAGGCACTGTTCGCGGTGCCGGTTTGCTGTAAATTACGGCCGCGGGCGACCGGGACGGCATCGCCCGCGGTGTCGAAGTACGATAATGAAGTTACTTCCTCAGATCGGCCGGCTGCTGGAAAGTTCCCTGGGCCACGTCGGAGGGATAAACCGGTACCATTTTACCGTCCTGCCACTGGACAATGGGTGTCACGTAGTCAGGGTAGGGAATATTGTAATGATATCTGGCATCCCATCCTATTTTTCCCAGAACGGCTGTTTCACGTACATTTTCTAGTGATTTTATTATTTTGTTTGTATCCTTGGTGTCACCCGCCTGTTCAAGTGCTTTTTTATAGCCGTAAAGCGTGTCATACGTCGTATGGGAACCGAAAATAGGACCGGTTTTATATTTTTCCACCATGTTATCCATGAAGGGGATGGTCTTTTCGGTAATGGGAACCCGGACGAACGATGAACCGATGCTTCCGCCGGCGACCATGCCCTCGGTCATATTCCACGCCATGGGCATGCCGGCGAGACCGCCCCAGAAAAACCAGGGAATATCACGGGCACTCGACTGGGCCCATTGCTTGATGAATGCCGGTTGGTCGATGTACCCGACGACACAGTCCATCACGCAGGCGCCCTTTTTTGCAACATCCTCGAAAAGTGTGCTGAAAACTTTTTGATCCAGGGAGATAGTTTTTTCATACACCACCTCCAGGCCCTGGTTTTCGTAAACTTTTCTGAGGCTCGGAGAAACGCCCGGGAGCCCGTCTCTCAGTGGTTTCGTCCAGTCCATGTCCTCATATATCAGGGCAACTTTCGTGGCGCCGACGAAATTTTTAAAGAAATCTGGAATGATCTGTCCTCCCATAATTTCCAGGTAGTGGGAGGAGACAAAATAATACGTCTGAAAACCGAACTTGAATCGTTCATAATCGTCGCGCACATGATGCCAGATGGCATCTCCGGATCCTATGGTGGAGAACATGATGTGCGGAAATTCACGGAAAAGTTCGGCGCCTATCTGCATGCCGGCGACTCCCATTTCTACCTTTTCAGCTACCACAATCGCGTCGACACGGTTGTGCATGACCAGTTTTTTATATACTTCTATACCCTTTGGAATTTCCCCTTTGGTGTCTTCCGAGAGGAGCTCGACGGGTCGTCCCAGAATGCCCCCCGCCTCGTTCATCTCTGCTACGGCAAGCTTGGCGGCCGCCTGCGCGCTCAGAGAAAAGGGCGCCGAAAGATTTCCCATGAAACCAATTTTGATAGGTTTTCCTTTCTGTGCCAGTGCGGGTGACATACCCAGGGCGATGCACAGCATGACCGTAACAACGGTGAAGAATAAACGGGCTTTGTTCATGGCATCCTCCTTTTGTTGGTTCGTCTGTTGCGGTTGTTCAGTGGTATATTCTGTCGCGACGGACGGAATGCATGTGCCGATCCGTTTCAAAGAAAAACATCCGGATTCTGGGAGTCCGGCGCGACCTTCGAATCCCGGTAGTCTGATCACCAATCGAAAAAAGCTCGCAAATCGCGTGCCATGTTGTGCTGATCGACAGGTTGCGCGAACAGCGCCCGTCGATTCGCTGTTTCGCGGGTCGGAGCACAAATTAATTAAACGACATTTCGTTAACTAACCGCATGCCGTGACAAACGGTCCGCCCGGTATTCAGCATGGCGCTTTCGGGAACATCACGTGGAGCCGCTTACGTAATTTGCTTTTTTCGAAATGCCCAGTTTTTTCATTCGTGAAAAAAGCGTGTTGGGATGAATGTCAAGAATTCCAGCGGCGCCTCCCGGTCCCGTTACTTTTCCGCGGGTTTTCGTGAGAACCCGGAGAATATGGTTTCTCTCATTATCGCGAAGTGTGAGGGTCTGGTCGTACTGTTGCGTCCTGCCGCCGTTGAGCTCAGGTACCCGGTAAACCTTCCCTTTACTGAGAATAACGCCTCGTTCTATGACATTTTCGAGTTCTCTCACATTACCGGGCCAGTCATAGGAGAGAAGTTTTTCCATCTCTTCCCGGGGAATAACCGCTACGTCCTTGTTGCACTTGTTCGCGTATAAATTTAAAAAATAACACGCGAGCAGGGGGGTGTCTTCTTGCCTGTCCCGAAGAGGGGAGACATTAATTGGAAAAACGTTCAGACGGTAAAAAAGATCGCGGCGGAAGCGACCGTTTTTCACTTCCCGCTCCAGGTCGCGGTTGGTTGCGGCGAGAAGCCTGAAGTCTGACCGCAGCGTTTCGTGACCACCGACTCGCTCGAATTCCTTGCTCTGAAGCACACGGAGAAGTCGTACCTGGACATCCATCGAAATGTCTCCGATTTCATCCAGAAAAATGGTGCCTCCATCGGCCAGTTCGAATCTGCCGATCTGTTTTGAAGTTGCGCCCGTGTAGGCCCCTTTTTCATGGCCGAAGAGTTCGCTCGAGATCAGGCTTTCCGGCAAGGCGCTACAGTGTACCCGTATGAAAGGTTTTTCAGCGCGATCACTGTGACGGTGAATGAACCGCGCCACCAGTTCCTTGCCTACCCCCGTTTCGCCGAGAATGAGCACCGTTGTGGAGGTTTGCGCCACCTGTTCGGCTTGAGCGAAAACATTTCTGATGGCGGGGCTTTTTCCGACAAAATCGTCAAAATGAATTGTCTCCAGATATTCCCGTTCGTAATGTTCTTTTTCGAGTTGTTGTTGTTTGTACAGCTTTCGCAACGTTTGCCACGCTTCGGCGTTATCCATTGCGATGGCCGCCTGAGAGGCGAAGTAATTGAGTATTTCCAGGTCAGATTTTTTAAAGGCGCTTCGAAAGAGGCGGTTGTCATGATAGAGCACGCCTTTTACTGTGTTCCTGATCTTGAGGGGAACGCAGATACATGATTGAATAGTATTTTCGGATTCCGAACGGAGTGGTTGATTGTTCCCGTTGAATTCCATAATCTTCCCTTCGCCCGTGCGCGTGGTTTCCGTGATGAGTTTCATGGAATCCTGAAACGTGGCAAGATCGATATCTTCCGCCGTCAGGTTTTTCGCGGCTTTCAGAACAATCTTATCGGTTCTTCCGTTTTCCAGGACGAAAATGGCGCCGCGCTCGGCCCCTGTTATTCTGTTGACCGTCGAGATGATCCGATTGGAGAGTTCCCGGTAATCCCGGATGATCGGTAATTCATGACCAAGACGCAGTATTTCTTCCAGCAGGCTTTCGCCGTTGCGAAGATTTTTAACAAGCGGGCGGATGTCGTCGGGAACGAGGTGTTCATTGAAAGAATGAAGCAGCCTGGCTGCCGGTCCGGCGATTTCGATGGCCTTTTTTTCATTTCCCGCGCGTATATACTCGCGTGCCGTTTCTATCTTGGAGTTGGCTATCTCAATGCTGTGGCCGCAAATTTCCAGGTCGACGACGGACTTGTCAAGTTCCCGAAGAACTTCGCTGCAGGGTTGTCCCGCATGTCTCAACTGCAGAGCCAGGTGACGGTGAGCAACGCCGCTCAGGAGGTAATTGCCGCTCTCCATGGAATATTTGATTTCCTCTTCCAGGGACATGCCGGGAATCCGCGGGAATTCTCCGTCTTCGATGGCCTGGCAGATCGCCAGCCCCACGGCGGTATATTTCACGGTCATCCCGCATCGGCGCCCGAGATCGATATATTCTTTCAGACAGTCAACGGCCTTCTTGTGATCGTTCACTAGGTGATAAGCGTACGCGAGCAACGCGAGTCCCCCCAGCCGGGCGTAATAGCTTTTACTTTTTTCAGCTTCATCCCACGAGCCCTGAATGCACGTGATGGCGTCTTCGGGGCGGTTCACTTCCAGGAGAAGATATCCCAGTGTTACTCCCGCGAGGGACGCCACTGAAAGATTGCCGATAGTGCGGCCGTGAACGCGGATGGCGTGAAGCATGCCCATCGCCTGAGAATACAGTCCCGTGTGTCCAAGGCACACACCGGCCGTCAGCGCGGCAAGGAGGGGCATTCTGCCCTTGGGAAACTGGTCTTCCACGTCCGGCACAAGAGTTTCGTAACTCTGGACGACTTCCCGGTACCGGCCCGACCAGTAGTTATAGAACATACCGAAAATCGTTGCAGATTTCTGGATACCGGGATCATTTCTGGTGCGGATCATTTCCCAGCCATGCCGGAAGTGGTCTAACGCCTGGCGGTAATGTGAGCGAAGCCATTCGCTCTTGCCCAGATGCATTTCGAGAAAAGCCACTGCATCCATGTCGCTCGTTGATTCAGCCCTTGCGATTGCTTCCCCGATTATTGCAATGACGCGATTGGGATTATCGCTGTCCGTTGAAACTTTGCAATATTCAAGGGCAGCTTCAATAAAGAGGCTGTTCGATGCGGGATCCCGAAGATTTCTCAAATCGTCGAGGGCCTTTTCATAAAACAGTCGTGCTTCTTCATCCCTGAAATGCCGGCGGTGGTGTATGCCGTTTTCAATGAGAAGCTGGCAGCCGTTGTAATCATTGCTGATATGAAGCAGATGGCGGGCCGTTCTATGTATTCTGTCCGGGCTTTCTGGCAGGTTTCTGATCAGAAGATCTGCGATTTTGTTGTGAAGATCTGTCCTTATTTCACGAGGGAGGGAACGTGCCAGCTTTTCCTGCTCTGAACCGTCTATGAAGGAAAAATTGACCAGATTGTTTCGATAAAGCCACCTCTGTTTCGTTCCGAATTCCAGGGCGGCAAAGATAATCGACGCCCTTTCACCCGTCAGTTCTTGAAGCCAGTCAATGCTGAACTCGCCGTCAAACAGGGAAGCGAATTCAAGGACTCGAAGATGTTTTTCTGTGAACACGTCGGAAGCCACGATCGGTTGCATGGTTTCTCCACGCCGCATTACCGGCAGGCAGCTTTGTCTGTATCCGATTTTACACTGAAACTTACCCGGGAAACCAATGCTTTGTCAATTGTTCTTATTCGACGTGTCCGACGGTGAAATGTTGTTTCAGGGAGATCGACGGCGACCCCTGACCGTTTAATCGGTTGATATTTATTCGGGAAACGGATGATTGACAAACAAACGAAGGTATACTATGAAGGCACGCTGCCCTGAATAATCGAATTGACCGAGATATCAATAATTTTATGTAAAATGGAAAAAGAGAGCCAACAGAAAGAATTGCCGCGTCCGGCGATTGTTGTGTGCTGCAAGCCGATCCGGCTTCTGCTGCTCATGGTGGTGTCGCTGGGTCTGTTTTTCGCGGGCGATTATCAGAATGTCCTCGTTATGAAGTATTCTCCCGTCGTTGAGCAGCCAGACACCTTCCTGGAGGAGATTCCGGAACCTGCTCAGGCGAGGGAAGAGCGGGCGCCGGAACCGGCGGTCGCCGAAGAAGTTCCTGCTTTCGATTGTAAAAGACAGGACAGTTTCGACGACATTATCGAGGAAGCGGCCGTCCGTTATAACGTCGAAGCCGCGCTGGTGAAGGCGATCATCATGGCCGAGTCCGGCTATGATCCCCGCGCCGTTTCAAGCCGCGGCGCCATGGGGCTCATGCAGCTCATGCCCGGAACCGCCGAATCTCTCGGCGTTAAAGACGGGTTTAACCCCGAAGAAAACATTGATGCCGGTGTCAGGTATTTCAGAAATCTCATGAATAATTTTGGAGAAGAGACCCGCCTCGCGCTTGCGGCTTACAACGCCGGACCGAGAAAGGTAAGGGAATACAGCGGAGTTCCTCCTTTTCCGGCGACACGCGTCTACATCGAAAAAGTCTTTCGGTACTATCGCTATTTCAAGGACTCACCCGGCGGGTCGATGGAGAACGTCTGACCCGTAGCGTCGATGCTACAGTTCGCCGTTCTCTTTCATTTGAACCCGTTTGTCCCGGGGAATATACTCGCGCAGAGTTGGTCCCAGGTAAATCTGCCGGGGCCGGCACAGTTTTCTGTCGGGATCTTCCATGCTTTCCATCCATTGGCCGATCCATCCGGGAAGACGTCCTATGGCGAACATGACGGGGAACATGTTCACGGGGACATCCATCGCCCGCAGCAGTATGCCGCTGTGAAAATCAACATTCGGATACAGGTTGTGGTCGATAAAATACGGGTCGCGTATGACCAGTTCTTCCAGATTTTGCGCGATATCGAGCAGCGGGTCCGTGCGTCCCAGCTTCGTCAGTATCTTGTCGGTCATTTTCTTGATGATCGGGGCCCGGGGATCATAGGTTTTATACACCCTGTGCCCGAATCCCATGAGGCGAAAGGGGTCGTTCCTGTCCTTGGCCCGTTCGATGAAAGGCCGGGGGTCGCCGCCGCTGTCTCTGATTTCCTGGAGCATTTCGATAACGGCCTGGTTGGCTCCGCCGTGCAGGGGTCCCCAGAGAGCGCTGATGCCTGCCGAGATGGAAGCGTAGAGATTTACCCGGGCGCTGCCGACATGGCGGACGGCGGATGTGGAACAATTCTGTTCGTGATCCGCTGACGTGATCCAGAACACCTCCAGGGCGCGGACGACGTCATAGTCGATAACATACGGTTTGACGGGCGAATCGAACATCATATTCAGAAAATTCGCGCAGTACCCCAGTTCATGGGACGGATAAATCACCCGGTGACCCCGGGAAATCCTGTAGGACATGGCGGCCAGCGTCCGCAGTTTCGATAGAAGACGCGCCACGGTGAGATTGAGCTCTTCTTCCTGGCTCCGTTCCGGTACTTCGGGATAAAATGCCCGCAGGGCGTTCACCATCGAAGAGAGAATGCCCATGGGATGGGCGCCCCGGGGATAACTCGAAAAGAAGGTTTTCATGTCTTCATGAACCAGGGAGTGATCGTTCAGAAGTCCCGAGAAGGCCGCCAGTTCGTCCGGAGTGGGGAGATTCCCGTTAATCAACAGGTATGATGTTTCAACGAAGGTGGAATGTTCGGCCAGTTCTTCTATGGGAATGCCGCGATATCTGAGGATTCCTTTTTTCCCGTCCATGTACGTGATCGCGCTGATGCAGCTTCCCGTGTTGACGTAACCGGGATCGAACGTGATGTAACCGGTTTCCTTGAGCAGCTTCGATATGTCGATAGCCTTGTCGCCTTCGGACCCGGTGATGATGGGAAACTCATACGTTTTTCCGTCAAGAATCAATGTCGCTTTTTCGGCCATGACTGTTACTCCTCGAAATGATGAAGAAAAACCATATAACAGAGAGCGGAATCCTTTACCAGTGAAAAGTTAGAAGGATAAAAATTTGACGAAGGCAGCCGCCTGTAGTAGCTAGAAAACCGCGGAGGACCCGGTTTTCTCAGTACGCACCGAAACATTGGCATATTTTGTTTTTCCGTCTTTCCGTGCTTGACCTGTTTTAATTGCCCACTGTGTGGGACTGAAACTCAATGGCGGAGGAATCCGGGAACTATGTGTGAAAAGGGTGAGACAGGAAAAACCTGAAACAACTGGATTCCGGCCTCCGCCGGAATGACGGAGTTGGCTGGATTCCGGCCTCCGCCGGAATGACGGAGTTGGCTGGATCCCGGCCTCTGCAGGTTATGGTGTCTCTTGCAGGGGGGTAACGCCCGCAGGTACTTATAAAGCGCCCGAAAGGGTGAATCACGGAATGAGAGATTTGTATAATCTTTTGTCCGTCATTCCGGGCCTGACCCGGAATCCAGAAAGCATCTGCAGGGGCGAATAAAAGAATAAATACGGCGTTAACGATTCATGAAGTTCCGCGAAAGTTGTGTGACGCAGACATTACAAAAGCGAGGAGGCTTCTGTTCATATGAACCAATTGCCCAGGGAATTTTTTCAACCCCGATCCATCGTTATAGCGGGCGCCTCGAAAAAAGGCGGATTCGGTTCAGGAATACCGAGGGTGCTCAAACGATCGGGTTACGCCGACCGGCTTTATCTTGTAAACCCCAGGGAACGGGAAATCGAGGGGTTGCCGGTTTACAAGAGGATTACAGACATCGACGACGAGATTGACCTGGCCATTGTCGTTGTTCCGAGAAATCACGTCAGGGGCGTGCTGGAGGATTGCGCCGCAAAGAATATACGGGCGGTCATCCTGGAAACGGCGGGTTTCAGCGAAACCGGTCCGGACGGCGCGCGGCTTGAACGTGAAATCGGTGCGCTGGCGAAAAAGACCGGCATGCGGATCATCGGTCCCAATTGCGTGGGCCTCATCAATCCCCACGACCGTTTTGCGTCAACGGAAGTAGCCCTGGAAGAGATGAAGCCGGGCAACATAGGCGTCATAGCCCAGAGCGGCGTTTTCGGCAATATCGTGGCAGACTGGGCCCCGAGCCAGGATTTGAACGTGAGTTCGCTGGTTACTATCGGGAACCGCGTCGACGTGGATGAAACTGATATGTTGTATCATTTCGCCGCCGATGAACGGACCGACGTGATCGTTCTATACCTGGAAGGCGCGAAGGACGGAGAACGGTTTCGAAAGGCCGCGCGGGAGGCATCCGCCCGCAAACCAGTGCTGGTTTACAAGAGCGGCCGCACCGAGGCGGGCAAACGCGCTGCCGCGTCCCACACGGGCAGTATGACCGGCGAAGACGGTCTCTACGAAGGGTTGCTGCGTCAGTCCGGAGTCATCCGGGCGTCAAGCTTTCAGGAACTTTTTGACCTGGCCCGGGTGTTCGCGGCCCAGCCGCTCATGGAAGGTCGCGATATCGGTGTCGTAACCTCATCGGGATCACTCGGTGTTATGGCAACCGACGCGGCATTTCAACTGGGACTTCAACTCCCCGAACTGTCGCCGGCTACGGTCGATGCCCTGCGCGAGGAGGCGCCCCCCTGGATGAACGTGAAAAACCCCCTGGATCTCGGCCCCTCGCATCTTTTCGGAGCGGGTCTCGAGGCCGCGCTTCGGGATCCTCGAATCAACGGTGTCATCGCCATACCCGTCATTCCCTATGCCATTATTGAGTCCCTGATGGCGGGAGACATCGGCCCCGAAGTGCTTTTCGGCGATCCGGAACAGATACGGAAAGCACTTCCCGAGAAGCCCGTGGTGACCTATACCGTCGGAAGCTCGTCCTGGATATCTCTTATTCGAACCATGTTTGGCCCGCACATGACGCTTGTAAGCTCTGCCGAAACAGCGTCCAGGGCGCTCTGGGCGCTGTACCGGTATCGCCTGTTTCGCGCTTCCCGCGGATGATGATTTTTACTGCCGGAGGAGGCCCGGCCTCCCGCCGTTTTCATAGTTGTTGACAGACATGAGGAATCCATCTATAGCTCATGGCGGTTACAGATGGGGGAGTGTTTAAAATACAAAGGAGGCAAGCCGGAATGCCGATCCAACTGAACATGACCGATTACAGGTCAACCGCGGAATCATTCACCTGGCAGGTACCCGAGTATTATAATTTTGTTCTTGACGATTTTGACCGCTGGAGCGGCGACAGAACAAAAATCGCCCTCACTACGGTGTCGCCCGACGGAAAACAGGCGTCGCGGCTCACGTTCCGCGACCTGTCAGTTCTTTCCTGTCAATTCGCCAATGTTTTGAAAGAACTCGGTATTCAGCGGGGCGACCGGGTTTTTCTCATGCTGCCCCGAAGCGAGGAATGGTATATCGCCGTCCTGGGCATGATCAGGGCGGGCGTTGTGGCGATGCCGACGCCCAACATGGTGACGGGTCATGATATCGAGTACCGCTTCAGCCGGACCGAGGCGGTCATGGCCGTGACGGACGCCGAAGGCGCCGGGAAAATCGACGCCGTCGCCGACAAACTGCCCTGGCTGAAAACAAAAGTAATAACCGGCGAAAACCGCAAGGGATGGCTTTCTTTCGATGATTTGCTTGAAAAGGCTCCGCGGCGCTTCGATCCCGGCGACTTCGGAGGCACAACGAAAAGTTCCGATCCCATGCTTATCTACTTCACGTCGGGCACCACCGGCAACCCGAAAATGGTTCGCCACACGCAGTCCTACGCCATAGCCCATACCGTGACGGCCCGCTATATACAGAATCTGCGGTCCACCGACATCATATGGGTCCACGCGGACACGGGCTGGGCGAAGACCGCCTACGGGAAACTCTTCGGCCAGTGGATCGAGGGCGCCACGGTTCTGCAGTGGCAAATGGGCGGCCGTTTCGAACCGAAATATATGCCTGAAATCATCGAGCGTTACGGCGTGTCCGTGATGTGCGCTCCACCCACGGCCTACCGCATGCTGGTCGGACACCTCGACCTTTCGAAATATGACTGGAGTGAACTGAAACACGCCCTGTCCGCCGGAGAACCTCTCAACCCCGACGTGATACGGGCCTGGAAGGAGCAGACGGGGCTTACCATCTATGATTATTACGGGCAGACGGAGACCATTCCCGTGGTAGCCAATTTCCAGTCAATGCCCGTCAAGGAGGGAAGCATGGGAGTTCCCACGCCCGGCTACGACGTGGAAGTCGTTGATGACGAGGGGAACGTGCTTTCCCGCGGTACCGAAGGCAATATCGCCATTCGGGTCAAACCCTTTCATCCCCCGGGCGTTTTTCAGGGATACTGGCGGGATGAGGAGAGCACCCCCTTCGTGGGAGACTGGTATTTTACGGGCGACCGGGCGTACCGGGACGAAGGCGGTTATTTCTGGTTCGTGGGACGTGCCGACGACCTGATCAAATCCAGCGGCTACCGCATCGGACCATTCGAAGTGGAAAGCGCGCTGCAGGAACATCCGGCCGTGCTGGAGAGTGCCGTCATCGGTGTTCCCGATGATCTCCGCGGGCAGCTCGTAAAAGCCTTCGTGGTCCTGGCGCCCGGCTACGAGGAAAGCCCCGATCTGGTGAAAGAACTTCAGGATCACGTGATGCAGGTTACCGCGCCCTACAAATATCCCCGGATCATAGATTTCGTAAAAGAACTGCCCAAGACCATAAGCGGCAAGGTCCGCCGTGTCGAGCTTCGGGCACGGGAAAAAGCGAGCGGTGGCCCGGACGTTCACCAGGCGTAACAGCGTGATGTGAATACTAAAGAGTGACACCGACCGCCGAAACTATAAAAATATTTTGCGGAAACGCAGACTCGGCCGCGACGGCGCATTTTGTCATTCCGGTTTTATACCGTCCGTCATTCAGGTTTTATTTCGTCATAACGGCGCAGTGCACGCGGGCTGGAATCCTCCCCACTCCGTCATTCCGGCGCAGTACTCTCAAGGATGCGCGGGCCGGAATCCTCCCCACTCCGTCATTCCGGCGTAGTACCCCAGGGGCACGCAGGCCGTAATCCTCCCCACTCCGTCATTCCGGCGCAGGCCGGAATCCAGTGGGTTTACGTGTTTCACCCCTTTCACGCTTTTCGTAAATGATTCTCATATGTTGGGTCAAAACCGGAAAGACGGAAAAGAAAAATACCCATCCCGGGACCTTGACGGTTCAAGCCCGAAATGACAGAAGAGGATACTATGCACATGTCTCAAAAATATTTTTTCAGAACCGGTATGAAACAATGAGTCTGCTGAACCTTCTTGTCGAATCGCCGGTGGCGTTTTTCCTGACGGCGATTCCCCTTCTTTACGCGGTCATATTTCACGAGATCGCCCATGGTCTCGTGGCCTATCGCCTGGGCGATCCCACGGCGAAATTTTCGGGGCGCTTGAGTCTCAATCCACTCAAGCACCTTGATCCGATGGGAACCCTGATGCTGCTTCTTATCGGTTTCGGCTGGGCGCGGCCCGTGCCGGTAAATTTCGCCAATCTGCCCGGCGACAGGAAAACGATCGTCGCTGTTTCGGCGGCGGGAATCGTAACGAACATACTGCTCGCCTTCGTCGCGCTGTTCCTCCTGCGGTTGATGGAACCAACGACGGGCGGAGCCCTTTCAACGGGGCTTACCTGGTTTGCCTATATCAATATCATACTGGCGGCCTTCAACCTGATCCCGATTCCGCCGCTCGACGGTTCGAAAATGCTCATGCCGTTTCTGCCGACGCCGCTTCGGCAGGCCTTCCTGCGCCTGGAACCCTTCGGGCTGCTGATCATTATCGGCCTGCTGTTTCTGGGTGTTCTCACCCCGCTCATCCGCGGCATGTTTGCCATTATTTACGGACTCGTCGGCATATTTCTGCCGTGACGCACCTGCCGTGAATCACCGGGCGTGACCGGCAACGGCATCCACGATTTCCCGCCATACCGGAGCGGGAAGGGCATGTCCCATTCCTTTAATGATGTTCAGTGACGATCCCGGAACGGCGTCTGCCGTATCGATTCCGCACTGGACGGGAAGCAGCGGATCGGCGTCGCCGTGAATGACCAGCAACGGCGTGTGGAGCGACCGAAGCGACTCGCGCCTGCTTCCGGAAGCATTGATGGCGGCTATCTGCCGGGCGACACCTCCGATGGAAAATCCCCGGTCAAAGCTCTGTCGCGCGTATTCGGCGACCCGTTCCTCATCGACGGGGAACCGTGGTCCGTTCAATATCCGCCACGTCTCGATAAAATGAGAAACAAAGGCCGTCCGCTCGGCCGGAGGGGGGACGGTGATGATTGTCAAAGCTTCCGGTGTCGGGGGAGGGAGAGAAGGATCGCCCGTGGTGGAACTCAGCGACGTGAGTGACCTGATTCGTTCAGGCTTTTCCAGGGACATGGTTTGTCCGATCATTCCTCCCATGGACATGCCCATCACGTGGGCCGATGCAATTCCCAGATGGTCGAGCAGACCGAAGGCGTCTTCGGCCATGTCCGTCAGGAGATAGGGCACGGTGACGGACTCGCCGCGGGCGATCGATGCCAGGAGCCCGGCCACGTCGGGAATCCCGGCTTCGTCCAGCACCGTCGATCGGCCGACGTCCCGGTTGTCGAAGCGTATGACGAAATAACCCCGGTCGGCCAGCAATTCACAAAACTCACGGTCCCACATGATCATCTGCCAGCTCAGTCCGTGAATAAGCAGTAAAGGTTCCGTCGATGCATTTCCGAATGTCTCGTAGGCGATCTCGATGCCGCTGGAAAGCGTTGTTTTCAATTCCCCGCTGTTCAGTATTGCCATGATCCTTCCCCTTCGTCTCGTCGATGTGATGGAAAGCAGCATTATTACATTCCGCGGTGGGAAGATCAACAGGCAGTCGCTCTCCCGGACGTTATGCCGGACTCGACCTGAAATTTACCAGCCGCCGTCATTTCGGCGAATACCCTTACGGGAAAACGGGCAGGAATCCTACCCACTCAGTCATTACGGCGCAGTACTCCCGGGGGCACGCAGGCCGTAATCCATCCCACTCCCTCATTCCGGCGTAGTACCCCAGGGGCACGCAGGCCGGAAGCCGTCCCACTCCCTCATTCCGGAGTTGTACCCCAGTGGCACGCAGGCCGGAATCCATCCCACGCCGTCATTCCGGCGCAGGCCGGAATCCAGTTCTTGTAAGATATTACCCGCCATTCCCTCATTGAACCCACAGTCTGCGTATGCCTTGCCCGGGATACACGGGTGCCCTCTCGGTCAGAACAAAAATTAGCTGAACAAAAATTAGCTTGACTTTCTTCTGGAAAAGAATAGAGTGCGCAACATTCTATGTGTTTCCGGTGCTTCAGACGGGCGCGGGGGCACGGTAAAGTCTGGATTGATGCATTTTGAAGTATGTGGTTGAACATGGAAAAATCTAATGTCAGTTCTTTTTTCAGAGATGTGGGCGATCCGACTTTAGGAAAATCTGAAAAAGGAGGATTGCCATCATGTCAACCGGCGTCGTAAAGTGGTTTAACGAGAGCAAAGGTTTCGGCTTCATCGAGAACGATGAAGGCGGTGATGTCTTTGTGCACTACAGTGCCATCCAGGCAGAGGGCTTCAAGGTTCTCCACGAGAACCAGCGTGTGAGCTTTGATGTCGAACAGGGCAAGAAGGGGCCGTCAGCGGCCAACGTGAAGGTCCTGTAACATTTCCTTCGAAAAGCTGAGCGCCCCCGGTAACCATCGGGGGCGCTTTTTTTTTGCGTTCTCATTCACCGGCGATTCGACGGTACGGCAGTTCCGAAGCGTGCCGGGCGACGGCAAAAAGATGCTGAAAATGGAAAGAAAAGGGAGTAGAAGAAAAATTCACGCGCGACTGCCGGCGTGGCAGGTAATACCGGAAAGTCCGCGTTGACCAGGATCACGCTGAAAGCCGGCCGGTCTTCGGCGACGGATCGCGATACAAACAAGGAGTAGTTTTAATGGCAACAACCACAACCGCTTCTTCCAGTGATTTCATCAGGGACATAATTGACGATGACCTGCGCCGCTGCGCGGTCTCCACTGTCGCCACGCGATTCCCCCCGGAACCGAACGGCTATCTTCACATAGGTCACGCCAAGTCGGTATGCCTCAATTTCGGCATCGCCGCCCAGTACAGCGGCGTCTGCAACCTCAGAATGGACGACACGGATCCCAGCGGCGAATCATTGGAATTCGTCGATTCCATCATGAAGGACATTCGGTGGCTGGGATTCGACTGGCGGGACCGGCTTTTCTACGCATCCGATTACTTCGAAAAGCTGTATGAGTTCGCTGTCGAGCTGATCAAAAACGGCGACGCGTATGTGTGTGAGCTTAACGCCGACCAGATTCGGGAGTACCGGGGAACGTTCACCGAACCCGGCAGGCAAAGCCCCTGGCGGAGCCGCTCCGTCGAGGAGAACCTCGACCTGTTCGCCCGAATGCGCGCGGGCGAGTTCCCCGACGGGTCGCGGGTGCTGCGGGCTAAAATCGACATGGCTTCTCCCAACATAGTCATGCGCGACCCCGTGATTTATCGCATCAAGCGTCAGCCACACTACCGGACCGGCATGGACTGGGTAATTTATCCCATGTACGATTTCGCCCACTGCCTCTCCGACGCCATCGAAGGCATCACCCATTCCATCTGCACCCTCGAATTCGAAAATAACCGGCCGCTCTACGACTGGTTCGTCGAGAAACTGATACAGGGCAAACGACCACGCCAGATAGAATTCGCCCGGTTGAACCTCAGTTACACCGTTCTCAGCAAGCGCGTTCTTATCGAACTGGTGCGGCGGGGTATTGTTTCCGGCTGGGACGATCCGAGAATGCCCACAGTCGCCGGCATGAGGCGGCGGGGCTACACGCCGGCGGCGATCCGCGCTTTCTGCTCAGTCATCGGCGTGGCCAAGAACGACAACCTGGTGGACGTGTCTGTTCTCGAACACTGCGTCAGGGATGATCTGAACGAACACGCCCCGCGGGCGATGGCGGTCCTGCGGCCCCTGAAAGTGATCATCGAGAACTACCCCGAAGACCGCGTCGAAGAATTGGAGGCCCCGAACCACCCCCGGAACCCGGAGATGGGAACCCGCACGGTTCCTTTTTCGCGCGTTCTGTACGTTGAGTGCGACGATTTCATGGAAGATCCGCCGAAAAAATTTCACCGCCTGGCGCCCGGCCGCGAGGTCCGCCTGAGAAACGCCTACGTGATACAGTGCCGCGAGGCCGTGAAAGATCCCGCGACCGGCGAGGTCACGGAGCTTCGGTGCACCTACGATCCCGATACCCTGGAAGGCCCGCCCTCCGACGGCCGTAAAATAAAAGGCGTCATCCACTGGGTTTCCGCCGAGCACGCCGTGGCCGCCGAGGTGCGCGTCTATGACCGGCTTTTCATGGTGCCCGAACCGCTCGACGGTGACGGCGATTTTACCGGACATCTGAATCCCGATTCACGGAAAATCCTCAACCCCTGCTTTCTCGAGCGCAGTCTCGCCGATGCCGCGGCGGGCGACCGCTACCAGTTCGAGCGGCTGGGATATTTCTGCGTCGATGACAGGGATTCGACGGAAAAACGACCGGTGTTCAACCGGGTCGTGTCGCTCCGTGACTCCTGGGAAAAAATAGCCGCCCGCGGCGATTGATGAAACACCCCCACCCGGGTAAAGTTATCAACGTATCAATCGACGGGGCACGAATCAACGAACGCACGGCAGAGGAAAACTGTTTCTGTCGTGTCCTGCATGTAAAAAGTGGAATACCGCCGAGTGGCACGGTGGCGGCGGATTTACCCCGTGTCTGTGCCGCACATTTGTGCTGAAACAAGATGAAACTTCGGAGTTACGCCCGACAAGTAATAAAGAGCGGGTGTCCATCCGTGATCGGTGAAAGATATGCTTTCAGGAGGGTCGAAAAGCAGAATCTACGGATGAACACCCGTGTTTGGTGTTATGGTGAAAAAACTACAACCTGTTTTAATTCGTCATATTCTCCACTTTTTCCAGCAGCTCGGGATTGTTTCTCATTGCCTGAATGATTCCGTTGTATTTGTTTATACTTAAATCATTACTCTCTACCGCGGAGATCATTTTTTTGGTGTATTTATCCTGAAGTTCCCGTGCCTTGTCGGGGTCTTCCACGCTCTTCAATTCTTCTGAATATGCGCTCCTGATTTCATCAATTTCTATTTTTGCTTCGGCGAAGTTTTCCAGAGTATCCTCGCTGAAATCAGCCGGCGGCGGCTGGGCCGGTTGCCGGTTCTGTTGCTGCTGTGGGTTGTAACCCTCCTGGCCCTGCTGTCCCTGCTGTCCCTGCTGGGCGGACAGTGGGGGAACGATGATCATGAAACAGGCTGCGACGATCAAGCCCAGAAAAGTTACCTTCAATGGTAGTGTTGTGCGTTTCGTCATTTTTCTCATCACTCTTTTGTGCCTCCTCTCTGCTGCCTCAGGTTTCAAAAGTAATATTGAATTTTTACACTTTCATGCGTTAAATTTAATACCTGGTACGCCCTATCTGCCGGCTTAATTAATATTCGCTGCTCTGACCCGGAGCGGTCGGGGGCTTCGGGGCGTCGCCCGGTCCATCCGCGGGCTGGTCACAACCAGCCGCAAGACCAAGCATGAACAGAACAGCCAGTCCGATCAGGAAATGTCTAAACATAATAATGATCCTCCTCTCGTGTTTTTGTTTGTCTGTTTATAATATGTGCGGGATGCGATGCACCCTCACATGCTTCGTATAATTATTGCGTTGAATAACTTTTCTTATAGTCAGCATCATGCGTGCCAGCAAGGGGACAATGAATTAAATTCGGTATTAACGATATGATTTTAAATAGTTGTAATACATACACGATGTGGTTGACAGATACTGAAGGTATGTGTCAAATAGTCACATGTATACTTTCGTCACGTGAGGCATGACATGCACGGCAGCATTTTAAACAAACTCAGCCTGAGGTCGGTCCTGATCGTCAACGTTATTGTTCCTCTGCTTCTTGGCGTGGGTGCCGCCACATATTTCGGCTTGCGGTCAATGGAGTATTTCGTGGAGCAGAGACTTCAAGAGGATGTTCAGCTCGTAGCCCGGGCGATCCGCCTGCCGGTCAGTTACAGCCTGGAGAAGGATCGATTCGGCAGTGTCAGTCAGGCGTTGCAATCTGTGTTTCGTATCGGAAGGGTTTATGGGGCATACATCTATGATGCCGATGGCAAGCAAATAGCCGCCGTGGGAGCAGTCGAGCCCCGAAAGCCACAAAAGGATCTTGTGGAAGTCGTGGAAGGTGGCGAACGGAAAGGGCAGTATGAGAAAATAGAGGGCAGACGAGTCTATTCTTATTTTGTGCCGCTTTTTGACAGTGCGGGGAAAAGCAGCGGCATTCTTCAAATAACCAGGAAGGAAAGTGACTTTGAAAAATATATTCACGTTCTTCGACTGTGGGCTGCAATCACTCTCGCGGCCGCCGGTATTTTCATATCCGCGTTCGTCCTGTTCGGGTTTCATCGGGCGGCTGGCCAGTACTTTACAAAGCTGATCCGGAGCATGGCTCGCGTCAGGCAGGGAGAACGGGATCACCGGGCCGATCCTGAAGGACCGAAAGAAATTGCCGATCTTGCCAGGTCATTGAACGAAATGCTCGACAGTGTCAACAGGTATGAACGAGAAGTCGCAGAACGGCGTAAACAACAGGAAGCCCTCGAAAACAAATTGCGTCAGAGCGAAAAAATGGCCGCGATGGGACAGCTCGCAGCAGGGGTAGCGCACGAATTGGGCGCGCCTCTTTCGCTGATAGACGGAAAGGCGCAACGCTGTCTGAGAGATAAAGAAATCAGTGAAGTGCATGAAAAGAATTTTCGGGATATCCGTCAGCAGGTTCAGCGGATGAGCGAGATTGTACGACAACTCCTGGATTTCGGCAAAGGCGCTATGAGAGAAAAACGCTGGACGAAAGCCGCGCAGGTGGCCGGCTCCGCCGTTGACATTGTAAAAAAAGAAGTGGGCAATACAATAAAAATAGTCACGGAAGGCCCGGAGCCGGACCCCATGATTTTTGTCGATCCGTTGCGCTTCGAGCAGGCCCTGATAAACCTGTTGCGTAACGCGGCGCAGGCTGAAAACGTGACCATGGTGCGCCTTGGCTGGCAATCAGGGCCGAACCGGGAAGTTATTTTTACCGTCGAGGATAACGGGTCGGGAATCGACCAGGATATCAAGTCAAGAATATTCGAACCCTTTTTCAGCACCCGGAAAAATTCCGCCAACACGGGAATGGGGCTTTCAGTAGTTCATGGAATAATTCAGGAACATGAGGGCGCCATAGAAGTTGTGGGCACGGAAATGGGCGGCGCCGGGTTCCGTATCGAACTGCCCCCGCAACAAGCGGGAAAAAATATAAATAAGTCCGTGCAGGGGAAAGAAAATGGTTGAGCCAGCATCATCACCGCTTTCGGAAAAAAAGATGGAAAGAATCCTTATCGTTGAAGACGACCGGGAGCTTGGCCGGTTTCTTTGCGAGGAACTTGAGGATGCCGGGTATCACGTAAAAAACGTCGATTCGGCGGAAGAAGCGGCAGCGGAACTTCACGCCTGGATGCCTGACCTTGTCATCAGCGATCTGAAATTACCCGGTGCGGATGGTATGGCCCTGCTGGAATGGACAAGGGAACTTCATGCACAGCCCGGTTTTCTTATTATAACAGCTTTCGGTAGCATACCTCAGGCCGTAGAGGC
Organism: delta proteobacterium MLS_D; assembly: GCA_002030015.1. GTDB lineage: Bacteria > Desulfobacterota > Syntrophia > Syntrophales > UBA2210 > MLS-D. The sequence goes on from LQBH01000001.1 coordinate 180,563, forward strand.
GTTAAAGTCGGGAGCGGACGATTTTCTGGCCAAACCGCTGGACCTTGAGCATTTAAGGCTTAGCACGGAGCGGATTTTGCGACATCGAAGGCTGAAACAGGAAGTACGTCGATTCAAGGAATTAATGGCCCGGGATGCTTTCTATGGAATGATCGGCAGGAGCCGGAAAATCCGCGTGATGTTTAATCAATTGCGGGAAATAGCCGCCGCGCAGGGCCCCGCATTAATCCAGGGCGAAAGCGGCGTGGGCAAGGAATTGGTGGCCAAAGCCCTGCATGATTTGAGCCCCCGTTGCAAGGCGCCGTTTCTTGCCGTCAACTGCGCCGGTATACCGGCAGAACTGCTGGAGAGCGAGTTTTTCGGCCATGAAGAAGGAGCATTCACCGGCGCCGTCAAAAAACGGCAGGGGCTGTTTCAGCAGACCCATCAGGGCTCGCTTCTCCTCGACGAAATCGGTGAAATGCCCTATAACCTGCAATCCAAGTTATTACGAGTACTTCAGGACGGCACATTTCGGCCGGTAGGTGGAAACAGGGAGCAGCAGGTCGATGTCAGGATTATCTGCGCCACCAATCAAAACCTGGAAAACCTCATGAATGCGGGCGCGTTTCGCCAGGATCTCTTTTATCGGCTGGAAACGTTCAGTATTCGGGTTCCGCCCCTGCGGGAACGCAAGGACGATATCCCGTTGCTTGCGGCCCATTTTTTAAACCGTTTCTGCCTTCAAATGGGGAAAGAAATCAAGGGACTGACACCCGAGGCACTGGAACAGCTTACCGACTATTCTTTTCCGGGAAACGTGCGGGAACTGCAAAATATTATTGAACGAGCGGTCACGTTCTGTCACGGCTCCCATCTGGACGTGGAACATCTGCCCACCCGCATCCGGAGCTGCGTCAATGCCGATATCGACGAGACTGTTGATGCTTCAGAAAGAGGAACCCTGGATGACCTGTTGACGGGCCATGAACTGATGCCCTCCCTCGCGGAAATCGAGAAGCAGTATATAACGCGCGTTCTTGAAAGGGTGGGCGGAAACAAAAGACGAGCCGCCGCCATACTGGGCGTCAGCAGAAGAACCCTCTACCGGCACCTGATGAATAGTTAAGAATAACTTCTCGAACCCGCGAACCGCGTGGAAAAAACGACCATGATTTTCCCCCGCGTCGTCCAACCCGTAAGTTCCCCCGCAAAAAAAGGATTTTCTCTCGACGAGGAGATTGGAGAACCTGTTCATAAACGAGATTCGACGGAAAAACGACCGGTGTTCAACCGGGTCGTGTCGCTCCGTGACTCCTGGGAAAAAATAGCCGCCCGCGGCGATTGATGAAACACCCCCCCGTCACGCCATACCCGCGCCGTGTAAAACGCCCGGCGCGGGTTGACCGGTGACTCCCATTCAACCCGATTCATTTCCTCAGGATTCGTGCAATGCCCGGTCTTTTTCGAGTTGACGGAGCCCATTTAAACAGCTATTAATAACAGGATTTCACTGCATCACGACCGACTTCTATTATCCGATCATTGAACATAAGCGTCAGAAGCATCTGAACACCAATCAATCTCAGCGAGGGCAACATGCGTAATGCATACACAGACCCCGTATCTCGTCACAGAGAGCGGGGTTTTTGTTTGGCAAGATACAAGTCCAACCATTGAAGCATGGATAAAGGCGGGTATGATATAAACGCAGCCGTTCTTGCGGAATAACGCGGGCGGTTTTTTGCCCACAAGTTTTCAACATCGGTGCGACGGCGGACTGGTAATTAAATACAACGAAGGGGATTAACCATTCTCATGGCAATCCCCTTTTTTATTAAATGGCTGGGGGAAGAGGATTCGAACCTCTATTCACGGAGTCAGAGTCCGTTGTCCTGCCGTTGAACGATCCCCCATCGGGTATGTGCGTTTCTCGTTCCGTAAAAACGAGGCCTCTATATAATGATCAGGCGCGGTTCTGTCAATAGGTTTCGGAAAAATTATGGGACCGTCAGAGCTGTAGCGGCGATGCCATGTCCTCTCCTTCGAAAAAGCGGATGCCGCCTTCTGCGAGCCTGCGCAGAAATGTTGTGTGATCCAGGCAGGACTCGGGTCCCATGACCCCTTGTGCCGAGACGTCACCGTCACCGATCATCTGTGCCGCGACGGCGCAGGGAAGGCCCGTCAGAAGGTTCATATGGGCGACGGCGCCCAGCGCCCGGTGGCTGTATTTCCCCCGGTATTTTCCCGTGACGTCCACGCGGCAGGCCGACGCTGTTTCCCGCGCCGGCGTGATTTTTTCGAGCAGCGGCAGGCAGGCGTTGACGACGCGTCCCACGTCGTCTGTGCGTCCCGCGGTGGAGGTCAGGCCGGAACGATTGAGCAGCAGCGACAATTCGTTGAGATACTGTTCCTTGAGTCCTCCCTTGAGCGTGACGGCGCGCAGGGGCAGGTTGCGGGGCAGCGTGACCGGTTCGGGGTGCCCCACGTGATAGACGGTGACGTCGCCCACGGGATCGGGGAAGCGAATCTTTTCTTTGCCTGACCCGGCCGGAATCCGGCATGTGCGCCCATCCCTGAAGGTGGGTACGAACCCGGTGAATATGTGAATGGTATGCAGGGTGACGGCTTTCCCCACCGTGTCGGCGGCGTGGCATCCCCAGTAGACGGCGGCGGTGTCTGCCCCTTTGACCGTCTCCATGCCGAGGCGGACGAGCATGTTTGTTATGCCCGGCGTCCAGCCCACGCCCGTGACGGCGGTAATGCCGGCGCGCTTCGCCTCGTCGTCGAGGGCAAGGGCCTCGGCCGCCGCGTCATAGTCGTCGCAGATGCTGACGTAGTGGACACCCGCCTCGATGCAGGCCCGGATCATGGCCGCTTCATATTTGTAAAAGGGGCCGATTGTGCTCACCGCCACGTCGAATCCCCGCAGCGCCGCCGTCAGGCCGTCGTGGTCGCGTGCGTCGATCGCTACCGCCCGGCAGTTTTTCCCCAGTTCGTCCGCCAGGGCTTCCGCCGCGGCCATATTGCCGTCGGCGATGACCAGTTCCTCCACCCGGGGGCTTGCCGCGAGTTCCCTCACGGACAGGCTGCCCATGGCCCCCGCTCCTCCCAGGGCGATGATCTTCATGACGTTGTCCCTCCTTTCAGGCATGCCGCGCGGCGGAGACTTCTATCGTTCGCGAAACCTGCCGGACCACAAGGCGTTATGCCGGCGCTGAGCCTTCACCAGTGTTTCCACCTCGACGGGGGTTAAAATGCCCCCGTTTATGAAATACTTGCAGAAGAAACCGGTCTGGAGACGTTGCTTGCCGAGCAGGGCCGCGAGATCGCTTTTTGTCAGGAATCCCTCCCTCAGGGCGTACTCGCCGAATTTTTCCCCAGCGGCCCTGTGTTTGAGGATGTAGCTGATCTCGTCGTCGTTCAGAAGATTCCAGGAACGGGCGATTCGCCCGATAAGAGGCCTGTTGCGTCGCTGCAGGACGATGGCGTTTATGAGGTTGCGCCATGATATGAGACCTGAATAGTAGAGAAACTGGCCGATGGGCAGTGGACGGCGGGGCAGGGCGCCGGTGTAATAACGATCACGGAACTCCGGCTCGGGACCGGGTTTTCGCTCGGGCGTCGCAATGCCGTTCGATGTAAAAAGCCGGTGCTTATCGCTGACGGCCGACGACAGCAGCTCGTACGCCTCGTTAATTTTTTTAAAATTATCCGTAAGATCGCGCTCGTCGAGGCCGAGTATTCTCGCCCGGTCGGGATGGGTTTCAAAGACGCGTTCCCGATAGGCCGTCCTGACGCCGGACGGTTCCAGATACTTCAGAAAATCGATGGAAACATGAATGTCCGGTCCGAAGAGCCGCGTGCAGGCGCTGAACAGTTCCGGTACTGAAGGAGTGGAAAGGGACACTGTCTTTATCCTTGTTGGAACGGTGCGGGAATCGTGCCGTCGGGCCCGGTTCCGGCCCTGCTGCCGGGAAGTATACGAAAGAGCGGTCCCCTGGTCAAGGTGAAATGGTTTTTCCTGTTATCATTTTGGACGTGACCCGGAATTTGCCACACTTTGTCATTCCGGACCTGATCCGGAATCCAGCAGGTATCGTAAAAGGGACTGGATATATCTCGGGGCACTATAGTCGGTACCCGTCCGGCACGACGAGGGGATTGAACTAATGGAAAGCGCTGGATACCGGCCTTCGCCGGTATGACGGGAAAAATGTTTTATGGCGATACTTTGTCATTCCGGACCTGATCCGGAATCCAGCGGGTATCGTAAAAGGGACTGGATATATCTCGGGGCACTATAGTCGGTACTCGTCCGGCACGACGGGGGAATCGAACTAATGGAAAGCGCTGGATACCGGCCTTCGCCGGTATGACGGGGAAAGTGTTTTGTGGCGGTTTTATTTCATTTTGTCATTCAGGACGTGACCCGGAATAGGGTGTTCTTCGTCCTTCCGGATGTGACCCGGAATTTGCCACACTTTGTTATTCCGGAGGTGATCCGGAATCCAGCGGGTATCGTCAAGGGACTGTATATACCCCGGGGCGCTATAGTCGGTACCCGTCCGGCATGATGGGGGAATCGAACTAATGGAAAGCGCTGGATACCGGCCTTCGCCGGTATGACGGGAAAAATGTTTTATGGCGATTTTATTTCACTTTGTCATGTAGGACGTGACCCGGAATAGGCCACACCTCGTCATTCCGGACCTGATCCGGAATCCAGCGGGTATCGTCAAGGGACTGTATATACCCCGGGGCGCTATAGTCGGTACCCGTCCGGCATGACGGAGGAATCGAACTAATGGAAAGCGCTGGATACCGGCCTTCGCCGGTATGACGGGAATTGGCGGATGCCGCCCGGGAGGCCGTATCCTATTTTGATTTCGGGGCCCGTGCCACGGTTGTTCAGATTTTGCGTTTCAGGTTTGCTTTCTGCATCACCGATGCCGCTATTTCCTCGACCGACATGTGTGTGATGTTGAGATAGGGGATTTTTTTTCTTCGAAAAAGATCTTCGGCCGCCCGGAGTTCCTTGCGCACCTGTTTCATGCTCGCGTAAACACTGTTGGCGCGGCGTTCCTGCCTGATCTGGTACAAACGCTCAGCCCCCACGGTCAGCCCGAAAAGTTTTTCCTTTTCGGACTCGAGTATCTTCGGTAACTCCCCCCGTTCGAAATCTTCGTCGGTAAGCGGATAATTGGCCGCCTGGACGCCGAACTGCAAGGCCAGGTACAGGCAGGTGGGGGTTTTCCCAGTACGTGAGACGCCTGTTATGATGATGTCGGCCTTCGAGTAGTCGCTGAAGGCCGAACCGTCGTCGTGCTGCATGGTATAGTGGACGGCGTCGATGCGTTCCGAGTAATCGCCGGGATCACCCATGCCGTGGGACCGTCCGGTAACCGGCGAGGATGTTACTCCCATGACTTCTTCCATGGGCCCGGTAAAGGTCTCGAAAAAGTCGAAGACGGAACCCCGGCACATTACGAGGCGTTTGCGCAGGGCCGAGCTCGTGAGTGTTGAAAACACCAGCGGCACCAGTCCCTCCCTGTCGGCGGTCCGGTTGATGCGCTGGACGGCCCGGTCGATTTTTTCGGGCGTGTTGACGAAGGGAAGGCTGATTGTTTGAAAGGTGACATGCTGAAACTGTGTCAGCAGGGTGTGTCCCAGCGTTTCAGCCGTGATACCCGTGCCGTCGGAAATACAGAAAACCGTTCGTACCATTTATGCCCCCGTTTTTACCGTGTAGCGCAGAACAATTGTTTCACCCGGTTTAACGGACAGGTCGAAACGCGCTGTAAAGGCGTTGACGACCGTGAACGGGTGACTGCTTTCCGTGATTTCCCAGTCGCCGGAAAGTTGTTCCAGGCATTCGACGACAAGGGAATCGTTTTTCCGGTTCGTCACGGTTATTTCCCAGCCCGACTCGGAAACACGTGATGTAATACGTTTGAATTCGGTCTGTTTACGCTTCGCCCTAATGTCGAAGGCGCTCCCGGCCTTGATGAAAACATCGGTGTCTTTCGGGGTGTGATCGATGCGGTCTTCTCCTATGAACCATCGCTGGCCCTCTTCATCGACCTGGTACAGGCGGACCTGTCCAGCGGGGAGCGGCATATCGAGATTGCCGGCTTCGTCGGTGCGGAACGAAAGTGAAACTTCGACGGGAACTTTCACCTCTTCTTCGGTCAGCTGGTGTGTGTGCCTGCCCGGTCCGGAGACGACACGATAGATTCTTTGCGGGTGAATGGTCCGGGGTGAAAACAGTTCGATCTGGCGTGACTGGTTGTTTTCGATTGTCACCGGCCGGGTCAGCTCGTAACGATAATATTCAAAGAGCGCCGCTTGTTCAAACTGCTCCGGGGCCGGCGCGCTCCGGGCTACCATCATTTGGTCGCCGAATGCCGCTTTCGCCGCGTTTTGACGGCGGTTGACGTCGCCCGCGACAAGCGAAACCACGGCGTTTCTGTAGTCGACACCGCTCCGGTTATCGATCGAAACCCAGGCGGACAGTTCCCCCGTTGGGTTTTTATCACTGATCGTAAGCAGATAGTTCGCCCGCCACTCCACGTTGCCGGTGAGGTACGAGAAGGCGATGTGCCGTTTCCCGGCTTTCTTGTTTTCAAAAAGCCAGGAAAGCGTCGGCTCGGCCGTGAGATCTTCCGGAACGTCGGGAAGAATCGTGATGCCGGGATGGCCGATGTAAATCTCGTCGCCGATTCGGTAAATCGGGACGTCGCGGTTGCTGAGAAGAGTAGCCTCCACCACGTCCTTACGGTCCTGCTGCCTGTTGTAGTCCATGAGCTTGACGGTTTTCCCCCGGTACCGCTCCAGGAGGGCCGCCCTGGTGATCAGGTCGTAGGAAAAGACCTGATCCAGGACACGGAATCCGTCGGGATCATCGAGACAGGAGATGTGAATACTGTCGGGAGTGATCCGGGCGGCCACGTCCGTCAGAAGCAACTCGCCGCCGCCGGCCGGAAGATCAACGAGCCGGGTGTCGGTGACGAGCGCCCATTGTCCGGAATAAATCGCGAGCCCCAGGGCCGTCCGGTCATCGGCCGTGCTCGTCGGCGCCGTTTCCTCCGCGTAAACAGAAAAGCAGGTAAAGAGAAGACATGTCGCGATGATGAGGAACCGTTGAATGATACCCTTTCCTGTGACTTCGGGCGTGACCCGTTGTAATCCCTGATAGTGGGGTGATCCGGAAAGTACTTGATAACACTGGATACCGGCCCGCGTGCCCGTCAGGGTATGCGCCGGCATGACGACATTGCCTGTTTTGCGGGGTTCTGCAAAGGTCTCGATAAGTGAATGAATTTTCATGGCGGCAGTTCCCCCGTGATGATGTATTTCAGTTCCCGGGTAGTATCGTACCCGAGCGGAATACATTCATCAAGCGCAAAGATTGCGGGGACGGGACACGCCGCGGGCGGGTTTTAAAAATAATAATAGTAATAATTGATAGCATCATAAAAAGTCGAAAATCGCCCCTCTCCCCTCATTCTTCACACCAGGGGAACATGATTTTTTACGGGATTATCGGTAGTTGAGAATTTAAATGGATTTTGGTATTTTCCACCCATTAGTGACTTACTCCTCAACTCCTGCTTAAAAAAACAAGAAAATCATGCGGCCATTTTCATAAGTTCTTGAGTTGACGCGATTAAAAATGCACTCAAGACATTGGCCAGTGTTATCCCTTTGGTCGTTACTTGATATTTATTTTGCCCCGGCAGCTTTTTGATGATGCCGTGATCGCGCAGCAATCGCAGGTAGCGGCTGGCACGTGCTGATAACTGCTTTTCTGTGCGATCGGAAGCCCAAGGCGTCTTTGTTAGCCCTTCGCGCAACGATTTGTTCGTTATCCCGGAGAGTCGAAATTTTGGATCGGCGATCATCTTCAGTAAATCACGATCCTTTCCTGTTGCCCTTCGCGCAACGATTTGTTCGTTATCCCGGAGAGTCGAAATTTTGGATCGGCGATCATCTTCAGTAAATCACGATCCTTTCCTGTTGGGTCAAGCGCACGAACACGGCGACCGTCTTGTGTTCGAGTCCGGGTTATCTTGTCAATAATTTCATGTGCGGGAGTTTGATCACCAAGGGTTGCAATATCCTTCATGAAGCGATCATTGACTTCACTGGACACCTTAGCCCGAAGGGCAACATCAGCCACGCCCTTTCGCAGAGGAAGCCGTGATTTCTTTTCATCAGGAGATTGACCTTGTTTGTGACGATGCACCCGGAATTTTTCGGGGCTGTTCATGGTCATTTCAGTTCGGAGCACGTTCTTTTCGTTGTAAACCTTGACGCTGTTGTTACCAACCCAATGCCGTATGCGGACACCATCGTTGAAACGATTTATCCTCGTGACAACCTCATCCTTGGATCGGAAATCAGGAGAACCATCCGTTTTTATCGGCCGATCCAGATAGCGCAATACCCGTGCACTTGTCCCGGTCATGTGCGCATGACGAATTAAGGAATCCATGATGGAACTCAAATCTTCCGGAGAATTGAAAATCAGATCGCTTGCCCATTCGCTTTGCCACATTGTCCAATAATACGAAAGATGATCGCCGAGGATGTCCTTCATCATGGGAAACACGGTCGGAAGAAATCCGTTGAGAATATCCGCCCAACGGCTATCCAACTGGGCGTTAAGGATTGTCTGGGCTTTTGCGTAATCGTCTATCTGAAAAAATTTGTTCTTGTGGGCGCAAAAACCTATCTTCTCTGATTCAAGCTGGCGACGCAACCACTCTCTACCATTGAGATGAACCTGAATGGCGTATGGGAACCATGTCTGCAGTCGAACGTTCATAAACCCGAACTCTTCATGATCAAAATAGAAATACAGATGCTTGCATCGGGTCTGATAATTTTGCAGTTGAGGATACCCTGTCTTTGCGCAATAGCTCGCACGATACGAAGACCCGCCTTCCTGACACGACCACACTCCGATGAGACCCTGTTTGATTCCTTCGTTTTGCTGGCGATCATGAGCCAATTCTTCTTTGCGGATGCGCCATGTGGAAATGGGAATGATTCCCTGACCACTCTGACTCTTCGCGTATTGATCGGTAAATTCAACGATCTCAGCCGTATTTTTCATCATCCAGGCTTTGTAATCCTTGTTGAGAATGCCTCGTGTCCTGCAAAAATCCATAGCTCCTTGTGAATACATCAAAGGCAGAAGCATCCCCTTAAACACAATACGATCAAATCCGGAAATATACCCCTTGACTAATTTCGAGAATCTCTTTATCAATTCGTCCATGCATCACCTCTTCTGGTTTTTTGGTTTTTGGAAATCTCAATCTATCAGAATGGTGATGCATTTTCATCTTAAAACATTGGGTTGCGGGCGCAAGCCCGCGTTAGATCATTGTTATTTCGAAATTTCTTGACAAATACAATCTGTGAGGGTAAAGGCCAACAACTAATCCGCAGAGCCAAATTATACAAGCTAAGCACATGGGTGCTTGGTTTGGTTTGGTGTAACTATTTGATATGGAAAGGAGAAGTTATGAGAAAGAGAAGTTCATTTTTTGCCATTGCAGTGGGTGCAGCAGCGGTGTTTTGTTTGAGCTTGCCAGCGTTTTCTGCTGAGTTCAAGCACGCCCCCGAGGACAAGGCCAGGGCCGAAAAGGCCGTCCAGCAAGTCGATAAGGCCATTGAGTTCATTCAAAAAAATGGTCAGGCTGCCGCAGTCAAGGCATTCCACGATCCCAACAGCGGTTTTATCGACGGCGAGTATTTTATTTTTTATATTAAATTCGATGGCACCTATCTGGCGCATGGCAAGCTCCCCGTAATGGACGGGAAAAACATTCTGAATGTAAAAGATCCCGACGGGAGATTTCTCATTCAAGATATCGTGGCAATCGTGAAGGGACCTGGCTCCGGATGGTATCGATATAAATGGAACAATCCGGACACGAAGGCAACGGAGTGGAAAATTTCCTACGCTAAAAGGGTGCCCAACACCGAGACGTTTGTGGGTTGCGGGTATCACAAAAAAATCTGATTTTAGAAGTTTTTTGCAACCTCTTTGTCGTATGATCGATTACGACAAAGAGGCGCATTATTTAAGGTTCAAGCTGCTTTTCAGGATGGTTGTCTCCTCTTGAAAAGCAGCTGACGGGTTTCTTTTATCCCATATACAAAAAAGGGGGGTATTATGAATATACTCAACCGATTAAGTTTGATGAAGAAACTTCTGGTTGGTCCGGGTGCGGTGGTTATTTTAGTGCTGGTTATGGCCGCATTGTCCTTTCAGGGGATGGTATCCCAGAAAAACGCCCTTTCAAGAATTTATCAGGTCAATTTCAAAGACTATCAAGCACTTGCCCAGATACACCAAGAGATGGAAGCTGTGCAGGGCAATATCAACAAAATGATAAACTGGATAACAGTCAATACGGAAAAAACCAAAATTGGCGGGTTGGTTAAGACACAACAGCAGGTCATGGCAGCCAATATCGAAAAAATCGACAAGATGATAAAGAAATCCGCCGCGGCAGAAGAAACAAAGAAACTGCGCAATCTGGCAATTCTCCTTAAAGACTATCAAAAAGTAGCCAAAGACGTTATGGATATTTCTGAGGTTGATCCCAACTCCGCTGCAATGATGGCGTCGAGCGATCTCGAGAACCGATATAATGTTCTGGAGCAGAATCTGAAGGCTGTTTTAGTTGCACAGGATGCAATGGGACAGAATAATTACAAGCAATCGGAGCAATCTTTCAGCCGTACCATTTTAATTTTTTCGCTTGTTCTGGTGGGGGTGATTCTTTTAGCCGTAGGGCTTAATTTTTATCTGGCCCGTTTGATTTCCGCTCCTGTCAGGCAAGCCAATTATGCTGTTCAGCAGATTGCTCAAGGGGATCTTACTCGGGAAATAACTGTTGACAGTAGAGATGAGGTTGGCGAGCTGGTTGGAGCTATTAATGAGATGCGTTTGAAATTTGGAGAGGCAGTGGGAGAGTCGGTGAATCTGTCTCAGACCCTCGCTGATGGCGCATCCCAACAGGCCGCCTCTATCGAGGAGACCTCTTCCTCCATGGAGGAGATGTCTTCCATGATCAAGCAGAATGCGGAGAATGCCGGACATGCTGATAATTTGTTTACGGTGACGGACAGCCTGATCGAAAAAACCCGAGTTTCAATGGCAGATTTGACAGCCTCTATGAAAGAAATTTCCCACGCCAGTGAAGAGACTCAGAAAATAGTCAAAACGATAGATGAAATAGCCTTTCAGACCAATCTGTTAGCCCTGAATGCGGCGGTGGAGGCGGCCAGGGCCGGAGAGGCCGGGGCTGGTTTCGCCGTGGTTGCCGACGAGGTGAGAAATCTTGCATTACGTTCTGCGGAATCAGCCAAAAGTACAGCGAATCTTATAGAGGATACGGTTAAAAGGATTAAGGGCGGCGTGTCTCTGGTTACAACAACTAACAATAATTTCAATGAAGTTGCGTCCAATTCCCACAAAGCCAAGGAACTGGTGCAGGAAATAGCCGCAGCCTCAAAAGAGCAGGCCCAAGGCATTGAACAGATTAATATGGCTATCACGGAAATGAACAGTGTCACGCAAAAAAACGCCTCCGGGGCTGAAAAGCTGGCAGCCAAGATGTCCTCTTTCAAAACGGATCCTGCAACTCTCAGCCAAAAGCCAGGCCGCCGTCATTCCCAGAAGCTGCTAACCTCCCCATAGCAATTTTCTGGAAACATGCTGAAATAACACCATTTTCATGACTATTAGCGACATCACCCTGTGATCGCCAACACAAAAGGTTTTGCAAAACCCACAGGCTGACCTTTTCGGCTCTGCGAGCAGAAAAGGGGACAGATTTATTTTCGCTACCCCAACATTTAGAAAAAAATATCTGACGCGACTGTGGGGTGGAACATGCCATTGTCAGGAAAGGTATGATGTCCCCGGTTTTTTTAAATACTGTGTTGAGAAATATATTCTAACGCTGCGGTTGCGAGCAATCCAGAACGCGTTTCACCTTCACGTTGAGCGTAGGAATCTATTTTTGTCAGTATGTTTTCGGGGATTGTTACATTTATTCTCCTGACCGCTTTCGATAACTTTGCAAGATCCACATTTACTATTCCCCAGATTATTCCATCTTCCGTTATTTCATCTTTTAATTTTTCAATTGAAGAGGGATTAGGAATTGTTTCATTATCGATGAATAGACCTTCGACGTGGGTTAAAATTGCTTCCTGGGCATTCTCCAATGCTTCTTCAACTGTAGTCCCGGATGAAAAACAACCAGGAAGATCGGGAATTGTCACGCCATAGTCGCTGTCTTTATCTTTCTCAAGAAATACCGGGTATTTCATGTTATTTCTCCCATTCTATGCCGGCCTGCTTGAACATGCTCCTTACCGTTCCTTTTGGCAAGTCGGCCTTTGGTCACCAGACCGGAGATTCCCGGAACAGTTCTCCCGAGGCCGGGTCGGAATTTCGTAAAACAACCGAAGGGGATCGATGAGATGAGGGCTGAGAGGGTGATTTTCCTGGTGGAGGATAATGCGGACGATGAACTGCTGGCAATGCGGGCGCTGCGGAAAAACAACGTTGCGGACAGAATCGAGGTGGCCCGTGACGGCGAGGAGGCTTTGTCGTTCCTGTTTAAAAAAACGCCGAGAGTAGAGCCTTCTTTAATACTCCTCGATCTGAAACTGCCCGTGGTGGACGGCCTGGAGATCTTGCGTCGTATCCGCGCTGACGAGAGGACGAAGCTTTTGCCCGTGGTCGTACTTACCACGTCAAGCGAAGAACGCGATATCATCGCCAGTTACAGCCTCGGCGCCAACAGTTACGTGCGTAAACCGGTTGACTTCGAGCAGTTCAACGAGGCGGTCCGTCAGCTTGGCCTGTACTGGCTGGGAATCAACGAGAAGCCGCCCGTGAGGCGGTTCGAGGAAGAAAGCGCCCGGTGATTTTTTCTTGTGGAGCGCCGGCCGTGTTTCACCGAATAGTGAGAGCAAACCAGCCGAACCAGACAAGCACCAGTACCGGAAGCGCCCTGCCGACGGTATAGATTCTCCAGACCTGCCATTTGCTGCGCGCGCCGAGGGCCTTTTCAACCCGATGCGCGGAAACAAACCGGCAGAACAGTGTTGCGCCGAATATACCAAATAATAACGAGGACATTATTTTTTTTAAACAGGTACGTGATGTCAGAAAATTATGTCTTTCATGGTCATTCTGACGGGAATAACGGTCATGGCTGTGACCTTTAGACCTTGAACGGGTGCCTGATCTGTTTTATATAAGAGCGAGAGAAGCAGCAACGGTCTCAAAAGGGAGGGGGAGCATGCCGCACGTCATCGTCAAGCTTTACACCGGGAGAAACGAGGAGCAGAAAAAGGGTCTCGCCGAGGCCGTGGCGGACGCGGTAGTTCATTCTCTCGGCTGCGAAAGAAAGGTTGTGTCAGTCGCCCTCGAGGAAATTGATCCGGCGGCGTGGCCCGAACAGGTTTATCGTCCCGACATTCTTGAAAAGGGCGACAGGCTGTACCTGAAACCAGGTTACGATCCTTTCGCTGAATCGTAGCCGCCTACTCTGACACCGGGAAGGAGCGCAAAATGGACGGTAAAGAGGTGCTGTACATGCTGGCCGAACATGAGAAGGTCATCGGTGATTTTTACCGGGCCCTGTCGCGGTGTTTCCCCGACCGAAGGCAATTCTGGGAAAGGATCGCCGATGAAGAATACGTCCACCGCGACGCGGTGCTTTCACTGCTGGAACCGCTGGAAAACGGGGCCATTCGATTTACCGGGCGTTTCAACAAAACGGCAATAACCACGTCATTGAACTTCGTCAAAGCGCGGACCGCGGCAGCGGAGGCCGGAACCATACAACAGGCGGAAGCATTCGCGACGGCGGCCAGTATTGAAGCCTCTCTTCTGGAAAGAATGGGATTTGACGCGTTCGCCGGTGACGCCGATGAGCTTCAGCGCGTGAAAGACAAGTTGCTTCGGGAAACGAGGCTTCACCATACCATGATCGTGACCGAAAAAGACCGCGCGAATATGAAATGACCACGGAATCTGTTATGTCACGGTGGAAGTATGTGCTTCCGGGGGAAACGGCACTTCGCGGAAAGTCATTGAGGGTGTTTCCGCGGAGGGGGAAAGAAAATGACAAAGCAGAGCCGGTCATATTCGGCCTTTCTTGAATCTGATGCTTACCGCCTGCTGGTGGAAAATGCCAACGAGGCTATTTTCGTCGCCCAGGACGGGTATATCCGCTATGCCAATCCCAAGACCTTTGAGTTGTCCGGTTATTCAGAGGAAGAACTTCTGTCGGAACCATTCGCCGAGAAAATACATCCCGAGGACCGCGACATGGTCGTCGACCGCCACATCCGTCGTCTTAAAGGGGAAAAACTTACCGACGTTTATTCCTACCGAATCATAGACAAAAAAGGGAATGTTATCTGGCTCGAGATGAACGTGGTGATGATCACGTGGTGGGACAAAGCGGCGTCGCTGAATTTCGCCAGCGACATCACCGACCGGAAACGGGCCGAGGACGCGCTCAGAGAGAGCGAGGAACTCTACCGGACGCTCTTTCATCTGGCCCCTGTTTCGGTGTTCAGTTATGACCGTGAATTCAGGATTCTCGATTGCAACGAGCAGATGGCCCGGTTACTGGGTACATCGAGGGAGCGGCTCCGTGGATCGAATCTGCGTCTCGTGCGCGACCAGCGGGTTGTTCCCGCCCTGGCAAAACCCCTTGAGGGAGAAGAAGGATATTATGAGGGAGAATACCGTACCACCTTGAGCGGCGTCATACTCTGGGTTATGGTACGTACTTCGCCGCTCCGCAACGGTGACGAGACTATTACTGGCGGGATCGGAATGATTCAGGATATGACGGATTTTTATAACGCCCACAAAGAATTGACTATCAAGTCGCGCTACCTGGAAGAGGCCAACACGGCTCTCCGCGTCTTTGTCCGCCGCCGGGAGGAAGAGCGGGCGAAGATTCAGAGCGACGTGGTGTCAAACATTCGGACCCTTGTTTTACCCTACATCGAGAGAATGAAGACGTCCCGAACCGAAGATGACAGGCAGGTTTTTGTCGAACTTATCGAGAGCAACCTCAGCCGCGTGATATCGCCTTTTCTCCGTGAGGTGAGTAGTTACCAGATGAACCTGACGCCGCGTGAGATTCAAATCGCGAACCTGATCCGCGATGGCAAGTCAAGTAAGGAAATCGGGTTGATCCTGAATATTTCCCCGCGGTCCGTCGAGTTTTACCGGTCGAAAATACGGAAGAAGCTGGGACTGCACGGGTCGAAAGCCAATCTCAGGTCACAGCTGATTGCGAATACCTGATGCTTAAAACCGCCGGCACACGTCAAGTCGGCGAACTCAATATGACAGATAACGACATGAAAGGAGTGTAACCGATGATCAGAACAGTCGATCAGTACCTGGAAAGCCTGGATGACGGCCGCGACGTGTGGTGCATGGGAGAGAAGGTAAAAGACGTCAGGACCCATCCGACCATCAGCGGCATTATCAAGACGGCGGCGCTGGATTACGTTATGCCCAACAAGCCTGAGTACCGGGATATTTTCGTCACCCGGGACGAAGACGATGAAGAGGTGAATTTCCTGCTCACGGCGCCGAAAACATCAGAAGATCTTCTGCGTCGCAGGGAATGTTTCGTGACGGCCATGAGAACAGGCGGCGGCGTCCTGCTACACTGCATGGGCGCCGACGCGCTTGCCGCGTTCACCGTTACGGCGGCTGTCATGGACCGGGAACTGGGAACCAATTACAGTGAGCGGGTCGAACAGTACCGGAAAATGCTCATGAAACAGGACCTGGGAATCACCGGCGCCATTACGGACGTCAAGGGCGACCGGAGCCTGCATCCCTCACAGCAGAAGCAGCACCAGGATTATTATCTTCGGGTCGTCGACCGTCAGAAAGACGGAATTATAGTCCGGGGCGCCAAGGTCCACATAAGCGCCTCACCCTGCGCGAACGAACTGCTCTGCTCGCCGTGCCGGACACACGGAGAAGCGGACAAGGATTACGCCCTGGCTTTCGCCGTACCCGTTGCGACGCCGGGCGTAAAGCTGCTGGCCGTCGAGCCCGTTTCACGGACCTACGGAGAAGAAGGCGATTTCGACTATCCGAGGACAAGCGCGTTGCAGCCCACGGAGAGCCTGATCGTGTTCGACGATGTTTTTGTACCGTGGGAGCGGGTGTTCATGTGCGGCGAGTGGCAGTTTTCACGAACCCTGGCCTACGCTTTCGCGAGCTACCACCGGCTGTTCGGCACCTGCAAGATGGTGGGAAAACTTGAAGCCATGACCGGCGCGGCCGCGCTGGCCGCAGAATATAATGGAATCGAGCATGTTGATCACATACGAAAAAAGCTTGCCTGGATGGCCATGATCACGCACATGGTCCTTGAATTGGGAAAGGCGGCCTGCCTCGATCCGGAGAAAGAATTCGGCCATGATGTCGCCATGCCCAACCGGATGTCCATCAATTCGGCCAAGTACACCTTCGCCAGCAATTTTCACCAGATGTGCCAGAATATGCAGGATATAGCAGGGGGGCTCAGCACCACCGCGCCCTGTTACCGGGATTGGCGGAATCCTGAAATTCAGCCGTACATCGACAAATACCTGAGTGCCCGGGACGGTGTTTCCACGGAAGACAGGTTGCGGGTCATGAGGCTGATCAAGGACATGACCGGCAGTTACTGGCAGATCGATACGATTCACGGCGAGGGATCCATGGCGGCACAGCAGATGTTCCTTTACGGAAGCGCCGACTGGGATCGGCTCAAGGCGGCGGCGAAACGGGCCGCTCACATTGACGGATGGCAGGACAATCCGGTTTACGGAAGTCTTGTGTCCGCTGATGACGAAGTCCCCATGCCCGACTACGATGAGTCGTACGCGAGCATTCCCGTCACGGCCGAAAAATAGAAAAGAGCGGTCCGCCTTTTTCGGGGGGATGCCCTGAACGGAGTGGTGGTCCGGATGGGGAGAAGGCGGGAGGGATCGGCAGGGGCTGGTCCGGTCACCGTGACACGAAAAGAGGAGGAGGGAATGTTTAAAAAAATAGTATATCCGACGGATTTCTCCACGGAGGCGGTCCGCGCGCTCGGGTTCGTCAGGAAGCTGAAAGAGGCCGGGGCGAAGGAAGTCGTGCTGCTGCACATCATTGACCGTCGCGGCCTCAGCGACTTGTCCCGGTTTGCCACGAAAGACATCGCCGATATCGTGGACGAACTGGAAGTCAAGGCCCGGAAGGAACTGCAGAAAATTGAAAAGGAACTGCACGATCTGGGATTCAAGGTGACCATAAGGCTCGAGCAGGGAGACCCCTTCAAGGAAATCCTGCGCGTGGAAGAAGAAGAGGATGCGTCCCTGATCGTTATCGGCGCGCGCGGGAAGGCCGACACCTTTCCCGCCGTGCTGCTCGGGTCCGTGTCCTACAATCTCGTCAGGAAGGCGTCCTGCCCGGTGCTGGTTGTCAAGAGATAACGGCGGGTGTTTTGCGAGGCAGTGGACCCGTTGAACATACATAGTCCAGCGGCCGCGCCGTTTCGGCGGATGCGGCCGCTCAGCCGCCGGTCTGTTGCAAAGACAATCAATCATGACGCACCGGGGTACCCTTCCTTCCGGCAGTAGGGGGCTGTTTTTCCGAAGGACGCGTCAGCACGCTGATAGAGGAAACAGTCTTTTGCAGAATTTTCAAGGATTACAACAACGTCGTTCTGACCATCCCTTTTTCCGCGACCTGCCCGCCGGGGGAAGATGGGTGGCGGCCCATCGGGGCGCCGCGCTCCTGTGGCCCGAAAACACGTTGCCGGCATTTGAGCGGTCTCTCGACAGGGGCGTTCACATACTGGAGATGGATGCCCGTTTAACGGCGGACGGCATCCCCGTTATCATGCACGACGAGACCGTTGACCGGACCACCGACGGGACGGGACGTGTCAGGGAGTATAGTTTTGCGGAACTGCGGCGGCTTAACGCGGGCTGGCGCTGGGAGAAACCGGACCAGCCGGGTGTTACACCCTGGAGGGGGAAAGGTTGTGTTATTCCGAGTCTGGAGGAAGTATTCCAGGCGTTTCCCGGGGCCCGCATAGTACTGGAAATCAAGGAGAAAGATTCCGCGCTTGTTCTTTCCGTTGGTGAACTTGTCCAAAAATACGCGCGTCACAATCTGACCATGGTCGCTTCCTTTTACTCGCCGGTGCTGAAAATATTCAGATCGCGGTTTTCAGGCGTCGCCACATCCGCCGGGCGGAGCGAGGTGTTCCTGTTCTGGCTGGCGGAAAAACTGCGCCTGGAAAAGATCATCTCGCCATGCTACGAGGCGCTCCAGGTTCCCGAACGATTCCGGGGAATTCAGGTGGTTACGGCCGGCTTCGTGCGGGCGGCCCTTCGGCGGGGCCTTTCGGTTCATGTATGGACCGTGAACGATCCTCGCGACATGGCCCGGTTTTTTGACATGGGCGTTGACGCCGTCATCACCGACGCGCCCGACCGGGCGCCGATGCCGGGACAAAAATAATAATTATATTATTGAGGCGTTGCCGCGGCAGTCCGTTACGCAAAACGAGATGTTCAGGGCTGTTTTTCGTCGTATTCGACAGCGGTGTTGGTGACGTCCCTGTCTTTTGAGATTCGGATGAGCACCAGTATAAGCAGCAGAAATACACTGATGATCCCGCCCATGAAAAAATAAACCGCCGACAGACTCCAGGCCTGCTGAATCCACCCGGCGAAATACACGGCGACTGAACCCACGCCGAAGGTGAGAATAAATTTAATACCGTATCCCGTACTTCTCCACCGGGCCGGGGTGAATGCGGCGACCAGGCTGTTTTCGATGGGCTGCATTCCCAGCGCGAAGAAAATATAAATTCCCGCGGCGATGATAAGGGCCTGCTGGCTCAAAATACCCATAAGAATCACGAAGGGAAGGCTGGCCAGGTGAAAGGCGAAATATAAGAACCGAAGATCGTGCCGGTCGGCGAGTCTTCCTCCCAGGAGCTGGCCGAACATGCCGACGGTGAAAATAATCGATGCCAGAAAGGTGGCGGCCATGGTCCTGGCTTCCGTAAAAAGCGAGGCGTGAAGCGAGTTCAGAAAATTCCAGAGAAAGTCGGCCTTGAGTTCCAGGTACGCCGGCAGGACGACCGTGTTCGCCCTATACGCGAGACCTGAGAGGGTCATGATGACGCAGAGCACCAGGAAATATTTCACCGTGTCGTTCCGGCGGACGCCGTTCGTCGACGACGGCGGGTCACGGTGCACCGACGTTTCGTTGATCGCCGACCTGGCCAGTACGACGCCCCAGGCAAGTGAAAGCCCGCCCATGATCAGGTAAACCGCCTGCCACCCGGCGATCCAGTTTATGAAACCCGCCATGAAGGGAGCGATGACGAATCCAGCGTTTCCCGCGACGCCGTTAATTCCCAGCGCCATGCCGCGCTTTCTGACGCATCCCGATATGAGGCCCATGCCCGCCGGGTGATATATGCTGGCGAAAAGGCCGATCAGCGCGAGCGACAGGGTCATGGAGCGGGCCGTCGAGGCGAACGCCGTGATGATGGAAGCGACGCCAATACCCAGGAAAAATACCACCAGGCTTCGCCTGTTACCGAGTCGATCGGCGACGAATCCCGCGGGAAGGGCCGCGACTCCGTAGAGCAGGTACATGAAAAATCCCAGTTTCAACACGTCCGGCAGGTCCATCCCGAGGGAAAGTGTCAGCGGAATTGCCAGGGAAGGAAAGGCGATTTCATAAAAGTGGGTCAAAAAGTGAGCCACGCCCGTGTGAAGTACGATTTTCGATTCGTTATTCATGAGTTTTCGCTTCCAGGTTGTTCTGATAGCTGAATTCGGCGAACACGTTAATCTGTTCCAGCCGGTATTGTTCCGGTATCGGTTCAAAGGGGGCCGCTCGCCGGACGGCCTCCAGCGCCATGCCGTCCAGGGTTTCGTTTCTCGATGAGCGGATCACCCGGGGATTTTTACAATGTCCCCCGGACATGATCGAAAACGCGATCACTGTCGTGCGGGACGATTTTCCGGGAGAAGTTCCGCCCGCATACGGCCAGTGCCGGTCGATGTGTTCACGCAACCGGAGCAGGTATGCGCGGTATTCCCCGTCGTCCTGGAGGCCGATATCTCCGTCCGGGACGAAGGCACCCTCGTTCGAGGATCCGGTCGACAAGGGCCTCGAAGCTGTGTTATGTTCCGCTTCGAGGATATGCGGTGCCGCCTGGCTGTGCGGCGAATCCGCCAGGTGGACGGTTATGACGTCGGGTGGTTCGACGTTGCCTGTTTTCCCCGCAGGGAACGACCCGGCGAGCCCAAGAATGAGCCCGTGACCGGCAAGCGACAGAACAACGGCTAGTATATACGTTTTTCTGTTTGAATCCATGGCGGCGCGATCCAGAACCGGATCATAACGAAAGACCGTTTCCATGGCAAGGTGATTTCCGGTGGAGTCCGGCGGTTACCTGTCCGGCTGGAGGTCAACGGTCGAGAAAAATCGAAAAGAATGAACGACGACGAACGTTTTATGACGATGGCACTGGAGGAAGCCCGGGCGGCTCGCGATCAGGGAGAAGTGCCCGTCGGCGCCGTGATCGTCCGCGACGGGACCGTGCTCGCCAGGGGGCGGAACAGTTCTATTGCGCTTAACGATCCCACGGCTCACGCCGAAATCTGCGCCATCCGCCGCGCGGCCTTGAGGGAAGGCAATTACCGGTTGCCGGGAACGACGCTCTACGTTACCATTGAACCCTGCGTTATGTGTGCCGGGGCAATCATACAGGCCCGGATCAGCCGGGTTGTCTACGGCGCGCCAGACCCGAAAGGCGGCGCTGTGCGTTCGCTTTACCGGTTCTTTGATGACGGGAAGCTTAATCATGCGGCAGACACGCGGGGCGGCGTCCTTGAGCGTGAATGCGGGGAAATTATGAGTGGATTTTTCCGCCGGAAAAGAGTATGAAACCAAGTTCGATTGTACTCGGAGAGGTACCGAAGTGGTCGTAACGGGGTCGACTCGAAAT
The DNA here is from genome assembly GCA_002030015.1 of delta proteobacterium MLS_D. GTDB lineage: Bacteria > Desulfobacterota > Syntrophia > Syntrophales > UBA2210 > MLS-D. The sequence continues at coordinate 201,637 of LQBH01000001.1, forward strand.
CGACTTGGGGGCCAAAAGCCCTCACGGGGGTTCGAATCCCCCCCTCTCCGCCATTTATGTTCGATTTGCGCCGTCCCGCCGGCATGTGAAAAAGGCCATCCGGCGGGCGCGTAAGTATCATGGAGAGATGTCCGAGCGGCTGAAGGAGCACGACTGGAAATCGTGTGTACGCCCACAAAGGTGTACCGGGGGTTCGAATCCCCCTCTCTCCGCCATTATTTTCATCTGGCAATGATGGCCGGGTCCCGGGGAACGACGGATCGTAAACCCCGTCAGATCCGGAAGGAAGCAGCGGTAGCGTTTCCGGCGTTTGCTCCGGGGTCGCCCGGCCGTCAGTGCATAAGATTACAGGAGCCGTTTTCGCATGGAATACGTCGTTCTGGCCCGTTCCTGCCGACCGCAGAAATTCGGTGAAGTGGTCGGTCAGGATCACGTGGTGACAACGCTGAGAAACGCTATTCGAATGAACAGGACGGCCCACGCGTATCTCTTCAGCGGTCCCCGCGGCACCGGCAAAACGACGGTTGCCAGGATCATGGCGAAGGCTCTCAACTGCAGCGAGCGGGTGACGGAAGAACCCTGCGACCAGTGTGCCAGTTGCCGTGAAATCCGGGACGGTGTTTCCATCGATGTGCGGGAAATCGACGGCGCTTCGAACCGCGGCATAGACGAAATCCGCGAACTGAAAGAAAATATAAGGTTTGCCCCGGTTTCATCCCGTTACAAAATCTACATTATCGACGAAGTGCACATGCTCACGAAGGAGGCATTCAACGCACTCCTGAAGACGCTTGAAGAGCCCCCGCCTCACGTCATTTTCATATTCGCCACGACGGAAATTCACCGGGTTTTGCCCACCATCCTGTCCAGGTGCCAGCACTTCGATTTCAAACGCATATCCATCCGTCAGATTACTGAAAACCTCACTGCCATCGCCGAAAAGCTGAATATTACCATCAGCCCCCGGGGACTCGCGCTGATCGCCCAGGGAGGCGCGGGAAGCCTTCGTGACGCCCAGAGTCTCTTCGACCAGGTTATTTCCTACGCCGGAGAAACGATCGAAGACGGCGACATTGAAACCGTACTCGGCATTACCGACCGCAGGTACGTATCGGACATGTTGCAGGCTGTGCTGGAGGGCAGGGCCGGATCATGCCTTGAAATTGTCAACGACATGTACTTCGCGGGCGAGGACATTCGCCGGTTTTATCAGACGTTTACCCGCTCCTTGATGGGTCTCATGACGGCGCACGTGTCGAAGAACGACGAACTTCTGGCAGAATTCACCGAAGACGAGCGGGGGGAATTGCGTCGCCGGACCGAAACGGTTTCGGTCGAGGTGGCAGGGCGTCTTCTCGGAATGCTCCTGGCGGGAGACGAGGACATGCGAAGGGCATCCGATCCACGGCTGTACTTCGAGTATCTTCTTGTGAAAATGGCTACCCTGGAACCGGTCATACCCGTCGATGAGATGATCAGTCGTCTCGAGGCCCTCGAGTCGCGCCTGCGTTCCGGCAGGAGCCCGGTCGGCACATCGCCCGCGAGTCCTGGAACGCAGGAAAAAACGTCGATGCCGGAGGAACCGCCTCCGCCGGAAGAAGAACCGGTTGATCGGCAAGGCGACGCGGGAGAGGACCGGTTGTGGAAGCTTTTCCGAAAACGGTTGAAGCAGGAGAACCCCATTCTTTTTTCCAAAATGTCGGGAGGTGTCTTCCTTGCGGCCGGGGAGGGAATTATAAAAATAGGTTTTCCTCGAGGGTTTGTCTTTCTGGACAACCTGCGAGAACCCGAAGCGCGTGAGCTCATGAACCGCGTGGCGTCGGAGTGCGCGGGAGGTGACGTCACAGTTCACATAGAAGAAATGAACGGCCGGCACGAGGGAAACGGGGCGAACGGCAATGCCGGTGGTAAACGCCCGATTGAAGAACTCAAGAGTGAAGCCCTGCGGCATCCCATGGTGCAGAAAGTGCTGGATACTTTCGAAGGAGCGGAAGTCCGGGATGTGAGAATCAAGGAAAAACATTCGTAAGGAGGTGGAGGGTGTCACAGAACTTTGGAAAACTGATGAAACAGGCCCAGCAGATGCAGGCGAAAATGCTTGAGATACAGGAAGAGCTGGAAAAGCGAACAGTGGAAGCGTCGTCCGGAGGCGGCATGGTGACGGCGGTGGTAAACGGCAAGTTTGAGCTGGAATCGCTGAAGATAGAACGGGACGTGGTTAGTCCCGATGATATCGAAATGCTCCAGGATCTTGTAACAGCCGCGGTCAACGAAGGTATTCGCAAGGCCCAGGAGATGTCGCGCGAAGAAATGGCGAAGGTCACGGGGGGAATGAATATACCGGGCCTGATGTAGCATCGGTTGAAAGAACGGTTCGCCCCTGCCGGCCCGTAGCGCCGGTTCGGGAAGAAAGAAGACGACATGAGCGGGTATCCTCTGCCGATCAGGAGGCTGATCGGCGAATTCAGCAAATTTCCGGGTATCGGAGAAAAGACGGCGGCCCGGCTGGCCGCGTACGTGCTGCAATCGTCCGCGCCCGACATGGAACGGCTTGCAGATGCCATTCTGGAAGTAAAAAGAAAGATCACCCTGTGCCGCGTCTGCTATAACCTGGCGGAGCAGGATCTCTGCGATGTCTGCCGTGACGAATCGCGGGACCGCGGTATCATCTGCGTGGTCGAAGACACGGATTCCCTGGTGGCCATCGAGGAGAGCGGAGGTTTTAAAGGAACGTACCACGTGCTTCACGGCGTGCTGTCTCCCGCCGACGGCATCGGTCCCGAACAACTGCACCTGGCCGACCTGGTACGCCGCGTACGGGAAGACGGCGTGCGGGAAGTACTTGTTGCGACAAATCCAAGCGTCCAGGGGGAAACGACGGCACTGCTCGTTAAGCGGATTCTCCAGGAAATAAATGTGACGGTGACCAGGATAGCTCTCGGCGTTCCTCTGGGCGGTAATCTTAAATACATCGATAAAATGACGATGGCGAAGGCCATAGAATTTCGGCGGGGGGTCTAGGTCCGTTCATGGGTTCTCTGCGTGAAATACCTGTTTCTCTCGTCGCCGACAGGGTGAGGGAGCTCTTTCTCGAGGCCAACTGGACGCTTGGCGCCGACGTGAGGGCCGTTATCGAAGGCGCCCGGGATGCCGAAGATTCCGAACTGGGACGATGGGCCTTCGATCAGATCGTTGAAAATATCGACGCAGCCCGCCGTGAGTTGCTGCCGCTCTGCCAGGATACGGGGCTGGCGGTTGTATTCATTGAAATCGGGCAGGATGTGCACCTGGTGGGCGGGCATCTTGTCGACGCTGTCAACGAAGGTGTACGCCGGGCTTACGGGGAAGGATACTTTCGAAAATCCGTCTGTGACCCCCTGACGAGGACGAATACCGGTGACAACACCCCGGCCGTGATTCATGTTGAAATCGTGCCGGGCGACCAGTTGCATCTTCTCGTGATGCCCAAGGGCGGCGGCAGCGAAAACATGAGTACCGTGGAAATGCTTACCCCCTCAGCAGGCGAGGAAGGAATCAAACGGTATATTGTAGAGACGGTCCGACGGGCCGGTCCCAATCCCTGTCCACCGATCATCGTTGGTGTGGGTATCGGGGGCAGCATGGAGGCGGCAGCTCTCCTGGCGAAAAAAACCCTTGCGCGTTCACCGGGGCGTCCCAATGAAAAGGATCCGCGCCTGGCGACGCTCGAGCGGGAACTCCTGGACGAAATCAACGCGCTCGGCATCGGGGCGCAGGGGTACGGCGGTACGACCACCGCGCTTGCCGTTCACGTCGACATGATTCCCTGCCACATCGCGTCACTGCCCGTGGCGGTGAACATTCAATGCCACGTGGCACGACACCGGGAAACAATTATATAAATATATAAAAAAATAAACGCCGGGTGTTGCAAAGCGCCTGAGTCTGCGACGCCGGCGGCGACTTTTTTCACAGAATCGAAGCCAATGAAACAGCCTGTTATAATTCATACGCCTCTTTACGAACGGGTTCGCCGAACCCTTCGGGCGGGGGACCGCGTTCTGCTCACCGGCACCGTCCTGACGGGTCGGGACGTGGCACATAAGAGAATGTACGAGGCGGTGACGGCCGGCCGGGACCTTCCGGTTGATCTTGACAACGCGGTACTCTTCTATGCCGCACCGACCCCCGCTCCGCCGGGTCGTGTCATCGGTTCAATCGGCCCGACAACGAGCGGACGCATGGATCGTTACACGCCGATGCTCCTTGAAAGAGGACTCGGGGCCATGATCGGCAAGGGGAGTCGTTCCCGCGAGGTCCGCGATGCGATGAGTCGGTGTGGCGCCGTGTATTTCGGGGCTCCGGGCGGCGTGGCGGCGCTCCTGTCGCGGACAGTCCGTTCGGCGCGGATTGTCGCCTGTGAAGACGCGGGTCCCGAGGCAATGATGGAATTGACCGTTGTCGAGTTCCCGCTCGTTGTCATCAATGACTGCGTGGGCGGGGATCTGTATGAGACAGTCAATCGTGACGCGCCGTAGTCCGTGCGTGCGTCGATCGCTGATCCCGGACCTTCGCATAACTACACAAAACCCCCATTATTGTCATTCCGGTGAAAACCGGGATCCAGTATTATCAATCGTTTCCCGTATTCACTCTTACGGGTACTACAGCCGGCCTGTTCCGGTATGACAATTAAAGGGGTTCCGCAAAGCTTTCTGAGCTACGGGTTTTCTGCCGGTTACGCGCGTGCGGGCGCGCTCTGTTGAAGGAACGAGGGTATTTTATTAGAAACTTTTGTTGACAGGGGTGCCTATATTATTTATATGGACTTTTTTAATAAAGCGCAGGGAGATTTTCTGTATGGTTGAAATACGGTGGCACGGACGGGGTGGTCAGGGAGCGGTGACATCGGTCGAGATGTTCGCGCTGACGGCTATTGAAGAAGGCAAGTTCGCCCAGGGGTTTCCCAGTTTCGGTCCCGAAAGGCGGGGAGCGCCGGTAGCGGCCTTCAACCGGATCGACAACAAACGGATCAAGGTCAGGTCGGGTATTTATAAACCGGACGTGGTGGTTGTACTCGATCCCAGCCTCATGAGCACGGTCAACGTGATCGAGGGACTGAAACCCGACGGCATTCTTATCGTCAACACCGTCGAGAGTCCCGCGGAGGTCGCGAAGAAGACCGGCTTCAAAGGAACCGTTGCCACGGTTGACGCGGCGCATATCGCCCGCGAAGAACTGGGCGTGCCGATTACCAACACCACCATGCTGGGGGCCCTCATGCGGGCGACGAAGCTGGTAAAAATAGAATCGGCTGAGACCCCTCTGAAAAACAGGTTCGGCCGCCTGGCCCCGCGGAACATCAAGGCCATGACGAGAGCTTATAACGAATTGAAATTTTCGAAAGCAGCGTAAACGATTGCAAGGGTGAAATCCAATGGAAAAAAAGAAGAAATGGCCGGAAGGCTGGCAGGACGTTAATCCCGGCTTAATGGTATTTCGACCGGGAAGCGCCCGGGAATACCAGACCGGTTCCTGGCGGGCTGATCGACCCGTTTTTGACGAGAGCAAGTGCATTCGCTGCGGCGTCTGTTACATTTTCTGTCCCGAGGGTTGTATTTCCCAGGACGAACGAGGCTATTTTCACGCCGATCTCGATTATTGCAAGGGTTGTGGAATCTGTGCTCATGAATGCTGGCCCGGCGCTATAACAATGGTCGAGGAGGGATAGCAGATGTCGAAACGAATAGGAATGGAAATAGCGCTCGCCGCCGCCGAAGCGGTCGCACTGTGCCGTCCCGAGGTAATCGCGGCGTATCCCATAACCCCCAACACCCACATTCCGGAGCATCTTTCCGATATCGTGGCCGACGGGCGGCTGGATGCCGAGTTTATCTGCGTGGAGTCGGAACACACGGCTCTGAGCGCCTGTTGCGGCGCTTCCGGGGCCGGCGCAAGGGCTTTCACGGCTACCAGTTCGCAGGGCCTGGCTTACATGACGGAAATCATACCCATCGCTTCGGCCATGCGGCTTCCCATTGTCATGATCATCGGCAACCGCGCTCTGTCGGGGCCGATCAACATATGGAACGACCAGAGCGACGTCATGTACCAGCGGGACGCGGGCTGGATATCGATGTTCGCCAATAACGGCCAGGAAGTGATCGACATGGCCATCCAGTCTTTCAAGATCGCCGAGCACCGCGACGTCATGCTGCCGGTGAACCTGAACCTGGATGGATTTCAGCTTACCCACGTTGTCGAGCCCATGGAAATGCCCGACCAGGCCGAAGTGGACTCATTCCTGCCTTCTTTCAAGCCCCTGGCGACGCTTCATCCCGACAAAGTCGTGTCCATGGGCACTCTGGGGCTTCCGGATATATTCAACGAGTCGATGAAAGCAAAAGATGAGGTGTTGAAAAACTCCAGGAAGGTCATTCTCGATGTCTGGAAGGAATGGAAACAGCAATTCGGTCGTACCTACGAACCCATCGAGTCATGCAGAATGAAAGGCGCGGAAATCGCGCTTGTCAGCATGGGGTCCATGGGAGAGACGGCCGAAGTGGCCGTGGACGAGCTGAGGAAGCAGGGCGTTCCCGTCGGACTCTTGAAACTGCGCCTCTGGCGACCCTTTCCCTTCCAGGATTTAAAAAAGGCCGTGAAAGGTGTCAAGGTGCTGGTGGTGCTCGACCGGGCCGTTTCCTTCGGGGGGCCGGGCGGTCCCGCCTTTTCGGAAGTACGGTCCGCGCTGTACAATGAACCCGACAAACCCTTTGTCATGAACGAGATCATCGGTCTGGGCGGCAGGGATGTCCGCGTCGAAGATTTCGTAGAAATCATCGGGAAAGCCCAAAAGGCACTGAAGACGAAACCCAAAGAAGATTACGAAATATACGGAGTGAGGGGATCATGAATATAGTCGAAAATTTTGATCTGTACGCCCCGAAGCTTACGGACAAAAAAGAATATTTTAGTCCGGGACACCGTGCCTGCCAGGGATGCGGCGAAGCGCTGGCCATCCGGCTCATGTGCAAGGCCCTGGGCAAGGACACCATCATTGTCAACGCGACGGGATGTATGGAAGTCGTCTCGAGCATGTATCCCACGACGGCCTGGGAGCTTCCCTGGATTCACGTTGCCTTTCCCAATTCCGCGTCGGTCGGCGCCGGTATCGAGGCGGCCCTGAAAGTTCTTCGGCGGAAGGGCAAGATCGATGACCGGGACGTGAAAACTGTCTGCATAGGCGGCGACGGGGGAACCTTCGATATAGGGCTGCAGGCCCTGTCGGGGACCATGGAGCGAGGGCATGATCTGCTCTATGTCTGCTTCGACAATGAGGCGTACATGAACACGGGCATTCAGCGGTCGGGCGCGACGCCCTTCGGCGCGTCAACCACGACGAA
>LQBH01000002.1 GCA_002030015.1 delta proteobacterium MLS_D
TTAATTGTTCCCCGACGCCTGCTTCTTGTCTATCCACTCAGAGAATCGCCGCGTGATGCCGATGGCGAACGACAACACAATCAGGATGAGAAACACCACGCCCAACCCGCCGATCGCGATGGTCAGGGCAAAATCCGTGTCAAAACCAGTCATCGCTTCTGTCTGCCTCCTGTATGCTCTGTAAAATATGTTCTCCAGCCAAGCCGTTGCTCCAATCTATAAATGATTATTCCGCCGGGGGCAAGGAGCTGCAGCTGTTTTCCGGGTGTGTGTTCGCCCGGAAGCAGCCAGGAGCTTCCTTTTTCCGGAGGCGCGCAAGCTGGGCGCAAAGTATTGCAGAAGAACAAATTCCAGTAAATCTCAAAATGCTCGTTGCTACCTAAACTAGAGGTGTGTTAAAAACAATAAGGGATTATCATGGGTACACCATTAGGGTAATACTCCTATTCAGTGATCCACTTTTGGCGGTGTACACCAACATGTCAGGAGGGATTTCCAGTGAAAGAAAGACAACAGGACCGCCGGAGGTCGCAGAAGGATGTAGAACACCTGAAAGACCGCGTCAGGGAACTGGAGAGTGCCGAGAAAAGAAGGCGCGAGGCGGAAATTCAGCGAGAGGCGGCTCTCGAAGCGTTGCGGGAAAGTGAATACAAATATCGTTCAATCCTTGAAAGCATCGAAGAAGGCTACCTGGAAGTCGACCTCGCCGGCAATTACACCTTCGTGAACGACGCCATGTGCCGCATGCTTGGAAAAAATCGGGATGAAATAATCAACGCCAGTTACAAGACAAATTATACCCCCGAGACGGCGGAAAAGGCCTTTCGCATGTTCAACAGGGTGTATCGAACGGGCACATCGGAGGAACTTTTCGATGATGAGATTATTCGAAAAGACGGCCAGACTATTACGCGGGAACTTTCCGTTTCATTGATGAGGGACCCCGCGGCCAACCCGGTCGGTTTCAGGGCGGTAGCCCGGGATGTTACGAAGCGGAAAAAGGCCGAAGCCGACCTGCGTGAAAGCGAGGAAAAGTACCGAACGATTCTCGAAAACATCAGCGAAGGGTACATGGAGGTGGACCTCGCGGGCAAGTATACTTTTGTGAACAATGCCGCCTGCGCCATGTTCAACATGTCGCGTGAAGAACTGCTGGGGACAAGTTACCGTGACTACATGGCGCCCGAGACGGCACAGACAATGTTCCAGATATTCAACACCATCTACCGAACCGGCGAGCGGGCGGAGCTTTTCGATTACGAGATTCTTGGTAAAAACGGGACAAAACAGACCCGCGAACTTGCCGCGTCTCTCATGCGCGACAGCTCGGGAAAGCCGTCGGGATTCCGTATTGTCGTCAGGGACATCACGAGTAGAAAAATGACCGAGGAGGCCTTGAGAAAACGTGAACAGGAATTGAAGGTCAACGCCCAGTATCTCGCGGAGGCCAATACGGCGCTCAAAGTTCTGCTGAAACACCGAGAGGAAGACCGAATAGAATTGGAGCGGGATGTCCTGTCAAACGTGAGGGAGCTGGTGCTACCGTTCCTGGAGAAGATAAAAACCACGCACCTGACTGAACTTCAGGAAACCTATTTCAACATCATCGAGGCAAATCTCAACAATATCGTATCGCCGTTTTTCAGGAACATGACGCTTAATGATTTCAACCTGACACCCAAGGAAATTCAGATCGCCAATCTTATCAAAGAAGGAAAGACGACCAAGGAGATTGCGGCGGTTCTTAACCTGGCCACGAGCACCATTGATTTCCATCGAAACAATATACGAACCAAAATGGGTTTCACCAACACGCGGGCCAACCTGAGATCGTATCTTCTGTCGCTTTCTTAATGCCTGCTTTTTACCCCTATTATACCGCCACTTAATCCCTATTGTCTTTCGAGTCGTTCTATCATATTCGGATTACGTCGAAATTTTTTCGAAGAACAGCGGTACGACGGTGATTGATGTTTTTATTCCGGTCGGGCCGGGTTCTCCATTTCAACATGCAATCAATAGTACCGGAAATGAAAGAGTGAGGAGGATGTTCTGTGGAATTCAAATACAATCTGAGAGAACTGCAGTTTATACTGAAAGAGTGGCTTCCCACGGAAAAGGTGCTCGCATTCGATCGATTCAGGGATAATTTCAGCCTTGACGATGTCGACATGTACCTGAACGAAGGCTATCGTATCGCGCGGGAGGTGGTGAATCCCATTAACGCAGTGGGAGATGCCGAGGGGTCCGTATTGAAGGATGGAACGGTGACGCCCCCGACAGGATTTGCCGAGGTGTACAAATTTCTGCAGGAAAACGGGTGGGGATCAACCAGTGAATGTGTGGAGCTTGAAGGGGGAATGCCCCTTATTCTTTACAAGGCCCTTTTCGAGATGAACACGGCGGCGTGCCCCGCCATTACGTCATACATAAAGTTGACAAGCGGCGCGGCGAATCTGCTTATCAAGTTCGGGACCGATGAAGATCGACAGCGGTACCTGACGAAGATGTTGAGCGGCGACTGGCAGGGAACCATGTGTCTCACGGAGCCCAATGCCGGGTCCGACGTGGGAGATTCGACAACGCGGTCCTTCCCCACCGATGATCCCAGGGTATGGAAAATCAAGGGAACAAAAATGTTTATAACGGCCGGCGATGCGGGAACCTGTGAAAACACGATCCACATGGTCCTGGCGCGGCCCGAGGGCGGTGCTCCCGGTACGGCCGGTCTGGGGCTGTATATCGTGCCGAAATACCGGGTTAACGACGACGGTTCGCTTGGCGCTTTCAACGATGTGATCACCGTCGGGCTGGAACACAAGATGGGATTGAAGGGCCACGCCACGTCCCTTTTGAATTTCGGCGAAAACGACGACTGTTACGGGATCATGGTTGGTCCCCCGCCCAACGAAAAAGGCCGCTCGCGCGGTCTGGCCATGATGTTCAACATGATGAACGAATCACGCATCGGCACGGGGCACAATTCAAACACCCAGGCGGCAGCCGCCTACAGTTTTGCGTCCCGTTTCGCCACGGAGCGCATTCAGGGGCGAACTTTCGGCGAGAAGGGCGGTGAACGGGTTCCCATCATCAAGCACGAGGATATACGGCGCATGCTTCTGGATATGAAAGCTGTCACCGAAGGCGTCCGGGCCATGATCTTCAAGAGTTTTTATTATCTCGATATTGAAGCCAACTCGCCCGACAAGGCGGAAGCGGAGCGCTACGGGGGGCTGGCGGCGGTACTCATGCCGCTGGTCAAGGGTTTCGGAAGCGAGTCGAGTCTTGCCGCAATAGCCGAGGCCATACAGGTGCTGGGGGGCGTTGGGTACACCCGCGAGTATCCGGTCGAGCAATATCTCCGCGATTCAAAAATTCTTACTATCTGGGAAGGAACGACGTTCATTCAGGCCAACGACCTGGTGGGCCGGAAGATGAGAATGAACGAGGGCGCCGTTTTTGCCGACTGGATGAAGACCATCAAAGATTTTATCGATGAACACAGTGACCATCCGCAGTTCCAGGCTGAGATGAAGCGTCTCGGCGAGGGTTACAATTGTGTTGAACGGGTTCGCGAGCGGCTTGCGGGCTGGTATGACCAGTTCGAAGAGAAAAGGCGGCTGATCCCGTCCAACGCTGTCAGCGCCATGACAATTTGTGCCCAGGTACAGGTGGCCCAGTGTCTGATGGAGCAGGCCGTGATAGCCCAGGCCCGGATCGCCGAGCTGTCTGAAGATCATTTTGATCGTCCCTTTTACTTGGGAAAGGTGGCAGCCGCGCGCTACTGGGCCAACCGCGTGCTTCCTCAAACGGCCCTGGCGACGGAGCTGCTGGAAGCTGAGGATACGATCTGCGTTGACTGTCCGGAAGAAGCGCTGATTGTCGACTGACGTGATTTTGTTACGACGTGATGCGTGCAACAATAAAGATGGTTCAGGAGGAGCTGTATGAAAGAGGTTTATGTTGTTGATGGAGTGCGGAGTGCCGTGGCCCGCGCGGGTAAGCGGTCCTGGTTTACCAACGTCCGGGCGGACGACCTGGCGGCCATGGTTATCAATGAGTTGATCCGTCGGACCGGCCTTTCCGACTGCAAGGAAGACATTGACGACGTGATTCTCGGCGGCACGGCCCTGGTGAAGGATATGGGATCAAACATCGGACGGTATGCCGGCATCGTGGCGGGTCTTCCCCACAGCGTTCCCGGATGCACGATCGACCGGTTCTGCGCGTCGGGATTGCAGAGCATAGCCAGCGCCATCGCCACAATATCCATGGGGTGGGCCGACTTGATCATTGCCGGCGGTGTTCAACATATGACCCATGTGCCCATGGGAACGGGAGCTGATCCGAATCCCCGTCTCGCAGAATTCACCGATCCCCGCATGGTATCCATGGGGTACACGGCCGAGATGGTGGCCCGGAAATACGGGATCAGCCGTGAAAAACAGGACCAGATGGCCGTGGAAAGCCACGCAAAGGCCCACAAGGCAACTGAAGAAGGTCATTTTAAACATGAAATACTGCCGATCGAGGCTGACGTGCCGGACGGCGACGGGACGAAACATATGGTCGTGGATCGTGACCAGGGTATTCGGCCGGAAACGACCATGGAGACTCTTGCCGGGCTCAAGACGGTGTTCATGGACGACGAAGCGGCCACGGTGACGGCGGGAAACTCCAGCCAGGTGAATGACGCGGCGGCCTGCGTTATTATAGCGAGTGAGGAGAAGTGCAGGGAAATGGGATGGACACCGAAGATGCGTCTCGTTGACTACGTGGCGGTAGGCGTCGATCCCGCTTACATGGGAATCGGGCCTTCCGTCGCGGTTCCGAAGGTGTTACAACATGCCGGCATGACTATGGACCAGATCGGTATCTGGGAGGTCAACGAGGCCTTTGCTTCCCAGGCCGTGTATTGCACGGAACTCCTGGGAATCCGCGATCATGAACTACTCAATCCCCGAGGGAGCGGGATTTCGCTGGGCCACCCCCTGGGATGCACGGGAACGCGAATTGCCGTTACGCTCATGAATGAAATGCCCTATTACGGAGCGCACTATGCCGTTGAAAGCATGTGCGTCGGTCACGGGCAGGGAGCAGCGGCCATATGGGAATGGGTGGGTTGAACCGGGAGGTTCGGCCTGGTTTTGCGAGAACATCACAAACTGTAACGGGACGAGGGATCTGCTATGGTGAAACATCCCCAGAAGGACGCATGGGAAGAAAAAGCGAAAAAGGAACTGCGGGAACGAATACTTGACTCCATCGTGTGGGAAACACCCGAAGGAATCCGGGTGAATCCTCTTTATACCGCCGAGGATTTGAAGCGGATCGACCATGCCGACACGCTGCCGGGATTGCCGCCGTACCTGCGGGGTCCCATGGCGACCATGTACGCGGGAAGACCGTGGACGATACGTCAGTACGCGGGATTTTCAACCGCCAGGGAATCAAATGAATTTTACAGGAAGAGCCTGGCCGCGGGGCAGGCGGGACTTTCCATCGCATTCGATCTTCCCACGCACCGGGGATATGATTCAGATCATCCCCGCGTTGCGGGGGACGTGGGGAAAGCCGGTGTCGCCGTCGATTCCATCGAGGATATGAAAATCCTTTTCGACCAGATCCCGCTCGACAGGATGTCCGTGTCCATGACCATGAACGGGGCGGTACTGCCCATTCTCGGCGGCTACATCGTTGCCGCCGAGGAACAGGGCGTGTCCCGCGAGCTTCTGACGGGAACGATCCAGAACGATATTCTCAAGGAATACCTGACGAGGAACACCTATATTTACCCGCCGCAACCGTCCATGCGCATCGTATCCGATATCATGGCCTACTGCTCGAAGGAAATGCCCCGTTTCAACACGGTAAGCATCAGCGGCTACCACATGATGGAGGCGGGTGCCGACACGGTGCTCCAGACCGCTTTCACCCTGGCTGACGGTCTCGAATACGTGCGTGCCGCCCTTCGTGCCGGCATGGATATCGACGCTTTCGCTCCCCGGCTGTCATTCTTTTTCGGCGTCGGCATGAGCTTTTTCATGAATATAGCCATGCTGCGGGCCGCCCGCCTGCTCTGGCACCGGCTGATGAGCGTCTTCAACCCGAAAAACCCCCGGTCCAGCATGTTGCGCACCCACTGCCAGACCTCCGGCTGGAGCCTTACCGAACAGGATCCTTACAACAACATCATAAGAACCACGCTGGAATGCATGTCCGCCGTTCTGGGAGGAACCCAGTCGCTTCACACCAATTCCTTTGACGAGGCCGTGGGGCTGCCCACCGATTTTTCCGCCCACATCGCCCGCAATACGCAGCTTATTGTCCAGGAGGAATCGAAGGTCTGCCATGCCATCGATCCGCTGGGAGGTTCGTATTACGTCGAGATGCTTACCACGATGATTGTTGATGAAGCACAGAAAATCATCGATGAAATCGAAGAGATGGGAGGAATGACGAAGGCCATTGAATCGGGAATGCCTAAAATGCGCATCGAGGAGGCCGCCGCGAGAAAACAGGCCCGGATCGACCAGGGCATCGAAGCGATCATCGGCGTTAACCGCTACGCGACGGATGATAAAATCGATTTCGAGGTGCGCGAAGTACCAGACTATATTCGTAACGAACAGGTGGCGCGGTTGGCCGAGTTGCGGAAGAAGCGCGACAACAACGAGGTCGAACGGACGCTCGCGGAGCTGACGCGCGCCGCGGAATCGGGTGGAAACCTGCTTGAAGCGACTCTTCCCGCCGTTCGGGCGCGGGCGACTGTCGGAGAAATTTCGAACGCCCTCGAAGTGGTGTTCGGCAGATTTGTGGCGACCACGCTGTGTATTTCAGGCGTGTACGCTTCAGAATACGGTGATACGACGGTCATCGAGTCTTTGCGGAAGCGCGCCGCTCAGTTTATGGAAACCGAGGGCAGACGCCCCAGGATCCTTCTGACCAAGATGGGTCAGGACGGCCACGACCGGGGCGTCAAAGTGGTGGCCACGGCGTTTGCCGACCTCGGATTCGATGTGGATATCAGTCCCATGTTCCAGACGCCGGAAGAGGCCGCCCGAATGGCCGTCGAAAACGACGTACACCTGGTGGGCGTGTCGAGTCTTGCCGCGGGGCATAAGATACTGGTTCCGGATTTGATACGCCGGCTGAACGAAAACGGAGGAGAAGAAATCATGGTGATCGTGGGAGGCGTTATACCTCCGAAGGATTATCAGTTCCTGTATGATGCGGGCGTGGTTGGTATTTTCGGTCCCGGCACGTCGATCATCGAGTCCGCCAATAAGGTTCTCAATATTCTGGAAAACCGTCATTGACATGAAAGGAAACCGGTAATCGTGACCAGTCAGTCTCCTGTTCAGCCGCCCCGTCCTGAGCGAACGGGGAAGCAGGCGCCCGCAAGAGACAGTGATTATTACGTGGACGGCGTGCTGGCGGCCGACAGGCTGGTCCTGTCCAAAACCATCACCCTCATGGAGAGTTCTCTTCCCGAACACCAGGAAATGGCCCTGGATGTTGTGGAGCGGTTGTTGCCCCACACGGGCAAGGCGATACGGCTGGGAATCACAGGTGTTCCGGGCGGCGGAAAGAGCACTTTCATCGAAACGCTGGGAATAATGTTGGTCGAACGTGGACACAAGGTCGCGGTCATCGCCGTCGATCCAAGCAGCAAGATAAGCGGTGGGAGCATCATGGGCGACAAGACCAGGATGCAGTTCCTTTCCGCCCGGGAAAACGCCTTTATCCGCCCGGCGGCAACCGGCCAGACACTGGGAGGCGTGGCCAGAAAGACCCGGGAATCCATGCTGGCGTGCGAGGCGGCCGGCTTCGACGTGGTGATCGTCGAGACGGTGGGCGTGGGACAGCTTGAAACGACGGTGGCCTCGATGGTCGATTTTTTTCTTGTTCTCATGATCCCCGGCGCGGGAGATGAACTGCAGGGAATCAAGCGGGGCATACTTGAACTTGCCGATGCCATCGTTATCAACAAGGCCGACGGCGATAACCTGACGAAAGCGCGTCTGGCACAGCGGGAATACGAAACGGCCCTTCACCTGGTCAATCCCAGGTCCCCCGACTGGCAGCCTCCCGTGCTGACGTGCAGCGCCCTTGAAAAAACAGGTATCGACGAAGCGTGGGACGTGGTCCTGCGCCATCGGGAGAAACTGGGTGCGACGGGAGAACTGGAAGCGCGGCGACGGGAGCAGGTCTTTGAATGGACGTGGTTCCTGGTGGACGAGGGACTGCGGGAATGGTTCTACAAAAATGCCGGTACGAAAGCCCTGTTGCCGGCGATTAAAAAGAAAATCGAGTCGGGGGTTATCACTCCGACGAGAGCTGCTCGGGAATTGCTTGAAACAGTCATCACGAAAAAATGATGAAAACCGAACAACAGAGATTCGAAACGGAAGGAGGGGGAACCCATGCATATTTGCGCTGTTGACCATGTAGGTATCGCGGTCAGGAGTATTGAAGAAGGTGTAAAAATATATGAAACGCTCGGCATCAGGTTCGCCGGCGTGGAGGATGTTCCGGAGCAGAAGGTGAAGACGGCCTTTCTTCCTGTGGGAGAGACCGAGATAGAACTGCTGGAGTCGACAGCGCCCGACGGCCCGGTGGCGAAATTCATCGAAACACGGGGTGAGGGAATCCACCATATCGCCCTGCGGGTGAACGATATCGATGAGGTCCTGAAAGAGCTGAAAGACGCCGGGATTCGCCTTATAGACCAGGAGCCGCGTTACGGCGCGGGGGGAGCCCGGATTGCCTTTGTGCATCCCAAGGCGACCGGCGGAGTTCTTATTGAATTGGCAGAGCGTGGAGACGCGCCTGAACATGAAGGAGGGGAGTAGGTGACAACAAGGGAAAAAATAGCGGAACTTGAATCCCGTCGTCTTCGCATGGAAGACGGCGGCGGACCGAAGGCGATCGAAAAATTGCGGGCCACGGGCAGAATCACGGCGAGAGAGCGGCTGGCGCTGCTGTTCGATGAAGGTTCTTTCGAAGAGCTTGATCTTTTTGTGACTCACCGGTGCATTGACCTGGGCATGGATCGTGTCGAAACACCGGGCGAAGGAGTCGTGACTGGACACGGGCTCGTCGACGGCCGGCGCGTGTTCGCCTTTGCCCAGGATTTCAGCGTCATGGGGGGGTCCCTGGGAGAGATGCACGCCGCCAAGATCGTCAAATGTCTTGACAGGGCGATCGACGTGGGTTGCCCCGTGGTCGGTCTCAATGATTCAGGCGGCGCGCGGATTCAGGAAGGTGTGGACGCGCTTTCGGGGTACGGTCGAATTTTTTCCCGGAATACCCTGGCTTCGGGGTTTATACCCCAGATAACTGCCATAATGGGCCCGTCTGCGGGTGGCGCCGTCTATTCTCCGGCGCTGATGGATTTCATCTACATGGTGAAGCAGGACTATGCCCGCATGTTCATCACCGGGCCCCAGGTCATCGAGGCGACCACGGGCGAGAAGATCGGCGCCACTGAGCTGGGTGGCGCCATGACCCACAACGAGACCAGCGGAGTGGCGCACTTCGTGGCGGAAAGCGACGCCGACTGTATCGAACAGATCAGGCGGCTGCTGAGTTATCTTCCCTCGAACTGCCGCGGAAAGGCGCCCGTGGTTGAAACTTCCGATTCACCTGATCGTATCGAGGACGCTCTGGACGACATTGTTCCGGACCGGAGCAACCGTCCCTATGACATGAAGAAGATTATCGCCCTGGTGGTGGACGACGGAAACATTTACGAAAGCCAGGCATATTACGCGAAAAACATTATCACCTGCTTTGCCCGGCTTGACGGGAAAACCGTTGGCATTATCGCCAACCAGCCGCGGCATATGGCCGGTTGTCTCGATATCAACGCTTCGGACAAGGCGTCGCGGTTCATCCGTTTCTGCGACTGTTTTAACATTCCGATACTGACCTTTGTGGATGTTCCCGGTTATCTTCCGGGGACGAGACAGGAATTCGGCGGGATCATCCGCCACGGCGCGAAGCTGCTCTTCGCCTACCCGGAAGCCACGGTGCCCAAGGTTACTGTGGTGGTCCGGAAGGCCTACGGCGGCGCCTATCTTGGCATGTGCTCGGGCCAGACGGGGGCGGACATGGTGATCGCCTGGCCCACGGCGGAAATAGCCGTCATGGGCGCTTCGGGGGCGGCGAATATAATCTTCCGCGGATTGAGTAAGGAAGACCTGGCCGCCAGGACTGAAGAATACGAACGGAACTTCGCCAATCCCTATCGAGCGGCCGCACGGGGTTTAGTGGACCAGGTGATCGAACCGAGGAATACCCGGCCGGCGGTGATTAAGGCTTTCCGCATGCTGGAAGGGAAAACCCACAATAAGAACCGGCCGTGGAAAAAACACGGGAATATTCCTCTGTGAAAAAGTCGGCTGGGTGTAAAAGAAAGAACGCTGCATTATGAACCTCGCGCAATATCTGGTCAAAAGGGCGAAACGGTTTCCGAACAAGACGGCGGTCCGTTGCGGAAGCGATACGATCACCTTTCGGGAACTGGACATCCGCTCGAATCGTCTCGCCGATGGTCTCAGGGATCTCGGCCTTGAGCCGGGTGACCGGGCGCTTGTCGTAATGCCCGCCAGCATCGACCGGATAGCGGTGTTTTTCGCGCTGGCCAAGGCCGGCCTCGTGGAAGTTCCTGCTGATTGTGCGGTAGATCCGGAAACACTCAGCCATATCGTCGAAGAAACGAGCCCGAAGATTTTTATCGGCGCCGAGACTCACCTGGAAACCGTTCGAACTGTATTTTCAGCCAGACAAGGGCCTTCCATACGGCTCGCGCGCGGCGTGTCCACGGAAAGCGAATTCATAAACCTGGAATCCGTTCTGTCGAACCGGCCGGAGTATCCATTGTACGCGGCTGATGATGACGATACAGTCACCGTCCTGTATACCGGAGGACTGCGGGGAGTCATGCTGACCCACGGCAACTTCGCGAGTATCTGCAGCGCCTGGAGCATGATAAACGGAGATGGCGATCCGGACACGGTTGTTCTCGGTGCAGTGCCGCTGTGTCATCCGTACGGCATCACCGGCCTGCTGAATATATCGATGTACCAGGGGCAAACAATCGAGCTTTTTCAGGAATTTAGCGCAGAGAACATAGTTGATGCTCTTGAGAGGGAACATCGATCGATGCTGTATGTCCTGCCCGACATGCTGGAACCGCTGATCAGCGCCACCAGGCGCCGGTCTCTGCGGCCCGGTTCGCCCGCATGTTGCATCGTCGCGGGGGTTTTACCGTCGCCTAAAGGGTGGGAAAGATTACATCAATTATTCAAGGGTGAAATATATGACGTTTACGGCATGCCGGAAGCACCTCTGTGCGCCGCCGGTTCATCGGGAATAGCGTCAAAACCGGGGTCGGTCGGCCGTTTCGTTCCCGGATGCCGCGCCCGTGTTGTTGACGATGAGCTTCGGGATCTGCCGTCCGGCGGGACAGGTGAGCTGCTTCTCAAGGGTCCGGGGGTGATGAAGGGATATCTGAACCGACATGAAGAAACGAAACGTATTCTGGAGAACGGCTGGCTTCACACTGGCGACACGGCCCGCGTGGATGAAGAAGGATATCTGTACCTCGTGAATCGAGCAAGCGCGTGGTGACAATGGCCTTCGAAGAAAGTCAGACAGAACCGCCGCGTCATAAAGTAAGAGGCAGCACTTACAAGGAGGAAAGACCATGAGAACAAAAGAGCAGTGGATCGAAGGATTGAGCAGGATGAAGCGGAATCTGTATCACGGAGGTGAGAAAATAGGCCGGGATAACGAAGAGTTTTTACCTTCATTCAATGTCATGGGAGCCACGTTCGAACTGGCAACGCACCCTGACTACGAGGAGCTCCTGACGGCCACGTCTCACCTGACGGGGGAGAAAATCAACCGCTTCTGCCACATTCACCAGAATACCGATGATCTGCACAAGAAGCAGGATATGACACGTGCACTCTGTCAGTACGTGGGTGGATGCGTACAACGATGCATGGGGATAGACGCGGCAAACGCCATCTATACTGTTTCTTACGAGGCGGACAAGCAGAACGGCGGCGCGACGCAGTATCACGAAAACTTCAAAAAATGGCTGGAGCGGTTTCAGCGGGAAGACCTGGTCGGTTGCTGCGCCCAGACGGATGTGAAGGGCGACCGGATGCTGCGGCCTCATCAGCAGCCCGATCCCGATCAGTACGTGCACGTTGTGGAGAAGAATAAGGACGGTATCATCGTCAGGGGTGCCAAACTTCACATATCGGAAGCGGCCATCGCCGACGAAATCCTGGTGGTTCCCACGCGGGCCCTGCTGGAGCAGGACAAGGACTATGCCGTGTCATTCGCCGTACCGGGTGACTGGGACGGCGTGAAACAGCTGGTGACGATACACAACTATCGCAAGCGGAACTATTTTCCCAAGGGATTCGACGCGGGAAGCAGCGATTCTTACGTGATATTCGATGACGTCTTCGTGCCCTGGGAGCGGGTGTTTCTCTGCGGCGAAAACCGGCACGGCGGGATACTGGCGCTCCTGTTCGCCTTGTTTCACCGTCACAGCTACTCGGGATGCAAGCCGGCACTGGGGGACCTGATGCTGGGGACCTGCGCGCTGGCGGCCGACGCCAACGGCATAACGAAAGCCAAGCATGTCCACACGAAGTTCGCGGAAATCATCAAGGTGACGGAGCTTGGGTACGCCGCCGGGTTTACCGCGTCGTCGCTGGGCAAACCGGAGGTGTACATGCCGGGAGCCGGGTTTGCCCCCTACGGTCCGGGCAATTATATTCCCCATTCCATCTTTTGTAACGTGGGCCGATGTCTGACGGGCGAGGCCGTGTTCCACGAGATGGAAATGCTGGCCGATATTTCCGGTGGCGTCCCGGCCACGTTTCCCTACGAGGGAGAATTTGTGAACCCGGAAACAGCAGAGATCGCCAGGAAATATACCACGCGGAGCAGCATGATGTCTCCCGAGAACCAGGCACAGCTCTGGCGTCATGTCGGAGACCTGGCCTGCTCGGCAAAGGGGGGCATTGCAAACTTCGGTGCGCTGCACGGCGGCGGTTCGCCCCGAATGGAAGAAATTGCCATTACAACACAATACGACATCGAGGCACGCCGCGAGATTGTCCGCCGAATCGCCGGCATGACTAAGGATTGAGGACCCCGGTCGGCGCCGGATCCGCGATTCGGGAACGCGTTCATTCGGAACGGACGGCGCAACGAAGTGGCGCGGAAGGGCTTGCCGGGACACATGACAAGAAGGAGAAAAACTAAATGAGAGAAGTAGTTATTGTGGATATGGCCCGAAGCGCCATCGGCAGGCACGGGGGCACGATCAAAAACGTGCCTTTCTGGGATCTGCTGGGGCAGACGGCGCGGGCCGTGGTGGAGAGAAACAAGCCTTCCGTCAGTCCGGAAAGCTATGATTATGTCATCATGGGACACGTGAAGCAGAACACGATTCGGGCCAATACGGCCAGAAACGTTGCGCTCATGATCGGACTCCCCGAGGAAGTGCCGGCCTTCAGCGATACAATAGCCTGCGCTTCGGGGATGCTTTCTGTCATGGAAGGCTACGAGTTTATCAAAAACGGCTTTGCCGACGTCATACTCGCCGGCGGCGTCGAGTGGATGAGCGGCGGCGAATATTTCCTGTCCGACGCGGCGAACCAGGCCTTCGGCAACGGCGACGTGACGCTTAAGGATTCGATTACCGCGGGTGGTCCGGGCGCCGCGCCCGTGGAACGCTACGGAGACATTCCCATGGGCATTACGGCGGAAAACCTCGTGGATATTCACAATATTCCCCGTGATGAGCAGGACAGATTTTCGCTGAGAAGCCAGGAACTCGCTCTTGCCGCCATCGCCCGGGGTGATTTCAAACGGGAGATCGTTCCCATACGATATCGCCGTCCCGACGGGACGGAGGCGGTTTTCGAAGTCGACGAGTTTCCCAAAGCGGGTACCACCATGGAGGTGCTGGGGAAATTAAAGGCGGTATTTAAGAAAGACGGTACCGTCACGGCGGGCAGTTCTTCCGGCAGGAACGACGGGGCGGCGGTTGCCCTGATCATGTCGAAGGAGAAAGCCGACGAGCTGGGCGCGACACCACGGGCCCGTATTCTCGCGTGCGGGACGGCCGGCTGCGATCCCAGTATCATGGGACGGGGACCTGTTCCTTCAACGGCGATCGCGATGAAAAAGGCGGGGTTTGTTCTGACGGACATGGACCTGGTGGAACTTAACGAGGCCTTTGCCGGGCAGAGTCTGGCCGTCAAACGGGAATGGAAGGAAATGTACGGTATGACGGAAGAATGGTTTGAGGAGCGCGTGAATCTCTGGGGCGGTGCCATCGCACTCGGTCATCCGCTGGGCGCCAGCGGATGCATCATTACCACCAAGCTGTTGCACGCACTGGAACGAACCGGCAAGCGCCTGGGACTTGCCACGCTTTGCTGCGGCGGCGGCATCGGAGGTGCCATAATCATTGAACGGCTTGAAAATGGTGGAGTTGTAGGCCGGGAAGGAGGTGCCTCGTGAAAGAAGCAGTTTTTGTAAGCGCCGTGCGGACACCCGTAGGAAAATACCTGGGATCTTTAAAAACGGTGAGGATTCAGGATCTGGCGGCCCAAACAATGAAGGCAGCCGTTGAGAAAGCCGGGATCGATTCGGGCGCCCTGGATATGAGCATTTACAGCCAGTCGATTCAAAGCAGTCTTCCCGCGAACGTGGGACGGCATGCCTGGACCCTGGCGGGATTGAGCGAGGATCCGGCCGGGTATACACTGAACACGCTCTGCGCCGGCGCTCTTCAGACCATGATAAGCGGGTTCAACAAAATTATTGGTGATGAGTACAACGGTGTCCTCGTAGGCGGCGTGGAAAGTTACAGTATGACGCAATATTATATTTATCATCCCCGGTATCAGTTCGGTGCCGGGAACCTTTGCTTTCACGACCAGAAAATCGAGGTGGAAACACGGGCACAACCGGTCGAACTCTACGGGGAAGTAAGCACCGCGACGCTCGCCGATCGGATCGCCCTGCGTTACGGTCTGACGCGGGATGCCCTGGACGCCCGAACGGCAGGGGATCACGAAAAGGCGCTCGCAGCTCAATCGCAGATCGGTGGAATCGAACCATACCTGGTCAAGTTGAGAAAACAGGAGAACCTGGTCGATTCCGACGAAATACCCCGTTCGTACACTCTGGAAGAGCTGGCGGCCCTGCCGCCGTGCAACGAGGGAGGAACCGCGACGGCGGCCAGTGTGGCGCCATGGGCTGACGGAGCGGCGTCGCTTGTTATGCTTTCGAGAGAACGGGCCGGGGAACTGGGCGTGGCTGATCCCATGGCGATAATGAAGGGGTTCGGTATCGCGGCGGGAAACCCCCTGATGCCTGAAAAAACAGCGATAAAATCGATCATGCAGGCCTGCGAGCGATGTGGACTTATTCCCGGAGACATCGATTACTTTGATGTGCACACACCTTCAGCCGCCGCCGGGCTCGTCCTTGAGGATTTACTGGGGCCGGCAGTAGCCGCCAGGATGAACGTGGACGGCGGGAGCCTTGCTTACGGTCATCCGGGAGCGGCCACCGGCGGTATCATGATGGTAAACATGCTCTACCGGCTGCGGCGCACGGGAGGACGGTACGGACTGGTAAGCGTGGGCGCCCTTGGAGGACAGTGTCTGTCGATCATTGTCGAGGCCTGCTGATACCAGGGCGGCCGGAGTCGGCGGAAACGGATTTCAAACCTACTACGAATGACGAGGAGGCAGTAATAATGGATTTCGCGTTAACTGAAGAACAGCGGATGCTCCAGGACATGGGAAAAAATTTCGCCGAAAGCGAGATTGCTCCCTACGTGGAGGAGGATGAAAAAAACCAGCACTGGAGACGGGAAATTTTCGACAAGATGGCCGAGCTGGGTTTTTTCGGTTTCAGCATAGATGAACAGTACGGCGGCAACGGCATGGGGTTCCTTGAAGGCGCCCTGATCATCGAGCAGGTGGCGAAGGTTCACACCTCGTGGCGCATGCCTTTTAACATGCAGGACTGGGGACCGGCGCTGACGATCCAGAAATTCGGCACGAAGGAGCAGAAGGAACAGTATATCCCCAAGTTCGTCAGCGGAGAGTACGTGGGCAATTTCGCCATGACGGAAGCCGACGTGGGCTCGGACGTGGCGGCCATGACAACCCACGCCGAGGACAGGGGCGACCATTTCGTGATCAACGGAAGCAAGATGTGGATTACCAACGGAACCGTGGCCGACTACGGCCTGCTTTACGTGAACACCACGAAAGGAGGCGGGGCCAAGGGAGTCACTTGTTTAATTGTTGATTACAACCTGCCGGGTATTACGAGGGCCAAGATACATGACAAGTTCGGGCTGTTGGGGTCGAACACGGGAGAGATTACCTTCGAGGACGTGAAAGTGTCCAAGGATGCTGTTCTCGGCGGTCCCGAGAATATCAACAACGGGTTCAAGGTCTGCATGATCCAGCTGAACGCGACCCGTCTCGGTTGCGCCGCAGGCGCCCTCGGACTTTCGGCGGCCTGCCTCGAGGCTTCCATCAACTATGCGAATGAGAGGTCGCAGTTCGGCAAGCCCATCGGCCGGTATCAGCTTATTCAACAGCAGATCGCCGAGATGAAAATAGAGCATGAGGCCCTGGCGGCTCTCGTATTCAAGGCGGCCTGGCTCAAAGACAAGGGACTGCCGAACCAGATGGAGACCTCCATGGCCAAACTTTTCAGCGCCAAGGCGGCGGTTCACGCGGCGAACGAGTGTATGAAACTTTTCGGTTCCTTCGGCTATTCCCTGGAATATCCCTGCGGGCGGTTCCTGCGGGACAGCAAGCAGTTCGAAACGCTGGAAGGTACCTCTAACATGCATACTTTAATTGTGGCAAACGCCGCCCTCGGCTTTTCTCCCAACCGGGCCTGAAAAACAGGAAGCGGCGTTACACATGACACGGACGGGCGGCGTGTTCCGAAGGAGCGCGCCGCCCGTTTTTTGTCAAGGGACAGCCCCGTTTATTCCAGGCGTTATTGTGTGTCTGCCGGAGACACAGGCGGGCACGGGCGATAATTTATAATTATATTTCGGTATTGAAAATAAAAAGAAGTCGGCAGTGACCGGATTACATGAGTCCCGGCAGCCAGAGGGCGATCCATGGAAAGGGGATCAGGATCAGAACGGCGATGATCAGGGCCAGCAGAAGAGGAAGCACGCCCCTGAAAATAGTTTGAAGCGGCACATCTCTTGCCACGCCGCTCACCACATAGACATTGACGCCCACGGGTGGCGTGATGACGCCGATCTGGGTGATGAGAACGATGACAACACCGAACCAGATGGGATCAAACCCGAGCGTGAGGACGACGGGATAGAAGATGGGTACTGTCAGCATGATCAGGGCGAGTGAATCGATAAAGCAGCCGCCGACAAAATAAACGAGCAGAATCAATATTATAACCGCCCAGGACGGAAGGGTAAGCGATGAAATCCAGGTGGCAATGTCGAAAGGAATTCTTGTAACGGCCAGAAAATGTCCGAAGACGGTGGCTCCCGCCACAATAAGGAGAATCATGCAGGAGATTCTCGTGGTTTCCATCAGGGATTCAACGAAACCCTTCCAGGTCAGTTGCCGCTTCAGCAGCGAGAGCAGAAGCGTTCCCAGTGCGCCAACGGCGCCGGCTTCCGTCGGCGTGAAGATGCCCGCGAAAAGACCGCCCATGACCATTACAAAAAGAATCAACGTTTCGACAATTCCTGAAAGCGAGGCGATTTTTTCCCGGATTGATGTCCTGGGTCCGGCGGGTCCGAGTTCGGGGTCCATACGGCTCCAAACGGCAATGGTGACGATAAACAGAACCGTAAGCAATACACCGGGCAATATGCCCGCCATGAAAAGTTCTCCGATGGATTGCTGCGTCATGACTCCGTAAACGATGAAGATAACACTGGGAGGAATGAGGATTCCCAGACTGCCGCCTGCTGCGACCACTCCTGTGGCGAGTTCCGGTTTGTAATTAAATCGTTTCATCTCCGGCAGGGTTACCGCGCCCATCGTTGCGGCCGTGGCGTTAGTGGAACCGCATATAGCGGCAAAACCGGCACAGGCGCCGATAGTTGCTATGGCCAGTCCTCCCGGCTGGCTGCCGAGGAACACGTAAGCCGAATCGAACAGCCGCTTACTGATGCCTGAATGAAAGGCGATCTGTCCCATAAGGACGAAAAGGGGAACGACGGTAAGACTCTGGGATCCGAAAACGCTGAAAAAATCCTTTGCCACGAGATTCAGGGCGGCGTCAAAATTGATGACGGAGCCGAAGCCGACGAATCCCACGATCGTCATGACGAATGCCACGGGCATGCGGGAAAAGATCATGAGAAAAAGGGCAGCGAGTCCGATGACGCCCAGAGTGGTCGGGTTCATGGTTTCACGGTCCTTCTGAGAGAGATGAAAAATTGAAAGGCCAGGATGATGCAGAGAAACCCGCATCCGACGGAAATGCCGAACACAAAGGGGTAAAGTGGAATGTTCATCGTCTGGGCCGTTTCTCCGGACGCCTTCAGCGACAGTCCGTAGCGACCGCTCTGCCAGGTGATGAGTGAAAAGATTGCCAGTGCCGCCAGTGCGTTGAACGAATCGATGAGGTTACGGACTCTCCAGGGCAGTTTTTCAACGATGAAATCCACCGCGATATGGCTTTTCATGACAGTGGTATAGGAAAGGGAAAGGGATACGGCGAGGATGGCGAGAAATCCCACGATATCATGGGCACCCGGTATGGGTGCCCGAAAAAGGCGCAACAGGACGTCGGCGGAAACGAGCAGCATCATTGCCACAATCGCTCCCGCCGCGATCCAGTTGACCGCCACCGCGGCCCTGAACAGGAATTGTTCCTGTTTCGTCATGCCTCACTCCCGGGCACGTGAGTGTGTGCCCCTGAGCCGTCACTACCCGGCGTGTTACCTGTTTTTCATGTGTTTCTCGAGTAGTGCCTGTAATTCTTCCAGTGCTTTTCGTCCCGGAACGCCCTTTTCTTCCGAAGAAATCGCGTAATCTTCCAGAATGGGTTTTACCGCCGCGACCCACCGTTCGCTTTCTTCCGGTGAGAGGGTAATGATTTCATTGCCCAGCTCCAGCGTGTATTCGCGCCCGGCATCGTCTTCCTCGTCCCATACCGCGCCGTGCCGATCAATCCATTCGACGCTTACGTCATCAAAGATTTTTTGAATATCCGCCGGCAGAGAATTCCACTTGTTATTGTTCATTACCACGAACATGGCCGTCGTATAGCCTATTGAAGTGCATTCGGTGGTGTACTTGACAACTTCAGCCTGTTTCCATCCTTTTAACGTTTCGATCGGCGTGAAGGTTCCTTCCACGACTCCTTTCTGCAGTGCCTCGTATGCTTCGCCCTGGGACATGCCTACCGGTACTGCGCCGAGCGCCCTGGTCACTTTTTCGCTCAATCCCGTCGAACGGATTTTCATTCCCCGAATTTCTTCGAGAGTGCGCACGGGTTTCTTGGTGTGCAGCAGGCCGGGACCATGCGCGTGTATGTACAGTACCTTCACGTCCTTCAGCTCGTCGGGCTGCATGATATTCAGGAATTCATTAGCCACCCGGGTCGCCGTTGTGCCGTCGGGATATCCCACGGGAAGATCAAGGGCTTCCATGACAGGAAACCGTCCGGGCGTGTAAGCGAAGCAGGACATACCCAGGTCCGATATACCCTGCACCACGCCGTCGTAGCACTGCCGGGCGTTCGTCAGCGTGCCGCCGGGGAAGAGATTGATTGTGACCTCTCCGTCGGTCCGTTTTTCTATTTCCTCGGCCCACGCGGCCGCGGCCTTGGCCTGGCCGTGCGCCGCCGGAAAGAAAACACTGTAATTAAGTGTTATCTTCGCTTCCGCCGGCCCGGCGGCGGCAAGCCACAGCATAATCGCTGCCGCGGCAAAAACAGTACACGTAATTTTTGATAATTGTCGAATCATTACAGCTCCCTCCTGGAAAATTTTTATTTAAAAAAATACTACTCGGGCATTGCCCGTCGTCACGACTGGATGATGATGGGATGTTCCGGGAAGCCTGCTTGCCCCATGGAAAGGGGAAAGCAGGCATCAATACATATAGATGTAAAACGGGGTGTGTTCTTGAATGTGTGATGTGCAACCGTTGAAATGTCTGTTTTTCATCATTTGTTTTTCCGCCGGGTTTCAAAAACCGGTGCGGGCTTCCGGCATGTCGGTAACGCACCGCCCGGTCCGCCTGTCGCTGTCTCGCACGGCGCCCCTGCTTACTGATGCTGATGCCGTAAAGGCCGCCCGGCCTGTAAAGCGTAATCCGGCGAAATCCGCCGCCGGAGAAACGCTCCTTTATACGGTATTACGTTGTTTCAGTATCCGTCTTGGTTTTCTCCAGTTCTTCCTTGTAGCGTTCCGCTTCCGCTTTGGCCTTTTCCAGCTCCTGTTTGGCCTTTTCCAGTTCGTCGTTCCCGGCTGATGCTTCCTTCTTCTCTCTCATCTGGTCGCGAATCTCATCGTAACCGACATAGATCGCCAGGGCGCCGCCGATGAGGAGGGCTACGGGTATCCCTCCCGCCAGTAATGTTACAAACTGCGACCACCAGATTACAATTCCGAGAAGTCCCACTACCGCCGCGATGATACCGCCGATCATAACCTGCATTATTATTAAACCTCCTTCTTACGCGATTCTGCGCTGATAAAACCGATAACTGCAAAAGGACGATTTATTTAACGCCCTGAAAGCTATCAGGTAACACAAAAAAAATTGACGAGCAAGATCAAAATGAAAAAAAGACTTGCCAAAAAGTCATGATTCCTTTAGTTTACACATTCTTAACAAAGACCCTTTAAATACGGTGAATTACCGGAAAAATATCGTGCGGTCCCGGACCGTCGCTTGAGGAGAATGTTGATGATAGAACCAGATTTTGACAAGGCCGGGGGATTGGTCCCGGCTGTTGTCCAGGATGCCGAGACGAACAAGATACTTATGCTTGCCTATATGAACCGTGAGGCCTGGAACAGAACGCTGGAAACGGGGAAAGCGACTTACTGGAGCAGGTCCCGGAGCAAGCTTTGGGTTAAGGGCGAAACATCGGGGAATCTCCAGCACGTGAAGGAGGTACGAATAGATTGCGATGCCGACGCGGTCCTGTTGAAGGTCGACCAGAAGGGAGCAGCCTGCCATCTGGGATATTATTCCTGTTTTTTCCGGCGGATTTCAGGGGAAGACGTGGAAGTAGTTGAAGAACGTCTTTTTGATCCGGAGGAAGTCTACAAAAATGAACAGTAATCTTCTCAAACTGGGTATTCCCAAGGGAAGCCTCGAGGCCAACACGGTCGAACTGTTCAAACGGGCGGGATGGAAAATTTCCTATAATGAGCGAAGCTATTTTCCGTCGATCGACGACGACGAGATTGCCTGTTACCTGATCCGTGCCCAGGAAATGGCCCGTTACGTGAATGACGGAACCATTGATCTGGGACTCACCGGCCGCGACTGGATCGTCGAGAACGAAGCCGACGTCGCTGTTGTACAGGATCTAGTGTATTCCAAGGTATCCAGGCGGCAGGCCCGGTGGGTGCTCGCCGTGAGGGAAGACAGTTCCATAGGTTCACTGGAAGACTTGCAGGGTAAGCGCATTTCAACGGAACTGGTCAACTTCACCAAACGGTATTTCAGGGAGCGGGGCATAGACGTGCATGTCGAATTTTCCTGGGGCGCCACCGAGGCGAAAGTGGTCGAAGGTCTTGTGGACGCCGTCGTCGAAGTGACCGAGACGGGAAGCACGTTGCGGGCAAACAAGCTCAAGATCATTCACGAACTGATGAAAACCAATACGCAGCTTATAGCGAACAAGATCGCCTGGAATGATCCGTGGAAACGGAGAAAAATCGAGCAGATCAGTCTTCTTTTGCGGGGATCTTTTCTGGCGATGAGCAAGGTGGGCCTGAAAATGAATGTTCCGAAAGAAAATCTGGGACGGGCCGTGCTCCTCCTGCCTTCGATAACGGCGCCCACCGTATCCCAGTTGAACAAAGACGAATGGTTCGCCGTTGAAACAATAGTCGACAAGGATATTGTGCGGGATTTGATCCCGCTGCTCCGGGAAGCCGGGGCGGAAGGCATTATAGAATATCCGCTCAACAAGGTCCTCTGAGGAGACTGCCGCCATGGCGAGAAGCGCGGAGATCACGAGAAAAACGACCGAGACGGATATCGCAGTTGCGGTCGACCTGGACGGAGAGGGAAAAGGCGCGATTGACACGTCCCTGCCCTTTTTCGATCACATGCTGACACTCCTGGCGCGTCACAGCCTTATCGATTGCTCGGTGACGGGCAGGGGTGACACTGACGTTGATGATCACCACCTCGTAGAGGATATCGGGTTGTGTCTGGGAGGAGCTCTGAAAAAAAGCCTGGGTGACAAGAGCGGGATCGGAAGGTACGGAACGGCGTTCATCCCTATGGACGAAAGTCTGTGCAATGTATCCATCGATCTTTCCGGAAGGCCCTGTCTTGTTTATAATGTTCGTTTAGAGCATGAAAAGATCAAAAATTTCGAATTGCTGCATCTGGAGGAGTTTTTCAAGGCGCTTGCCGATGAGGCGGGAATGACCTTGCATATAAACACCATATATGGTAAAAATCCTCACCATATAGCTGAGGCGATGTTCAAGGCTTTCGCCCGCGCTTTGAGAGCGGCCGTGTCGATCGACAGCCGTGTTTCCGGAGTTCCTTCGAGCAAGGGGGTCCTCTGACCGTACACCAGATGTTCCCATTGCGACCGCGTTTTTCCCTGTTGCAACGTTTCGGCGAGGCAAGGGTATGATTCCCTGCAAAAGTCAATTCACAGGTAGTGTCAGGTCAGTGGCGCTGTGCGCGGTTCTGTTGGCCTGTCTGTTGCTGGTCCCGGCCGGTTGCGGCGGTTTCCGCGGTGGTGTGCCGTCCACAGTTCAGGAAGGATCCTGTGATTTCAAGAAAATTGCCGTTGTGCCCGTTAAACGTGTTCCGCCCGAGGATCCCCGGCAGCAGTTCGCCCAGTGTCCCCTGACAGGCGCCTTTTACCGTAACTGCGGAGTTCCCGGGGAAACCGCGGAGCGCGATCTTGAAGAACTTTTCATAGGAGAGCTTGCGTCAAAACGGCAATACGTGTTGATTCCACCGGAGCGTGTCGATGGAGTACACCGTCGCGTCAGGGCGGCGTCTTTCAAAAAGACAACTCGCGAAGAATTGCGGACGGTAGGTGAAGAACTCGGAGCCGACGGTGTTATAGCAGGGTATGTGTTTTGTTATGCGGAACGTAAAGGGTACACCTATGCCGCGGAACAGCCGGCGTCGGTGGTGTTCGTGTTTCACCTTCTGCGAGTGAGTGACGGCGAAGTCGTATGGACCGGTATTTTCGACAAAACACAGGAGTCACTCATGCACAATATTCTCGACCTGCGTGCCTTTTTCAGGGGAGGCGGGAAATGGATAACCGTCAAGAAACTGGCGGCGCAGGGCATTAAGGAAGTATTGCAAACCTTTCCGGAGCGTGAATAAGAGCATCGATCAGTTTCGCTTACTCCATATTTCTCCGGCAATATGATTCTTGCGGCGGCGTAATCAGCAGGTAATGCCGCCGTTTTGCTGGTGCACGAAGCGTGAGGCGTTCCGCCCGCGGGTCCGTGCCGAAAGGAACATACCATCACTGTGGTTATAATTCCGGCGATCGACATCAAGGACGGGAAGTGTGTCAGGCTTCTTCAGGGGGATTTCAACCGCGTTACCGTGTATGCCGATGATCCTGTCGAAATGGCGAAAACCTGGCGGCGCAGAGGCGCCGAACGACTGCATGTCGTGGACCTCGACGGCTCGAAGGAGGGAGGTCCCGTCAACGGAGAGGTCATTGAACGCATTGCCCGGGCCGTCGACGTCACCGTCCAGGTGGGGGGCGGTATTCGATGCATGGAAACGGTGGAACGCTATCTGACCGCCGGTGTCGGCCGCGTGATTCTTGGAACGGCGGTTCTTAAAAACCGGGATTTCGTCATCGAGGCGTGCCGGTGTTTCCCCGGCAGGATTATTCTCGGCATCGACGCGCGCGATGGCATGGTTGCCGTGGAGGGGTGGCTCGAACAAACCGAACAAAGTCCCGCCGAGCTGGCCGTGATGTACGAAGGATATGGAATCGACGCCATCATCTATACGGATATCGGGCGGGACGGTATGCAGACGGGAGTTAACCTGGATTCTACGGCGCAGTTAGCCGGCGCGGCGAGCATTCCCGTCATCGCCTCCGGAGGAGTTTCAAATATCGATGACATCAAGAGGCTTCTCTCGATGGAAGATTCCGGAATCGTGGGAGTCATTGTCGGAAAAGCCCTCTACGACGGACGAATCGACCTGGAAGAAGCGATTGCCGTTGCCCGGGGAAGCGGCGGTCGTTCAGTGCAGTAACTTCGAATATGAAGAGAAGAGAGGAACAGCGCGTCATGGATGATTGTATTTTCTGCAAAATCGTTGAGGGGAAAATTCCCGCTTCCGTTGTTTATGAAGATGAAACGGTCCTTGCTTTTGAAGATATTCAACCTGCGGCGCCCGTACACGTGATACTGGTACCGAAACGGCACGTGGAAAGCATGATGGATATGGGGAACGGGCAGCGGGAACTCGCGGCGGACCTTCTGGAGGCGGCGGTGAAAGTCGCGCGGCTCAAAGGCGTCGATGAAACCGGATTCAGGCTCGTGAACAACTGCGGTCCCGACGGCGGGCAGCTTGTCGGCCACCTGCACATGCACATACTGGGAGGACGGAAGCTCACCGATGCCATGGGATGAACCGATTGACAAATCCCGAGCCGGTACTACATTACATTAATACACACAACTCGAAACGACAGGGCGGGAAGCTGCCGCCCGCCGAGGAAAGGCGCGATGTTATGACGATCGAGGAACAGATTGAAGTACGCATGAAAGAAGCGGCGAAAAAACGTGATTCCGTCACGCTGTCCACGCTGCGCATGGTGAGGGCGGCTCTTCACAACAAACAGATAGAATTGAAAAAGAAACTGGATGACAAGGATGTGCTGCAGGTTCTGTCTTCTCTGGTCAAGCAGCACAAGGATTCCATAAGCCAGTTCGAACAGGGCGGGCGGAGCGATCTCGTGGCCAAAGAAGAAGCGGAACTTGTCGTTATAAATGAATATATGCCCGACGAGATGTCGGAAGAGGAAATTAAGCGTGAAATTGATCGAGTGATCGAAGAAGTCGGTGCCGCCGGTCCCCGGGACATGGGGAAGGTTATGAAGGCGTTGATGCCGGTTATAACGGGAAAGGCGGACGGCAAGGTCGTCAGCGAAATGGTGAAGGCGGCGCTGACCTCGTGATGGTGCGGCGCTTGTCGTTGCAACACCGGACCGATGGAAATGTTCCGCATTGTTCCTCCCGGCAATGCGGCGGGGTCATTCGCGGAAGGGACCGCGGGGAAGGCCGTTACGTTGAAAGGTCATATACCTCAGGATGTCATAGAGGAAATACGGAGCAGGTCAAATATCGTCGAGCTCGTGTCTGAGTACGTGACGTTAAAAAAGGCCGGAAAGAATTATGTCGGCCTGTGCCCGTTTCACCAGGAAAAGACACCGTCGTTCACGGTCAATCCGGACAAACAGATATGTTATTGTTTCGGTTGCGGCGAGGGAGGAAACGAGATTTCTTTCCTCATGAAAATACAAAATATTTCTTTTCCCGAAGCGGTGAGAAAACTCGCCGCGAGGAGAGGAATCGTTATTCCCGAGGAGCGTCCCGCCGGCGGAGAGCGGCGGCGTGATGAGGAACGGGCCGGTCTGATCAAAGTGAACAGGCTGGCTCAGGGTTTTTTCGAGAAAAACATGATGTCCGGGAAGGGAAAACAGGCCCGCGAATACCTTGCCGGGCGGGGTATGAGCGATTCGGTGGTGAAAACCTTCGCCCTGGGATATGCCCCGGAAGGATGGCGGAATCTCAGGGATCACCTGACGGCCCTGCGGGTTCCCGATGAACTGCTTCGGAAATCGGGGCTTGTCGTGTTTAAAAACGAACGGCAGGTGTATGATCGTTTTCGCAACCGCATCATCTTCCCCATAGAAAACCTGTCGGGCGAGATCGTCGCGTTCGGCGGCCGGGAACTTGGCGGAGGAGAACCAAAATATCTCAATTCACCCGAAACGCCTCTCTACGTGAAGGGGGACAACCTATACGGGCTATTTCGTACGAAGGACGAAATCCGTTCTAAGGATATGGCGATCCTGGTGGAGGGATATTTTGATTTGCTGGCGCTTTGGAACGCCGGCGTTCAAAACGTGTTTGCCACCCTCGGAACGGCGCTCACGCGCCGGCAGGCTTCCCTGATCGGGCGTTTTACGAGAAACGTGGCTCTGCTTTTTGACGGTGATGCAGCAGGCCGCGCCGCGGTCGAACGAAGCCTCCCCCTCTTTCTTGAAGAGGGCATCGCGGCCCGCGTTGTGATATTGCCCGATGGTTCCGATCCCGATGATTACGTGAGGAAGTACGGTCGGGAATCTCTGGAAGGGTTGATTCACAAGGCGCCGACGATGGTGGACTACTACATAGACGGAATAATGAACAACGCGGATCGGTTCGAGGGTACAACGCGCCTGGCCCGGGAAACCATCGCCTTTATCAGGAATATACCCGACGTCATTCAGAGAAATCTCTTTATAAAACGGTGCGCCGAAAAACTGGGGCTGGACCAGGGCATGTTGAAAGAAGAAGTGAACAGAGAATCGCGGCGGGGCGGGCCTGCGGTTCCCGAACGCCGCCCCGGTTCGACGGTCGATCCCGTTGAGCTGTATCTTCTTTACCTGATGATCGAGTTTCCCCGTAAGATTCCTTTCGTCAGGGAAAGCGGCATATTGGAATGTTGCAATGAGCCGGCGCTCAGGACTCTCGGGGGCAGGATAGTCGAAATTTTTGAGAAGCGCGGAACGGTGACGATGGCTGAGATCATGAACGAACAGACGGAAGGAGGCGTGACGGACCGGTTGCTGGCGATGGCCGTGAACGACCCGCCTGAAGAAGCGATCGTCGATCGGATGTTCCATGATACGATGAAAAAAATAAAGACCCACTGGTATCGTGAGCGGCACCGGGCCCTGAAGCGGCGGTTGGTGGAGGCGCACGAGCGGCGAGACGCGCAGCAGTGCGACAACCTGCTCATGGAAAAAGCGCAGCTGCTTAACCAGGAACAAAAAGATCATATTCTGAGGGGGGAACAGTGACAAGCGGGCCGGCCCGCCTGTTCAGAATGCGATAGGCCATATCGCCGACGAGGAGAATACTGCATGAAGCGATTTATAAATTCAGATGAAGTAAAAAAGTTAATATCGCTCGGGGAGGAAAAGGGATTTCTCACCTATGACGACGTGAACGACTTGTTGCCCTCCGACGTGACGTCACCTGAACAGATAGACGACGTTATAGTCTTTTTCGGAGAGAGGAACATCGATATCATCGATGCGGCGAAAGAAGAAAAGAGCCGCGACAAGAAATTCATCGACGAATCAGAGGATTCGAAAGACCCGGGAAAGGAAACGTCGCTTCTGACGTCGCCGCTCGGCAAGACGGGTGATCCCGTGAAGCTGTATCTCAGGGAAATGGGACTTGTGTCACTGTTGAGCCGGGATGAGGAAGTGGAAATAGCCAAGCAAATCGAGGAGGGCGAGCGTAAGGTAATGGAAACACTGTGCCGGCTGCCTTTCTTCGTCAGGGAAGTGGTGCGGCTTGGTCAGCGCCTGGAAAACGGCGAGATCAGAATCAAGAGCGTCATCGACAACATCGATGACGAAACGGGTTTCATGGACGAGGAGGTTCAGACGGAAAGGGTCCAGGGGCTTATCGGCCGCATCGAGGCATACCACGATCGTAACCGTGCCCTTGAGGAAAAATTCAAGGATCAGGGCCTGAGCGATAAGCGTCGGACCGCGCTGAAAAAGGAATTCGAGAAAAACCTTCAGGCGATCACGGAAATCTGCGATGAGATCCACTTAAGCAAGAGGCGGATTAACACGGCGTTGTCGAAGTTAAAAAAAGATGTGGAACGTATAAGAGTTCTGGAGGAACAACTTCAGGCCTGCCGGGGACAGGCCGGTATGCCGCTCAAGGAGATGGACAAGGTATTTGCCCGGTTGAGAAAATTTCCCGACAAGGAAAAGGCTATCGCCCGCGAGGTGAAAATTCCACTCGCCCGCTTGAAGGAATACGAAAAGATTATAGGAAACGCGCGCCGGGAAAGAAAACTCATTGCGGAAAAGGTCGGTGTGCCGTCGGAAACGTTGAAACGGGTTCATAACGACATATCCGGAGGCGAAAAAGAAGCGAACGAGGCGAAACGGAAGTTGATCCAGGCCAATCTCAGGCTGGTGGTCAGTATCGCGAAAAAATACACCAATCGAGGGCTCCAGTTTCTCGATCTGATTCAGGAAGGAAACATCGGCCTCATGAAAGCGGTGGAGAAATTCGAGTACCAGCGGGGATACAAATTTTCCACCTACGCCACGTGGTGGATCAGGCAGGCCATTACGCGGGCGATCGCCGACCAGGCCCGCACCATCAGGATTCCTGTTCACATGATAGAAACCATCAACAAGTTGATCAGGACGTCGCGGTATCTTGTCCAGGAACTCGGCAGGGAACCGACTCCCGAGGAGATAGCCGAAAAGATGGAATTTCCTCTTGAGAAGGTTCGAAAGGTATTAAAAATCGCCAAGGAACCCATCTCGCTGGAAACTCCCATTGGAGAAGAGGAGGACAGCTCGCTCGGTGATTTTATCGAGGACAAGAAAATCATGTCACCCTCGGATGCGACCATGAGCATGGACCTGGCGAAACAGACGCGCAACATCCTGTCCACGTTGACGCCGCGCGAGGAAAAGGTGCTGAGAATGAGGTTCGGCATCAGTGAAAAATCGGAACATCAACTTGAAGATGAATTCACCGACGCTCCGGAAATGATGGAACGGGCCAGGAAAATCGAGTTGAACGTGCTGAAGAAAATGAGAGGCGCTTCACGAAGAAGAGAGATAAAGGGAAACGCGAAATGACCGGGAGCCGCCGGAATCGCCTTT
This sequence comes from delta proteobacterium MLS_D, assembly GCA_002030015.1. Lineage (GTDB taxonomy): Bacteria > Desulfobacterota > Syntrophia > Syntrophales > UBA2210 > MLS-D. The sequence goes on from LQBH01000002.1 coordinate 29,179, forward strand.
GCCGGATCTTCACGGAGCGCCGGGCCGGCGGGATGGAATGCAGATATTACGTGTATCGGAACTGACGGCTAACATCAAGGCCCTCGTAGAGACCGGCTTCGGAATCATCTGGGTGGAGGGTGAAGTGTCGAATCTCAGGTGTCCCGCGTCGGGGCATCTCTATTTCACACTGAAAGACGAATCGAGCCAGATCAGGGCGGTCATGTTTCGGCAGAACGCCGCTGCGGCGGGGTTCCGGATTGAGGACGGTCATGTCCTCGTGTGTCGTGGCCACCTGACTGTCTATACCCCCCGGGGAGACTGCCAGCTTATCGTCGAAGCGGTTGAGCCGCGCGGCATCGGGGCACTCCAGATTGCCTTTGAACAGCTCAAGAGCCGCCTCGCGGCGGAAGGGCTGTTCGATGAAGACCACAAAAGGCCGCTTCCTCTCATGCCGTCCAAAGTCGGCGTTATAACATCTTCGACGGGAGCCGCCGTCAGGGATATTTTGACCGTTATGAAGAGGAGATTTCCTGCGTGCAGCGTACTGGTCGCACCGGTCAGGGTCCAGGGGAACGAAGCGGCTGCCGAAATTTGCGAGGCGCTGTCGCTGCTGAATACAAGGGACGATATCGATGTCATCATTATCGCCCGTGGCGGAGGATCGCTGGAAGATCTTCAGCCGTTCAACGACGAGTCGCTGGCTCGTGCCGTGCATGGGTCGAAAATTCCTGTAGTATCGGCGGTGGGTCACGAGATTGATTTCACGATAACGGATTTTGTTGCCGATCTCAGAGCGCCGACTCCGTCAGCGGCCGCCGAGCTGGTCGTACCCGACAGGCGCGAGTTGGCCGATTTCGTGAAAACAACCCTGTCGAGAATCGCTTTCCTTCATCGTTCCTGTTGCCGCGAATTACACAGGCGCGTGGCGACGTCCCGGGAACGCCTGGGTGATCCGAGAGGCAAGATCAACGACCTCCGGATATACCTTGATGACCGTACGTACCGCCTGTCGACCGGAGTCCGGCGGGTGATAGACAACGGCAGGGTAAAGACCGTTTCCTCGGCAGGTTCCTGCAGGCGGCTGAGTCCACTCAATGCCGTGAGAGAATACCGCAAGACGGTGGACTACCTCAGGAGCAAGGTAATTCTGCACGGGGGATATCTGCGGGGCCGGGTGCGTGCGAGAGTAGAGCGCGCCACGGCCGTGCTCGAGACTATGAGTTCCGCTTCGGTCCTGGCGCGTGGTTACAGTATCACCAGGCGCCTGCCAGATGAAGCGCTTATCACCGGCGCAGAAGAACTTGAGGCAGGAAACGACGTATCGGTCGAGCTCGGGCGCGGCGCCTTTCACGCGAAAGTAATTCAGATCATTCAGGGGGTGTCTCATGGCGGACGTAAAATTTGAAGAGGCATTGCAGCGGCTCGAAGAAATCGTGAGAAAAATGGAATCGGGGGATATGGCGCTTGACGAATCACTGAAAGCCTTTGAGGAAGGAATGGAACTTTCGCGGCTCTGTATGAAAAAACTCGACGAGGCCGAGCGGACCGTGGAAAGGCTGCTCAAGGAGGGTGACGATATCGTCACGGCGCCTTTCGTGACGGAGAAAGACTATGAATGAACAGTCGCACGAGCAATTGAAAGAATATCTCGACCGCAGACGGGCGGAGGTCGATGAAGCCCTGGACCGCTTCGTGCCGGGGAGTGATTCATATCCGCCCGCACTGTTCGAAGCGGCCAGGTACAGTATCTTCGCCGGCGGCAAGAGACTGCGGCCGATACTTTGCATGGCCGCCGCAGAAGCGGTGGGAGGAACGGCGGGCGACGTGATGCCCTGCGCCTGCGCGCTTGAAATGATTCATACGTATTCGCTGATCCATGATGATCTTCCCGCCATGGACAACGATGATTTCCGTCGGGGAAAGCAGACGAACCACAAGGTTTTCGGAGAGGGCATGGCCGTGCTCGCCGGGGACGCCCTGTTGACGGACGCATTCCGCCTGCTTGCCGGCATGTTTTCGTCCGGGGGGCATCACGAGAATCTGCTCCGGGCGATACACGAAATAGCGGAGAAAGCTGGATTTTTCGGTATGATCGGCGGCCAGGCCGTTGACCTGGATTCGGAGGGGAAAAAAATTGTTCCGGAAACACTTCATTATATTCACATGCATAAAACCGCCGCGCTGATCACCGTTTCCCTGCGCGCCGGAGCAATTCTGGCCGAGGCCCCGCCTGATCGTCTTGAGGCGCTTACGGCCTACGGTGAAAATATCGGACTCGCCTTTCAAATTGTGGACGATATTCTCAACGTGAAAGGCGATCCCGCGGTAATGGGAAAGGGCACCGGTTCCGACGGCGTCCGGAAAAAAGCAACCTATCCAGCGCTTTTCGGGCTTGAAGAGGCGGAAAAAACGGCTCGCAGGCTGGTGAAAGAGGCGCTTTCAAAGCTTGAGGAGTTCGGCGACGACGCCCGGCCGTTGCGATTGATCGCGCGATACATTATAGAACGGGAATCATAGAAGCGGTGACCGTGCCGAGGCGGGGAGAAGCGTCGCCTGAAAGGAAGGAATCGTGACGAAGAATCAATCTTCATTGCTTGAGAAGATCGACAGCCCGGAAGACGTCAGGAAACTGAAACTGGAAGATCTCGATGTTCTTGCGGCGGAAATACGGGACCTGATCATAAAAACGGTGGCGATAAACGGCGGGCACCTGGCCCCATCGCTGGGAGCCGTCGAACTCGCCCTTGCTCTTCACTATGTTTTCGATACGCCGAAGGACAAAATTATATGGGATGTGGGACACCAGACGTACGCCCATAAAATTATTACGGGCAGAAAAAATAATTTTCACACGCTCAGGAAATTCGGCGGAGTGGCGCCCTTCCCGAAGCGGTCGGAAAGTCCATACGACGTGTTCGGTGTCGGTCACAGCAGTACGTCCATTTCGGTGGGGTCGGGCATAGCTGAAGCTCATCGCATTACCGGCGGGGATTGCAAGGTGGTCTGTGTCATCGGGGACGGTTCGATGACTGCGGGCCTGGCGTTTGAAGGTTTGAACTGGGCGGGAGATCGCGAGCAGGATCTCATTATCATTCTCAACGACAACGAAATGTCCATTTCTCCGAACGTAGGCGCCCTCTCGTCCTACCTGAATCGAATCATGACCGGGCAGCAGGTGATAAAATTCAAGGCGGGCGTGCTGAATCTGCTTAAAACCATTCCCGGTATCGGGGAACATATGGTCAGGCTTACGAAGCAGGCCGAAGAATCTCTGAAAGCTTTTATCGTGCCCGGCATGCTTTTCGAAGAAATGGGCTTCAGGTACGTGGGACCCCTCGAGGGCCACCGGCTGGACAATCTCGTTAAGAATTTCATGAACATCAGAACATTGAAGGGCCCGGTGCTGGTCCACCTGGTCACCAGGAAGGGCAAGGGGTATCCTTTTGCCGAAGCCGAACCGTCACGCTTTCACGGGGTGGGTCCTTTTGACGTCGAAACGGGGCGTTCTACGGCGACTCCCGGCGGCCCGCCGAGCTATACGGACGTTTTCGGTGGCGCCGTCGTTGCCCTGGCGAAAGAAACTCCGAACCTGGTTGCCATTACGGCTGCGATGAGCCAGGGGACCGGTCTGAGTGAATTCAGCCGCGTTTTTCCCGAGAGATTTTTTGACGTTGGCATAGCGGAGTCACACGGAGTTGCCCTGGCGGCGGGCCTGGCAACGGAAGGGCTTCTTCCTGTGGTGGCGATTTATTCCACCTTTCTGCAACGGGCTTATGACCAGCTGATCCACGATGTTTGTCTTCAGCAGCTTCCCATTGTCTTCGCTCTCGACCGGGCGGGAATCGTCGGCGAAGACGGGGCGACCCATCATGGCCTTTTCGATCTTTCGTATCTGCGCTCAATTCCCAACATGGTCGTGATGGCGCCGAAGGATGAAAACGAGTTGCGGCACATGATGAAAACTGCCGTTGCCTGTGGTGGCCCGGCCGCGGTACGGTATCCCCGCGGAAAAGGGGAGGGGGTTTCTCTGGATGAAGAACTCAGGGTCCTCGATATCGGGAAGGGCGAAGTGCTCAGAAAGGGGAGCGACGCCGCCATCATCGCGGTGGGCTCGATGGTGTATCCGTCGCTGGAAGCGGCGCGCCTTCTGGCGGAGCGGGACATTGAGGTTACCGTTGTCAACAGCCGCTTCGTCAAGCCCCTTGACGCAGACCTGCTCTGCAGGACGGCAACCGAAACGGGGCGGGTGGTCACCGTCGAGGAGAATGTTCTCATGGGTGGGTTCGGAAGCGCCGTTCTGGAACTATTTCAGGAACGTGGAACGATTCCGGCAGGGATGACGCGTATCGGCGTCGGCGATTGCTACGTGGAACACGGTTCCCAGAAGGAATTGCGTGAACAGCAGGGGCTTGATGCGCAGAGCATCGCCGCGGCCGTCGTTGATCTTATCGACGGAGCAGAACGGTGACGTCCCGTACCGGAACGGTGCCGAAAAAAGTGCGGTTGGATAAACTTCTGGTCGACCGCGGATTTGTCGCTTCCCGGGAACGTTCCCGGGCGCTTATTTTAGCGGGCGCCGTAATCGTCGACGAAACGGCGGCTGACAAGGCGGGAACACTCGTCAGTCCGGACGCGGCAATTCGCATCAGGGGCGAGGACAATCCTTTTGTCAGCAGGGGCGGACTCAAGCTGCGCCATGCGCTCGAAACGTTCTGTATCGACGTGACGGGAGCCGCGGCCCTGGACGTGGGGGCCTCGACGGGAGGGTTCACTGACTGTCTTCTTCAACGCGGGGCCAGGCGTGTGTATGCTCTCGACGTTGGGTACGGGCAGATCGCCTGGAAATTGCGGATCGACGAGCGGGTCATACTTTTTGAGCGCACTAATATACGGCATTTTGATGCGTCCCTGCTGGACGACGCCATCGATATCGTCACCGTGGATGTGTCTTTTATTTCCCTGAAACTGGTACTGCCCGTTCTCCGCCCGTTCATGAAGCCCGGGTCACGGCTGCTTGTCCTCATCAAGCCGCAGTTTGAAGCGGGTCGGGCCGACGTGGGGAAGGGGGGCGTGGTAAGAAACATCGCCGTTCGTGAGCGGGTAGTGGGCGACATCGTTCGGGTCGCCGAAGCTGTCGGTTTTGATGTGAAGGGCGTTTGCGAATCACCACTGGCGGGTCCCGCGGGAAACCGGGAATTTTTTCTGTACGGATGGGTACTCTGACGCATTACTTTCGGCAGACTGCTTCGAGACGGGAAGAGAGAGTTCAGCAATGATCGTGAAACTGGCGCAGACGGCCGGATTTTGCATGGGTGTCAGGCGAGCCGTCGATATCGTGCTCGATATCGCCCGCCGAAAGGGGGATGGGCCGGTCTATACATACGGAGCGCTGATTCACAATCCCCAGACGGTTGAACTGTTGAAAAGACGGGGCGTCCTGCCCGCCGAAAGCATCGACGAGATCGAGCGGGGAACGGTGGTGATCAGGGCGCACGGAATATCGCCCCGTGAGCGGGCCCGGTTGAGAGAAAAGGACGTCACCGTGGTGGACGCCACCTGCCCGAAGGTGGCCCGCGTGCAGTCAATCATAAAAAAACACGTGGAAGGCGGTTATGACGTGATCATCGTGGGGGACAAAAAACACCCCGAGGTGGCGGGCCTCCTGGGATATGCCTCGGCGGGCGGATACGTGGTCGGCGATGTCGGCGACGTCGACCGGTTGCCTCCGCTCGATCTGGTTTGCGTCGTCTCCCAGACGACACAGAACACGCGCCATTTTGAACGAGTGAGCGGACGGATCAAAGAACGGTTCCCCGGGGCGCTTGTCTTTAACACTATCTGTGACTCAACAGAACGGCGACAGGCCGAGGTTATGGGTCTTGCCGGCGAAGTTGATGCCATGATCATCGTTGGAGGCAGAAACAGTGCAAATACGAGAAAATTACTCGAAATATCAGAAAATTCAGGTATTCCTTCCTATCAGGTGGAAACGGCCGATGAACTGCGTGGCATAGACCTGGAGGGAATCGAACGGGTCGGTGTGTCCGCGGGTGCTTCAACGCCGAACTGGATAACCGACGGGGTCGTCGATTACCTGACCCTGTATCGCCGCGGACGGAGCGCGGGATTGATAAGCGGTTTTCTTCACATCTGGCTCTTCGCCGTCCGCACGGACATCTATTCCGCCCTGGGTGCCGGAATACTCGCGGCGGTGAGCATGGTACTGCAGAAACAATCGATTTCACTGGTAAACGTGTTGATCGCCGCCTTTTACGTCTATTCGATGCACACGCTGAACAGAATACAGGATCGCTACCTGGGCAGTATCAAGGGAAGCTTCCGGGACGAGACCTACCTCCGGCACCGGAAGCTTTACATGGGAGCGGCCGTTCTTGCTCTTTTCTGCGCCCTGGTTCTCGCGCTTGCCGCCGGGCCGGCGGCCTTTGCGTGCCTGTTTTTTATTTCTCTCTTCGGGTATCTGTATCGCTTTAAAATGTTTCCAAAAAGTTGGCCTGTGGAGAGTCTCAGGGATATTCCCGGTTCGAAACATATTTTTATCGCGCTTGCCTGGGCCGTGGTCGCCGCCCTGATTCCCTCGATTTCGATGGGTGGAACGCCGGGAATTTCAACGGGACTCGCGTTTATCATCGTCGCCCTGCTTGTTTTTATGAAATCGGTTATTACTGACATGGCGAATGTGCAAAGCGACCGGCTCATGGGAAGAGAAACTCTTCCCGTCATCATGGGGGAAAATAATTCGCGCCGTCTCGTCAGGGTCGTTTCTCTGGTTCTGGCGGCGATCCTGATTATCCCGGCGGCGGCGGGCGCGGGTTCAACGCTCGCTCCCGCGATCCTGGTGGCGGTGTTTTATGTGTGGATTTGTTTGGAACTTTGTGATAGAAGAGCAAAATTTTCCAGCACCGCCCTTGAAGGTTTTTTCGGGACCGTCTATATTGTCGCCGGTGTTGCCGTTTTTCTCTGGGCAGCCGCGGCGCACGTCTTGTACTGATGAAAGGATGACAGGTGATCACCGAATGAAAAAACTCTCTATATCCTCGTTTTTCTTTGCTTTTGTGATCGTCGCTTTTGCCTCCGGTTGTGCGGGGCCGGTCAGGTATGCGAAAACAGCGGAAAACGCAGAAGATTTTAATCCACGGTCCGTTGCGCTGTTTCCCGTGTCAGTAGGGCCGCATGACGAGGCGGCTGGAATAATAGACCGCATTACGGTAGACGAGCTTACAAAGACGGACAGGTATGACCGTGTTGTATCACCCGACGAACTGATGCGGATAATCGAGGAAAACGAAGCGGCGCCGATTTTCGAGGAATACCAGGCGAAGCTCGAGATCCTCAATTTTTCTGATCCCGCATTGAGCGCCCGCCTGGGCGACGTGCTGGACGTTGAATCTTTTTTGCTGGTGATTGTGTCATTCTGGAGTTATACCGTTGACACCAAAGAAAAGGATATAGCGAAAGTGGGACTGGAAATGAGATTCGTTGAGGCCTCCACAGGCCGGATTTTGTGGACGGCCCATCATTTTGACGAGAAACGGTACCGCATCTTCAAGCCGGAACTGGCCGATGTGGGCGAAGCAGTGGCACGGCGGCTTGTCCGGGAGATGCCCCATTGAAACTATGCGGAACACGAAAGCGCACCGCCGCCCGGTGAGGAAACGGCGAGAACGACGAATATGTGAGCTATTTCTAGACTGGAGGAAGTAAAATGGCCTATGTGATTACTGATGAATGTATTGCCTGTGGAAGCTGTGAAGACGAGTGCCCCGTCGGTGCGATCAGCGAAGGTGAGGATAAATACGTTATCGACCCGGATTTGTGCACCGATTGTGGTGCCTGCGCTGAAATATGTCCTGTGGAAGCCATCGAACCGGGTGAAGAAAGTTAGAACACCTCTTCGGTTTTTTACATACGCCGAACGTTTTTTCCGAATCACCCTGCGGTCATTTCATAATGCATTCACGTTGCGTTCGGGGATCACATTATGACAGGTTTATTTGTAACATTTGAAGGGATTGAAGGTTCGGGGAAAACAACCCAGATAAGCATGGTGGCCGACTACCTCGAAAGTCGCCTCATCCCCTGTCTGGCGACAAGCGAGCCGGGTGGCAGCAACATGGGGCGCACATTGCGGAAGCTGCTTCTTGAAAAGAGCGGGCTTCGCATATCGGCGCGGTCTGAATTGCTGCTGTTTGCGGCGGACAGGGCTCAACATGTAACAGAAATTATTTTTCCTGCCCTGCAGGAAGGCAGGGTGGTACTGTGCGACCGGTTTTCGGACGCCACCACGGCTTACCAGGGCTTCGGGCGCGGTCTTGATCTGGACATGATCGACCGGATAAACGATTTTGCGACGCAGTCCCTGCGGCCCGGTATGACGGTTCTTTTCGACATGAAGCCTGAACGAGGCCTTGACAGGGTCAGGCGGCGCGACGCCGGCCGTCCGGCGGGGCCGGATGACCGTTTTGAAGTCGAACGGATCGAATTTCACCGGCGGGTGAGGGAAGGATATCTCAGCCTCGCCGCACGGGAACCGCAGCGTTTCCGCGTCGTTGATGCCGACCGCGATATCGACGCCGTGTTCAACGACGCCGTGGCTGCGCTGACGGAGGTACTGGGTGAGTAGCGCCATGCCCTTTTACGGGGTCTACGGTCACGAGCGACAGATAAATTCTTTGAAAAACGCTCTTCTGCGTAACAGGGTTGCCCAAGCGTATATTTTTGACGGTATCGCAGGCGTAGGAAAAAAAACAACAGCACTGGCCTTCGCCAGGGCCTTGAATTGTCTCGGTACCGAGGAGGAGACGGGAGAACTCTGCGCGTCTTGCAGAAAAATAGAAACGGGGAATCACCCCGATATCCTGTTCGTGGCGCCCGAAGGCAAGTTTATTAAAATCGACCAAATACGGGAGCTGGGCAGACGGATGTGTTTCCGTCCCCTCGAGGGACGACGGCGGGTCGTGATCATCGAAAAGGCTCACGCCATGAACGATGAAGCCGCCAACGCGCTTTTGAAAACACTCGAGGAACCGGCGCCGGGCAATGTTTTGATACTGCTCACGTCGCGAAGCGAAGCACTTCCCCGTACCATAGTTTCACGGTGCCAGCGTCTCCGTTTCGCCCCTCTGCCGGCCTCCGCGGTTGAGGCCTTTCTGAAAGAGCGGCGCGGCATGGGGGAAGAAGAGTCATCCGCGCTCGCGGCGGCGTCGGCCGGGTGTATTGGAAGAGTACTTGACCGTGACCATGAGGCGTTGCGACGTTTCGAAGAGGATATTATCGGTGTCCTTGAAATCAGCGGGGATGCGGGCGATGAAAACCCGCTGGCGCCGTTTCTGGTTGTCGAGCGTTTCGGTAACGACAGGGCGGCGATTATTGAAAAACTCGAACTGGTGAAAGAATGGTTTCGTGATGTCCTTGTTTTGCACGAAACCGGCCGTGAGGAACTGATTATCCATCGTGATTTGCTCACTTTTACGCGGCGGGCTGCGGATCGTTCGACATCAGGCTGTCTTACGAGAAACATCGAATGTGTCGAGGCAGCGCGACGGGCGGTTGACCGCAACGCAAACAGCCGGCTGGTTCTGGAATCAATGATGTTCAAGCTTCGTCAGCCGTTGACGGACAGGTGTCAGCCGGCGGCACGGTGAAGCTGAACGGGAGTCCTGCATGAACATGAACGACAACCCTGATGAAAGCGGATATATTGTCCGTGTCCGGTTTCGGGAAAAAGGAAAGCTTTACACGTTTGACGGTGCGGGTGTGCCCGTCGAGAAAGACGACAGAGTAATTGTCCTGACGGAACAGGGCGAAGCAATCGGCACGGTGATGTCGGTGACGAAAATAGTCGATGCGGCAAGGGTTTCAAATCAGCTGAAGCCGGTTTTGAGGGAGGCCTCGAGTGATGACCTGACCCGTGCGGCCGAGAACTGCGATGTCGAGCGCGAAGCGTTTCAATTCTGCAAGAAGAAGATAACGGAGCGGGATCTCGCCATGAGACTTGTCGAAGTGTCCTATCTTTTCGACCGCAGTAAGCTTGTTTTTTATTTCACCGCCGACAGCCGCGTGGATTTCCGGGAACTTGTCAAGGATCTTGTCGCCGCCTACCGGACCCGTATCGAGCTCCGGCAGATCTGGGTGAGAAGCGAAGCGCGTCTGTTCGGAGGATTGGGCATGTGCGGCAGGGAGCTCTGCTGTGCCGGGTTCCTCAATTCCTTCGGTACCGTGTCGATCAAAATGGCCAAGGAACAGAACATGCTGCTCAATCCGGAAAAAATATCAGGTGTCTGCGGGCGGCTGATGTGCTGCCTGGCCTTTGAATACGACATGTACCGCGACGCGAAGAAACACATGCCCAAGTGCGGAAAAAACGTCATGCTTTCCCAGGGACGGGGCAAGGTTATACGACAGAAAGTTCTTGAAAATAAAATAGTGGTTGATCTTGGTGACGGCAAAGAGACGGAGGTTTCCGTCGATGAAATCATCAGGACCGATATGCCGAAGTCTCAGTAATCCTCTACCGGCGTCGGTCTTCGAATACAGCGGAACAAAACGGCTCGAAGGCGCGTTCACCGGCGTTTACATCGCCAGGAGAAAAAACAATGCAGGATTCTTTTTATGTGACGACACCCATTTATTACGTTAACGCTTCCCCTCATATCGGGCACGCCTATACGACCATCGTGGCAGATGTCATGGCTCGTTTTTATCGCATGGCCGGCCGAAAAACCTTTTTCCTCACCGGCACGGACGAACACGGTGATAAAATAGCCGAAGCCGCACATGCCGCCGGCGTCACGCCCCATGAATACGCAGACCGGATAAGCGCTCAGTTCCGAAACTTATGGCCGGAACTGAACATAACGAATGATTATTTTATCCGCACCACTGATGAAAATCACCAGAACGTGGTCAGGTCGATTCTGCAGAAGGTCTACGATGCGGGCGACATTTACTTCGGCGAATACGAGGGATATTACTGTGTTGGGTGCGAACGGTTCTATCGGGAATCGGAACTTGTCGACGGCTTGTGCCCGGATCACCGCATAGCGCCGGAGGTACGCAAGGAAAGCAATTATTTCTTCAAGATGAGCCGGTATCAGGAATGGCTGGTCCGGCACATAACCGACAATCCCGATTTTATCAGGCCCGAACGGTACCGTAATGAAGCACTCGCCTTTCTGCGCGAACCTCTGGAAGATCTCTGCATATCCCGTCCCAAGTCACGCTTGACATGGGGTATTACGTTGCCCTTTGACGAAAACTATGTGACCTATGTCTGGTTCGACGCGCTCATAAACTATCTTACCGGCATCGGTTACCCCGCCGGCGAGTCTTACCGGACTTTTTGGCCTTCGACACAGCATCTTATCGCCAAGGATATTCTGAAGCCGCACGGCATATACTGGCCGACGATGCTGAAAGCGGCCGGAATCGAACCATACCGCCGTCTGAATGTGCACGGCTACTGGAACATCGAAACGGGGAAGATGTCCAAGAGCCTCGGGACGGTGGTAAACCCTCTCGACCTGAAAGACAAGTACGGTCTCGATCCGTTCCGCTATTACCTGATGCGCGACATGGTGTTCGGACTTGACGCGAACTTCAGTGAAGAAGGGCTTGTGGCGCGTCTCAACGCGGATCTGGCTAACGATCTGGGAAATCTGGTAAGCCGGAGCCTTGCGATGGCTGTTAAATATTGCGGGGGCAAGGTTCCCGAACGCGGGACGGTTGATGAAGCGGACCGTGATCTTATTCAGCGTGGTGAATCTCTGGCGGAGGTGCTGGAGTCATCCTTCGAAGCACTCCAGTTCCACCGGGCCCTTGCAGCCGTGTGGGAACTTGTCAACGCCGCCAACAAGTACATCGTGGAAATGCAGCCATGGCTCCTGGCCCGGGACGAATCATCGGCCGAACGCCTGAAATCGGTCATGTATAATGTTCTTGAGACACTTCGTTTCGTCGCTGTCGCCATTTCTCCCTTTATGCCTGATTCAGCGGCTGAAATTCTGCGTCGCCTGGGCGTGAACGGATCGCCGTTCCTCGCCGAACTCAGGAAATGGGGCGGCCTGGCGCCCGGCAACCCGCTTGACAAGGGAGATGCCCTCTTCCCCCGTCGCGTTGTCGAAGAGAAGGAAGAAACAACGCCGGTCGGCCTGGCGAATGTCAAGAACTTCGTTGACCTGGAGGCTTTTGAACAACTCGACATCAGGGCGGCCCGGATAATTGAGGCCAGGCCGGTGCCGAAATCGTCCAAGCTCGTGGAATTAAAAATCGATGTGGGAGAAGAGCGGACCATCGTGGCCGGTATCGGGAGGGATTACCGGCCGGACGACCTCGCGGGGAAACAGATCGCCGTTATCGTTAACATGAAACCAACGAAGATAATGGGTGTCGAGTCAAGAGGAATGCTGCTGGCGGCCGAAAGCGGGGGGAAGGTTGTGCTGCTCGGTTTTGACGATACCGTAAAATCCGGGTCTCCCGTCAGATAATATCGAGCGTGGATTAAAAAAGCGGCCGAGGAGGAAGTTTCTCCGGCGGCCGCTTTTTTCACGTTTACGGAATTGTCATGTCGTACATGCTACCCTTTTTCGGCCATGTAGGCGATCAGATCGACTACGCGGCAGCTGTATCCCCATTCGTTATCATACCAGCCGCACACCTTGAGCAGGGTTTCGTCGATGAGATAGGTTAACGCCACGTCATAAATGCAGGAATGCGGGTCCTTGGTAAAATCTTTTGACACCAGGGGTTCCTCGGAATACCGAAGAATGTTTTTCAACGGTCCGGCGGCGGCTTCCCGGAAGGCCCCGTTGACGGCATCGACAGCCGCCTCCTTTTCAAGATCGACCACCAGGTCAACGAAAGAAACCGTCGGAGTCGGTACCCGTATTGAGAGACCGTTCATTTTACCGTTCAGCTTGGGAATAACTTTTCCAATGGCCTTGGCTGCCCCCGTGGTGGTGGGAATCATCGATACGGCCGCCGCCCTTGCCCGCCGCAGGTCGCTGTGGGGAAAATCAAGAATTCTCTGATCGTTTGTGTAAGAATGGATGGTTGTCATCAATCCCTTGCTGACACCGAAGGCGTCGTCCAGGACCTTTACCATGGGCGCCAGACAGTTCGTGGTGCATGAGGCGTTGGAAACCACGTTGTGTCGTTCCGGGTCGTATTCCTCTTCATTTACGCCAAGAACGATGGTTATATCTTCATTTTTCGCCGGCGCCGATATGATGACCTTTTTCGCTCCCGCTTCGATATGACGGGCGGCCTTGACAGCGTCCGTGAAGAGTCCGGTTGATTCGACAACCATGTCGACGCCGAGATCTTTCCAGGGAAGTTTCGCGGGATCCCGTTCCGCCAGCACCCGGAACTCTTTCCCGTCAATGCGGATGTTTCCCTTGCCGGCGTCGACGTCGCCCGGAAAGACGCCGTAATTTGAATCGTACTTGAAAAGGTGGGCGAGGGTTTTCTCGTCCGCCAGGTCGTTGAAGGCCACGACCTCAATGCCCGGAACATTCTTCTCCAGGAACGCCCTGAGAACCAGGCGTCCTATTCTTCCAAAACCATTTATTCCTACTTTTATCAAGGGACCCTCCTTTTTTATCCGTTCCACCGGTCTCCGGGACGGACATCCCTTCGGCCGATGATGACGGTCGTTCTTGCTGTGATTCGACTGACCGCACCGCCGGTGTTTCTTCCCCCCACAGACTTTATCGGCTCCGGCCGCGGTTCCCGTTCACCAGGTTATGAAACGAGTGATTCGGGCGCCGACAAGGGTACATCAACGGGTTTTACGATTTGATGTACCGTTTCTTTTGTGCCGCTGATCTCCAGTTTTCCAAAGAGCAGTTTAAAACGATCCTGGAGCTCGGCCCCGATGGCCTCCAGAACCGGGGTGTCAAGATACCAGAACTCCTTCTTGAACCGGCCGAACCCCTTTTTGCGGGTTTTATAAATAAACTGTTCTTCCGTATCGTTTTCCTTCTTTTCTCCCTTGAGTTCGGCACGGATATAGTCGTATATCCTGCTTTTCAGGGATTCAGGGAAATGGGGACTATCGTAAATGATATTCTGGAATCCCGTTGCCAGGTGAATTTCGGCGGTACGCGTTGCGGGGAACCTGTCGAACGCCTCTTCAGGCAGGGTCGAAGCGCCGTGCTGAACAGCGCCGGCGAGACCGTACTTCGACCGGGCTATTCGGGAAATGGATTCCAGCGTGTCGAAATCGATTTTGACGCTCGCGATCGATCCGTCGGGAAGAGGAACTCCGCCGTGGGTTGTGCCGGTCTGAATGCTGATTTTGCTGATGCCCGTTACAGGCCCCGCGTCTTTCCCGAGCTCTTCCAGGTACCCTTCCATAAATATTTCAAATTCCTCGACCGTGGTGTTCTTGGTTCCCACCTCACCGATCTCGCCGCCCACGGTTATGGTGACGTCCGGGGGTTCGAGGTTCCTGATCAGTTTTGTCATATCCGCCGTTATAGCGAAATTATCTCTCTGCTGCTCCTTGATTGATCCCTTCGACAAATCGACCAGCGTAGATGCATCTATGTCGATGTTGTAAAATCCGCCCGGTATCGCTTCCTGTATAAGCTGTTTCACGGCTTCCAGCTCGGCGGAGGGATCGTTTCGATACTTTTTCGCGTTAATCTGGAAATGGTCGCCCTGTATGAAGAGAGGTCCGCTGTATCCCGTTTTGATGGCGGCCGCCGTCACCGCCGCCGTGTACTCGGCCGGTCTCTGGTCGGTGTACCCGATCTCGGAGCGGGCGATTTCAAAAAGAATCGCCGCTGCGTCCATGGCGAGGGCGGCTCTGAAAACCGCCTGGGCGCTGTGAAAGGTAATGCCCCTGAGGTTGATCGCCGGTACGGTGAACCCGGAAACGGTTTCCTTTCCCATGGCTTCGTAAAGCGGCTGTATGGATGCGGGAATGATTCCCAGAGCAGCTCCGGCCCTCCGTATAATCCACGTCGCCGCTTCTCTCACCTTTTCGTCGGTGCTGAGCGCCATGGAGTAAGCGAGACCATCCACCAGTTCTTCTCTCAACCGGGATTCATCCAGTACGGCCACCCGGGTGCCCTCAATACTCACTATTCCTTCTATGCTTTTGCGCAAATCGTCAATTGTTGAAAATATCATGAATTCCTCCTTTATTGCTCGGTCCCGAAGGCCAGAAATTCCCGGGCCTTTTCAATTTCAAAACGACTTCCGATGTAGACGGGATTTCGCTGATCGAGACTCTCCGCCGGAATATCAAGGATATCCCGTAATCCGTCCGTCGCCTTCCCCCCGGCCTGCTCAATCAAAAATGCCATGGGTTGCAATTCGAAATTGAGCCGCAGTTTCCCCCGGGGATTGTTCTTCAGCGCCGGATAGGTAAAAACACCGCCCCGTTTGATCAATACCTGGTTGATATCGGGAACGAACCCCCCACTGTAGCGGAGTTTATATCCTTCCTGCTCAAGGAATTCTATGTAGCGGGTGTGTGCTTCCGTCCAGTCCCTGCGAAGACCGCCGAGACTGTAGATAGATCCCCGTTCTTTCAGCATGATGTTTTCTTCGGAGAGCACGTATTCGCCCTCGCGGTTCAGCACGAATTCATGTGTGCCTTTTCCCGCCGAATAAACAAACGTTATGAGCGGGCCGTAAGTTATGTAAAGGGCCGCCACCATGGTATCTCTTCCTTTGGCCGGCACGTGGTTTCGGTGAATGCCGATGATTGTTCCTATGGCGAGATTCGTGTCTACCAGTGATGATCCGTCGAGCGGGTCCGCCGTAACGAAATACTTTTCATCGCCCCGGCCCACCTTGATTGTTTCCGCGAGTTCCTCCGAGGCGTATTCCCGCACGAATCCCGAATGTTCAAGCTGGATTCTTAAAATCGTATCGGAGCTGCGGTCAAGGGCAAGTTGTTCTTCGTTATAAATGTTTTTCAGACCGGCGAGTTTCCTGTTGGATTCATGTATCTTTGCCGAAATATATTTGCCTATCACGGCGATTTGCCAGATGAGCCGCCTGAGATCAACTTCGATTCCCGCCATCCACATGTGGCGACGAAGGTCGATGAAATGTTTTGTGGCATCGGAGATATTGTCTGCGGACATGATCATTCACGCTCCTCTCTCCTCCTCCCGGGATCACACAACCGCCTCAACCCGGAAGTGGAAGCAAACTTTACAGGAGTTATCGAAAAGTGTCAAGGCGATACGGGAGGGAACGCCCGGTGCAGGCGGATTTCAAAGAATAACAGGGATGAGGATTTTGAAACCCTCGACCGCCCGCCTGCCGCTAAAAAAGCGGCGATCTTTCATTGCATGCCGCGTCCGTGCCGTCGGAGCCTGATATTTCTTTGACATAATGTCTTTTGTTGTCCTATAAGTTCCCTGCCGGACCAAAATATGTCGATTGGAGTGCTTGCCATGAAAAAAAGAGTTTTCGTAGTAGGAAGCGGCAGTATTGGTACGGGTGTCATCAGGATGCTGCTTGAAATAAAAGACAAATATGACTTGGATATATTTTTTACGAAGAAGAATCCGATTCCTGATTGCGCCCCCCATGTGAACGCCCTCGTTAACAAGGGCGCCTGTTTTACGCCTTATCAGGAGAGCAGGGAAAAGTTCAGAGACTTGGGCATCGACACCACTGATACACTCGAGGAATTATTGCCGAACGTACATGTCATAATCGATTGTACCGAGAAGGGCGTCGGTTTGGTAATGAAGCGTAACTTTTATGAGAAATTGCCTAAAAGTATAGGTATTCTCGGCCAGGGAAGCGAGGATGGCTTCGGCGTTCCCTACGTGTATTATCTTGCAGATGATTACCTCACGTTAAAAAGACGGGAAGGGCAGAATTTCGTCCAGGTAAAGAGCTGCAACACGACGGCGATCAGCGCGCTCATCTACTCGCTGTGTCTGAAGAATAATCTGGCTGATCCCGGGGATTTCTTAAACGGCCGCATAAGTCTTCTGAGAAGGGACGCCGATGTGGGCCAGAAAAAAGGCGCCATACGGGCCCCGAAAATCAGCAAGCAGAACCCGGAAGATCAACCTTTCGGAACCCACCAGGCGAAAGATGCGTATAATCTCTTTAAGGAAGTCATGTCGATTGAACTGGATATACGGTCAAAAGCCCTGAAGCTCAATTCACCATTCATGCACGTGGTGGATTTCAATTTTACCTTTGCCAGCAGGGTCGTTTATGAGGACATTCTCTATCATCTTGGCGTGTATCCTCTGGTTGCACTGACAGACAAAGAATCGACCGACGAGATTTTCGGCTTTGGTCGTGACAACGGTTTTATCGGCCACCTGTTCAACCAGGTGATTGTACCGTCCGTAGGTATCGAGGTTTACGGAAACGAGTTGAGCGGCTGGGCGTTTACGCCGCAGGATGGAAACTCGATTCTTTCATCCGTCGCGGCGGCCCTGAGTTTTATTTATCCTGACAACTATCTCGAAATAATGAAACATTTCCTGAGGCCGCCTTACATATTCACGACGGTTTGATCGTCGCTCGGTGCTGATGCCCCGCTTAACGGGGGGGCAGGTGAGAGATCTCAAACGAATGACGGGAACAGGGCCGAGAGGCCCTGTTCCCGTCTTCACTGCAGGTATATAGGACAAAAATGGTGCCGAAGCCGGGACTTGAACCCGGACGGGCGTAACCCACTACCCCCTCAAGATAGCGTGTCTACCATATTCCACCACTTCGGCGTGCCGGGAAACCTAAAGTCTTTCCCTTTTTTTGTCAATATAAAAAATCTTCCTTATCATCAGTCGGCCGTTGAGGCGGGCATTTTTTCAGACTGTTCGGCGCCGTCGTCCGGAAGGGCGGCGGGCGGTGCGTTTTCGCCGACGTCGATGCTTCGTTCAGCCGCCGGAGGGGAGCTCGTCCCCCGCATAACTGATTCATTTTTATGGACCGCGAAATATGCGAGCCACAGAGATGTCAGCATAAAAACAACCGCCACCACCGTGGTCGCCTTGCCCAGAAATGTTCCTGGTCCGCTGCTGCCGAAAATCGTCTGGCTTGAACCGCCGAAGGCGGCGCCCATGTTGGCGCCTTTCCCCGATTGCAACAGCACGATGAGAATCATGGCAAGACAGATAAACACATGCAGCAAAACGATAAGTGTATGCAAAGCTTCACTCCCCTTCCGGTAGGGCGCTCGCGCGAAACCGGATGATGTTTAAAAATGACTCGAGCTTGAGGCTGGCTCCTCCCACGAGCACACCGTCGATATTATCCTGATTCATCAGGGACTCGATGGTCTGTTCGTTGACACTTCCTCCGTATATAACGGGAACGGTCGGTGATCCGTCCCGGTCCGACATCTCCTGCACCGTTTCTTTGATAAACCGGTGAACTTCCTGTGCCTGTTCCGGTGTGGCCGTCCTCCCGGTCCCGATGGCCCAGACAGGTTCATAGGCGATAATCAGGGAGTCTATATCACCGGCTGAAATATTTATCAATCCTTCCGTGATCTGTCGTCTGATCACCGGAATGGTTTCATCCGCTTCCCGCTCCTGCAGTGTTTCCCCTACGCAGAAAATCGGTTTGAGCCCTTCTTTGAAGGCAAGAACGATTTTTTTGCTGAGCTGTTCGTCGGTTTCACCGAAAAGGTGGCGCCGCTCCGAATGGCCGATAATAGTATAGGTGCAACCGGCGTCGGCAATCATGCCTGCCGACACCTCGCCGGTGAAGGCACCCGACTCCGCGTAAGACAAGTTTTGGGCGGCAAGGCCGATCGACGAGCCCCGCGCGGCGTCCGCAGCCGGTCGAAGGGCCGTGAAGGGGGGCGCCACGATAACGCGCCTGCCACTGAAGGTTGCTTCTTCCTTTTTCAGGTCCTTAATAAAATCAACCGCCTCGGATACGGTTTTGTGCATTTTCCAGTTTGCCGCTATGATCGGCGTGTGCATGATGTCCCTCCTTTTCGTTCATTTTCCGACCGCTAAACGTCGGGCTGCGTTTTCTCCGGAAGCCCGGACCGGTTTGTTGCCCGGAAATGCTTTCTTCACGCACCGTCATCTACTACCGCTGACGATGGTGTTAGTCAACAGCATTTTCCTGATTTTTCGATTCGGTACACGCTGTTCCGTTTATACGGTGATCTTGACAAAAACCATAATTATTTATAATAGTAACACTCGAAGATAACAGGGATGTGTTCTTCTTAACCGGACATCGACGCCCGTCCAAAGGAAGTGGAGCATGTGGGGGATCGGCTTATGAAAGACACCATTCGAAAGGCGCTTCTCGCGGGGACCTGGTATCACGCGTCACCCGGCGAACTGAAACGACAGATCGAAACCTTCGCGGCGGAAGCCCCGTCTTTCGAAGAAGAATATAAAAAGACACTGCTTGCCGTCGTGACCCCTCACGCTGGAATCGATTATTCGGGGCGCGTCGCGGCATGTGCCTGGAAGGCCGCCGCGGGAAGATCGTACGACACGGTGATCGTCATCGGTCCCAGCCACCGCGCGCGTTTCAAGGGCGCGGCCGTATACGGTGGATCAGGGTATGAATCGCCGCTGGGCATAGTGCCCGTTGATCAGGAACTGGCCGCTCGACTGGTCGAGTCCGGTCAAGGAGTAGTAATCGAGGGTGACGACGGAAGAATCCCGGAAAACGCCATAGAGCTCCAGGTGCCGTTTATACAGGTGATGTTGCCCGGAGTGCCTTTTGTGCCCGTAACAATGGGGACACAGGACAGGAAAACCTGTGACGGCCTCGCGGCGGCGATTATAGATTCTATCGGCGATCGGCGGGTACTGATCGCGGCAAGCTCAGATCTCTCACACTATCTCGGTTACGAGGAAGCGGTGAAAACTGATTCTGATACGCTGGCTTACCTGAAGCGAAGAGACATCGAAGGATTTTACCTGTCCGTCGAGAGGGGCCTGTCCCAGGCATGCGGGTCGGGCGCAATGGCCGTGGCCATGACCGTGGCCCAGGCACGGGGGTGCGACGAGACGCGGGTATTGAGTTACGCCAATTCGGGAGACGTTACGGGGGATAAGTCCGGAGTGGTCGGGTACGCCGCCGTCGCCTTCTTTAGAAACGATGAATCCGGTGATGAACGCCGTCATGACGGATCGACGGAGGAGGGCATGCCGGAACTGACGGATCGCGAAAAACGCGATCTCTTAGGCATCGCACGGGCACGTATAGAGGAGAACCTCACGGAAAAACGGACCGGAGATACCATTACGCCGACTGCCCTCATGAAGCAGCCGAGAGGCGCCTTCGTAACGCTGAAAAAGCGTGGTATGTTGCGGGGATGCATCGGCATGATCGAACCGTCCAAGCCGCTCCATAAGACCGTGGCAGATATGGCGCGGGCCGCCGCGTTCGACGATCCCCGGTTTCCTCCCCTGGCTCCGTCGGAACTGGATGAAATAACGTTCGAAATTTCTGTCCTTACGCCCCTGCGGGAGATCAGGGACGTGGAAGAGGTCGAAGTGGGACGGCACGGTCTCTATATTGTGAAAGGGGGCCGGGCGGGCCTGCTGCTGCCGCAGGTCGCCCTGGAACAACACTGGGACCGAACCACCTTTCTGGAAGAAACCTGCCGTAAGGCCGGCCTGTCAGGAAAGGCATGGAAGGATCGTGATACGGTGATTTATGTCTTTTCAGCAGAGGTATTTGGAGAATATTATTAAACCTTCCCTTTTAAAAGAAAAGGCTTGACAAACCACACAAGAAAAATTAGATTCCCGTTTTGCTTTGGTCGGATGGAGGCCATGGTGCGCCTGAGGCGCCTTATTTTTTATTTTTGGTGTTTTGAACGCTGGCGTAGCTCAACGGGTAGAGCAGCTGATTTGTAATCAGCAGGTCGCGGGTTCGAATCCCATCGCCAGCTCCATTAGCAATATAAGCAACTGATGTTGTGGAGGGGTTCCCGAGCGGCCAAAGGGAGCAGACTGTAAATCTGCCGGCGAAGCCTACGGAGGTTCGAATCCTCCCCCCTCCACCATTTTTATGCATCATCATAGGCAAAGAGATGCGGGAGTAGCTCAGGGGCTAGAGCGTCAGCCTTCCAAGCTGAGGGTCGCGGGTTCGAATCCCGTTTCCCGCTCCATGAAAGAAAACAGGGACGGCACGTGGGGCCCCCTGAGAAGAACATAATGGCGCCGAGGCCCACGTAGCTCAGTCGGTAGAGCACATCCTTGGTAAGGATGAGGTCACCAGTTCAATCCTGGTCGTGGGCTCCATTTTTGTGAGGTAACTGTGCAATGAGAGATATCATCATGCTGGCTTGCGTGAACTGCAAGCAGAGAAATTATTCGACGACAAAAAACAAGAGGACGATGAAAAATCGTCTCGAATTGAAAAAGTACTGTCGTTTCTGCCAGGCGCACACGCTTCATCGGGAAACAAAGTAAACAGGGGCTCTATGCAGGCCAGTAGCTCTAATGGCTAGAGCGCCGGACTCCAAATCCGGATGTTGGGGGTTCGAGTCCCTCCTGGCCTGCCATTTTATTTTTTCGGAACGGGGTATATGGAAAAGATACGAGAAAAATGGGCCGTTTCTTTGCGATTTCTCAAGGAAGCCAGGACAGAGTTGAAAAAGGTTACCTGGCCAACGCCGAAACAGGCCCTGGCTTCGACATCAGTGGTGATCGTCGTCGTGCTCGTCGTGAGCCTCTATCTGGGGATTGTTGACTTGATACTCACCAGACTGGTGAGAGTCGTTCTAGGATAATCCTGCAATGGCATTTAAATGGTACGTCATACATACCTACTCGGGCTTCGAAGGAAGGGTCAAACAATCCCTGGAGGAGCGTATAGCGGCGTCGGGAATGCAGGATTATTTCGGCGATATACTTGTTCCCGAAGAGGATGTAGTCGAGCTGGTGCGCGGCGAAAAAAAGACATCGAAGCGGAAGTTTTTTCCGAGCTACATGCTGATCAATATGGAGCTGACGGAAGACACGTGGCATCTGGTCAAGGACACGCCGAAGGTAACCGGTTTCATTGGCAGCAGGGACAAGCCGTCGCCGATATCAAGCGAGGACGTTGAACTGCTGAAAACCAGGATAAGTGAAGGGACGCTGAAACCGAAACCGAAATTCCGCTTTGAAATAGGTGATCACGTTAGAATCATCGACGGTCCTTTTTCAAATTTTGACGGCGTGGTGGACGAGGTCAAGGAAGAAAAAGGGAAATTACGGGTCATCGTCAGTATATTCGGGCGTTCAACACCGGTGGAGCTTGATTTTATTCAGGTGGCCCAGACGTAGGACGGAACAAGACAGACGTATTGAGAGGGCACGAGGATGGCAAAGAAGGTTATCGCGCAAATAAAACTTCAGATTCAGGCCGGTAAAGCGACTCCATCGCCTCCGATCGGACCCGCCCTGGGTCAGCACGGGGTCAACATCATGGAGTTTTGCAAGGCATATAACGCAATGACACAGAACCAGGAAGGGACCGTCATCCCGGTGGTCATATCCGTATATGCCGACAAATCATTCACTTTTATAACGAAAACACCTCCGGCCGCGGTGCTCCTCAAGCAGGCGGCCAAAATCGCCAAGGGAGCCGGCGATCCGAAGCGGGAAAAGGTAGGCCGAATAACAAAGAAACAGCTCAAGGAGATCGCCGAGATCAAATACAAGGATCTGAATGCCGTCGACATGGAGGGTGCTCTTAACATAATAGGGGGTACGGCGCGATCCATGGGCATTGAAATTATTGATTAAGTGAGTTGAGGATAGTACGCCATGACACAGAGGGGTAATTTATACCTGGAGCAGCGGAAAAAAGTGGAACCGGGCAGGAACTATTCGCTCAGGGAGGCCGTCGAGCTGGTCGTGTCGACGGCGCGTGCCAAATTCGACGAGACGGTTGATGTCGCCATCCGGCTCGGCGTAAATCCGAAACACGCCGACCAGATGGTCAGGGGAAGCGTGGTGTTGCCCAACGGTCTCGGAAAAACAGTGAGAGTTCTTGTCTTCGCCAAGGGCGAAAAGGAGCGGGAGGCCCAGGAGGCCGGTGCCGATCACGTCGGTTCGGATGATCTGGTCGAGAAAATAAAAGAGGGGTGGCTTGAATTCGACCGGGTCGTGGCGACTCCCGATATGATGGGGACAGTCGGTAAACTGGGTAAAATTCTCGGTCCCCGAGGGCTGATGCCCAATCCGAAAGTGGGGACGGTCACATTCGACGTTAAACAGGCCGTAACCGAGCTGAAGGCCGGTCAGGTGGAATTTCGCGTTGAAAAGGCGGGAATCGTTCACAGCCCGGTAGGCAAGGTCTCTTTCGGCGCGGACAAGCTGATCGAAAATATTCTCGCCCTCATTGAGGCGATTATGAAATTGAAACCGGCTTCGAGCAAGGGGACATATCTGAAAAACATTTCTATCGCCACCACCATGGGTCCCGGAGTCAGGGTGGACACGGTTGACGTCAGAAATAACCTGAAAGCGGCGTAACAACCGGCGGAGATAAACGAAAAGTCAGAGACAGCAGGTACGGGATTGTTTAAACGAATGTGCGGCCTGCCGAGACGTGCAGTGGAAAGGGCGTGTTTCTTCCTGTAAAGCGGTCTGACTTTCGAGCGGGTATTGTAGTTACTGCAGTGGAAACTGCAAAAATCATTGTTTGAAAGGAGGCCAGCGATTGGACAGAAGTAAAAAGGAAAATGTTGTCGCCGAACTGAACGAGAAGCTCAAAAAGGCCACGATCGCCGTACTCGCCGATTACAGCGGCATAAAGGTCAAGGATTTCAGTAATTTGAGAAATGAGCTTCGAAAAACGGACGGCGAAGTCAAAGTCGTCAAGAACAATCTTCTCAGCCTCGCCCTGAAAGAAACGGATTATGAGGCGCTGGACACCCTCCTCGGAGGACCCAGGGCGCTTGTTCTCAGTTACGGGGATGTTGTCGCATCGGCGAAAGCTCTCGTTGACTTTGCCAAGAAAAACGACTCGCTGGAGATCAAGGGCGGCGTTTATGAAGGCGCGTCCCTGTCACGCGAGCAGCTGGTGTCCCTGGCCGCCCTGCCATCCAGGGAAGTCCTCCAGGCGAAGTTGTTGTCCTTGTTCGTGGCGGTCCCGACGCGTCTGGTGACGGTGCTCAGCGCCGTGCCGGGAGGTTTCGTGAGGCTGCTGGACGCCTATCGGATGAAAAAAGAAGGAACCAACTAAAGGAAGAAACATTCTACAGGAAGGGAAGGAACAATGTCAGAATCGAAAATTACGAAGGCCGATGTTATTGAATTCATAGAAAACATGACCGTTCTCGAGTTGTCCGAGATGGTAAAGGAACTGGAAGAGCGACTGGGTGTTTCGGCGGCGGCTCCCGTGGCGGCCGTTCAGGCGGCCGGTGGAGGAGAACCTGCGGCGGCCGAGGAAGAAAAGACTGAATTTGACGCCGTTCTGACCGGTTTCGGAGACCAGAAGATTCAGGTGATAAAGGTGGTACGTGCCGTAACCGGCCTCGGCCTGAAGGAAGCAAAGGATCTCGTAGAGGGAGTGCCGAAACCAATCAAGGAAGGGGTTTCCAAGGATGAAGCCGCCGACATCAAGACGAAGATCGAGGAAGTCGGGGGAACCGTGGAGATCAAATAGAGTGAATCGCCCGGACCTTGATGAATGTATCCGTTGATAAATACTCAATGCAAGGACCTCTGATGGTACGCACACGAAAAAATTTTGGTCGCATAAAGCAGATCGTTGAAATTCCGAATCTTATCGAGATTCAGAAAAAATCCTATGAGAAGTTTCTCCAGGCGGATGTGACGCCCGAACAACGGGCGAATATAGGTCTCCAGGGAGCTTTTCAAAGTGTTTTTCCTATCGTGGATTTCGGTGAGAAGTGTTCGCTCGAGTTTGTGAGTTACCGCATCGGAAAGGCGCGATACGATGTCAAGGAATGCATTCAGAAAGGTATGACTTACAATGCTCCCCTGAAAATTGTCGTTCGGCTCGTCGTTTTCGACGCGGGGCGGGGAGCCGAACAACGCATTATTCGGGACATCAAGGAGCAGGAGATCTATTTCGGAGAAATCCCGTTGATGACGGAGAAGGGAACGTTTCTGATCAACGGGACGGAACGGGTTATCGTAAGCCAGCTTCACCGTTCGCCAGGAATATTCTTCGATCATGATAAGGGCAAGACCCACTCCAGCGGCAAACTTATCTATTCGGCGCGAGTGATTCCCATTCGCGGCTCATGGCTCGATCTGGAGTTTGATCCCAAGGATCTCATTTTCGCCAGAATAGACCGGAGACGCAAGATGCCCGTCACCATTCTTCTCAAGGCGATGGGATTCACCGAGGAGGAGCTCCTTGCCCGTTTTAACCGCATCGAACATGTAACCGTAAACGAAGGCGTCTTTCATCTTGCTATCGACGACTCCGTCGTCGGCGAAAAAATTCCCGTCGACATAGAGCATCCAGAAACGGGCGAAACGGTCGTCAAAAAGGGAAGAAAAATAGCCAAGGCGACCCTGAAACGTCTCGAGGAGGCCGGAATCACGAAAGTTGAGGTCGACCGGACTTACCTCGTGGGAAAAGTGCTGGCGGCATCGATTCCCGACCCGGCGACGGGAGAGACGCTTATTCGTTGCAACGAAGAACTTACCGCCGACCTGGTCGACCGTATACTCGAGAGCAACATCGCGGAACTGCAATTGGCCCAGATCGACGAGGACGGGACCGACGCGTACATCAGGAACACGCTTCTGATGGACAAAATCGACAGCGAGGAAGAGGCCATCGTCGAGATCTACCGCAGGCTGCGGCCGAGTAATCCCCCCACTGTAGATACGGCGAGGCGTTTCTTTAACAGCCTTTTCTTTTCGACCCACAGTTACGATCTTTCGGACGTGGGGCGTGCGAAACTGAATTACAAACTCAAGCGCAACGTGCCGACGGATGTGACCGTTCTGGAACGAGAGGATATTTTCGAAGCGGTAAGTTATCTGATCAACCTTCGGAACGGCCAGAGCGACTACAGCATCGATGACATTGATCACCTGGGCAACCGGCGGGTGCGTTCGGTGGGTGAACTTATCGAGAACCAGTACCGTATCGGACTGGTGAGAATGGAACGGGCCATCAAGGAAAAAATGAGTCTCCTGGATGTGGAGACCATGATGCCCCATGACCTTGCCAATTCCAAGCCGGTGACCGCTGTGGTCAACGAATTTTTCGGAAGCAGCCAGTTGTCACAGTTCATGGACCAGACGAACCCCCTGTCGGAGGTAACGCACAAACGTCGTCTCTCCGCCCTCGGTCCAGGCGGTCTCACGCGTGAACGGGCCGGCTTTGAGGTCCGCGACGTTCATAACACGCACTACGGCAGGATATGCCCGGTCGAAACGCCGGAGGGTCCCAATATCGGGCTCATCGTTTCGCTCAGTACCTACGCCAGGGTGAACGAATTCGGATTCATCGAGACACCTTCCATCGAGGTGAAAAACGGCCGGGTGCTCAATAAGATCAAGTATCTCACGGCCATGGAAGAGGAGACCGAAATAATCGCTCAGGCCGACAGTGTGCTTGACGCGAAGGGTCGGTTCACCGAAAAACTCGTTACGGCGAAAAAGGGCGGTGATTATGTTACCGTCGATCCCAGCGAGATCACCTTGATGGACGTGTCCCCCAACCAGCTGGTGAGCGTTGCTGCCGGGCTCATTCCTTTTCTGGAACATGACGACGCCAACCGCGCGCTCATGGGATCAAACATGCAACGGCAGTCAGTTCCGCTCCTGCAGCCCCAGGCGCCGTTGGTGGGTACTGGTATGGAACAGGTGGTGGCCCGTGATTCAGGTGCTGTCCTGGTGGCGAAACGATCCGGTATTGTTGAAGACGTCGATGCTTCGCGTATCGTGATCAAGGCTGATGTCGAGGGAGAAGATGAATTCGATACGGGTGTCGATATCTACAATCTTGTCAAGTATCAGCGCTCGAACCAGGATACCTGTTTCAACCACAAACCAATCATCAATCTGGGAGAACGGGTTGCGGAAGGAGCCATTATAGCAGATGGCCCGGCTACGGATCAGGGAGAGCTCGCTCTCGGCAGAAACGTCATGGTCGCTTTCATGTCGTGGGGCGGCTACAATTATGAAGACTCGATCCTGGTGAGCGAGAGAATCGTCAGGGACGATATTTATACCTCCGTTCATATCGAGGAATTCGAAACCGTAGCCCGTGACACCAAGTTGGGCAGGGAAGAAATCACCCGCGATATTCCCAATGTGGGAGACGAGGTGCTGCGGAACCTGGACGAAAGTGGCATCGCCCGTGTCGGCGTGTCAGTCAAGGCCGGCGATATCCTGGTCGGCAAAGTGACGCCCAAGGGCGAAACCCAGCTTTCGCCGGAAGAAAAACTTCTCAGGGCGATTTTCGGAGAGAAAGCAGGAGATGTGCGGGACACTTCGTTGCATGTTCCGCCCGGCGTGGAGGGGATCGTTGTCGACGCTAAAATATTCGCGCGCAAAGGCACCGAAAAAGACGGGCGGTCCCAGTACATCGAAGATGAAGAGGTAACCCGGCTTCATAAAGACCGGGACGACGAGATAAAAATCATCACGGCAAGCGTCAAGCGAAAGGTTGCGGGTCTTCTGGCGGGTAAGAAGTCGATGGCGCGGCTGGCCGACGCTTCTAAAAAGAAAGTGTTCCTCAAAAAGAATGAGGAAATTACCGAGGAAAAACTGAAGGAAGTCCCCTTCAGCCTGTGGAACGAGATAATCGTGGACGACGCCGAGACGGAAGAAAAAGTCAGAAAGACATTTGCCAGCCTGGCGCGGAAAATTGAAGGTATCGAGGCCTTTTTCGAGGACAAGATCGAGAAGGTGAGGGCGGGCGATGAGTTGCCCCCCGGCGTTATCAAACTGGTGAAAGTGTACGTTGCTATAAAACGAAAGCTTTCAGTCGGCGACAAAATGGCCGGTCGGCACGGGAATAAAGGTGTTTTGTCGAGGATTCTTCCCGAAGAGGACATGCCGTTCTTCGACGACGGAACACCCGTCGACATCGTGTTGAATCCTCTCGGCGTTCCATCGCGAATGAACGTGGGGCAGATTCTCGAAACTCATCTCGGCTGGGCGGCCAAGGGGCTGGGCGACAAGGTTCAGAAACTTCTGGAACGGCACCGGAACATAGGGAAAGTGAAAAGTGTGCTGGCTGATATCTATGAAAACTGTGAACAGGCGGCCTTTATCGGGAAGGCGCCTGACGAGGAGATTCAGCAGTTCACCTCCAGGATCGAAGACGGTGTCCCCGTTGCCTCGCCGGTTTTCGACGGGGCCAGCGAAGAAGATATCAAAAAAATGCTGGACCTGGCGGAACTGCCCGGGAGCGGCCAGGCGCAGCTTTTCGACGGACGAACCGGACGGCCCTTCGATCAGCAGGTCACCGTGGGTATTATATACATGCTGAAATTGCATCATCTGGTAGACGACAAGATTCATGCCCGCTCGATAGGGCCCTATTCGCTGGTGACGCAACAGCCGCTGGGCGGAAAGGCGCAATTCGGCGGTCAGCGTCTCGGTGAGATGGAGGTATGGGCAATCGAGGCTTACGGCGCCGCATACTCGCTTCAGGAATTTCTAACGGTCAAGTCAGACGACGTTGCGGGCAGAACAAGAATGTATGAAGCCATTGTCAAAGGAGATCATACGCTGGAACCGGGCTTGCCCGAGTCCTTTAATGTTCTCGTCAAAGAGTTGCAGGGCCTGGCGATCGACGTGGATTTGCTTGAAAACGATTAGCCCGGGAAACTGAAACGGGCGTGAACAAAGTATCACAAGGGAGCTTGATCACGTGGAAGATATTTTTGGTTTTTTTGAAAAACCGAAAGATCCGGTAAAATTCAACGCCGTGAAGATATCTCTTGCTTCACCCGAGACCATTCTTTCCTGGTCCCACGGCGAGGTCAAAAAACCGGAAACCATTAATTACAGAACTTTCAAGCCGGAACGGGACGGCCTTTTCTGTGCCAAGATATTCGGTCCCGTCAAAGATTATGAATGCCTCTGCGGCAGGTATAAACGCATGAAACATCGCGGCATCGTCTGCGAAAAATGCGGTGTCGAGGTTATCCAGTCGAAGGTCCGTCGGGAAAGGATGGGCCATATCGTGCTGGCTGCGCCGGTGGCGCACATCTGGTTTCTAAAGAGCCTTCCCAGCCGTATCGGCAATGTGATCGACCTGAGCCTGAAAGACCTCGAACGGGTGCTTTATTTTGAATCCTGGATCGTGATTGATCCCAAGAACACGCCCCTGAAGAAGAAAGAACTGCTGTCCGACGAACAGTACTTCGAAATGAAAGAAGAGTATGGTGCAGACGCCTTTGAAGTGGGCATGGGCGCCGAGGCCGTCCGCAAGCTTCTGGAGGAAATCAACCTGGAGGAGCTGGACGGGGAACTTCGAGCTGATCTCGCGACGGCCACATCGGACACGAAGCGCAAGAAACTGACAAAGCGTCTCAAGGTTGTGGAAACGCTGCGGGCGTCGAACAACCGGCCCGAATGGATGATCCTTACAGTACTTCCTGTTATTCCTCCCGATTTGCGCCCGCTCGTGCCGCTCGACGGCGGCCGTTTCGCCACGTCGGACCTGAACGATCTCTACCGGCGGGTGGTGAACCGTAATAACCGCCTCAAAAGACTCCTGGAACTGAACGCTCCGGAAATCATCATTCGGAACGAAAAGAGAATGCTGCAGGAAGCGGTTGATGTTCTCTTCGACAACGGCAGGCGGGGGCGTGCCGTGACAGGATCAAACAAGCGTCCGTTGCGGTCGCTTTCGGACATGCTCAAGGGGAAGCAGGGACGGTTCAGACAGAATCTGCTGGGCAAGCGCGTGGATTATTCGGGAAGATCCGTCATCACCGTGGGCCCGGATTTGAGGCTTCATCAATGCGGTCTTCCTAAAAAGATGGCCCTTGAGCTGTTCAAGCCGTTTATCTATAACCGTCTTGAGGAAAAAGGCTACGTAACAACTGTAAAAAGCGCCAAGAAAATGGTGGAACGGGAAGCGCCGGAGGTGTGGGACGCCCTCGACGAGGTGGTCCGTGAATATCCCGTTCTTCTGAACAGAGCGCCGACTCTTCACCGGCTCGGTATTCAGGCTTTCGAACCGATTCTCATCGAGGGAAAGGCAATACAGCTTCATCCGCTCGTGTGCCAGGCCTTCAACGCCGACTTCGACGGGGACCAGATGGCCGTGCATATTCCGCTTTCTATTGAGGCCCAGGTGGAAGCGCGCTGCCTCATCATGTCGACCAACAACATTTTGTCGCCGGCAAGCGGGAAACCCATTATCGTTCCGAACCAGGATATTGTTCTGGGTATTTATTACATGACCAGGGCGGGTCATTTCCTGAAGGGTGAAAAAATGGTGTTCGCCGATCCCGACGAGGTTCGGCGCGCCTACGACGCGGGACAGGCTCATCTTCACGCAAGGATCAGGGTGCGTATGAACGGAAAGCTTGTCGACACGACTGTCGGCAGGATACTGCTTTATGAAATCATACCGCCGGAGATACCCTTCGAGTTCGTTAACAAGGTGATGAACAAAAAAGAGCTGTCCGGCCTGGTCGACTATGCCTACCGGGCGTGCGGGGCGAAAACCACCGTCATTCTGGCGGACCGGCTCAAGGATCTGGGGTTCCGGTACGCTACCGTGTCGGGACTTTCCATCTCTATCGACAACATGGTTATACCCGAGGGCAAGACGGATATCGTCGGCCGTGCCACGGACGACGTGCTCGAGATTCAGAAGCAGTACATGGAAGGTTTGATCACCGACGGGGAGCGTTACAACAAGGTTATCGACATATGGGCCCACGCCACGGAGCGTGTCGCCGAAGAAATGTTGCACGACATCGCCACCGATGAGGTCACTGATCCATCGGGCGAGACGGTGCGTGTCGAAAGTTTCAACCCCATCTTTATGATGGCTGATTCGGGAGCCCGAGGAAGCGCGGCCCAGATCCGGCAGCTTGCCGGCATGAGGGGTCTCATGGCCAAACCGTCCGGCGAGATTATTGAAACGCCGATTACGGCTAATTTCAGGGAAGGCCTGTCCGTTCTTCAGTACTTTATTTCGACTCACGGCGCGCGAAAGGGTCTTGCCGACACGGCCCTGAAAACGGCCAATTCAGGATATCTCACGCGACGGCTCGTTGATGTCGCCCAGGATGCGATCATCAGCGAAGAAGATTGCAAAACTCTCGACGGCCTCTACGTCTCGGCCCTTGTCGAAGGCGGTGAAATAATCGAAACTGCGGGCGAACGTGTCCTCGGGCGGGTTGCGCTCGAAGACGTCACCGACCCTTTCACGGGCGAAGTCATCGTGGCGGCCAATGAAGAAATCGATGAGGTGCGGGCTGAACGAATCGACCGGGCCGGTCTGGAGCGGGTGCTGATACGATCGGCGTTGACCTGCAAGAGCAAGTACGGCGTATGCGCCCGTTGTTACGGAAGGGATCTGGCACACGGCCACCTGGTGAACATCGGAGAAGCGGTGGGAATCATCGCCGCCCAGTCCATCGGTGAACCGGGTACACAGCTTACCATGCGGACCTTCCATATCGGCGGCACGGCAAAGTTTGAAGAACATTCGACGCTTGAAGCCCGTCATGACGGCAATTTGAAATTTTTCAATCTGTCCGTGGCAACCAACCGCTACGGTGACACGATTGTCATGAGCCGAACAGGCGAGATTCACGTCATCGACGACCAGGGATTGAACAGGGGAAAATATCCCGTGCCTTACGGCGCCCGCATCAAGGTAAAAGAAGACCAGGAAGTACGCCGCGGTGACCTGATCGCCGAGTGGGACCCTTACTCAATCCCGATCATTTCGGAAGTCGACGGGATCATTAAATACGGCGACATCGTCGAGGGAAAAACCATTCAGGAACAGGTAGACGAGGTGACGGGGCTTTCACGAAAGGTCGTGGTGGAACATCAGGATCCGACCCTCAGACCACGGGTTTCTATAAAAGACGACGACGGGAAGACGGTTCGTCTTCCCGGGAACAGAGGCGTCGCCCGGCATCTCATGCCCGTGGGCGCGAACATCGTAATCGCGGGGGGAGAACGGGTGAAAGCGGGCGACATCATCGCGCGAATTCCCCGGGAAACGACGAAAACGAAGGACATTACCGGCGGGTTGCCGCGAGTGGCTGAACTTTTTGAAGCTCGAAAGCCCAAGGAGCACGCCGTCATTTCCGAAATCGACGGGGTTGTTTCTTACGGGGACGATGTAAAGGGAAAACGGCGGGTCATGATAACGCCTGAAATAGGGGAACCCAAAGAATATCTGATTCCCAAGGGCAAGCATGTCAGCGTCCAGGAAGGCGACGTGGTCAAGGCGGGTCAGCCGCTCATGGAAGGCGCCAGCAATCCTCACGACATACTGACAATAAAGGGAGACAAGGAACTTGCCCGCTATCTGGTGGACGAAGTCCAGGAAGTCTATCGTCTGCAGGGGGTCAAGATCAACGACAAACACATCGAGATCATCGTTCGGCAGATGCTCAGAAAAGCGAGGATTGTGGATCCCGGAGACACGAAATTCCTCTCCGACGAACAGGTCGACAGGATGCGTTTTGAAGATGAAAACATGCGCGTCGTCGAAAGCGGCGGCAAGCCGGCCATAGGGGAACCGCTGCTGTTGGGGATAACCAAGGCGTCGCTGAGCACGAACAGTTTCATTTCGGCAGCGTCATTCCAGGAGACGACCCGGGTTCTGACCGAGGCGGCTTTGGCGGGCAAGACCGACCGTTTGCGTGGCCTGAAGGAAAACGTGATCATGGGAAGGCTGATTCCGGCGGGGACGGGACTTCCAGCTTACAGGAAGCTGGGCATTGAGGTGATCGGCAATGAGGACGACGTACCCGAAGAAACACGCCAAATAAATGGTGGTTCGGACGAGAAAAGCCTTGACAGTGAGACCACGAATTGATAGATACCAGCGTCTTTGCTGCTTCCGAGCAGCCGTTGTATGAGGAGATTGCAGGAGGAAGAATGCCGACAATTAATCAGTTGATTCGAAAGGGAAGGACGAAACCGTACAAGAAAACGGCGTCGCCGTCCCTGGTGGGTTGTCCCCAGCGCCGCGGTGTATGCGTGCGGGTATATACGACCACGCCCAAAAAGCCCAACTCGGCCTTGCGGAAAGTTGCGAGGGTACGCTTGACGAGTGGTTACGAGGTAAGTTCCTATATACCGGGCATTGGTCACAATCTTCAGGAACATTCGGTCGTTCTCGTAAGAGGCGGCAGGGTTAAGGATCTTCCCGGCGTCAGATATCATATCGTGCGAGGCACGCTCGATGCGGTGGGAGTCCAGGACAGGAAACAGGGTCGGTCGAAGTACGGTGCGAAAAGGCCGAAATAATCAGGAATGAGTATATGCCGAGAAGAAGAGACATAGCAAAACGAAAACTGTTGCCCGATCCGCAGTACCATAACGTGCTGGTTACCCGTTTTATCAACAGTCTTCTCAAGTGCGGCAAAAAAAGCGTGGCGGAATCGATTATGTACAGCGCTTTTGACATCGTGGAAGACAAAACGAAGGAACCGCCGCTGGTCGTTTTCGAACGGGCCATGGAAAACGTGAAGCCTGTTCTGGAAGTAAAGTCAAGGCGGGTAGGCGGTGCCACGTACCAGGTTCCAACAGAAGTACAGCCGGAAAGACGTATCGCGCTGGCCATACGGTGGATCATCGGTAATGCGAAGGCTCGATCCGGCAGAAGCATGGAAGAAAAACTGGCCGCCGAATTTATTGATGCCGCCGCCAACCGGGGTTCCTCGGTGAAAAAACGGGAAGATACCCATAAAATGGCGGAGGCGAACAAGGCATTCGCTCATTACCGGTTCTGACAGCTTTTGGAGATTTTTCGCCGCCGGGTGATGTTGAACCGGCGTAAAACTGGCTAGTGAGGCCGAAAACGTTCAGACTGTGTAGTACAAGAAAAGAGTCGTCCATTTCAACTAAAGGAGGCAATGGTTATGGCGAAGAAAAAATTTGAAAGGAAGAAGCCCCATCTCAATATCGGGACAATCGGGCACGTTGATCACGGCAAAACAACATTGACAGCCGCGATAACGAAGCACCTGTCGAAACGGGGCCTGGCGGAATTCAAGGCTTTCGATCAGATCGACAACGCCCCTGAAGAGAAGGAGCGAGGCGTAACCATTAATATAGCACACGTGGAATACGAGACGGATAAGCGTCATTACGCGCACGTCGACTGCCCCGGTCACGCCGACTATATAAAGAATATGATATCCGGAGCAGCTCACATGGATGGCACTATTTTGGTCGTTGCCGCCTCCGACGGACCTATGCCCCAGACGCGTGAGCATATTCTTCTCGCCCGGCAGGTACAGGTTCCTTCCGTCGTTGTGTTCATGAACAAGATTGATCTCGTGGACGATCCGGAGCTGCTGGATCTTGTCGAACTTGAGTTGCGAGAACTCCTCACGGATTACGAATTTCCGGGCGACGAACTGCCGATCATTCGCGGGTCGGCGCTGAAGGCGCTGGAATCGGACGATTCGGATTCGGAAGATGCCAAGTGTATATGGGAACTGATGGAAGCAGTTGATACGTTTGTTCCCGACCCCGTGAGGGATCTGGACAAGCCCTTTCTTATGCCCATCGGTGATGTATTCACCATATCGGGGCGTGGTACCGTGGTGACGGGACGAATCGACAGAGGAATTGTTAAGACCGGTGATGAGATTGAAGTCGTCGGTATACGTCCCACTTTCAAGACAGTCTGCACGGGCGTTGAGATGTTCCGCAAGACCCTGGATGAAGGCCGGGCCGGCGACGATGTCGGTATCCTGCTCAGGGGCACCAAGCGTGATGAAGTGGAACGGGGGCAGGTCGTGGCCAAACCCGGTTCGATCACGCCGCATACGAAATTCAAGGCCCAGGTCTACGTCCTGACAAAGGAAGAAGGCGGACGGCATACACCGTTTTTCGAAGGTTATCGTCCCCAGTTCTATTTCAGAACGACTGACGTGACCGGCGTGGTTCACCTTCTCGAGGGCGTTGAGATGGTTATGCCGGGGGACAATGTCGAGCTTCAGGGAGAACTGATCACGCCCATTGCCATGGAAGAAAAACTGCGGTTCGCCATCCGGGAAGGCGGAAGGACCGTCGGTGCGGGTGTCATCAGCCAAATCATAGAATAACGTAAAACAGGAAGAGCGTTCAGGTTCATACTTATGGAAAACCAAAAGATCAGGATCCGCTTGAAAGCGTATGATTACAAGCTGCTTGACCGGTCGGCGGAAGAAATCGTCGAAACGGCGAAGCGGACGGGTGCGCGCGTAGCCGGGCCGATTCCGCTTCCCACCGACATTAATCGTTATTGCGTCAATCGATCGCCCCATGTGGACAAAAAATCGAGGGAGCAGTTTGAAATTCGGACCCATAAGCGCCTGATCGACATTATTGAACCTACCCAGGCGACAGTCGATACCCTCATGAAACTCGACCTGTCGGCGGGCGTGGACGTGGAAATAAAGTTGTAAGGGTTATACCGAGAGGAGACGGGTGGTTTGCACGGCCGGTCTCCTCCTTTTTTCTCACATAACGGATACAACGACTTCGTAAAAGACTTTCTGCAGGGGCGTTTGCGATTTATCGTTTCAGCAGATTTGAAGAAAGAAGAAAGCTGAATAATCGTTCTTCGGCGCTGCAGGGCGGTTTTGGCTGTTGATCGTACGAACTTCGCGGCGGTAGTCGGTGGATAAAAGCCGTTTTGATGCAGATGATGGACAGGGGTTTCTGAGAGTTCATAACCAATGGGAAACGTGTCGGATATGGAACGGGGATTGATAGGCAAGAAACTTGGAATGAGCCAGGTGTTTTGGGGTGATGGATCAGTCATCCCGGTTACCGTCATTGAGGCGGGACCCTGTGTCGTAACGCAGAAGAAAACGAAAGAGACCGACGGATACGACGCCGTACAGATCGGTTTTGAGCGACGGCGGGAGAAACGGACCACGAAGCCACTCCAGGGACACTTCGAGAAGGCCGGCAAGGGATGTTTTAGAATCCTCCGGGAATTTCGGACGGACAATCCCGATGAGTACGAACTGGGACAGGAGTTGACGGCGGAAATATTCGACGTCGGTGACCACATTGATATAGTGGGAACGACGAAGGGTCGAGGGTTCGCCGGGGTGATCAAAAGGCACGGCTTCCACGGAGGAAGGGCGACTCACGGATCAATGTTTCATCGTGCGCCCGGTTCCATCGGTGCCAGCGCCTACCCGTCACGGGTGTTCAAGGGAACGAAGCTGCCGGGGCAGATGGGGAATGTGAGGAAGACCGTACAGAATCTTGTTGTAGTCGGTGTCAGTCCTGAGAGGAATCTGATTTTTGTCAGGGGTGCGGTGCCGGGCAGCGTCAGCGGTATTGTTCTGATCAAGGACGCCGTTAAAGCATAATTATTCGGGAGAGTATGATGGCCCTTCAGGCGATATACGATATTGATAACAATAAGGTCGGCGAAATCGACCTCGATGATCGGGTTTTTGCAGTTCCCGTCAACAGGCACGTCTTGTACGAAGTTACAACCATGCAGTTGGCGCGTCGCAGAGGAGGAA
Source organism: delta proteobacterium MLS_D (assembly GCA_002030015.1). Lineage (GTDB taxonomy): Bacteria > Desulfobacterota > Syntrophia > Syntrophales > UBA2210 > MLS-D. Next base: position 65,771 of record LQBH01000002.1, read on the forward strand.
CGGCTGCGACGAAGGGACGGAGCGATGTCCGGGGAGGCGGGAAAAAGCCCTGGCGCCAGAAAGGGACCGGCCGTGCGAGGGCAGGAACCACGAGATCGCCCCTGTGGAGAGGCGGGGGAGTTGTTTTCGGGCCGAAGCCGCGAGACTATTCCTACAGAGTTCCGAGAAAAGTGCGCAAGGCGGCGCTCAGGTCTGCTCTCAGTATGAAGGTGCAGGAGGACAGGTTGCTGATTCTGCGGGACATCTCGCTGGACGAGATCAAGACGCGAAAATTCAAAGAGATTCTTGATCGTTTTGGGTTGTCGCGGGTACTGTTCGTGATTCACAAGGATGACGAGGTGCTGGGAAAATCATCGAGAAACATACCAACGGTTAAAATGATGCGTGCCGAGGGAATCAATGTCTATGATCTGTTGAGGTACGACACGGTAGTGTTTACGGAACCGTCGGTCAAGATGATAGAGGGGGTACTTCTTTCATAATGGAACTGTACGATGTTATCAAGAAACCCCTGATCACGGAAAAAAGTACGATCCTCCGTGAAGGATCGAATGCATATGTGTTCGAGATCAATCGACAGGCGACAAAGATAGAAGTGCGTAACGCCGTCGAGAAGATATTCAAGGTGACCGTGAAGGATGTGAGAACGGTTAATATGCGGGGCAAGAAAAAGCGGCACGGCAGAATCATCGGCAGAAGGAACCACTGGAAAAAAGCGGTTGTAACCCTCGCTCCGGGTGATTCGATTGACGTATACGGCGGCATATAGAAGAGGATACAAGGCAGGCTGAAAAATGGCGATCAAGACATACAAACCAACGTCGCCCGGGAGGCGGTTCCAGACGAGCGCAAGTTTTGAGGAACTGACGAAAAGTGAACCGGAAAAATCACTTCTTCGTCCCCTCAGGAAATCGGGTGGACGCAACAATTACGGACGGATGACCAACCGTTACAAGGGCGGCGGTCACAAGCGCAAATACAGGGTCGTTGATTTCAAGCGGGAGAAAACGGACATACCGGCTCGCGTTACGGCTATTGAATATGACCCGAACCGATCGTCAAGGATCGCGCTCATCTGCTACGCCGACGGCGAGAAACGTTACATCCTGGCCCCGGTGGGACTGAATCCCGGTGACATGATTATCAGCAGTGAAGGTGCCGACGTAAAGCCAGGGAATACGCTGCCTCTTAAGAATATTCCCCTGGGAACGCTGATTCACAATCTTGAACTGAAGGCCGGCAAGGGAGGGCAGATAATCCGGAGTGCCGGTTCATACGGGCAGTTAATGGCACGGGAAGGTTCCTACGCGCAGATTCGTCTTCCCTCGGGAGAAGTTCGCAAGGTTCGAGTAGAATGCAAGGCGACTATCGGTCAGGTGGGCAACATAGAGCATGAGAACGTGAGCCTGGGCAAGGCGGGCCGGTCGCGGTGGCTCGGGATTCGTCCCCACGTCCGCGGCGTGGTGAAAAATCCCGTCGATCATCCCATGGGAGGCGGTGAGGGGCGATCCTCCGGAGGCAGACACCCCTGCACGCCCTGGGGTGTGCCTACGAAAGGCTACAAAACCAGGAAAAATAAATATTCTGATAAATATATTGTCAAGAAGAGAGGGTAGGAAAGCGTGGCGCGTTCGATAAAAAAAGGTCCCTATATTGAAGAAAGGCTCCTGCAGAAGGTCCGGAAGGCCGAAGCGAGCGGCAGCAGGACGGTTCTCAAAACCTGGTCGCGCCGGTCCACCATTGTTCCTGAGCTTCTGGGGCATACCTTTGCGGTTCACAACGGGAAAAAATTCATTCCCGTCTACGTGACCGAGAATATGGTAGGACACAAGCTCGGGGAATTCGCTCCGACGAGAACGTTTTACGGTCATGCGGGAGACAGAAAGTCCAAACTGAAGAGAAAGTAGAAACCCGGGAACGGGAGTTTCGTGGGGTCAGAGATACATGGAATCAAAGGCTATAGTCAGATACGCGCGTATTTCACCGCAGAAAACAAAGCTGGTGGCGGATCTTATTCGCGGCAAAAAGGTGGACGACGCTGAGGTGATGCTTCAGTACACCGAGAAGAAAGCGGCCGGAATCGTCGGGAAATTATTAAAGTCGGCGGTCGCCAATGCCGTTCAGAATCCGGCCATTGATGAAAACGTGCTCTACGTGAAGGAAATTTATGTCGGTCCGGGGCCGGTCATGAAGCGATGGCGCGCACGCGCGCAGGGCCGCGTGGCTCCAATACGAAAGCGAACCAGTAACATCACCGTCGTTTTGGCTGAGCGGTAACGGTTGTGAGGAGGTGAGGCCTTGGGCCAGAAAGTAAATCCGATTGGATTCAGGCTGGGTGTTAATAAAACGTGGAATTCACGGTGGTTCGCCGACAAGAAGTACGCCCGGCTCCTGCACGAAGATATCAGGATCAGGGAGTTTCTGAAAAAGAAATTCTATCATGCGGGTGTTTCTAAAATAGAGATTGAGCGCGCTGCTGAGAAGGCGAAGATAAACATCTACACGGCCCGACCCGGCATCATTATCGGCAGGAAAGGCGCGGAGATCGAAAAGTTGAAAAAGGAACTCGAGCGGTTCATGACCGGCGAGGCCATTATAAATATTCTGGAAGTACGCAAACCAGAAGTCGACGCCCAGCTGGTGGCCGAGAATATCGCCCTGCAGCTCGAACGACGCGTCGCCTTTCGAAGAGCGATGAAACGGGCCGTACAGACGGCGATGAAATTCGGCGCCCAGGGAATCCGCGTCGCCTGCGCCGGCAGGCTGGGAGGCGCGGAAATGGCCCGGCGGGAGTGGTACCGTGAAGGCCGCGTGCCTTTGCACACGCTGAGAGCCGATATAGACTACGGGCTGGCGGAAGCCCGCACGACCTACGGCGCGATAGGTGTTCAGGTACTTATATTCCATGGCGAGATCCTTCCCGACGGGAAGGCCGTTGGTATCTGAAAATACGTTTGTAAAAGAGGGTTACCTCACAGGACAGGACAGGGAACAGAGTTATGCTGGCGCCAAAACGGATAAAATACAGGAAAGTACAGAAGGGGAAGGGATCCCTGAAGGGTAAGGCTCAACGCGCGAACAAGGTTGATTTCGGTGAGTTCGGCTTGCAGGCAACCGGAAGCGGTCATGTGACGGCCCGCCAGATCGAGGCGGCCCGTATCGCCATTACCCGCCATGTACGGCGCGGTGGTAAAGTCTGGATCAGGATATTTCCCCACAAGCCTGTGACGAGAAAACCCCTTGAAACACGAATGGGAAAAGGGAAAGGTTCGCCGGAAGAGTGGGTGGCGGTCGTCAAGAAAGGTGCGGTTCTGTACGAAATGGAAGGAATTCCTCGAGAGATCGCACAGGAAGCCTTCAGGCTGGCCGCCCAGAAACTTCCCATAGCGACGAAATTTCTGTCCCGGGAGATATTCGATGAAGTCTAAGGAAATCAGGGAACTCAGCGTTGACGAACTGAGACAGAAGGAAAGGACTCTCGTGGAAGAACTCTTTAAACTGCGCTTCAGGAGCGCGGCAGGTCAGCTCGAGTCGACGGCGTCGCTGAAAAAGACCCGGAAGAACATCGCTCTGGTCAAGACGATGCTCAGGGAAAAGGGGGTTAGGTAGCCGGTATGGATCAACGGAAACCGAGGAAAACCCTTCAGGGAATTGTGGTCAGCGACAGGATGGACAAGACGGTCGTTGTTCGAACGGAACGGCTGGTGAAATATCGAAAGTTTCATAAGTACGTGAAACGGCACATAAAATACAAGGCACACGATGAGAACAACAGCTGTGGTATAGGAGATCGTGTGCTGATTGTGGAATCGCGGCCGCTGAGCAGAGATAAACGATGGCGCGTCCGGCAGGTGGTTGAGAAGGCGAGATAATGTACGCCTGGGATGAGGTAGTGTTATGATACAAATGCAGACATCCTTGAACGTGGCGGATAATTCAGGGGCCAAGCGGGTCAGTTGCATCAAGGTGCTTGGCGGTTCGAGAAGGCGATACGCGCGAGTGGGCGACGTAATCATCGTTTCGGTGAAAGAGGCCATTCCGAACGGCAAGGTGAAGAAGGGCGACGTGATGAAGGCCGTCGTGGTTCGAACGGTTAAAGAGGTGGGACGGGAAGACGGTACCTATCTGAAGTTCGATGATAACGCGGCTGTCCTCATTAACGATAACATGGAACCCGTGGGAACACGGATATTCGGGCCAGTAGCCCGTGAATTACGCGCCAGGCAGTTCATGAAAATCGTGTCACTGGCGCCTGAAGCCATATGAGGGCGCGCAAAGACGACGGGAAACGGCACATGTACGTAAGAAAAGGCGATACGGTAAAAGTCATAGCCGGCAAGGAAAAAGGTAAGACCGGCAAAGTCCTCAAGATCCTGAAAGACAAGAACAGGGTCATTGTGGAAAAAGTGAACTTTGTGAAGAAGCACCAGCGTCCCGACGCCAGGGGCAAGGGCGGTATTCTGCAGAAGGAAGGTTCGATTCACGTTTCGGACGTACTGGTGGTTTGCAGTAAGTGCGACAGAGAGATTCGCGTGGGTCACCGGGTGCTTCAGGACGGGAAGAAAGTCCGCGTCTGCAGTAAATGCGGCGAGATTCTTGATGAATAGTCAGGGGATGTATCGATGGCAAGATTAAGGGAATATTACACAACTGAAGTTGTTCCCACTCTGAAGAAAGAGTTCGGCTACAATAATATAATGCAGGTCCCCCGGCTCGAGAAGATAGTGGTAAATATCGGACTGGGCGAGGCGATTCAAAACGTGAAGCTTCTCGACTCGGCGATTTCGGAACTTTCCATGATTACGGGCCAGCGGCCGGTGGTTACAAAGGCGAGAAAATCGATCGCGACTTTCAAATTGCGGAAAGGCATGTCGATAGGATGCATGGTGACGCTTCGGGGCGATCGTATGTACGAGTTTTTTGATCGTTTCGTCAATGTGGCGATTCCCCGGATACGGGATTTCAGGGGGATCTCCCCCCGTTCCTTTGACGGAAGAGGAAATTTTTCGACGGGTATTGTTGAGCATTATATTTTCCCCGAGACGGACTATGACAAGATAGACAAGGTGTTCGGGATGAACGTAACTATTGTAACGACTGCCAGGACGGACGACGAGGCGCGGGAACTGCTCCGCATTATGGGCCTCGCTTTTCGAAACTAGCATTCGGACGGAGGATAGAGAGTGGCAAAGAAATCCTTGATGGCGAAATCGAAAAGGAAAAACAAGTTTCCCGTTCGGGAGTACAACCGCTGTCCTCTCTGTGGACGTCCGCGCGCGTACTATCGCAAATTTGACATGTGCCGCATATGCCTGCGCAAGCGTGCGCTTAACGGGGAAATTCCCGGCATGATCAAGGCAAGCTGGTAAGGGGTTAAGGTATGGCCATAACGGATCCGATAGCTGATATGCTGACGCGTATACGAAACGCGAATCGTAACAAGTTCAAGAGTGTCGACGTTCTCATGTCGAAAATGAACACCGAAATTGCGAAGGTGTTAAAGAGAACAGGCTACATTAACGGGTACGATATCAAGAAGGATCATCGCACCGGGCATAGCGTATTGAGGATATATTTAAAATATTCTTCCTCGAAGGGCCAGGTCATTCGGGATCTGCAGCGAATCAGTAAGCCCAGTCGCCGTGTGTACTCGCAAAGCCGCGAGATTCCTCCGGTGCTCAACGGATATGGAGTGGCGATAGTTTCCACGTCGAGGGGAATCATGACCGACAAGGAAGCACGTGCGCTCAACGTGGGCGGAGAATTGATCTGCAGCGTCTGGTAGACGGTGCGAGCCGTAATCGGGAGAAGTATTTATGTCGAGGATAGGTAAAGAGCCGATACCAATACCGGAAAAGGTTGCCGTTGCCATGGAGGCCGGGCTTGTCAAGGTTGAAGGTCCGAAAGGCGCCTTGGAGCGGCCGTTGCCCCGGGACGTCGATATCACCATTGACGATGGTAAAATCAACGTGGCAAGGCGGGTGGACAACCGTCGAGGGAGGGCCTTTCAGGGTCTCGCGAGAACACTGTTGTTCAACATGGTGCAGGGTGTCAGCACGGGATACGAAAAGCGTCTTGAGATTGTCGGTGTAGGTTACCGCGGCGAAATCGAAGGGAGCACGCTCAGGCTGTTGCTCGGTTTTTCGAAGCCCGTGGAATACCCGGTTCCCGACGGAATAACCGTATCGATTGAAAAACAGGTCGGCATCACCATAAGCGGCATTGATAAGGAACTGGTGGGCCGCGTGGCGTCCGAAATCCGCGCGCTTAAAAAGCCCGAACCTTACAAGGGGAAGGGCATACGCTACGCCGGGGAAACGGTGCGCCGCAAAGTCGGAAAATCGGCTGGTGCATGAGGCGGGATAACCTAAGAGGAGCAATGGGTTGTGTCTTTTGAAAAGAGATTGAAAAAAAACAGAGAGAGACGGAAAAACAGGGTTCGCGGTAAGATCCGTGGGACGGCGCAGCGACCGCGACTTTCCGTCTTTAGAAGCACACGTTATATATACGTTCAGGCTATCGACGACGATGCCGGGAAAACGCTGGCAGCGACTTCGTCGCTCGCCGGGGAATTAAAGGACGACTTAAAAGGCAGGAAAAAAACAGACGCCGCGTACGAAGTGGGCAGGCATATCGCACGGCGTCTCCTTGCGGATAATGTCACCGAAGCGGTTTATGACCGGGGAAGCTATCTTTACCACGGTCGTGTCAGGGCGCTCGCGGATGGTGCGCGGCACGAAGGACTGAAAATTTAACAGCAGCAGGCGCGGAAAAGGAAGACATGGAAGAGAACGAACTTCTCGATAAGGTGATCGCGATTAAGAGAACGGCCAAGGTGGTCAAGGGCGGAAGGCGATTCAGGTTCAGTGCCGTCATGGTTGTGGGAGACGGAAACGGCTCCGTTGGAATCGGACTCGGCAAAGCGCAGGAAGTGCCCGAGGCGATTCGCAAGGGAACGGAGATGGCAAAGAAGAACATGGCCCGTGTAGCGATCAAGGACGGAACCATACCGCACGGCGTCGTCGGCCACTACGGGTCGGGCAGGGTTCTTCTGAAACCGGCCGCCAAGGGAACAGGACTGATCGCCGGCGGGGCCGTGAGGGCAGTTCTCGAGGTTGCGGGAGTTCACAACGTGCTGACAAAATGTCTCGGGTCCCATAATCCGCATAACCTGGTCAGGGCGACCATGGCGGGGCTCAAGGATTTGAGAGCGCCCGAACACATCGCCGCTCTTCGGAACAAGGAATTATCGGAGTTATAACCTGTTTGAGGTATTCGTCGTGACGAGTCGCGTAAAAATTACACTGGTGAAAAGCCCTATAGGGAGGCCCGAAAGACAGAGGCGGGTTCTCCTCGGCATGGGGCTCGGAAAAGTAGGCAGGACGGTATGCCTGAACGACACACCGGAAGTCAAAGGAATGATCAGAAAGGTCAGTCACCTGGTTTCCGTCGAAGAATACGAGGAGACTGCGTCATGAAGTTGAACGAGTTACGGCCTCCCGCCGGGGCGAAGAAGCGCAGGAAACGAGTGGGGCGCGGCAACGGATCGGGTCATGGAGGCACATCATGCAAGGGATCGAAAGGCCAGAACGCCCGGTCCGGCGGGAAAATAAAGCCTGGATTTGAGGGCGGCCAGATGCCGTTGACGAGACGTCTGCCGAAGCGCGGCTTTCGCAATCGCTTTCGGAAGGATATCATGGCAGTCAATGTGTCGCAGCTCAGGGCTTTTCCGGAGGGCGCTGTGGTGGACGCCGACGCCTTGATCGAGCGACGCATCATCAAGCGGCAGGGCGACGGCTTCAAGTTACTGGGCAAAGGCGAAATTACCGTTCCACTGACGGTGAAAGCCGCGGGGGTATCGAAGGCCGCGCGGGAGAAGATCGAAGCATCAGGCGGCACGGTAGAGGTCGTATAAGTTGTTTGGCGGATTAGACAATATTACAAAAATACCGGAGCTGCAGAAGCGAATACTTTTCACGTTCGCACTGCTCGCCGTTTACCGGATCGGCGCCCATATTCCAACTCCGGGGATAGATACGGCGGCTCTGGCCGCATTTTTCGAGCAGGCACGAGGTTCTCTGCTCGGGCTCTTTGACATGTTCGCCGGCGGTGCTTTGAGCACGCTTTCCGTGTTCGCATTGGGCATCATGCCGTACATCAGCGCCTCCATTATTCTGCAACTGCTGACTGTGGCCGTTCCCCATCTCGAAAAACTGTCGAAGGAAGGCGACGCGGGACGGCGGAAAATAACCCAGTATACCCGCTACGGGACGGTGCTCCTGAGTATCATTCAGGGATTCGGAATTTCAGTGGGACTCGAAAGTATGGCCGGTCCCTCGGGACTTTCGGTGGTGATGGAGCCTGGATGGGCCTTCCGGTTCATGAGCGTCATGACACTCGCGGCCGGTACATCGTTTCTCATGTGGCTGGGCGAAACAATAACGGAAAAAGGGATCGGCAACGGGATATCGTTGATCATATTCGCCGGCATCGTCTGCACCCTGCCGGCGGCCGTTGTCAATACCACGAGGCTGCTCTGGACCGGAGAGATGGGAATATTTTTTGTCATCCTCCTCTTTGTCTTCATGCTGGCCGTGGTGGGATTTATCGTGTTCGTTGAGAGCGGCCAGCGAAGAATTCCGGTGCAGTATGCAAAGCGGGTCGTAGGACGGAAAATGTACGGGGGCCAGACGACGCACCTGCCGCTGAAGGTCAATACGGCGGGAGTTATTCCTCCCATTTTCGCGTCGTCTATCATAATGTTTCCGGCGACAATCGCGAATTTCGTCTCGCACCCATGGATGAACATGGTAGCGGAGTATCTGATGCCGGGGCGGCTGGTTTATGAATTACTCTATGTGGCGTTTATCGTCTTTTTCTGTTATTTCTACACGGCGGTTACCTTCAACCCGGTTGATGTGGCCGAAAACATGAAAAAACACGGCGGTTTCATTCCCGGCATCAGACCGGGGAAGAAAACCGCCGAGCACATAGACTGGGTCCTGACGCGAATTACTTTCGGCGGCGCCATTTACGTGTCGGCCGTTTGCGTGTTGCCGAGTATTCTCATAAGCAATTTTCACGTTCCATTTTACTTCGGCGGGACCGCATTGTTAATAGTTGTTGGTGTGGCGCTCGACACGGCGGGTCAGATTGAGACACACCTGCTGACAAGGCAGTACGACGGATTCATGAAAAAAGGGAAACTGGCCAGAAGGCGATAGGGGAACGGGATGGTTATTTTAAAATCTCCTGAAGAAATAGAAAAAATGCGGGCGAGCAACGCAATCGTGGCCGAGGTGCTGGCATTGATGCGAGAAATTGCAGAGCCCGGGATCACGACGCTGGAGCTGGATCGTCGGGCGGAAGAGGCGGCCAGGAGCCGCGGTTCCATTCCAGCCTTCAAGGGGTACGGAGGGTTTCCCTTTTCTCTGTGTACTTCCATTAACGAGGAAGTGGTACACGGGTTTCCGTCGAAGCGGGAACTGAAAGAAGGCGATATTGCCAGTCTCGATTTCGGTGTTTGTTACAACGGGTATTTCGGTGATTCTGCAGTCACCATACCGATAGGATCGATTTCCGAATCTGCCCGGCGGCTGATGCAGGTGACGAAGGAATCACTTGATCAGGCCATAGAGAATGCGGTGCCCGGTAACAGGTTGGGAGATATATCGAATGCGGTGCAGCGGCACGTGGAATCCGCGGGTTTTTCCCCCGTGCGGGACTATGTCGGACACGGAATCGGTAAAAATCTGCATGAAGATCCACCGATTCCGAATTTCGGTCCGCCGGGGCGCGGTATCCTGCTCAAGGCCGGAATGGTGATCGCCATAGAGCCCATGATCAACGCAGGGACCTACGAAGTGGATGTAAAACAGGACGGTTGGACCGTCGTGACCAGGGACGGCAAATTGTCGGCTCATTTCGAACACACGTTGGCCATTACGGACAAGGGACCGCGTGTTCTGAGCGTGGTTTCATAAGAAGCCGGGCGGAAGCAGCGAAGAGTCAATGGCAAAAGAAGATTCAATCGTGGTCGAGGGAACGGTTGTCGAGCCGCTGCCCAATGCGATGTTCCGGGTGGAACTTGAAAACGGCCACCGGGTACTGGCCCATATTTCGGGAAAGATGAGGATGCATTTTATTAAAATCTTACCGGGTGACAAGGTTACCGTCGAGCTGTCGCCCTATGACCTGACGCGCGGCAGGATCGTATATCGTTCCAAATAGGCCGCCGTTGTAAACGGAGAACATGACGTGAAAGTACGGGCATCGGTAAAAAAAATGTGTGACAAATGCAAGATAATCAAGCGACGGGGAATCGTGCGGGTTATCTGCGAGAATCCCAAGCATAAACAACGCCAGGGATAAGGAAGGAGAACTGCAGGTGGCACGGATTGCCGGGGTTGACTTGCCGAAAAACAAGCGAATGGACATCGCCCTGACCTATATTTATGGTATCGGGAGATCCAAGGCGATGGTCATTCTTGAGGAAGCGGGTGTCGCCTTCGATACGAACAGCGACAGGCTGGCTGATGATCAGATTACGTCCATCAGAAGCATTATCGACCGCGACTACCGGGTCGAGGGCGACTTGAGGCGGGACGTTTCCATGTCGATCAAGCGTCTCATGGATATCGGCGCCTATCGGGGGCTTCGCCACAGGAAGGGTCTGCCCGTCAGGGGGCAGAGGACCGTCACCAACGCGAGAACGCGTAAAGGTCCCCGCCGGGCGATAGGAAGCGGCAAAAGAAAGAAATAAGCATTATCTGGAGGCATAATGGCTCGACCGGCGCGTAAGAGCGTAAAAAAGAAGGAAAAGAAAAATATCAGCGAGGGGATCGCCCATATTCACTCGACTTTCAATAACACGATCGTCACCATAACGGATATGAGCGGCAATGCCATTGCCTGGGCTTCCGGCGGGGGGCAGGGATTCAAGGGATCCCGGAAGAGCACTCCCTTTGCCGCACAGTTAACCGCGACGGAAGCGGTGAAAAAGGCGAAATTGCACGGACTCAGGACGGTGCAGGTCTACGTCAAGGGACCCGGAGCGGGGCGGGAGTCGGCTTTGCGCGCGATCCAGGCGGCGGGACTGACGGTGACACTGATCAGGGACGTGACGCCCATTCCTCACAACGGATGCCGTCCACCCAAGCGGCGAAGAGTCTGACGATAGTATCATTTTAAGACGGCTTTACGGGAACGGCCGTTCATGGAGGAACGTTTTGGCACGATACAGAGAATCATTATGCAAGCTGTGCAGGGCGGAAGGGACCAAGCTCTTCCTCAAGGGAGACAGGTGCTACAGCGACAAATGTTCATTCGAGAGGCGGGGTTACGCGCCGGGAGAACACGGGCAGACGCGGGCGCGGAGAAAGCGTTCCGATTACGGTCTTCAGCTCAGGGAAAAACAGAAATTAAAAAGAATGTTCGGGCTCATGGAAAAACAGTTCCGGAGTTATTTTTATAAAGCAGAGCGAGGAAAGGGCGTGACGGGGACGAAGCTTCTTCTCATGCTTGAAAGCAGGCTGGACAACATGGTGTACCGCATGGGGTTCGCCGGTTCGAGAAACGAGGGCCGGCAGCTCGTTCGGCACGGACATTTTGCCGTGAACGGCAAAAAGGTGACCATTCCATCTTATCTTGTAACCGTGGGAGATACGGTGCAGGTCAGGGAGAAATCCCGGAATACCGCCCGTATTCTTGAGGCTATGAATACGGTGGCAAGGCGGGGTGTTCCCGACTGGATCGAGCTTGACAAGGCTCAGTTCTCCGCCGTGTTAAAGGCTTTGCCGACCCGGGAAGAACTGACCATGCCCGTTGAGGAGCAGATGGTGGTCGAGTTTTATTCCAAGTAGTTGAACCCATGCACTAAAACGAGGAATCGATACTATGCAGAGAAATTGGCGCAGTCTGATAAAACCAAAACGTATCGAGGTTGATGAAGACACTCATACCCAGTATTATGGTGAATTCGACTGCCAGCCGTTAGAAAAGGGATTCGGTTCGACTCTGGGCAACTCTCTGCGCAGGGTGCTCCTTTCTTCCATTTACGGTGCCGCAATCACCTCGATAAAAATAGACGGTGTCCTGCACGAGTTTTCAACCATCCCGGGCGTCAAGGAAGACGTCACCACGATTATTCTTAATCTTAAGGGGGTGCGGGTAAAGATTCACCAGGGGGAGCAGAAGATGGTTCACATCAATGCCTCCGGTGAGGGCGTCGTGAAGGCGGGCGATATCATAACCGACGGAACAGTCGACATACTGAATCCTGATCATCATATCGCGACACTGTCCCGGGACGCCGTCTTGAAAGCCGAAATGGCCGTGAAAATCGGCAAAGGATACGTGCCGGCGAAAAGCGAGCGCGATCCTGATCAGCCTGAAGGAACGATCAATATCGACTCGATTTTCTCGCCGATAAAGAAAGTCGCCTATACCGTGTCGAATGCGCGGGTGGGACATATCACCGATTACGACAGACTTGTCATGGAGATATGGACCGATGGCGGCATCTTTCCCGAAGACGCCCTCGCCTATGCGGCAAGGATTTTGAAAGAACAGATCGATGTCTTTATCAATTTTGAAGATCGCGAAGAAGAGGAAGAAACACCGGAAGGCGAAGAAGAGCCCCGCGAAAACGACAATCTTTACAAGAGTGTGGATGAACTCGAACTTTCTGTTCGATCAGCGAACTGTCTGAAAAACGCCGGAATTCAGTACATCGGCGAACTGGTTCAGAAAACGGAAGCGGAGATGCTCAAGACGAAAAATTTCGGCAGGAAATCCCTGAACGAAATCAAGGAAATACTTGGAGAAATGGGACTTTCTCTGGGTATGAAAATCGAATTTCCTCCGCAACCCCCTGAACGGGAATAATTTGAACGCCGCGGACATTCTGATAACCGGGAAAGGATCAAAAAGAAATGCGTCACAGAAAGGCCGGAAGGAAGTTGGGCAGGACCTCGAGTCACAGGAAGGCGATGATGAGGAACCTCGTGACGTCCCTTCTGAAACACGAAAAAATCACCACGACTGATGCGAAGGCCAAGGAGCTGAGAAGCGTTACGGACAAGATGATAACGCTGGGCAAGAAAGGGACGCTCCACGCGCGGCGCCAGGCGCTCAGTTTTATTCGGGACCGCGATACGACGGAAAAGGTTTTCGCCGTTCTGTCAGCCCGCTACCGGGACCGGGAAGGCGGTTACACGAGGATCGTGAAGAAGGGACCGCGTCCCGGCGATAATGCGCCTCTCTCCGTTATCGAGCTCATGCCTGAAACGGCGCCGAAAAAGCGTTCCGGGCAATCCGGCGGATCGGTAAAATAAGCCGCAAGAAAGGCAGGATGATTATCTTGCCTTTTTTTATTCTTGATTTTTCATACCCCGGGGATATAATCCTACAATTCGGCAGGGCACGGTTCCCGGGTTGTTTGCACTCATCAGATACAGGGGGCGTCGGGTCTGAAGCGCTCCAGGGAGGTGATGGTATGGCCGAAGAAAGAGTGGGCGAGGTAATGAAATATTTTTCAAAGCCAAGTGTCGCCGCCGTGAAAATCGTGGAAGGAACGCTGTCCGTCGGCGACCGGATTCGTTTTACGGGGCACACGACGGATTTTGAAGACACCGTTGATTCGATGGAAATCAACAACGAGAAAATCGAGAAGGCTCAAGCCGGTGATTACATAGGAATCAGGGTCGCAGACCGGGTGCGCCCGGGTGATGAAATGTTCAAAGTTCTGCCTGAATAGCTATATTCCCGGTCGTTATAATTTTGAAAGCCATGGTAACGCGCAACATAAACGCGCCATGGCTTTTTTCATGTGATATTCAACGGCTGATTAAAGGCGTGTCCCGAAAGATGTGATCACGGGTTCCGAAAACGCCTTTCGAGGAAATGACAAACCATGGATCTAAACCGGGTTCGGCAATACCTGGCCGGGCTTGAAAAGCGGGGCATTCATCTCGATCTCGATCCTGTATCGCGGCTTCTTGCGACGCTGGGTGATCCGCACCTTACCTATCGGACGGTACACGTCGCTGGAACCAACGGCAAGGGTTCCGTGGCCGCCATGATTGCTTCGATTCTCGGCGCGGCGGGATACCGCGTCGGCCTTTATACATCTCCACATCTTGTCGATTTCAGAGAGCGGATCAGGGTTAACGGCGCCATGATTCCTGAAGAGGCCCTGGTGCGCCTGGTGAGCGAACTCCGGCGTTACGTTACGGATGATGTTACCTATTTTGAATTTGCAACAGTCCTTGCGTTCCGTTTCTTTCAGGAACAGTCAGTCGATATCGCTGTGATCGAGGTCGGCATGGGAGGCAGGCTGGATGCAACAAACTGTATCATGCCCGAGGTTTCGGTTATCACGACGATTTCACTGGAACATGAACGGTACCTGGGACGGCGGCTGGTCGACATAGCCGCAGAAAAAGCTGAAATTATAAAAAAAGACGGTACCTGCGTCACCGGCGTGACGCAGGCAAAAGTCCTTGCCGTCATTGAAAAAACCGCGCAAATCCGTGGAGCGCGGGTGTTGCGGCGGGGAAGGGATTTTACTGCGCGGCGCCGGGGGAAAACAACTTTTTCCTATTATGGAATAAACTATACGCTCAGGAATCTCAAGCTCCCCCTTCCGGGAGATCACCAGGTTTCAAACGCCGCCCTGGCCGCCGCCGCCGCCGAAGTTCTGGCAGAAAAGGGCATGGAAATCGATGGCCGCGCACTTGTCGAGGGTATCGAGTCGACAGCATGGGAGGGACGACTGGAAACTATCGGCGCGGCTCCGCTCATTGTTCTTGACGGTGCCCACAACGCGGAGGGTATCGGGGCGCTGTGCAGGACGCTGCCTCGTGATTTCAGCTATGAGCGGTTGATTGTCCTGTTCGGCGTCATGGGAGATAAACATTGCAAGTCCATGATGAGAAGGATCGCCGCGGTAGCGGACAGGATAATCGTTACGGAACCGCCGGGAGAAAGAACCCGCCGTCTGTCCCGTCGCGATTTGAACGATTTCGGGCTTGACGCCGACCGGTTCGAGATCATACCCTGCGTTCAGGATGCCTTTCATCGCGCTTGTTCCCTGGCCGGATTCAAAGACATGGTCCTGGTGACGGGGTCCCTCTACCTGCTGGGAGAAATAAAGCGGCAGCGAATGTAGTTTCAGTTTTTAAAATGCGGCAGTTTATGGTAACCATGCCGTGATTCACGCCTTTCGGAGCATGAGACCTGTAAAATGAATCGATGCGGTACAATCATACTTCTTGCACTGGTGATCAGCCTGATGCCGGCCCCGTGTTCCGTTTTCGCCCTGAGCAGGGACATCCCTTCGGGTCCGGTTCACATCGAAGCCGAACGTGTCCGCTACGTCAGCGATCCTGAGGCGTACGAGGCCGAAGGCGATGTTCACATAACATTTGAAGGAGGGTACCTGGACGCCGACAGGGTAATGTTCGACGTTGCGTCGGGCGAGGCCGAAGCCGAGGGGAATGTGTTCATAAAGAGCGACGGCGACACCGTGGAAGGTTCGAAGGCCCGTTTCAACATCATTACCAAGCAGGGCGTCATCTCACGGGGGACCGTCTTTTTCAGGGAAAATCATCTCTTCCTGAGAGGAGAAACCATCGAAAAAAGAGGCGAGAATGATTACTCCCTGCTGGACGCGGATGTAACGAGCTGCAGCGGGAAAAGCCCGGACTGGAAAATAACGGGCCGAAGAATCGATGTGACGGTTGACGGGTACGGCACTGTCCGCCACGGAGCCTTCAGGGTCAAAGATATTCCCCTTATATACATGCCATACATGGTGTTTCCCGCGAAGACCACCCGCCAGACGGGTTTTCTTCCGCCGCGCTGGGGATTCTCCAGCGATAAACTCGGGTGGGATATCGGCATCCCGTTTTACTGGGCGGTTTCGGAGTCGGCTGACCTGACGTTCTACCAGCGATATATGGACAAACGGGGATTTCAGGAGGGGGTGGAACTGCGGTATTATCTGGGTGAAAATTCTTTCGGCACATTCTACACGGATTATCTCAGGGATGGCATGGACGTCACCAGCCGGACTGGTGACGGTGAACTGTTCCGGGACTGGAAAGATTCACATGATCGCTGGTCCTACTATCTGGACCATGAAACCCTGTTCGACAACGGCATCAACCTCATGACGAATGTGAAAAAAGTTTCCGACAACTGGTACTTCAGGGACTTTGAGTCTCACAATTACTATCTGGAACATTACAGTGAAAAAGGTGACCGTCCTTTTCGACGGGTCGATTTCGAAGGAGACGCCTATCTTTCTTCTCTGAATTCCACGGTTCGACTGACGAAAGACTGGGAACAATTCAATCTGACGGCACTGGGACAGTACACTGATAATTATCGAAGCCACTCAAACGACACGACGCTGCAGAAATACCCCGAAGTTTCCTTCACGGCGATGAAACAACCCATCGTCGACACACCCTTTGATTTCGAGATGGATTCGACCTATGCGTATTATTATCGAACCGCCGGTCACCGCGGCCACTACCTGGATGCGGCTCCCACCGTTTCACTTCCCCTGAACGCCGGCCGTTACTTCCGCTTCATACCAGAACTCGGGATTCGGGAAACCCGGTGGGACGCCGCCGATACGACCGACTCGCGAAGGCGACGGGACAGGCAGGATAACAGGACGCTTTACCACGTGGGAGCGACTTTCACGTCGGATATACAACGAATATTTTCCGTCAACAAGTGGGGTGTGGACAAGATACGGCACAGCATCAGACCGGAGGTCGCCTACCGGTACCTTCCCTATGTTTCACAGGATGACAGGCCCAACTATGTGCCCTTTGAGGATGAAGAAAACAGGGTGACCTACTCGGTGATCAATACATTCACGGGCCGTTTCAGGGATGAAGACGGGAACGTGTCGTACCGGGAACTGCTAAACTTGAAACTGGGCCAGACCTACGACATACGGGAGGCGCGGCGGACCCTGCCTCCCGGCGCCGATAAACGGAGACCTTTCGGCGATATCGACGCGAAAATCGATCTCACTCCCCATCCGCTGTTCAGTCTCGGCGGTGATCTCACGCTCGACACCTACGGGGGCGACTGGAAAATAATAAACGGTCTTCTGAACCTGAGGGATCCACGCGGAGATTCGTTGAGATTCGAGTATCGTTATACCCGTGACGTGGTGGAACAGTTAAACGTCGATGTTCATGCAAAGATTACGGATCAACTCGATCTCTTTTTCGGGCGTGCGTATGATGAGGTGGAAAAAAGGAATCTCGAGACACGATATGGTGTTCTTTATCGGAAACAATGCTGGGATACGGAATTTGTCCTCACCGATTCCCATGATGACCGGAGCTTCATGGTGATCGTCACCCTGGCGGGTCTCGGGCGCTTGATGCGCGTCGAGGGGGGGGTGCCGGGACGGGATTGAGTTCATGCGGTATTTGCAGCTTTTTCCACTTGACAAACTTCTTGCAATTGCTTAGGGTACCGCTTCAGTTTGAATAACGGTGCACGGTGAATTATGAAAACTTACAGCGCAAAAAGCGGGGATATCGCCAGGCAGTGGTATCTCTATGACGCCGACGGGAAAGTTCTGGGCCGTCTGGCGAGTGACATTGCTCGAAGACTGAGGGGCAAGAATTCGCCCTTCTACACGCCACACGTGGACACGGGCGATTTCGTGGTGGTCGTCAATGCGGGGAAAATTATGCTTACCGGCCGCAAATCGGCCGAGAAAATGTATTATCACCACAGCGGCTACCCCGGAGGATTGAAAGCGACAACTGCGAAACAGATGCTTGAGAAACATCCCGACAGGATACTTCGCAATGCTGTGAAGGGAATGCTTCCGAAAAACAGCCTGGGAAGAAAAATGCTGAAAAAACTCAAAATATATGCCGGTTCCGAACACCCGCACGAGGCACAATTGTCCGGGGTTGCGGGTGCAGAAAGCTGAAGGGAAAGAGGGGATTCATGACGATCAAGCGATACTACGCGACGGGCAGGAGAAAGACGGCGGTTGCGCGGGTGTGGATGCAGGAAGGAACGGGCGAGTTTATTGTCAACAAGAGAAAATTCGATGATTATTTCCGGCTTGGAACAGTAAAACAACAGGTGAACCGGCCGCTGGACGTTACGGATAAGCGGGGGAAACTCGATTTCCTGGTGAATGTCCGCGGAGGGGGTGTTTCCGGACAGGCAGGCGCCATTAAGCACGGTATTTCAAGGGCGCTGGTGGAATATGACGAGTCATTGAAACAGACATTGAGAAAGTCCGGGTTCCTGACCCGTGATGCGCGGATCAAGGAACGGAAAAAATACGGTCAGCCCGGCGCGCGCAAGCGGTTCCAGTATTCAAAGCGATAAAAACAGGTGGAGAACTATACGGGGGCTGCGGCCCCCTTTTTTTGATAGGAAAGGCCATGATCAGGACGGGAATCTACGGGGCAAGCGGGTACACGGGCCAGGAGTTGCTGCGGTTGCTGCTGCGGCATCCCGATTGCGAGGTAACGGCCCTCACGTCCCGGCAGTACAACGGGAAGCCGGTTGCTGACATTTACCCCCATTTCAGAAAAATGACGGATCTCACTTTCATGGATGCGTCGCCTGACGCCGTGGCCTCACTGTGCGATGTTGTTTTTCTCGCCGTTCCTCATGGAGAAGCGATGGATGCGGCTTCTCGCTTTGTCGAAGCGGG
Source organism: delta proteobacterium MLS_D (assembly GCA_002030015.1). Lineage (GTDB taxonomy): Bacteria > Desulfobacterota > Syntrophia > Syntrophales > UBA2210 > MLS-D. The sequence goes on from LQBH01000002.1 coordinate 84,486, forward strand.
GAAACGGGTGATCGATCTGAGCGCCGATTTCCGGTTGCACGATCCCGAGATCTATGAAGCATGGTACGTGCGGCACCGGGTTCCGGAACTTCTGCCCGAGGCCGTCTACGGTCTTCCCGAGTTATACCGGGAACGCATATCTGAAGCCCGACTCGTAGCGAATCCCGGCTGCTATCCCACCGGTGTCATTCTGGGCCTCGCGCCGCTTTTGCGGGGCGGGTTCATTGATCCCGGATCCATCATCATAGACGCGAAATCGGGAACAAGCGGCGCCGGAAGAGAGGTGAACGTCGCTTCTCTCTTCTGCGAAGTAAACGAGGGGTTCAAGGCCTACAAAGTTGGTACTCACCGTCACACGCCCGAGATGGAACAGGAACTCTCCCTTCTTGCCGGCAGTGATATCACGGTGCTGTTCACGCCGCATCTCGTACCGGCGAACCGGGGCATACTGAGTACCATGTACGGAACGCCCGGTAGGGAAGCTGATTCGGATCTTCTGTTGGAAACATACCGGGAATTTTACAAGGGTGAACCCTTCGTCAGAATCTGCGAAAAAGGTGTTTTCCCCAACATCTCGGCGGTCAAAGGTTCGAACTTCTGCGATATAGGAGTTACCGTAGATGAGCGGACAGGCCGCGTTCTGGTCGTAGCGGCAATCGACAACCTTGTAAAGGGGGCCGCCGGCCAGGCGATTCAGAACATGAACTTGATGATGAAACTGCCGGAAGACGCCGGATTAAACCTGGTGCCCCTGTTTCCCTGATTTTCAAAGTGATGGTTCCGTATCGATTAAGAGCACCCGGCGCAAACGGCCGGTGCGTGTCGTCGCTCAGCCTGCATAGTTGCTGAACTATGTTTCACTGGTATTTTGGTGATTGTCATGACATTGAAAATTTACAATACCCTGAATAAGCGGAAAGAAGATTTCATACCCCTGGAGGAGGGGAAGGTTGGTTTCTACGTGTGCGGCATTACCGCGTATGATGTCTGCCACATCGGCCATGCCCGGTCGGCGATTGTTTTCGACGTCATCTATCGTTACCTCAAATACAGAGGATATGCCGTTACCTACGTCAAAAATTTCACCGACGTCGACGACAAGATTATTGAAAAGGCTTTGAAAGAAGGGGTTGATATCGGGACCATAGCCGATCGGTACATTCGGGAGCATAATGAAGACATGGACGCCCTCGGCGTAGCCCGCCCGACGGTCGCTCCCAGGGCGACGGAAAATATCAAAGGCATGATCAGGCTTATCGAGCGGCTCCTGGAGCGGGGTCTGGCTTACGTGGTCGACGGCGATGTCTTCTTTGCCGTCGAACGGTTCGAAGGGTACGGAAAACTTTCGGGGCGGACGCTCGACGAAATGATGGCCGGCGCACGCATCGAAGTGGACAAAAAAAAGAAAAATCCTTATGACTTCGTGCTCTGGAAAGCCGCGAAGAAGGGAGAGCCCTGGTGGGATAGTCCCTGGGGCAGGGGACGTCCGGGGTGGCACATCGAATGTTCCGTCATGAGCCAGCGTTTCCTCGGCGAGACCTTTGATATACATGGCGGTGGTGAAGACCTTATCTTTCCCCACCATGAAAACGAAATCGCCCAGGCCGAGGGTGCGACGGGCAAACCCTTCGTCCGGTACTGGGTGCACAACGGGTTCGTCAAGATCAACAGCGAAAAAATGTCGAAGTCCCTGGGAAACGTTTTCACCGTCAAAGACATCCTGCGGCGGGTTCACCCCGACGTTGTTCGGCTGTTCATGCTGCGGAGTCACTATAAAAGCATTATCGATTTCTCCGAAGACGGGCTGCGGGACGCCCGGTCGGCAATGGAGCGGTTTTATACGACGCTGGAAACGGTGAACAAGCTGCTCGCAGGCGGTGGTGACTTTGATGATTTTTCCGGGAAAGATCTGTCCGGCGAAGACGAGGCGTTTTTCAGGAATGTTGAATCCCTGCCGGAACGTTTTGTCGACGCCATGGACGACGATTTCAACACGGCCCGGGCCATCGGGTATGTATTCGAAACCCTTCGCCGGCTCAACACCTATATTTCGGACAACGAGGACCGCTCACGGGAGCGTGCCTTCCTCTTCGCGCTTGACACGGCAAAAAAACGGCTGCGGGAGACAGGCAAAGTGCTGGGTCTGTTTCTGGCGGATCCCTCCGAGTATTTCAGGCTCGACAGGGACCGGGAACTGCGCAGAAAGAACCTGACGGAAGAGGAAATCGATGCCCTCGTTGAGGAAAGGAACCGGGCGCGCCGTGAGCGCGACTGGGAAAAGGCCGACGCGATCAGGGACAGGCTTCGCGAGCGGGGTGTACTCGTCAGGGACAGTTCCGGGAGCAGTTCCTGGACGGTCCAGTAACGCCGGTTCGGTGACGAAACCTTAAAGTTGGAGCACTTCGTCGCAGCAGGTTTCGACAAACTGCATGTGTCGGAAATACATTCTTTCCCTGCATAGAGCCGGAATTCCGTTCCGGTGCCCGGCTTCGGTTTCCATAGTGTCGTTCAGCTTTTTTGCCGCCGCCGATACCAAAATAACATTTGACATCCACGCCTTTTATCAGATAGGTAAGCAACCAGTAAGTGCCGTCAGAACCAGTAATATCAAACAGTTGCCTTACACTGACCGTAAAATTCCGCGCAGGGCGAACAAAACGCTGAGGATCTTGTGGCATGTATGCTGAAGTGATAGCGGGCGTTATCGGGGGGTTGGGGCTCTTCCTGTTCGGCATCCACCTCATGAGCAATTCCCTGAAGACGCTGTCGCTGGGACTGCTGCGGGATCTCCTCGGTAAAATAACCTCTAACCGGATAAAATCGGTTTTCCTCGGAATCGTCGTAACGTCACTCGTACAGAGTTCGAGCGCCACCTCAGTCATTCTCATCGGGTTTCTCAATGCGGGTGTCCTGACCTTGACCGCCGCCCTGCCCGTTATCTTCGGGGCAAACATCGGTACCACGGTCACGGCCCAGCTGATCGCCTTCAAGTTGACGAAATCAGCCCTGCTCTTCGTTTTCGTCGGGGCCATGGTGCATTTGTTCGCCGTGAAGGAAAAGACCCGGAACAAGGGTCTGGCGGTACTTGGTTTCGGCATTCTTTTCCTGGGACTTGCGATGATGGGGTCGGCCGTCAAACCGCTCGCGGCAAACGAAGCCGTGATCAGTTTGTTGCTCAAATTCGGCGCCTATCCTCTCCTGGGAGTGGCAACAGGAGTGGTCCTGACGGTTTTCCTGCAGAGCAGCAGCACCACCATCGGCATGGTCATAGCCTTTGCATCGGCGGGACTACTCGATCTTCCGTCCTCGGTGTACCTGGTCCTGGGAGATAATATCGGTACCTGTGTTACGGCGCTCGTGGCCAGTATCGGCGGAAGAAGGTCAAGCAGGAGGCTGGCTTTTGGACACGTCCTGTTTAATATTATCGGAACGGCGATCGTACTGCCCTTTATTCCACTTTATCTTCACTACGTGCCCATGCTTTCCGGCGACATCGCCCGCCAGATCGCAAATACGCACACCATATTCAACATCTTCAACACCATTGTGCTGCTTCCCTTCGTTCCCCTTTTCGTGAAATTCCTGGAACGGGTCGTCCCGGGGCGGGATTATGAAAAAAAGGAAGGCGGATATCTGGAGGCCCACCTGCTTACAACGCCGGACCTGGCGATACGCGCCGCTCTCAGGGAATTATCGGTTATGGTGACCGTCTGTCAGGAAATGCTGGAAAAAGTCAGGCGGTGCACTGAAGATTACAATCACAAGCTGAAAAACGAAATAACCGTTGACGAGAACAGCGTCGACGATATGCAGAAAAAAATAACCACCTACCTTGCTGAAATCACTCAGGCCGGTCTGACCGAAAAGCAGCGACGCCTTGTGCCCGCCATACTGCACAGCGTAAACGACGTGGAGAAGGTGGGCGATTATTGCGAAGATATCGCCAAGCTTTCGCAGCGCCTGTACGAAAACAACCTGTCCTTTTCGCCGCAGGCGCAGGCAGAAATGGGACGGCTTTTTGACAAGACCGAAGCGCTTATGAAACATGCGAAACAGGCAATGGATTACAATGATGAAAAAGCCGCCCTCATCAGCCTGAATATCGAGGAGGAGATAGACGTTCTCGTCGATCAGTACAAGCTGAACCATCTTAAACGCCTGGAGGAAGGTTCCTGTTTCAGCAACGCGGGACTTGTTTTTTCCGACATTCTTACCGATATTGAACGTATGAATGATCACTTGTGTAATATCACCAAAGGTGTTCTGCACCGGGGAAAACGGTAAGGTCCGCTCCCGGCACCGATGATTTCGGCAATCGGCCGTTACGCGATACATCGGTCGTAGAAGCAAAGTGCCGGTGTGGCCTCATGAAGCCCTTTTTCAGACGGTCTCGGAAAGGCATTCGGGATCGGTGACCCAGTATAAAGGATTCCGTCATGTCGCAGGAAAAAGCATCACCAGGCGGGTCAAAAAGGATGCCCTCGTCTATTGCCGTGAGTGAATCGACGCCGGGAACCGTAGTAGTGACGCCGGTGGGACGTTTTTCACTGGACGAAGCGGAACTTCTCGCGGCTGACCTGAACACTGCGGCCCGCGATTCGCAGACGTCGAAACTTGTTGTGGATCTCTCGAAGGTGTCTTACCTGGACAGCGCCGCCGCCCTGTCGATCAAGATGTTCGCCGGGGACATGGAGCAGAACGGGCGTCCAGTCATGCTGGTGGGCATGGGGGGCGAAGTGCGGCGGATCATGGACATGATCGATCCGCGAATCGTCGAAGATGTTTCTGTTTCACGCCTTTCACATCCGGAGCCGGTACCCGCCGGTGCCATTGAGGGGATCGGTGAGGCTGCCGTCACCACCGCCGGTTCGTTCAAAGGGCTCATGGTGTTTACCGGTGAACTCATTCGGGCGGTTCTTCATTCACTGTTTCATCCACGCGACATCAGGTGGGATGACGTTGCCGGCAACATGAGGCGTGTGGGAGTCCAGGGTCTTCCGATCGTCGGGTTGATCAGCCTGCTCGTTGGACTTATCATCGCTTTCATGTCGTCGCTGCAGTTAAAGCCGCTGGGAGGAGACATCTTTGTGGCGGCACTGGTGGGAATCGCCATGGTCAAGGAACTGGCGCCCCTCATGACGGCGATAATCGTGGCGGGTCGTTCCGGCTCGGCCTTTGCGGCGGAAATCGGTACGATGGTGGTCAACGAGGAAGTGGACGCCCTTGCGATTATGGGATTCGATCCGGTGAGGTTCCTGGTGATTCCCCGAGTGGCGGCGGCCCTCATCGTTGTTCCGTTACTGACGCTGTACGCTGATTTTTTCGGTCTGCTGGGCGGACTGCTTGTGGGAATGCTCGGTCTTGATCTGACGTTCATCACGTACATCGATCAGACGGGAAGCAACATTGCCTTGTCCGACGTAACCACAGGGCTTGTCAAGTCGGTTGTTTTCGCCGTGATTGTCTCGGGCATAGGTTGTTACCATGGCATGAGGGTGACGCGGGGTGCGGAAGGTGTCGGCAGGGCCACCACCGCAGCCGTCGTATCGGCCATTTTTTTTATTGTTCTCGCCGATTCAATTTTTGCCGTCGTTTTGCACTATCTGTGACCTAAACGAGGATCTCCATATCAGGCACGACGGAGTGAAACCATGCAGGATCATGAAAAACGGGACGATCGCGAAGTCGTTATCAGTGTAGAAGGTATGACAGCCCGACTCGAGGGCAACACCATTCTGGAGGGAATTACCTTCAAGGTATTCCGGGGCGAGATTTTATTTATTGTCGGAAGGAGCGGGTCGGGCAAGACGGTACTCATGAAACACATGATCGGTCTGTTCAGGCCGGCGGAAGGTCGTGTTCTGATCAACGGCGTCGACGTTCACGGCGCGGGAGAGAGTGATTGGGCGGCCGTCAGGCGCCGAATAGGGGTGCTGTTCCAGGCCGGCGGCCTGCTGGGTTCCATGACCCTGGGTGACAACATGGCTTTGCCGCTGGAAAAGCGGTCCAATCTGTCGGATAGCTTGAAAAAATCCATTATACGCATGAAACTCGGTATGGTCGGTCTTGCCGATACCGAACACCTGCTGCCGGCGGAACTGTCAGGAGGTATGAAAAAGCGTGCCGGCCTGGCGCGGGCCATGGTAATGGACCCGGAAATATTGTTTTTCGACGAACCGTCGGCGGGGCTCGATCCCGTCACGTCGGTCGGCCTTGATGACACCATCGCCGGCATCAACCAGGGGATGGACACGACGATGGTCATCGTCAGCCACGAGCTTCCGTCGATTTTCAAAATCGGTCACCGAATGATCATGCTCGACGGGCAACAAAAGGGTATAATCGCCGACGGGGATCCGCATTTCCTGCAAGGGGAATCCCGCGATGAACGGGTCGTGAATTTTCTGAACAGGCGGGACGCCTGAGCGTATCCGGAAGGGAGCAACCATGACGAAGGACAGGGACGGGTCGAATTTCACAATCGGCCTTTTCGTAATCATCGGACTTCTTATCGGAATTACCGCTGTGATCTGGCTGGGAGTGTCGGATTATTTCGCCGCCGGAACACGGTACGTCACCTATTTCGACGAATCCGTACAGGGACTTTCCGCTGATTCCTCCGTTAAATACCGCGGCGTGACAGTGGGCCGCGTGGAACAGATCAACATCGCGCCGGACAACAGGTACATCGAGGTGGTGATGAAAATCGACGTCGGCGAGGATCTGCATCATTCGACGGTTGCCCAGCTCAAGCCGGTGGGCATTACGGGGATGGTGTTCGTGGAACTGAACCTGCGGGATCCGGACGAAACCCTGCCGGTGCAGGAACTTTCATTCGAACCCGGCTACCCCGTCATCCCTTCCCGGCCGTCGGGTATCAGCGAAGTATTCGCGCGGATTCACCTGATGGCGGACAAGATCCTTGAGATTGATTTCAAGGGTATAACAGATGAAATACGATCGGCGGCACGGGCCCTGCGGTTAACCTTGAGTAATCCCGCCATCGAGGATATCATGAAAAACCTTGATACAACTGCGGTTCGCCTTGAAGAAACCTTGACCAGGGTACATCAAATAATGGACGATGAAGAACTGGAGGAGGTCATCAGGGACATGCGAGAAACCCTCGCGGAAGGAAAGGCATTCCTTGCCGCGGCGGGCGAAGCGGTCAGGGAAGCGGATTTGCCCGGAACCTCGCGGCAGATAGCCGAGCTTGCGGAGCGCCTCGAAGAGAGAATCGACAAGGCCGTAGACAGTATAGACAACGCGGCCCGGCTCTCGACGCTTGAAATCAGGGACGCCGGTTCGCAGTTCCGACGGACGGTGCGAAGCATCGAGGAACTCTCTGAACGATTATATCTCAGTCCCTCGGATCTCATTTTTGGCGGTCCTCCCCCGCGGGATGAAGAAGGAGAGTGACCCGTGAAACGATGTTTGATGAGCGAGAGTATGCGTCGACGGGAAGCGCGCATTCGAGCCGGCGCGGTGTTCATTCTCGGATGGCTGCTTGTGACGGGATGCGCGGGCGGTGGCGCGACGCCGCCGGACGTCACGCGATACGTGCTGGAATCACCGCGTTCCCTCGAAGAAATGAAAGAGGAAGTACCCTGCAGCCGGGGCACGATTACCGTCAGACGCTTTTCGTCGGCGGAAGCGTGCAACGGAACCGCCATGCTTTACAGCCGCGGGTCCGGCGAACAGGGAGCGTATCGGTATCATCGCTGGTGGAATACTCCCGCCGAAATGGTCACCGATTTTCTCATGAAAGAATTGTCGCGGTCAGGGCTGTTCACCGCGGTTTTTACTGCATACACCAGCGAGAGGAGCCGGTATCAACTTGAAGGCCGGGTAACGGACTGTATCGAGATTATCGATGCCGACGGGCGAAGGGTTGTACTTGGGTTTACCGTTGCCCTCCTTGATGTCAAGGGGGATCGTTTACGCGGCCGGCTGGTTTTCCAGAAGAACTACCGTGCTGAAAAAGCCTGTAGACCTGAAACCCCGGCCGGATTCGCGCGGGTTGCGGGTGATATAATGGGCGAACTTTCGAAAAAATTGATCAGTGACATAACGGACGCGATCGAACAGGACCGCGAATAAGTGCGCGACGACGCGTCAGGGAAGGAGAAACGTGCTGTGGAAAACCGCCCGCCGGTGACGGTTACGGTATCGAGGCAGATGGGAAGCGGTGGTACCTACATAGGGTATCTGCTTGCCAAGGAACTGGGTTTCAGATACCTGGATCGGGAAATTCTAAAGGAAGCGGCCAGATACCTGGGTACAGGCGTGTCCTGGGTGGAACCGTACGATGAAAAATCTCCGGGTATCGTTGAGAACATCATCAGGGCTTTTTCGTTCGGAACGCCGGAAATGGGACCCGCAATGCCTCCTCCTCTTCCCGTCTACGAGAAAGACCTCTTTGCAACCGAGTGCAAGGTCATGAATGAAATAGCCAGGCGGAACAGCGCCGTCATCGTGGGACGGGGTGGATTCTGGGCGCTCAGGGACCGGCCCGGCACCCTCAATGTCTACGTACATGCCCCTCCGGAGATGCGGATTCAAAGAATAAAGAGAGTCTGGAAAGTTTCCGGATACGATCGGGCGCGGGAAATGATAAAAGAGTCGGACCGTCGACGGGCGGCCTTCATACGCGACATGACCGGACTGCACTGGAGCGACGCTCGGAACTATCACATTACGTTCGACACCGGCCTGGTCGATCTCTCATCGTGTGTGTCGGCCCTCGTCAGGATAGTGGACAAGGTGACGCAGCGCCTTGATTCGGGGGACGATGTGCCGTCTCTTGCGGACAACCTTTCCTGAAGGGAAAATTCGTGCGCCGTTCCTTCCGGTACGTCGCTATGTGTTACTCAAGGAGGAACAACCGCGGAAAAGATTTCCGTTCCATGATAACGGGAAGGTAAGGCGACCTTATGGACAAGGGGAATGCGGACACACTGATCGATGAACGGGGTCGTCCCCGTTTTGGTATTCATTCCGTCCCGCCGTCGTTATTCAACCTTGAAGATTTCCGACTCTATGGCTCACGGGGTGGGAACTCCCTGTCGAAACGGTTGATCCTCGCGTTTCGAATGAAGCGGTGGCAGTACCTTGGTGTGTGCAACGACGACGTTATATTCGGCGTCGCTGTTGTTCGCCTGGGCTACCTGAGCAACCTTTTCGCCTACCTGTTCGACCGACGGACGAGGACGATCGACGAGTACAACATTGTCCGGCCGGGAGGAAAATCCGCGGTGTTCCAGGGGACATCACGTTCCGGCACCGTCGCCTTCACGGCGGGACGGTCCTCTCTTTCAATTATCAACGGACCTTCCACTGTTTCCCTGAAGGGAACCATCGGCGGGAAATTGTCAGTCGACCTTGACTTCCAGAGATACGCGGAACCCCTTGTATGCCTGACTCGCGTGGGGTTAAAAGGATTCAACTACGCTCACAAGGAAGCGGGATTCGCCGGAAAGGGTAAAATATCCCGCGGCGATACGTCCTGGAACATTAATGCCGGGCAATCCTTCGGAGTTCTCGATTACACACTGGGATACCTGTCACGCCACACGTTCTGGAACTGGGCCGCCGGCGGCGGTATCGACAGTCGGGAAAACCGTGTGGGATTCAATTGCGTCCAGGGCATAAACGAAACCGGATTCACGGAGAACGCCTTCTGGATAAACGGTCGCCTGTTCAAGGTGGACGTGGTCCATTTTCGATATGACGACGATGATTTTTTAAAACCCTGGGATATCGCGTCGAACGACGGACGGGTAACGATCCGTTTCGTACCGGAAGGCATCCGGTCGGCAAACATGCAGGCGGGTCTGTTTACCTCACGCTTCAGTCAGCCTTTCGGCCGTTTTCAGGGATCGCTTCGAGGAAAGGGAATGTCCGTTCAATTGGCGGATGTCTCCGGTTTTACGGAAGAACACTATGCCCGATGGTAAGGCAAACAGCGGAGAAACAGATTGACAAAGTTCAAGGATTACGTCTATAGTCTGCGAATTCGTGACAGAGGAAGGGAAAACCGTCATGTTCGGCATTGGAATGCCAGAGCTTATTGTGATTCTTGTCGTGGCCCTGATAATCATCGGTCCCAAGAAACTGCCCGACCTGGCCAAGTCGCTGGGCAAGGGGCTGGCGGAATTCCGCAGGGCCACCGATGACGTCAAAGAAGGCTTCCGCGTCGACGATATCAAAAAAGACGCGGACGGCATAAAAGATTCCCTGTTGCGCGGTGCCCTTTCCAGGGACAAGGAAGCGTCCGGGCGGACCTCCGATCGGAAGAGCGACACCGCGGACGGCGGTAACGGTGAAAAAAAGGATGACGACGCGGGCGGCGACAGCGGCGATAAAGTAGAATAAACAAGTTCTTTCCATTGCCATGGGGCCCGCGCAAGAACAATGCTCCGTGAAGGCGTTTCCGCGTGAATTTCTTCCATGAAAACTAATAATCTCGACGACGAACAAAAAATGCCCCTCACCGATCACCTGGAGGAACTGCGGTCGCGGTTCATCAGGGTAATGATCGTCCTCGCCGCGGGATTCGTGGTCTGTTTTCTTTTCAAAGAACGTATTTTCGGGTTTGTCGCGTACCCGCTCCAATGCGTCATGCCCGAAGGAAGTTCAATGATTTTCACCGGCCTGCCGGAGGCCTTTTTTACCTATTTGAAGGTTTCTCTTTTCGCGTCGCTATTTCTCACCAGCCCCTACACTCTTTACCAGACATGGAAATTCGTGTCCCCGGGTCTCTACCCGACGGAACAAAAATATGTGGTGCCTTTCGTGGTGCTTTCCACGCTTTTCTTCGTGGGAGGGGCGCTTTTTGCCTATTTTCTCGTTTTCCCGCTTGGATTCGCCTTTTTTCTCGCTTTCGCGACCGACTCCATAGCGGCCATGCTGTCCATGAAGGAATATTTGTCTTTCTCCATGAAGCTGCTCCTTGCGTTCGGCGTCATGTTCGAACTTCCCATATTCATGTTTTTCTCCGCCAAGATCGGTCTCATAGATTCCGACGTTTTGAAAAAGAACAGGAAATATGCGATACTACTAATATTTATAATCGCAGCAACGCTGACGCCTCCTGACGTGGTGACCCAGACAATGATGGCGGTTCCCCTCGTCCTGCTCTACGAACTGAGCCTGTGGGTGGTGAAACTGGCTGAAAGGAAGAAAAAGAGGGGAGTCGCCGATACCGAAGACGGCGATTGACGAAACTGATATGAGCGGGGGCGCGGAAAATAAAAGAAGTAAGACGGTAAAAAAAAATAAGAAGAAGCTGCTCTTGAAAGCTCTCGCAGTCTGTTTTATTCTGCTGCTGGCTGCGGCCGGTTCCGCCGCCTGGTTCCTGTACGCCCTTGATCGCGATCTTCCCAGCATACAGCAACTTCGTGATTATCGTCCCAGCATTATAACCCGTATCTATGCCGATAATGATGAGCTGATCGACGAGTTTTACCTTGAAGATCGAAGGGTCATCAACATAACCGAACTGCCTCCTCATGTTGTTCAGGCCTTTGTAGCCGCCGAGGACTCCCGCTTTTTCAGTCACCGCGGCATCGATACTCAGGGTATACTTCGCGCCTTTTACCGTAATCTTCAGGCGGGGCGGATTGTCCAGGGCGGAAGCACCATAACTCAGCAGGTTGCCAAGTCTCTTTTTCTCACCCCGGAAAAAAGTTATATTCGGAAACTGCGCGAAGCGATGCTCGCCTTCAAGATCGAGCGCTACCTTAACAAGTATGAAATCCTGAATCTCTACCTGAATCAGATTTACCTCGGTCACGGTACCTACGGGATCGAAGCGGCTTCGGAACGATATTTCGGGAAAGAGGCGAAGTATCTCACCCTTTCCGAATCGGCCCTTCTGGCGGGGCTGCCCAAGGCGCCGAGCACCTACAGCCCGCTTTTCCGGCTGGAAAAGGCCCGAAAACGGCAAGTGTATGTGTTGAACAGGATGACAGAGGACGATTATATAACGGAAAGGGAACGCGACGAGGCCGCCAGCGAACCATTGACCTTCAAAAAGCCGGGCGATTCCCCCAAAATCGCGCCTCACTTCACGGAGATGGTACGGCAGTATCTCCAGTCCACTTACAGCAGCCGGGTGCTCTACAAAGAGGGCCTTGAGGTCTATACGACGCTGGACGTATCCATGCAGGAAGCAGCCATGGAAGCGATAGAACGGGGACTCAGGGAACTTGACAAACGGCAGGGCTTTCGCGGCGTGTCGGAGAACATACCCTCCGAACAATTCGAGAGCTTTCTCGATTCCCTGTGGATCGAGCTGGGGAGAGCGGTGCCCGGGAAGGGGCACGTCGTGCCGGTCCTGGTGACCGGTGTCGATCGCGAAGCGAAAACCCTCACAGTGAGTGTCGGGCCCTATGACGGTACGATGACCCTGGAAGACATGAAGTGGGCGGCAAAAAACGACCTGGACGATCCGGGTGAACTACTCCATGTCGGAGACGTCGTGCAGGCGAGAGTGATCGAATTGCTGGAGGATGACAACGGTCAGACCCGCTTCCGGTTCGAGCTGGAGCAGGAACCGGAGGTACAGGGCGCCCTTTTGTCTGTCGATGCCGGGACCGGTGAAATCAAGGCCATGGTGGGCGGTCGGGATTACGAACAGAGCGAATTCAATCGTGCCGCGCAGGCTGTCAGGCAGCCCGGCTCGGCCTTTAAGCCCTTTATTTACACGGCGGCCTTCGACCGGGGAATGACACCCTCGACGGTTGTAATGGATACGCCCGTTGTATACCGGGATACACTGGAGGACAGCACCTGGAAGCCCCGTAATTACGAAGAAACGTTTCATGGTCCCACGACGCTTCGCACGGCGCTGATCCGTTCCAGGAACCTGGTCACCATCAAGATTCTGAAAGACATGGGCATCGAGTACGCCGTCGATTACATACAGAACATGGGAATCACCTCGCCCCTGGCCCGCGACCTTTCGCTGGCCCTGGGCAGTTCGGGAGTAACGCTGTCCGATATGGTCGCCGGGTTCAGCGTGTTCGCCAACAACGGCGACCGGGTTGAACCCTTTTTCATTCGCAAAGTCGTGGACCGGAGTGGAAACGTTCTCGAAGAAAACCATCCCGTCGTAAAACGGGTCGTCGATCCGAGGGTCGCCTTCATAACCTGCCATCTGCTGCAGGGGGTCGTGAAGGAAGGAACAGGGTGGAGGATCAGGGTGCTTAAACGGCCCGTGGCCGGAAAAACGGGAACGACGAACGACCTGAGGGATGCCTGGTTTGTCGGGTTTACTCCTTCGCTGGTAACCGGTGTATGGGTCGGGTTCGATGATTTCAGACCTCTTGGAAAGTTCGAAACAGGTTCCCGGGCGGCGAGCCCCATATTTCTTTACTTCATGCAAGAAGCCCTCGCCTCAATGCCCGTTGAGACCTTTAATCCACCCGAGGGCGTCGTCTTCGTCCGCATAGACCCGGAAACAGGTCTGCTCGCGAATCCCGACGACAAAAACAGCGTTTTCGAATGTTATCTCGAAGGAACGGAGCCCAGTCAAAAGACGGCGCCGAAACGTACCTATCCCGGGCGTCTGACGGAGAGGCCGGGGAACGATCTCGGCTCATTCCTGAGAAACGAAGGAGAAAGGTCGCTCGAATGAGCACGGGCAATATTTTTTCTTGACATTACTTACATCATTGTATAACAAGGCCAGATCATCACGAGTCACGGGAGAAAATACGTCGTGCGAAACAGATCGGTGGTAGCGGTACTTGCTGAAGTAGTAGAGGTACTCGTCGTAGTACCCTCGGGGACTGCCGCTCGACCGCTCTGAAACGCACCGAATGGATCGAGCCGCGGGCCCCGCAAAGCCCGCGGCTTTTTTTATCGAAAAAGCCGCTTCCCACGGAGAAGGCGGCTTTTTTTTATTATTTATTACGGACCAGGAGATGATCATGGAAAGAACAGGTGCTGAAATACTTTTGAACACATTGAGTGAAGAGGGAGTCTCAGAAATTTTCGGGTACCCGGGGGCGAGTACGCTCGCCATTCACGACTGTATAAACGAAACCGGCATCAGGCACCTTCTTGTCAGGCACGAGCAGGCGGCGGCCCATGCCGCGGATGGATACGCCCGCGCGACAGGGAAAGTGGGCGTCTGCATCGCCACGTCCGGACCGGGCGCCACGAACCTCGTAACGGGCATCGCGACCGCCTATATGGATTCAACACCGATGATCGCATTGACGGGACAGGTCACGACAGGCCTGCTGGGGAGCGACGCTTTCCAGGAAACTGACATCATCGGCATCACCATGCCCATCACGAAGCACAGCTTTCTTGTCCAGGATGTCCGGGACATGGCTTCCACGGTGCGCGAGGCCATAAACATCGCCACAAGCGGTCGTCCCGGGCCCGTGGTTATCGACTTGCCCCGTGACGTTCTGGCCGCGCGCTGCAATGACGACGAAGAGGGCGGCGGGGGCTTTCTGGAACAGCAGGAAATCCATTTCGGCGAGGAAGAACTGCGCCGCCTGAAGCAGATCGCCCGTCTCCTGAATGAATCGGAACGACCCGTCCTGCTTGTCGGTGGAGGAGTCAAGCTTTCGCAGGCCTTTACGGAACTTGCCGACGTTATACAAAAGGGAAATATCCCTTTCGTGACCACCATGATGGGCATCGGGTCGGTGTATACGCCCAACGGGTTCAACCTGGGGCTCATCGGCACTCACGGCACGGACCTGGCAAACCGCATAGTGCACCAGTCGGATTTCATTCTTGCCGTGGGAGCGAGATTCAGCGATCGGACCACCTCCGTTATCGAAGAGTTCGCGCCGCTGGCAACCATCGCCCAGATCGATGTCGATCCCACATCAATCGGGAAAAACATCAAGACGGATATTTCCGTCGTCAGCGATATCCGGGTTGCCCTGCAGGAATTGCTCGGTCTGGTGACCGAAAAAAAGCGGGAAGACTGGATTGATCGCATAGACAGGGAACGCGAACGTATCGCAAAAGAAGGAAGTGACGATGGATGCGGCCCCGCCGGCGAGTGCATCCGGATGGTGCAGGAATGCATGCCCGAAAAAACCATTGCCGTCACCGACGTCGGGTTGAACCAGATATGGGCGATCCGCAGCTGGAAAGTGAAGATACCCCGCGGGTTGATAACTCCGGGAGGCCTGGGAACCATGGGTTTCAGCGTCCCCGCTTCCATGGGCGCCAGGATAGGCGCCATCGACCACGAGGTGGTCGTCTTTACCGGTGACGGGGGATTCTTCATGAACATTCAGGAACTGGCGACTATTGGTTTCTACAATATCCCCGTCAAGATCGTCGTGTTCAACAACGGCAACCTGGGAATGATCAGGCAGATACAGCATCATTTTTACAATTCGCGGTACCGCGACAGCAGGCTTTCCGATCTGGTTGATATTACCGAGATAGCAAAAGGATTTGGTATACCGTCGGAAAAGGTTGCCGCCGAAGATCCCCGGAAAGGCATTGAAAAACTGTGCGGTTCCGAGGGCCCCTTCCTCCTGGAAGTTGTCGTGGACGAGAATAATTACGTCTACCCCATCATTCCTCCGGGAAAATCGAATGTGGAAATGATCTACGGCCGGTCGGAGTAATCGGGAGAATGCGGCGGATGAATCATGGGACCGCCGCTGCGAATAAACGTCGAAAATGAAGGAGCAGGAACGTGAAAAGCGAAGTGAAAGAACATGTCATTTCAATGCTCGTCAATAACAGGCCCGGCGTTCTGGCGCGTGTGGCCGGTGTGTTCGGAAGACTCGGCTACAATATCGAAAGCCTTTGCGTTGCCGAAACGATTTCTTCCAAGGTATCCCGTATCACGTCGGTGAGCAAGGCCGATCCGGCTTTCACGGAAAAGGTCAAAAAGCAGTTGAACCGCCTTGTGGACGTGATTTCTGTTGCCGAGCTTGAAGACGATACCTCGGCGAAGCGGGAGATGATGCTCATCGGCATTACGATTGACGAGAAAAATCGTCCTGAACTTTCACGGGCGATTACCATGTTCGGATGCACGGTTATCTCCATGAAGGATTCGTACTGTATTCTGCAGGTCGTGGGGAACAGGGGAGACGTGGAAACGGTGCTTAATTTTCTCACCCCCCTGGGCGTAAAGGACATCGCCCGGACCGGCGCCGTTGCGCTGGAGAGCGGGGCCTGAGCGGAGCTTACGGGTAACAGGTTCGCAAAGGCGCCTTTTCACTGCTTCACGACTTGATTATTATCTTGACAGGGTGAGGTTCACCTGCTAGACAGGGCACGTTACATGATTCGAGATGCGCGAGGTTCATTGCCGTGGTCGTTGAGAACACAATAATAATTATCGGCGTAATTATTATTTCCTCCGCTTACCGGGAGGGCCGGGCGATGGTCTGATCTTTGGACATAGAAGATAAAAACCGCTGCCGGCTCTTCGGCAGCGGTTTTTTATTTTCGACGGCATGCGCGGCAGGCGGCATCACCGTCGAAACGCCGTGTGCCCAAGGGAGGGAACGATTCTCATGCGGGCGCGACAATATCAATGAAGTTACAGATAGTGAGGAGGTATAATTGTGGAACTTAACGGTGCTCAAATTCTGGTTCGAACGCTGATGGAAGAAGGGGTGGATACGATTTTCGGTTACCCCGGTGGTTCGGTGCTCGACATTTACGACCAGTTGTTCCAGTCGCCGATACGTCATATTCTCGCGCGGCATGAACAGGGGGTGACTCACGCCGCTGACGGTTACGCGCGGGCGTCGGGCAAGACCGGGGTCTGTATCGTCACCTCGGGACCGGGGGCGACGAACACGATAACGGGAATTACCACGGCCTTCATGGACTCTATTCCCATGGTTATCTTGACGGGGCAGGTTCCCACTCAATTCATCGGCACCGACGCCTTCCAGGAAGCCGACATCATCGGTATTACCCGTCCCTGTACGAAACACAATTTCCTGGTCAGAAGAGTTGACGAACTGGCCAGAACCATCCGCGAGGCCTTCTATATTGCCTCCTCCGGCCGGCCGGGTCCCGTGCTTGTCGACCTCCCCAAGGATGTCATGCAGGCCAGGATGGAATACCAGGACGTTCCCGCAAAGAGACAGGCCAGAAAGGAACCGGTATTCCTGCCCGATACGGCTGACCTGGAGCAAACGGTGGCCATGCTTAAGGAAGCAAAGAACCCTGTTATTCTTGTGGGAGGCGGCGTTCTTCGAGGTCGGGCTTCCGAAGAACTTCGCGAGTTCGTCCGCAAGGTAAAAATGCCCGTGGCCTCCACTCTCATGGGTCTGGGTTCGTTTCCCGCTGACGACCCTCTCTGGCTCGGCATGGTCGGCATGCACGGCATGTATTACGCCAACATGGCCGTGAGCAATTGCGATCTTCTGGTCACCCTGGGTGTGCGTTTTTCCGACCGCGTGACGGGGAAACTGTCGACCTTCGCTCCCCGGGCGAAAATCATTCAGGTCGACGTGGACGCCACTTCCATAAACAAGAACGTCCTGGTACACCTCCCCATCGTGAGCGACTGCAAGTCCGCCCTTGTTCAACTGAATACCATGCTGGGCAACAACGGTCTGGAAGATCTCAGGGAATCCCGCAGGCACTGGCTCGACCAGATCGAAAAGTGGCGGGTCGAGGGCGCGCTGACTTACACCCGGGGCGAGCTCATAAAACCTCAGATGGTTATCGAAACGCTGAACCGGCTGACCGGGGGGAACGCCATCATCGCCACGGAAGTGGGGCAGAACCAGATGTGGACCGCCCAATTTTACCGGTTTAATGAACCGAATACCTTTCTCACATCGGGAGGACTCGGTACCATGGGATACGGATTTCCCGCCGCGATCGGCGCCCAGGTCGCCTTTCCCGACCGGCTGGTTGTGGACATCGCGGGCGACGGCAGTATCCAGATGAATATTCAGGAGCTTGCCACGGCGGTGAAACACAACCTTCCCGTGAAGATCGTCATTCTCAACAACGGGTATCTGGGAATGGTTCGGCAGTGGCAGGAACTGTTTTATGAAAAACGTTATTCACATACCAATATCAGCGGCCAGGTCCCGGATTTCGTCAAGCTTGCAGAGGCCTACGGCGCGCTGGGTTTGCGAACGGCCGACCCCGACGAGGTGGAATCCGTTCTGAAAAAGGGAATAGAAGCGTCCGGACCGGTTATTATGGATTTCCTCGTTGAACCGGAAGAGAAGGTCTATCCCATGGTCAATCCCGGCGCCGCCCTGACCGAAATGCAGTTGGGACGAGAAACGGGTCTGTAGCGAGACGACGTTCGCCATCGTCGGTTGCGGAATAACAGCATAATCACGAAAGGAATCGGATGCCATGAATGTTGATAATCACACTATTTCACTTCTGGTAAAAAACAAGCCGGACGTTCTGGCCCGTATATCGGGTCTATTGAGCGCCAAGGGGTTCAACATAGAAAACATCAGCGCCAACGTGACCATGAATCCCGACATTACGAAAATAACCATGGTCGCCAAGGGCGACACGGCAACGATCGTCAAGATTGAAAAAGAGATGAAAAAACTTATCGATGTAGTCGACGTATTGCGCGTCAAGAGCAAAATCGCCATACAGAGAGAAATGGCACTGGTGCGCGTCAAAATCGATCGTAAGACCCGGGATGATGTCATAAAGTCTCTGGATCCCCTGCAGTGTCGTGTTCTCGACGAGTCTTCCGACCGCCTGGTGCTTGAAATGACAGGTGAAACGGCAGAAATCGACCAGGCGTTGGTCTCGCTGGAAGCGCTTGGTATGGAGGACATGAGTCGGTCGGGCGTCGTGGTTTTATAAGCAGCAACAAACAACAACAAGGAGATGAAACAATGGCGGATATTACAATTGGAGGAGTCACTGAAAAGATCGTGACGGCTGAAGAATTTACCATGGAGAAGGCCCGCGAAGTCCTGAAGGACGAAACAATAGCCGTTCTGGGCTATGGTTCGCAGGGGCCGGGCCAGGCCTTGAACCTGCTGGACAACGGGTTCAAGGTTATTGTGGGGCAGCGGAAAAGCAAGGCCTGGGACAAAGCGGTTGAAGACGGGTTCGTCCCCGGCGAGACCCTCTTTCCCATCGAGGAAGCGGCGCGTCGGGGCACCATCGTCATGTTCCTCCTTTCGGACGCGGGGCAGAAGGCCGTGTGGCCGACCATAAAGCCCTACATGACGGAGGGGAAGGCACTCTACTTTTCACATGGTTTCCCCATTACCTACAGGGAACAGACCGGTGTCATTCCCCCGGAAAATATCGATGTTATCATGGTGGCGCCCAAGGGTTCGGGGCTGACGGTGCGGCGGAACTTTCTGGATGGAAGCGGTATCAATTCCAGTATCGCCGTTTTCCAGGACTACACGGGGCGGGCCTACGACCGTACCTGCGCCATCGGCATCGCCATCGGTTCGGGCTATCTTTTCCCGACGACCTTCGAAAATGAAGTTTTCAGCGACCTCACGGGCGAGCGAGGCGTGCTTATGGGTTGCCTGGCGGGCGTGATGGAGGCGCAGTATGAATGTCTGCGCAAGAACGGGCATGATCCCAGCGAGGCGTTCAACGAGACCGTGGAGGAACTCACCCAGAGTCTCATCCGCCTTGTGGGTGAAAACGGCATGGACTGGATGTACGCCAATTGCAGCACCACGGCCCAGCGGGGCGCTCTCGACTGGAAGGGAAGGTTCCGTGAGGCTGTCGCGCCGCTTTTCGACGAGCTCTATGAAAGCGTCAAGTCCGGCAAGGAGACGGAAATCGTACTGCGCGTGAACAGCGCTCCCGACTACCGCGAGCGGCTGGAGGAGGAGCTGTCGGCCATGAGAAACATGGAGATGTGGCAGGCGGGCGCCGTGTTGCGCGAGTTGCGCCCGGAAAGGCGTTCCAGGAAATAATAATATTTTTTTCGTGATATTTCGGGCATTGCCGGCCCGGGCTTTCGGAAAGGAATTGAGCCATGAGAAGTGATTCGATGAAAAAGGGACTTGAGCGTGCGCCGCACCGTTCGCTCTTCAAGGCAATGGGATACACCGACGAAGAATTGTCGAGACCGCTCATAGGTGTGGTAAATTCCGCCAATGAAATCATTCCGGGACACGTTCATCTCTCGATCATTGCCGAGGATGTGAAGGCCGGTATACGAGCGGCGGGTGGAACACCCGTCGCGTTTCCCGTTATCGGTGTCTGCGACGGTATTGCCATGGGGCATGCCGGCATGAAATATTCCCTGGCCAGCAGGGAACTCATTGCCGATTCGATCGAAATTATGGCGACGGCTCATCCTTTTGACGGAATGGTCATGGTCACCAACTGCGACAAAATCGTACCGGGCATGCTCATGGCGGCATTGCGCCTCAATATTCCCACCGTCGTTGTCAGCGGCGGTCCCATGATGGCGGGCAAATACGAAGGTGAAGCGGCGGACCTTATCAGCGTGTTTGAAGGTGTGGGGCGCGTCAAGGCGCACTCGCTGACCAAAAAAGGCCTGAAAGCGCTGGAGGACAGCGCCTGTCCCGGATACGGTTCCTGTTCCGGCATGTTCACGGCGAATTCCATGAACTGTGTCACCGAGGCCCTCGGCCTCGGGCTCCCCGGCAACGGGACCATTCCCGCCGTAAACGCCGCCAGGAGGAGACTGGCAAAAGAAGCGGGAATGCGGGTCATGACCCTGGTAAAACAGGATCTGAAACCCCGTGACATCGCGACCCTCGAGGCCTTCAAAAACGCCATCGCCGTGGATATGGCGCTTGGTTGCTCCACCAACACGGTGTTGCACATTCCCGCCGTCGCGCACGAAGCGGGGATCAACCTCGATCTGGACATCTTCAATTCGATCAGCTCGAAAACGCCCAACATCTGCCGCCTGAGCCCCGCGGGCGAGCACCATGTGGAAGACCTGTACGAAGCGGGAGGAATCCAGGCTGTGATGAAAGAGATATCCGCTCTGGGCGTTATAAGCACCGATCTCCCGACAGTGACGGGAAAGACCGTGGGTGAAAATTTCAAGAACGCCGCCGTGAAGAATCGAGACGTCATTCGGCCGGTGAACGATCCTTACGGGACGGAAGGTGGAATCGCCATTCTTCGCGGGAACCTGGCGCCCGACGGCGCGGTGGTCAAACAGTCCGCCGTGGCGCCCGACATGATGGTGAATGAAGGTCGGGCGCGGGTTTTCGATTCAGAGGACGAGGCCATTGATGCTATTCTCAACGGTCATGTTGAGCCGGGGGACGTGGTGGTCATCCGTTACGAAGGTCCGAAGGGAGGTCCGGGCATGCGGGAAATGCTGTCCCCCACCTCGGCCATTGTCGGAATGGGACTGGATACGTCGGTGACGCTTCTCACGGACGGGCGTTTCAGCGGCGGAACCCGCGGCGCCGCCATCGGCCATATTTCACCCGAAGCCGCCGAGGGCGGTCCCATCGCCCTCGTAAAGGAAGGCGATACAATCGCCATCAATATACCGGGCAAGACAATAACCCTGAAAATCACCGACCGGGAAATGGAGCGAAGAAGGAAGGCCTTTAAGCCGAGAAAACCGGCGATCACCTCCGGATACCTCGCGCGCTACGCGAGTATGGTCACATCCGCCAGCACGGGCGCCGTTTTTCGGGACGATGAATAGGGGAAAATCTGTTTTTTCATCGGCGAGGGGAGAGACGGGGACGGGTGTAACGATGCCGGTCAACAGTTTCGCCCGTTCTTTCTCCTCGCTCCACGTTCGCCGTGCCGCGGTTCACTCGTACATTGCGTCAATTTCCTTCTTGAATTTTTTTTCGATGACGCGGCGCTTCATCTTCATGCTCGGCGTCAGTTCTCCCGTTTCAATCCGGAAGGGCTCCGACAGGATCGAACAGTACTTGACCTGCTTGTAGCGGGGGAGACCCCGGTTCACGTCGTCGATCCCGCCCCGTATGAGATCGAGCACCATCCGGTTCGACAGCATATCTTTCGGCGACGCCTTCGCGGCTTCCGTTCCCGTCATCCGGTACGCGATCTTTTCGAAATCGGGCACGATGAGGGCGGTGCAGTATCGTCTTCCATCGCCGACAACCATGGCCTGGTCGATGAACAGTTGTGCCGTAAGTGCCTCTTCGATCGGCAGGGGGGCGATGTTTTTTCCTCCCGCCGTAACGATAATGTCTTTTTTCCGATCCGTAATGGAAAGAAATCCTTCATCGTCGAATCCGCCTATATCGCCCGTTTTGAACCAGCCGTCGTCCGTAAAGACTTCCCTCGTCTCCCGCGGCAGGTTCCAGTAACGGGAAAACACCTGTGGTCCCTTCGCCAGTATTTCTCCGTCGTCTGCTATTTTTTCTTCCGTGTCGACGACGGGGCGGCCCACCGTGCCCGGCTTTACGCGCAGACGGTATCCTATACGGCGGTAGGCGATAAACAGTTTTATCGATCTCAGGAATCCCGCGAATGGACTGAGACCCCGGGCCTGGGATTCCACCATGACATCGACGAGCCATTCGATCATTCGATTGTCCCGGCGGGTCAGGTTTTCCTCGGACAGGTCGAGAATTTCCGGTTCATTAAAATTAAGCACGGCGCAGGTTTCGGTTAGGCCGTACCCCTCATTGAGCTGTATGCCCAGGGCCCTTATGAAGTTGCACACCTTTTCGGGGAGTCTCCCCCCTCCGGATACGCCCAGGACGAGCCTGTCCAGGCCGGCGTTTTTCTTTATTCGGCTGAAAACCAGGCGGTCGGCGGCGGCCAGTTTCAGCATATCCCCCGTATCCAGGGCTTTTCCCGTTGCCATCGATTCAGCGTATTTCGTGCCGGCGGCCATGGCCCACTTAAACAGGGCGCGGGTTCGGGGCGACAGGGACTCCGCCCGTGACTGCACCGCGTCGTAGAGTTTCTCGAAAAAACGGGGAATACTGATGATTACGTTCGGCCGGATTTCACGAATGTCGCGGGCCAGTGTGTCGTAACGTTCGGCGAAAACCAGGACGCCCCCGAGATGAAGACCTCCCACGTGATAATCGGTGGTCCTTCCGTAAACGTGGCAGAGAGGAAGATGTACCAGGTGAACGAGATGGAGATTTCGTTCTTTCTGGCGCCTGACGAGCGTCGAATTCGACGCCTGTCGAATGTTTGCCGTCCAGTTTCCCTGCGTGAGGACGACGCCCTTGGGGTTCCCTGTCGTGCCCGAGGTGTAAATGATCGACGCCGTGTCATGGGGGTCCACGGAATCGATCATGTCTTCAAGTTCCCCTGCGGGCATATGCCGGCGTCCACGTTCCATGGTTTCGGAAACGGTGTAAAGGTTGTCCGGCCGCCCGCCGCTCCAGGGTTCCATGACGATGATCGTTGACAGGGGGACTCCCTCTTGCCTGAGACGAAGCGCGAGCTCGGCCTTGTCGACGGTCGAGGCGATGAGTACCCTGGTGCCGCTGTCTTTTATCATGAAGGCGAGTTCGGCTTCAGTGAGAGTGGAATAGAAGGGAACCCCTGTAGCTCCCGCCGCCTGTATCGCCTGATCGGCGACGATCCACCAGGGGCGGCTTTCCGAAAAAAGCGCGACGCGGTCGTCCTTTTCCACGCCCAGAGACACAAGTCCCCTTCCTAAATCCAGGACCTGCTCCCGGACTATTTTCCAGGTCATATCGTGGAACGTCCCGGTCAGTCGACCCGTTCTGTCGAATTTCGACGAAAGAAAACGCTGTGTGTCAACCTGGCGCTGGGCCTGGCGATGGAAGAGACCGCAGAGAGTGTCTTTTTCGAACATTATGAATTAATCCGACCGGCACGATCCAACGAAGCAGGCGCCCCGGCGGCCGGGCGGACCTCCTTTTTTTTATTCAGGCTTTAAAGGTAAGTTTCGTTCCGCTCATGTTCAGAATAAAGCGGTCCGGCATAGCCTGTTCCACTGCCATGATCGCATTTCTTCCGGTACAGTGGCAGGGAATCACGTAATCGGGATGCAGGGCGATGAGCGCGTTGACCGTTTGCGGAATGATCTGCTCGAAATAGGGACCGGACAGATGAAATCCACCCATGACGGCATGAACCCTGTCGACACCGGTAACCTTTTTCGCGTAGGTAACCGTGTTTATGATGCCCGCGTGGGCGCAGCCGGATATGACGACGAGACCTTTTCCTTTGAGATTCATCACGACGGCCGAATCATCCTCGATGGGATCCCACTCCGCGACGCCGTCTTTTTCGCGGCGGGCGATGGGGAATCCCTTTTCAAAATCATTTGTACGTTCTATTTCACCGAGGAACAGGGCGCTGCCTCCCGCAAGTGAAAGCGGAGATTTCGTTGCAACGGCCCTGATATTTAATCTGTCGAGATCTTCACGGGAAAAGCGGGGGAAATACAACTTGAAATCGGGAAACGGTTCCAGGTAACGGGGCGATTCGAACGCTGCCGGGTGGCAGACGAGGTCGATGCTGTCGGCGTCGATCATCGCACGGATCGCTTCGAGGCCGCCGGTATGGTCACTGTGCCCGTGGGAGAGCGCCAGGACTTCGATATCGTTCATCGGGATGTTCAGGGCCTTCGCATTATAGGCGGCCCCCTGGGGCGAAAAACCGAAATCGAAAAGCAGGGTTCTCCGTTCGTCGGCCGCCGTGGTCGTTACGAAAGCCGAAAAACCGTGTTCAGCTTGAATGGAGTTCTTGATCTCACCGTCTTTCAGGATCAAGGCCCTCGATATGATTTCAGAATTATCCTGCGCCGTCATCTCGATATAATTGTCCTGCAGGGTCACCACTTCAACTGCGTCAACTTCCTTGAGCGAAAAACCTGTTTCCATGAGTTCCTCCTTTTCATGATATTCGCAAAGAACCGCCCGCGTTCCAGGCCGTTTTGACCGTCGCGTTTTTTCAGGTGTGAGGTTTTATCGTGATATCGACGATTTCAAAACGTCTCACGCCGCCGGGCGTTTTGACCGAAACCGCATCCCCCACCTCCTTGCCGATGATCGCCTTGCCGATGGGCGAGGTCACGGAAATTTTATTTTTGTCGATATCGGATTCATACGGGCCGACCAGCAGATATTCAATCGTTTCTTCCTTGATCGTGTCCTCCAGAATAACGGTTGAACCGAACACGACCCGCTCGTCGGTCAGATAGTTCGGATCGATTATTTCCGAAGTCGCCAGCTTGTTTTCAATTTCCTGTATTTTGCCCTGAATGAAAGACTGCTGCTCCTTGGCGGCTTCATACTCGGCGTTTTCCGATATATCGCCGTGCGCCCGCGCTTCCTCGATATGCCGGATGTTCTCGGGAACCGCCACCTTGCGCAGGTGATCCAGGTCTTTTTTTAATTTATCGTATCCCGGCTTCGTGATCGGGATTTTCTGCATGTCGCGTTCCCCCTGTTCTTTATTCTGCTTTTTCCGCTTTTTTCTTTTGTTTCACCGCGGCCTTTGCCAGCTTTTTCTCCAGCTTGGCCTTCTCCTTGGCCGCTTTGGAATCAATCGGCTGTTTATAAGTTTCCGTGTCCGCAGTTCCTCCACCTGAATTCCCGGCCGGCAACTCACTTTTCCGTTCCGCCGGCTGAAGCGGCTCGGAGCCGGCCCGCGCTTTCTTTTTCAGCCTGGCTCGCTCTATGAGATACTCGGCGAACTTTCTGCCGAACTGGCCTATGAAACCAGCCGCGAGTACCACAAGGACCCATGTCGCCAGATCAACCAGGGAAATTGTTTTCAGAATTGAAAGAATATTTTCCATAGCACGATGATTTCACTTTATCAATGACTACTGATTTTACGAAACATTGATCCCGTCGCGGCAGGTCATTGTCGCGGTCTCGCCGCGATGTGGTCTTCTATCACCTGTACCAGGCCGTCGATATCATTTATGTCGTACCAGGGCACATCCCGTTCCTGCCGACGGTCGCCGGCGACGGCAAGCAACGTGTCTTCCTTTGTGCACAGCGGCCCGTGCTTCGAGGCCGCGAGGGACACCTCGATCTTGGGGAAGGGATTGTTTTTAAAACCTTCCACCAGGATAATATCGGCGTTGTGAAGGTACCGATCGACCAGTTCTGATATAGTATACTCTTTATCGGCGTCTTCCACGAGCGCCACCACCCGGGGGGAGGCGATGACCGTTGCCACGGAGCCAGCCCGCCGATGACGCCAGCTGTCCTTCCCCTCGTGGTCGATTTCAAAACCGTGACGGTTATGCTTGATGGTGGCCACGCGGTATCCCCTGGTTTTCAGGGCGGGGATCAGACGCTCGATGAGCGTGGTTTTGCCTGAGTTTGATTTTCCCACTATCGACAGAATCGGTATCATGTGCTTTCTCGGTCGGCTGTTTTTCCCCGGTGCAGAAGGTTTACATAACGAAGCCAGGGACGCATTTCCGGTGTTCCTCCTCCCTCGGACACTACCTGCAGTAACTTCCCGTTGTTGATGCCGACGGAACCCGCGAGGTGGTTCACCGGGGTTTCCTCGAACAACAAAGGGTCAAGAGGCGTTGACGGCCCCATGAGGACAACATGCCTGGCGCCGCATACCCGGTCCAGTACCCCGTCGATAGTTCCGTTCAGCAGCGAAGTGGCCGTGACAATCACCACTGAAGCACTCTCGAGGATTTCGTTGCGCTGCCGTTCATCCTTGAAGCCGGGACGGCGCGGGTCGAGTTCCAGTATAAAGAGCTCCGCGCCCGTCGCCTCGATCCGTTTCACCAGGGGCCCGAAAAATCCCACCATGCCCACCCGATCCTCAGCGGTAAGCCGCATCAGGTCGATAGAATCTTCTTCGGTTTCCGGAGGGTCTGGGTGCAGGATGGCGTTCGCCGTCGCGAGCCCCAGGGTTCTTTCCATGGATGTCGTTCCCCCGGCAAGGCACTTCAGCAAAACGGCCGCTTTCTCTCCCGCCAGTGTTCCCGCCCGGCTGAAGACAGTGCAGCCCGGTTCCATATCGTTTCTGAGAACGGCCGCGAGACCGAGACGATCATCCTCGACAACGACACCGGCGTATCCCAGGCCGATCCTCACGTCCGTAGCGGTCGCATTCGGGGCCGTTTGCAAGGCCCTGTCGACAATTATTTGAGCGATGGATCTCCGTGTCGTCATGAGTGACTTCCTGTCACAATCTTGTACCTGAGCGTTATGATCCGGTCAAGAGAAGAAGCTGCACCCACAGGCCGCGATTGATTGTCTGTAGAACGCGGTAGCGACATATCAGTATGAAAGGATATAACAGAGAGGCCAGGGGTTATGGGCCACATATTTTCTCCCCTCCCCTGGCGGGAGGGGATTAAGGGGAGTGAGTGGCTGCACCGGGCAGAATGCTTCTCTGCGGGTTTCGTGCCACCATTCATGCCTGCTCTTTCATCCCCACCCTGACCATCCCCCCTCAGGGGGGTGAACCGGAGTGGGAGACACCTTTCTCCTCATCTGAGGAGTAGCACATGTCGCATTGGATTAACAGGCGTTGAATTGTTTGTACCATGAACAGGCTCAATCAATCGCGGATCTGGGGGTGGCGTGACGAACGGTAAAAAAAGAAGCGTCGTTCGTACCGGGCTCTTTCGAAACGTGATCTATGGAGCCCATTCGGAAATCCGCTCGTACTTCGACAAGTGCGGGACAAACAGGACATAGCCCGGGAGACATCCGGTTCTCATAACAACTGCCGAAGATAACGGTTTGTCGCTCGATGATCGTTTGACTGTACCTTCGGCCGTGAGCGGTCGGTGATGTTTTTCCCCGGGACTCACGGTTGCGAAAATACTGAAACAACTTTTTCCAGAAAAAGTGGGTCAAACGATGTCGCTTGAGGCCCTCTTCCGAACCGAAAAGAAACCATCCCAGTTTTCGATGGGCCCTGATAAAAAAGCTGAAACGGGAAACAAAGAGCCGGCCTTTCTTCATGCGCCAGCACCGGGGGGCTTCCATGGGTCTCCATCGCCCCGTGGCGATCTTCAACGCCTCCTGGGCAGCCAGCGACGCCAGGGTCCACTGAACGGGACAGAAAAGGGCGAGCGGTTTCATGCCTTTGAAATACTTAACGAACCAGTCTATGCGCCAGTTGCCGTCGGTGATGTAGTGGTACTGGGCGCATCGGTATTCCTTCGTCCGGATTACATCCTGGAGTGTCGTGTAAGCTACGGGGGGAATGCCGAGAACGGCCTCGAGGGTGGGCGTGTTCTTCGTGAAGACGCTCACCCAGCCGGCGATTCCCGCGGGCAGGCAGAAAACGGTTGTTTTGCCGATCCTTCGGGCAGCTCGGAAAAAAAGAACGCTCAGGGCCAGGTTGTCGAGCGCCGGGATCACGATGTCGGCGTCCCGGATCATGTATTCCATTTCTTCAGCTTCGGGAAGGTGGTCCTGTTCGGTAATCCGGATGGCCGGATTGTGATCCGCCGAAGCGTTTCCGATGTCACATCCAGTTTGCTCCTGTCCACCGTGTCGGTGAAACAGGAGCCCTGGCGGTTCATGTTCGACAGACTGTACCCGTCAAAATCAACAAGGATAAAACGGCCTGTTCCACAGCGGGTGAGTATAACGGCAACGACGGCGCCGATGCCGCCGCAGCCTATAATAAGAACGGATGAACGTCTATTGCCCTTCATGGTACCGCCCCAGAAAAAAAGAAGAGCGCAGAATACAAACAGACATAAAAAAGATGACGGCGGAACGGGAAGGATGGTGCAGCGTGATCAGTGTTTTATGTAATTCAGGATGAAGGAGTCTTTAAAATGAAAAACAAAGTTTTTATCAAAACAACATGATAATAATTACAAAATAACAACATTAAATAATAATAAATTACTACAAAGAACCATAAAAGACTACAAAGAACTAATGTAAATCACTAAAATATTTAGGGAATTAATCTTTTGATGTATTGACACCCCCCTCTTTTTTATACGATAATCTTCCCAACTGGGAGTTCGACTGGAATCGTCCTGTATCGTGTCGGGTCGCAAGTCGAAAACATCATCTTTGGAAAATGCGTAAATCACAACCACCATAACAAGCATATGGAGGGAGGTAGACCCATGGAAGACAAAGCAAAAGTTCCTACCGCAACCCAGAGCGGAACGACACGTCGGGCATTTCTCAAGGGCGCCGTCGCCGCGACGGGAGGGGCGGTGGCCCTCGCGTCGGTAGCCTCCACGTCGCCGAAAGCTGCGAAGGCCCAGGATGCGGGTCCCAAGAGCCGGTATCTTTTCGCCGAGCGCCAGAACTGCACCGGATGCCGCGCCTGCGAGTACGCGTGTTCAACGTACCATGAAGGCACCGTCCGTCCCGCGGCGTCCCGGGTTCACGTGTTACGGCACAAGGGCATCGTGGATGTTCCGGTGATCTGCTGGCACTGTGACGACGCGCCCTGCATCGAGGCCTGTCCCGTAACGCCGAAGGCGATCAAGAAGGACAAGGAAACAAACGGAATCATTCTGGACGAGAAGACCTGCCTGGGCTCGCGGTGCCTGCAGTGCGTGGATGCCTGCCCCGCCCAGTACCTGCGTACCCATCCCGACACGTGCAAGCCGCTGTTCTGTGATCTCTGCGGCGGCGATCCGCAGTGCGTCAAGGCCTGTCTGGCGCAGTCCGGGAATCCCCAGGGACCCTGTCTGCTCGGCAGTATGACCGGATTCGGCGTCAATCAGGCATTCCGCGACGTGACGCCCGAGGAAGCGGGTGAAGACCTGATCAAGCGCTTCTACTATCCCAACACTGAAGGCGGAAGGAGGTGAGCGCGATGGCAACGCCAAAGGGAGGATATTTCGGAAAAGTGCTCGAGATTAATCTCTCGAAGCAGTCGACAAAGGTGCGGGAGCTCACCGACGAGGTGGCCCGTAAATACCTGGGCGGTTCGGGCTTGGGCGCCTATTACCTCGCAACGGAATACGGTGCGGGTAAGGATCCCCTGGCCGAAGACGCCTTTATATTAATCGCTCCCGGTCCTCTGAACGGCACGTATTGCGTGTCCACGCGGACCAGTTTCATCAACAAGAGTCCCTACACGGGTCTGCTGAGCCATGCCGAGGTCGGCGCTCACCTGGGGAACGAGATCAAGTGGGCCGGCTGGGACGGTATTTACATCACGGGTCGTTCAGTGAAACCCGTCTGGCTTTACATCCAGGATGAGGAAGTGCAGTTCCTTGACGCGGCGAAGGTCTGGGGCAAGGACACCTACGAAACAGAAGAGGACTTCAAAAAGGAAGTTGACAACCCCTATGCCCGGACGGCGGTCATCGGACCCGCGGCAGAGAACGGGGTGCCCTATTCGGCCGTTATCGTCGAACGATTCCGGGCGGCCGCGCGTACCGGCACGGGCATGGTCATGGGCAACAAGAAGCTGAAGGGCATCGCCGTCAGCGGCACCAAGGCGGTTCCCGTTGTGGACAACGCGAAGTTCCTGCCCGCCGCCATGGAGGTCAAGGATTACGCCCTGCAGCGGGAAGCCTGGGCGGGAATCAAGCGCTGGGGGACCGGCGGTCTGCTCGAGTTGAAGCACTGGGCCACGGGCTCTCTCATCACGAAGAACTTCCAGACCACATGGTGGCCGGAAATTTACAACCTCGGCGGCGAGGAAGCGAACCGAAACTTCTGGCAGCGCCACGTGGCCTGTAACCATTGTCCCGTCCACTGCATGAAATACGGCGTGGTCCGTGACGGGAAATATAAAGGTCTTATCGCCGAAGGTCCGGAGTATGAGACAGGCGGTTTGCTGGGAAGCAACCTGGGTATGACTGATTTCGGGTCCATGATGGCCCTCATCGAGGCGGCCGACGCATACGGCTTCGACGCCATTTCGCTGGGGGGCTCGCTTGCTTTCGCGACGGAATGTATTGAGAAAGGTGTCCTCGCGGCGTCCGATCTCGATGGCATCAACCTGAAGTGGGGCGACGGCGATACCTATCTTGAAATGATCAAGAAGATCGCCTACCAGGAAGGCAAGGCGGGCAAACTCCTTGGCAAGGGAGTTGACGCCATGGCGAAGGAAATAGGCAAGGGATCCGAGGCCTGGGCAGTGACCACCAAGGGCAAGGAAATCGCCGCTCACGATCCCCGTGGCGACAAGGGACGCGGTTACAGTTACGCCATGGGCACCTGTGGTGGTGATCACCACGAAGGATCGAGTCCCGGCGGCCTGGTTTTGCTGTCTCTGTTCAACTCGCTGGTCATGTGCTCCTTCGTGGGATTGACCCACACCAAGGAAATTCCCGATTCTCACGTCGCCATGCTCAATCCTCTCTGCGGTTGGGATATGACCGGCGACGAGCTGATGGCGGTGCCGAAACGCACTCTCACCCTTGAACGCTGTTTCCAGGTTCGCGAGGGAATCAGTGCCAAGGACGACGTGCTTGCCAAGCGGTTCACCTCGGAAAAGCTCCCCGAAGGACCAAAGCAGGGGGCGATCTGGACTGACGAGGATCAGAAGAAGATGCACGAATCCGTTTACGGTCTTCTGGGCTGGGATAGCAAGGGCGTTCCGACGGAGAAGACCCTTGAGGGTTACGGACTTGATTTCATGATCGATGACATCAAGGAAGCCCGCAAACAGTATAAACTGTAGTTGCGAAACACGACGGGGCAGGCGGAAACGCCTGCCCCGTTCCTTTTGTGCATTTCACATCCATCCGTCTTTTTCAGGGGGTGTAGTGACTGCGGCCGAGACCTTTGAAAAATATTCCTTCCTGCCATTACGGGCAAGCAAAGCGCGATCCGGCATGATTCCCGTGAGGGGAATCCAGAAAATATTTGCAAACACTGGATGGCGGATCAAGCCTGCCCCGGATCTGACGCGGGGTCTGGTATGACGATATTGAAGCCGAGGGGTTTTTCAAAGGTCTTACGGCGAAGAAAGAATCCGCGCCGCCCGGAAATTTTGCCTTAGTTTTTATTGTCTGTTATGAAGAAGCATAAAGTCCTTTGCAGGGGAACTCGTTCATGAAGTGGACGCGGCGAGACGTTATCTGTATCCTCGGTTCCGGCATAGCCTCCGGTGCTGTTTTTTCAGCCTTTAAAATTACCGGGGCGAAGGCGCTTCCGCGTCCTCCGGGGTCGCTTGTTGAGGATGAGTTCCTCAAGTTTTGTACCCGCTGTTACCAGTGCATAGAAATATGTCCCGTTGGCGCTCTTTCACCGGCGGGTGTATTCGACGGCATGATAAACTGGGGAACTCCCGTCCTGGATTTAAAAAAATGCATTTTCTGCCAGGACTGCATGCGCGTGTGTCCTACCAACGCCATTCAGAAGACTCCTGAGGAAGAAATTGATATCGGCAACGCCCGCATCGACCACGAGACCTGTCTTCCCTGGTCGGGGCAGCGAAGCTGCCGGAACTGTTACCGGGCGTGCCGGTATGACGCCATCGAGCTCAAAGACGGCAAGCCTGTCGTCATAGAGGAAAAGTGCAACGGGTGCGGCGCCTGCGAACGCCGGTGTCCCACGGATCCCAAGTCAATCGTGGTTCATTATGAAAAACACCGGCGCTACGACAGACCCGCCGATCGGGTGGCCCTGCGCCTCGAGGACAGGGTGGAGCCGCTTCCGACGCCGCCGGAGGATTTCCGCACGTGGCTGGTCGATCGTGTCGAGCGGCTGGCCCGGTATCACGGGTTGATTGAATGATGACCGGCAAAGAATCACAGAATCCCGTTATCGTTGCCGGCGGCGGTGTCGCCGGCCTGACGGCCGCGCTCGATCTCGCCGCGGCGGGACGATACGTCGAACTTGTCGAAAGCGCCGAACATCTCGGCGGCCGCGTGTCGGAACTTGACAAGATATATCCCGGTGATCACTGCGCCTTCTGCCCTCTCTGGACCGACATCAGGCGCGTGGAGGATCACGAAAATATCCGGGTTCGTCTGACATCGAGAATAACCGCCGTTGAGCGGAAACCGGACAGCATTCGCGTCACCATCACAACAGAACCCCGCTACATCGACGAATCGCTCTGCGTGTTCTGCGGCCGGTGCCGTGAAGCCTGCGCCGCCGACGCGGTACGGCCTTCATGGGAGCACGCGAGTCCCCCGTCTTTTTTCATCGATAAGACAGGATGCACGAAATGCGGCGACTGTGTCGACCAATGTCCCACCGGCGCCATAGACATCGAAAGGCCTCCCGTCGAGATCGTCCTTTCCGCGGACGATATCATCTGGGCGACCGGCTTTGAAGAAGTCGATCTCACGCCGTTGCCCGAATTCGGATATGGTACGCACCCCGACATCATGACATCGCTTGAGTTTGAAAACTGGATCGCCGAAGCCGGCGTGAATCAGGGGCGAATTCTGCGACGGTCGAACGGGAAAGAACCCCGGAATATAGCCTTTATACAGTGCGCGGGCGCCCGCGACAGGCGATTGCTGCCCTATTGTTCCGGTGTCTGCTGCATGCACGCCCTCAAGCAGGCGCAGTGGATCAAGCGGCGCGCGCCGGAAGTGGGATGCACCATTTTTTATACCGATCTCAGAACGGTGGGGCGGGATTACTTCGACTACGGCTTGCGAAGCCTGCGGATGACCACGGGAGTCGATCTTGTCAGGGGAAGGCCGGGAATGATACGGCCGCTGCCCGGCGGCGACGCGCTGGCGCTTAAATACGAAAACACGGAAACTCAGGCGGTGGAAATCGCCCGGTTCGATGTGGTTATACTCAACGGCAATCTCGCGCCGTCACAATTATTGCCGGGCAGCGAGGCGGATTCTCCGGTTGATCTTGATTCCCAGGGATTCGTCAGTGCGGGACGTGACGGAGCGGCGCCCTTCGCCTGCGGTTTCAGCCGTGAACCCGCCGACATCGCCGAATCGGTGTTGCGGGCCTCATCGTCGGCGGTTACCCTCGCGGGGAGGAAGGACGGGCCGGAACCATGAAAAACATCACCGTTTTCCTCTGTACCTGTTTCGATGAAATCAACCGCGTCGTCGATTACGAGCGCCTTTGTTCGCACCTGTCCGACGATCCACGGGTAGCCGCCGTGACGGTGTCACGGGGACTCTGCGTGAGCGGCGGGGCGGGAGAAATCGGCGCGTCCGTGAAAAGCGGCGACGGGAGGGTGCTCATAGCCGCCTGTTCACCACTGGCCCGCGGTGATCAAGTAATGAGAGACCTGGAACGTGCCGGCGTGCCGGCGTTTCGAAGGCACCTGGTTGATTTGAGAGAAGGCTGCGCCTGGATACACGGAAACAACCCGGCCGCGGCTACGGAAAAGGCGCTGGACCTGCTCAACATGGGCCTGACCGCCCTCGAATACAAGGAGCCCTCCGCGGATGTCACGTTGAAAATAGCCGACGAGGTGCTTGTCATAGGCGCCGGTCCCGCCGGCATGGCGGCGGCCACGGCCCTGGCCCGTTGCGGCGTCGACGTGAGAGTGCTGGAGCGCGGCGCGCAACCGGGCGGTATGCTGGGACTGGTGTCCCGGAGCTACCCCGATAATACCGATCCGTCGGAAAAAATCGCGGCCTTCCGTGACCTGGCCGCTTCCGATCCGCGTATCACGTTCCATTCAAAAGTAAAAATAATTTCAGCCCGCGGCTACGCCGGGAATTTCACGGTCCGTTTCACCGCCGAAGGGGAGGAATTGCAGGCGCACGCGGGGGCCGTCATTATCGCCACCGGGGGGCGGGTATTCCCACCGAAAGGGTACTACCGCTATGGCGAGGTACGGGAAGTGGTCAGCCAGATCGAGCTCGAAGCCCGTTTCAGAAAGGGCCCCGTAAAAAAAGAAAACGCCGTTTTTATTCAATGCGTCGGCGCCCGTTGCGAGGAGCGGCCCTATTGTTCGACCATCTGTTGCCCCGCGAGCATCAAGAACGCAATGCGGATCATGGATGAAAACGAGAACGCCCGGGTGTGGATTCTGCATCGGGACATCATGATGCCGGGCACCACCCTCGAAGCCTATTACAAAAAAGCAATGGAACGGGGGGTGAGGTTTATTCGATACGCGGAGAGTGATCCGCCGCGTATCCTGGGGGATGAAGCCGTCGAGACCGTCGAGGTCCGCGACGATATTACCGGCGACAGGCGGACAATTCCGGCTGACCTGGTCGTGCTCAGCACTCCCCTCATAGCGGGGACGGATGCGGAAGCTATCGGGGATCTCTTCGGTATTCAGCGTGACAGCTACGGATTCTTCAGAGAGATATATCCGCTCCACCCGGTGGAAACCCGGATCGACGGCGTTTACATCTGCGGTTCGGCCCGGTGGCCCGTTTCTTCAGAACAGGCAATGGTACAGGGCGAGGCGGCCGCCATGAAAGCGGCAGCGCTCGTGGGAAGGCAAACCATCAGGGCTTCCGAATTCAGCCGCGTGCCGGGGGCGAAGTTCGGCCACGCCCGCGTGAACGAGGATACCTGTTCGGGATGCGGTAACTGTGCCGCCGTCTGTTCCTTCGATGCGATTCGGCTGCAGCGCAGGAGCGGGGAGGGAGAATTCCGGATGGTAAGCCGGGTTAT
The DNA here is from genome assembly GCA_002030015.1 of delta proteobacterium MLS_D. Taxonomy (GTDB): domain Bacteria; phylum Desulfobacterota; class Syntrophia; order Syntrophales; family UBA2210; genus MLS-D. The sequence goes on from LQBH01000002.1 coordinate 119,864, forward strand.
CAAGGTTCGCTGCAAGGCCTGCGGGAATTGCCTTTCCGTCTGCCCGAACGGCAGCATGCAGATGCCCGAGATGAACACGAAGGCGTTATACGGCATGGTGGGGAAGGCCTTTTCGTGAGCCCACAGGAAGACATGAGATGGCAGTGGAAGTAAGCAACAATCACAAGCAGCAGAAAGCGACCGAACGGACTCCCCGGATTCTGGTGTTTGCCTGTAAGTGGTGCGGTCTCATAGGCGCCGACGGCGCGGGAAGAAAACGTGAGCCTCTGCCGCCGAATTTCCGCGTTATTCCCGTGGAATGCGTCGGGTCCGTGGAGCCGGACGCGGTCATCAGGGCCTTCGCGGACGGCATGGACGGCGTGATCGTCATGGGCTGTCATCTCGGCGGTTGCCGTTTCAACGACGCGAATCACGCGGCATTCAAGAGACTTGAGCTCCTGCGGGCGTTGCTCGAAGGCGTCGGCATCGGGCGCGACAGACTTCTTGTGACTTTTGGAACCGCCCACGAAGGCCACCAGTTTACGGACGTGCTGCGGAATTTTACAAACCTGATCGCAAAAAAAGAATCGCTTGATACTTCCTGGACCTCTTCACGGGCGAGGATGATATAAATGAAAACACAACAGGCAATGATCGACCAGGCGAAATCGCTGCTGAAAAAACTGCTCGAAGACGGCGAGGCAACGGCCGTCTTCGGTCTTGCGAGGGGTATGGGCGGCGTTACAGCTCCGCGCATTTTTACGATGCCCGACGAGCTTGATTCACTGGTGCTCGAGCCGAAGTGGCCACTGGCCAAGCCGGCGATGGAAATTCTTCGAACGGCACCCGGAGGGTATCGACTGGCGGTGGTATGCCGCGGTTGCGATGAGCGGGCGCTCGTCGAACTGATCAAGCGGAACCAGGTTGACGCCGATGCCCTCGTCATGGTGGGTGTCGCCTGCAGCGGAGAACAGGCGAGTATCTGCCTCTGCGACCGTCCTTACCCGTCAAAACTCGACATCGGCGAAGCCGCTCACGGTGTCGACCCCTTTGATGATCCCGGTGTCAAATACCTGCTCGAGGGGGACACGCATACCCGTATGGGACGCTGGGAGCGGGTCCTGAAGCGCTGTGTCAAATGTTACGGATGCCGGAATTCATGTCCCATCTGCGTCTGCGATCCCTGCAAGCTGGAAGGAGAACCCTGGGTGCGGCGGGGTATCATACCCACAGAGATTCTGTCGTTTCACCTCATACGGGCGTTCCACCTGGCTGATACCTGCGTCGCCTGCGGCGCCTGCCAGGAGGCCTGCCCGGCGGGCATTCCGCTGGTGACGCTCCAGCACGCGATGCGCAGGGCGCTACGCGAGGGTTTTGAATACGAAGCGGGTCTGGATGTGAACGAAAAAACACCTGTCCTGTTCGATTTTATACAGGCACCGGAGAAGGATCGGCCGATACCGGACTGGATCAACACATTGAGAGATTAAGATGGACTGTCGTTTTGTCAGAACAACCTGCCCTTTTTGCGGAACCGGATGCGGCATGCTGCTGAAGGTAGTGGACGGACGCGTCGTGGACACCCTGCCCGACCGTGAAAGCGTGGTCGGCCGGGGACATCTCTGTATCAAGGGATGGTCGGCCCACGAGTTCGTTCACCATCCCGACCGGCTGACGCACCCCCTGGTGAAAAAAGGAGATTCGTTCGAACGGATTTCCTGGGAAGAGGCCATTTCCCTGGCCGCCGAAAAGTTTCGGGGGATCGCCGAACAGTATGGAAACGACGCGATTGGTGGATTCTCGTCGGCCAAGTGTACCAACGAGGAGAACTACCTTTTCCAGAAGCTGATACGGGCGGGGTTTCAGAACAACAACGTGGATCATTGCGCCCGGCTTTGACACGCCGCGACGACGGTGGGTCTGGTCCAGACCTACGGAAGCGGGGCGATGACAAACTCGATCACTGATCTGGCCGGGTCGAAGTGCATCTTTATCATCGGGTCGAACGCGGCGGAAAGCCATCCCATCATCATGGGAGAAATCTACAAGGCAATGGATGCGGGCGGCGTGGTTATCGTCGTTGACCCTCGCAGGACGGCTGTGGCCGAAAACGCGCACATCCATCTCGCCATCGAGCCGGGAACGGACATCCCGCTGCTGGCGGGCATGATGCGCCATATCATGGACGAGGGACTCTACAACGCTGAATTCATCGAGGAGCGCGTCGAAGGATTCGAGGAATTCAGAAAGTTCGTCGAAGGGTGGACCGTCGAAGAAGCATCGCGCCAGTGCGGCATCGAGCCGTCGATGATCAGGCGCGTCGCCGAGATCTACGCGAAAGCTGATGAATCGGCAGTCGTCTACTGTATGGGCATCACCCAGCATGTCTGCGGATCGGACAACGTGATCGCCCTCTGCGATCTTACCATGCTCTGCGGTCACGTGGGAACGGAACACTCCGGACTCTATCCCCTGCGAGGGCAGAACAACGTCCAGGGGGCCTGCGATATGGGCGCCCTGCCCAACGTCTATCCTGCCTACCAGCCCGTGGCGGACCCGGATATCAGGGCGAAATTCGAAGAGGCCTGGGGGCGCCCGCTTTCAGACAAGCCGGGCCTCACGGTTGTCGAGATGGTCCGCTCGGCGGGCTCGAAAATTCGCGGCCTTTTCATAATGGCCGAGAACCCGGCCCTTTCCGAGCCGGACGTCAATCACGTCGTCGAATCACTCCGTAAATTCGATTTTCTCGTCGTGCAGGACATTTTCATGAGCGAGACGGCCCGTTTCGCCGACCTGGTACTTCCGGGAAGCAGCTTCGCCGAAAAAGACGGCACCTTCACCAACACGGAACGGCGATTCCAGCTTGTGCGCAAGGCGGTGGATCCCCCGGGGTCGGCGAAAGACGATTTCTCGATTCTCTGCCTGCTGGGCAACGCCCTGGGACTTAATTTCAACTACGAAAGTCCCGCCGACGTTATGTCCGAGATCAACCGGCTTGCTCCTCCCTACGGCGGGATCACCTATGACCGTTTGGAACGGCAGGGATTGCAATGGCCCTGTCCGAACGAGGAGCACCCCGGCACGCGCTTTCTGCACCAGGGACGGTTCACTCGGGGGAAAGGCCTCTTCGTCGTGCCGAATCATGTGGCGCCGAAAGAACTGCCGGACGAGGATTATCCCTGGTATCTGAGCACGGGCCGTATGTTCGCCCATTATCACACGGGTACCTTGACACGTCGCGCGAAGCAGCTTGACCGTGAAGTGAGCCGGCCGTACGGAGAAATCAATTCCGAAGATGCCGCGAAGCTGGGCGTCGGTGAAGGAGGAGCGATCCGTGTCACCAGCCGGCGGGGCAGCATTGTGGTTGACGCGAAAATCACGGATCGGGTCAGAAAGGGATCAATCTTCATTCCCTTTCACTTCGCGGAAGCGAGGGCCAATATATTAACTAATCCCGCTCTCGATCCCCGGTCGAAAACACCGGAATACAAGGTGTGCGCCGTTCGGGTCGAGAAAGGGGAATCGTGATGGAATCAACGGAACAGGCAGTCGACCGGGTCAAACGTGAAGCGGGTATATACGCGTGCGTCGAGTGCGGCCGTTGCTCCGCCGTCTGTCCCATGGCGGAAATGTACACGACCTTTTCCGTGGCCATGTCGCCGCGGGGCGTCATCAAGAAGGCGATCATGGGCGACGACCTGATTCACGACGTCAATCTCTGGTACTGTACCGAGTGTAACGCCGGGACCGACGTCTGTCCTCAGGGCGTGAGTTGCCGCGACCTGGTACGCGGTCTGCGCGAGATTGCCGTGAAAAACGGTCTGGGCGACAAGGCGCAGATATGCCCCCGCTGCGGCGAGCGATTCGTCGCGGTGCCCGTGGAAGAATTCGTGCTCTCGCGGCTCGCCGGGGAAGCACCCGGCGTGCACGAGTTGCTGAAAGTGTGCCCCGCCTGCCGGCGCGATCTGTACGTGACGAGAAACGCCTGAATGCGGTGTCGCGGAAGTACATCCACCGGCGGAATCGGCGGGGAAGGTAAAACTAATAAAAATTATGACCCGATGAGTTGTTAAAAGGAAACACAATGGCGGAACCGGCAAAAAAACAGGACAACATTATTACGCTGGAAGACCTGAGGCCGCGTCGAAAAGAGCGATCCTACCTGGCGGATTATGTCATGCCGGCGCGGCACCCGAACATTCTCTTCGATCCCGGGAAATGCACCGGATGCGGTACCTGTGAGATGGTTTGCTCCCTGCGGAACCGGTCCGTCATCGCTCCGGCCTCGTCCAGTATCAAGATGCTCCGCGACGGAGAAAAGGGAAAAAACTTCGCTATCTACTGCCAGCATTGCCGGAAGCCGCTCTGCATAGAGGCCTGCCCCACCCGCGCCATCGAAAAAGATGAAAACGGCATCGTCAGCATCAACAAGCTGTTCTGCGTGGAATGCGGCCTGTGCACGCTGGCCTGTCCTGAATCAGCCCCGCTGCGCGACAGTAAAACAGGGGAAATCAACAAGTGTGATCTGTGCGGCGGTGATCCGCTCTGCGTGAAACACTGTCCCGAAAAGGCCCTGACGTTGACCAGGGGTAAATTCTTCCGCTGGATCAAGGCCGCCCGGTGGACGGTGCAGGCGGTGTCGTTCCTGCTGCTCGTCATGATCTTCGTGGGGACCTTCTGCTTCTTCAAGGCGGGACAAGTGAGCTTTGCCTGTCCCACGGGCATGCTGCAGAACATCGCGGCCTCAAAAACCATCGTGCTGACCACATTGTCGGCGACGCTCGCCCTGATTGTTCTCACCATTCTTCTGGGGCGGGTCTTCTGCGGGTGGATATGTCCCTTCGGGTTCGTGCTTGACGTGATCGGCACTCTTATCCCGAAAAAGCTTGGCTGGCCGCGGTTTCTGAAGAGTCGCCTCACCAAGTACGGCATTCTCGGCGGCGCCGTCGGCGCCAGTGCCGCGCTGGGATTCCAGTCATTCTGCGTGGTCTGTCCCATCGGGACACTCTGCCGGTCCTACGGGGCGCAGGGATTCATGAGGGGAGCCGAGCTGGCCGTGGTTCCCCTCCTCGCTTCGACGGAAATCGCCCAGCGCCGGGCCTGGTGCCGTTATTTCTGCCCCGTGGGGGCCGTCCTTGCCCTCCTGACGAAACTCGGCCTGCTCAAGATCGTCATCGGGGCGACAAGCTGCAAGAAATTTTCCTGTACCCAGTGTGCCGACGTATGTCCCATGGGCATCATCGATCGGGATCTCCTGCGGCAGGGTATTTCACCGAAAATACCAATGTCGGAATGCATCATGTGCATGCGGTGCATTGATCGGTGTCCCTACGGGGCGGCCAAGATTCGATTCCGCTGGCAGAAAGGGGTCCCGGGAATACCGGGGGAGACCAGGATATGAACTTTTTTGAAACGCATTACAACGGAAAGATATTGCTCGTCGACGCGGCGGGATCAGCCTCCGAGTCGATGTCCCTGGAGTCGTCCCTTGTCAGGGAATACCTGGGCGGCGCCGCCCTGAATCGAGCGCTCTACGACCGGTTTCGCGACGACGATCCCATCGTCTTCGGAACGGGTCCGCTCACGGGCGGTTTCGCGCCGGCAGCATGTCTGCTTGTAGCCACTTTCAGGTCGCCACTTACGGGACGGATTACGAACGTGCCGCTTACCCTCCGAACAGGGCCCCAGGTGAAATACGCGGGCTTTGATTTTATTGTGCTGCGCAAAAAGTCGAGTGATCCGAAGGTTATTGTCGCGCATAACGAAGCGGTCACGTTGTCGCCCGGCGAAACATACAACGGTCTCCAGCTCACCGAAATGCTTGAGCAAGCGCGACGGGAGTTCGGCCGTCCCGAATCTTTCGTGTGGCCCGGCGCCGTAACACCGTCCTTGGCCTCAGCCGCGACCGGCAGGGGAGGGGGCTTCGACAGGCGGGGACTCGCGGCGGCACTGGCGGAAAAAAATATTAAAGCCCTTTTCATTTACGGAAACGATGGTCTTCCCTTCGGCGCCGACGATCTCGTACGGTCGGATCGGATCATCGGGGATATGAAAAAGAACCTCACGAAAAAAGAAGTCGGTTTCGCCGGCATCCTCGACAGGATCGGCGAGGATCAGGCGGCCCGGGCCGTCCCGCGGAGAAAAGTCCGCCACATGGCCTGCGCCCGGTGCCCTGTTCCCTGCATGAGCCACATACTCGTACCCAAAGGCCTGAGCGGGAGCGAGGGCACACTTCTGGCGGATCACCTGGGATTCGCCGCGCTGGCGAAGCATGTCGGAATCGGCGTCTATAGGCTTATCACCGCCTGCAACGAGGCCGGCATTGACCCCATCGCCGTCGCCGACTGGCTTGCCGCGGGCATAACGCAGGAAGAGGTCCTGAGCTTCATAGCGAACCTCGTCCAGGGAAAAGAAGACAACGTGCCGACCGGTAACCGCGGCGGCGATTTCTACGGACCTCTTTCCGAAGAAGACTGCGATTTCTTCGGCGGCGGGCTTCCACCCCTCTACGACACCGCCGACGAGGCGTCAATCGAGGCCTGGAAAACACGAACAGCCCGTGCCATGATCCTCGGCGTCTGCCCCATTCTTGCGGCCCGCTTCCCCATGCTGGACGCCGCGTTGCCCTCGTTCCTCGCCGACAATACGGAACAGGCGAAAGCAATGGAACAAACCCTCGGGAGCCTTGCCGAAACCGTCATAACGGGGACGTAGTTAACTTATTAACTCAACTTTCGGGTTTAGCATTCATTAAGCGCCAATGTGTTTTTTGACAGATTGACGTAGGCAAGAGCCTCCCCCATTATCGTATCCAAGAGAGATCGTGCTGTTTTTTCACAGAAAGAGCCCAACTTTCGTATACTCTCCGTTGCCCGGGCAAGAATTCGGTACAGGGCTTCGATGAAGGATATATCGCTCAGTTCGTCGCAGCAGGCATAGAAAAGATCACCGAAGGTTCGAGAAT
>LQBH01000003.1 GCA_002030015.1 delta proteobacterium MLS_D
CCGCTCGAAACCGCGCAGAGGAAGCGATGAAAGGAGTTGCAACAATGCTGGAAGGAAAAAGGATCGCCCTTATCGGCGCCGGAAATATGGGCGATGTCATCGTGGGTGCCATGATTTCCAGGTGTGAAGTGGACCCTGAACGCCTGATCGTCTCCGACATCAGCGAAAGTCGCCTGGAATGGTTTGAATCGCGCCACCACGTCCGAACGACGACAGACAACAGGGAAGCTCTGGAAGGCGCGGATCTTGTAATTCTCGCCGTGAAACCACAGGTCATGGAAAATGTCCTGCGTGAAATTGCGCCCCTTTCCTTTACGGGAACGGTGATATCCATCGCGGCGGGTGTTACGATATCTTCCGTCGAGGGTATCCTCGGCGCCCGGGCGCGGGTCGTGCGCGTCATGCCCAACACGCCTTCGCTTGCGGGTGAAGGAGCGGCGGCGCTGGCACCCGGAAGCAATGCGACCGACGAAGACCTCGCCCTGGCGCGGACGATCTTTGACGGCCTGGGGTTGACTGTGCTCGTCGACGAATCACTTATGGACGCGGTCACCGGTTTGAGCGGAAGCGGCCCCGCCTACGGCTTTATTATTATCGAGGCCCTCACGGACGCGGGCGTCAAGATGGGACTTTCGCGCGAAACGGCGCTGAAGCTGGCCGCGCAGACCATGCTGGGCGCGGCGAAGCTCTGTCTCGAAGACGGCAGGACTCCCTCGCAGCTCAAAGACATGGTTACCTCGCCCGGCGGCACCACCATCGAAGGCATCAAGGCCCTCGAGAAAGGCGGCCTGCGGGCCACGCTGATGGACGCCGTGGAAGCGGCCACGCTTCGTTCGAAAGCGCTGGGAAAGAAGTAAATACAATTCAGCGGTTTCAGGTAACCCCGCCGCGCCGATGGGAAAAAGGCTTTTAACGCACGGTGACAAAAAAAGTGCCCGGCTTGTTCTGCCGGGCACATCGCGTATGGTTATTTGCCGCTTTCGTCACATTTTTAATAAATTATAGAATTTTTTGACGATTCCGGCTTTTTTGCCCTTCTCATCGTCGGATTCTCCCGAAGATCGTACTACCTGTTCTTCGGGAATAACGGGAATATCATGGTCGTTCTCCGCCGCGGGCGCCGTATCGTCGCTTCCCTTGTCCGGCGACGTCGAATCATCATCAGCTGCGGCGTGCGTGGCGCTTTTCGGCCTGCGGCGTCGCGGCCGGCGCCGACGGTTTGTCGATCGCGGCTGATCGGCGGCCTTTTCGTTATCTTCCGCCGCCTGGTTCACTGCTTTCTCCTCGATTTTTCCCTGATCAATGTCTCCCTCGATGCCGGCCGTCTCAGCGGGAGGCTCGACTTTCTTGACAATGTTGAACTCCCCCTCCGTCCGGGCCATGCCGGTACTCCCCGATATGTAGACGGACACATCGTAGGCCTGCTCAAGACGGCTGATCTCACTTCTCTTGTTATTGAGCAGGTAGGACGCCACGTCCGGTGGAAGGGTTATCTCGATTTCCGACGCGCCCCGCCCGACGGCCTCGCGTTTTATCTTGCGGAAGGTATTGAGCGCCAGATACTCGATTGAAGGAACCCAGCCGCTTCCCTTGCACTGATCGCAAACGGTGTAACTTATTTCCTGGATGGTGGACTGTTTCTTCTGACGGGACAATTCAAGTATGCCGAACTTGGATATGCGGGCCAGTTGGATGCGTGAACGGTCGCTTTTCATTGCCTCCTTGAAATTTCTCTCAACGTCGGCAATATGTTTGCGGTCGGCCATATCGATAAAATCTATGACGATCAGCCCGCCCAGGTCACGAAGCCGGAGCTGTCGCGCGATTTCCTCCGCCGCCTCGAGATTCGTCCGGTAAGACGTCTCTTCGGCGTCCCGCTTGTGGGAACGGCCTGAATTAACGTCGATGGTTATGAGCGCTTCCGTCGGTTCGATGATGATGGAACCACCCGATTTCAGCTCCACCCGTTCACGATAAATAGCGTTGATCTGATCTTCGATGTTGTATTTATCAAATATGGGCGCTTCTTCTTTATAAAGCTTGATCGTCTTGACGCTGCGCGGTGAAACGGCCCGGCAGTAATTTTTCATCACCTTCAGCGTATCCGGATCGTCAACCAGTATCTCGTTGATATCTGATGTAAAATAATCCCTGAGGGCCCGAATGGCGAAATCGCTCTCCTTGTAGACAAGGGCGGGCGCCGCCATGCCGTCGGCCTTTTTCCTGATTTCCTTCCACAGGCGCGCCATCATCTGGAAGTCGCGCAGGAGCTCCTGCTTGGTCCGGTTGATACCGGCCGTCCGCACGATGAACCCCATTCCTTCCTTCGCGCTTATATCGTCCATGACCTGCTTGAGTTTCTTACGATCCGCCTCGTCCTCAATCCGTCGCGACACGCCTTTGCTGTCACGATTGGGCATGAGTACCGTGTAACGTCCCGGCAGCGAAATCAAGGTGGTCAGCATGGCCCCCTTGGCGCCTTTTTCCTCCCGCACCACCTGGACGAAGACTTCCCGGCCCGTGTGGAGGCCGCCGTCTTTGTCGAGGTATTCGTCGCTCACATCCCGAAGGGGAAGAAAACCGTTTTTCGCGGCGCCGTAGTCAACGAAGGCGGCCCGAAGTCCTTTCTGGACGCTGCGCACGATTCCCTTATAAATATTGCCTGTTATCGGTTCCCGAACAGCCATCTTGATGTTGAACTCGACCAGTTTGCCGTTTTCAACGATGGCCATACGGCTTTCTTCTTCATCAATCGTATTGACAAGCATCTGCTTTGCCATGTGAATAATCCGTTCCTTTCTTGTTTAAAAAAAGCTCACATCACCCTTCGCCGCCCTTATGACCTGCGGTGTCTCTTCGACGAGACTGACCACGCTGGACAATTCGTCCCCGACGACACCCCCGTCGATGACGCAATCCACGCGGTGCTTGAATTCCTCTTCCATTTCTTCGGGGTCGGTCATGATTTCTCCGGCGGCGTTTTTGACGCTGGTGCTGATGACGGGACGGCCGAACTCGCGCACCAGGGTCAGGCAGATCATGTTGTCGGGAATCCTGATGCCGACTTCACGACGCCGGGGAAGCAGGGTTTTCGGCACCATACGGGACGCGCCCATGACGAAGGTGTAGGGACCCGGCAACAGGTGTCGCATTATTTTGTACGCGTAGGTCGGGACGACGGCATATTTGCTGATATCGCTGAGATCGGAGCACACGAAACTGAAGGGTTGTTTCCGGTCGCGGCGTTTGATCTCGTAGATCTTCTCAACGGCCTTCTTGTTGAAAAGATCACACCCGATCCCGTACACGGTGTCCGTGGGATAAATGATAATCCCTCCCCGTTCGAGAATGTCCACGACCTGTCGTAATAACCGCATCTGCGGATTCTGCGCGTTGATCGATAAAATCACCGATCCGCCACCTCGTCTATCTGTGATTCGGGCAGTTCCCTGCGGGCGTAGTCGAGATACACCTTCTTCCTGACGAAAAGGTCAAACACGTCGGCGTCCAGGTGATTGTCCTTCACCATGAATCCGAGTATTTTCAGTGCTCCCGAAAGGGTGTTCGCCTTGCGATAGGGCCGATCGGGCGCGGTGAGGGCTTCAAACACGTCCGCCACAGCCATGATGCGCGACTGGAGCGATATCTCGTCTTCCTTCAACCCGAAAGGGTACCCTGAGCCGTTGAGACATTCGTGATGCGTCGCGGCATAGAGCGGAACGTGCCGCATCTTCTTTGGAAAGGGCAACTGGGAGAGCATCTTGTGGGTGATCATGGCGTGACTGTTGATGATCTTCCTCTCATCCGCCGACAGCGTCCCTTTCCTGATGGAAAGACTCTCGATTTCGTCCTCGTCAAGCAGCGGTCGCCGGTCGCCGTCGCATTGCCAGGCAAGACTGCCGATTTCCCTGATTTTTTCGACCGCCTCATCGGACATGAATTCACCGCCCCTGTTTGCGTCAGCGAGAAAGCGCAGGTCGTCTTCGAGCTTTTCGGCGTCGGCTGCCACATTGACATCACCTTTCCCGTCATTGCCTCCTGCCCTGAGACGGCTGATTTCGCGGTCCCGCTTCAAAACTTCGAAACGCGTCCTGAGAAGCTCGATCCGGTCGAAACGTCCTTCGAGCTTGGTCGCCTTATCCATGACATGTTCGGGAATAGCGATTTTCCCCACATCGTGCAGCCAGGCCGCTATTCTCAACTCGTTGAGCTCGTCCGGCGTCAGGTGAATATCGGCGAAGGGCCCCTCGTCTGCCGCATTCAGCGCCTCGGCGATCATCATGGTAATCTCCACCACTCTTCTGCCGTGATCACCCGTATAGGGGGATTTCTCATCAATCGCCGTGGCTATGGTACGAATAAAGGATTCAAAGAGGTGTTCCAGGTCCTGAATAAGACGGTTGTTGGTCAGGGCAACCGCGGCCTGGGAGGCAAGAGATTCCGTCAGTTCCTGTGACTCCGGCGAAAAAGCGATCACTCGGCCGGTCGCCGGGTCCTGGGCGTTGAGAAGCTGCAACACGCCGATGATGTCGTTTTCGTGGTTCCGCAATGGAACAACGAGCATCGACTTGGACCGGTATTTCGTGGTTGCGTCGAATTTCCTGGTTCCTTCGAAGTTGAACCGTTCGGCGTTATATACATCGGGAATGTTGACGATTTCGCCCGACAGGGCGGCGTAGGAGGAAACGTTCGCGTGATTGGCCCCGCCGTCGGAATTGTACAGCGCGACCGGCGGCCAGGTCAATTCGCCCGCGGTGCCTCCCATGCGCGTCTTCAGCGAATCGTTCTGAACGATGGCGAATCGGAGTTCCTTTTCATCATCACTCATGATGTAGAGCGTTCCGCCGTCGGCGTGGGTGAACGCCCGGGCTTCGTCGACGATCATTTCCAGGAGCCTGTCGATATTCCTCTCTGCCGACAGGGCGGCACCGATACCGGTCAGTCTGCGGATTTTTTCCACCTGGGTTTCGGTAAAGTCCCTGACCGATCCCACCACCGTGTTGAGGAGGCGATTGATGTCGGCATTCGAGGTAAACTCAAAATCACTCTCGTGGTCGGAACCGCCCGTAAAACTCTTCTTCATGCATTGATCCTCGCTTTACTGCCCCATATATCACGCAATTATACTGAATTCAAGCGCTTATAGTCACCGCGACCGCGCTTTCACCTTCCGTGACCGGCATGCGGGAGCAAACATCATTGAATCGTTTCGAGCAAAAATACACCTTTTCATTGACATGAATATTTTAATAATTTATACTTTGTGATTCTCTTATCTAGTATACTAGCACCTCCCGGAGAACGGTCCCGCAACAATACCAGGCGGAAAACGAACCGGAAGCAGATCAATCAAATCCGGCCGGCACATGTCCGGGAACGGCGAAACAAGGAAAGGTACCATGGCAAAGAACATCGACAGGGTTCGTAACATCGGAATAAGCGCTCATATCGATTCGGGCAAGACAACTCTCACCGAGCGCATGCTTTTTTATACCAAGCGCATTCACGCCATGCACGACGTGAAGGGCAAGGACGGCATCGGTGCCACCATGGATTCCATGGAGCTCGAGCGGGAACGCGGCATCACCATCGCCTCCGCCGCCACCTTCTGCGAGTGGGACGGGTTCGAGATAAACATTATTGATACGCCCGGCCACGTTGATTTCACCGTGGAGGTTGAGCGGTCACTGCGTGTCCTGGACGGCGCCGTGCTTGTTCTCTGCTCGGTGGGAGGCGTGCAGTCACAGTCGATCACCGTTGACCAGCAGATGAAGCGTTACCGCGTCCCGCGCATCGCCTTCATCAACAAGCTTGACAGAAGCGGCGCGAATCCTTTCCGTGTAATTGACCAACTCCGGTCGAAACTCGGGCATAATGCCGTGGCCATGCAGATTCCCCTGGGACTTGAAAGCGCATTCGAAGGAATCATCGACCTTGTCGGCATGAAAGCAATCCGCTTCGAGGGAGCAAATGGTGAAAACATGCTGGTCGACGATATTCCCCAGAGCATAATGAGCGAGGTCTCCGCGCGGCGGGAGGAACTTGTCGAGGCCGCCTCGCTCTTTTCCGATGAACTGACGGAAGCGATCCTCAACGAGGAATACATATCGGAAGACCTGCTGCTGGCCGCCATCAGGGCTGGAACCCTGCAACGCGAGATCACGCCCGTCTTCATGGGATCAGCTTATAAGAACAAGGGCGTCCAGCCGCTTCTGAACGGCATAACGGCCCTCCTGCCCGGACCGCGAGACATAACAACAGACGCACTCGACCGGGATAACGCCGAGGCCCCTGTCAGGCTGGAAAGCGATCCGGAAAAACCGGTGGTCGCCCTGGCGTTTAAACTGGAGGATGGACCGTACGGCCAGTTGACCTATATTCGCGTCTATCAGGGAACGCTGGCGAAAGGTACAACTCTGGTGAACGTCCGGACGGGGAAAAAGTTCAAGGTGGGACGGCTCGTTCGCATGCACGCGGACCAGATGGAGGACATCGACGAGCTCTCTGCGGGGTACATCGGCGCCCTCTTCGGCATAGACTGCGCGTCGGGCGATACCTTCACGTCTCCCGAGATGAACGTCTCGATGACATCGATGTATGTTCCCAACCCGGTGATTTCACTTTCCATAACGCCGAGTGATTCCCGTTCGCAGGTCGCCCTTTCCAAGGCCCTGAACCGCTTTACCAAGGAAGACCCGACCTTCAAAACTTACGTGGATGAAGAAACCAACGAAACAATTATCGAGGGCATGGGCGAACTGCATCTCGAGGTGTACGTGGAACGTATGCGCCGGGAATATAATGCCGATGTGGATACGGGACCCCCCCGCGTCGCCTACCGTGAAACCATCACACGGCGGGCCGATTTCAATTATACCCACCGGAAGCAGACCGGAGGGGCCGGCCAGTACGGCAGAGTTGCCGGGTATCTCGAACCGGCCCAGGAAGCTGACTTTGAATTTATAAACGAGATAACGGGTGGCGCCATACCGACGCAGTTCATACCCGCGTGCGAAAAAGGCTTTCACGAATGCCTGAAAAAGGGCCCGAAAATGGAATTCCCCGTTACGGGCGTACGCGTGGTGATTAATGACGGGCAGTCCCACAGCGTCGACTCGTCGGAGATGGCCTTCCAGGCGGCGGCGCGTGGAGCCTTCAGAGAAGCCTATGTGAAGGCCGGACCCGTTATTCACGAACCGATCATGAAGGTGGTTGTGGAAACGCCCACGGAATTTCAGGGCGCCGCCATGGGCCTTTTGAACCAGCGCCGGGGAATGATCGTGGGCGCCCAGGACGAGGGCGTCATGTGCGTCATCGAAGCGCAGGTTCCTCTGGCCGAGATGTTCGGGTTCTCTACGGTACTCAGATCATCAACCCAGGGCCAGGCACAGTTTACCATGGAATTCCTGCATTATCGCCAGGTGCCCCAGTCGATCGCCGAAACGCTCGCGGCTGAAGCGACGAAAAGGAAGAAGGCGGCTGTGTAGGGACCCGACACGGTGCCTGCGGAACGCTTATATCGAACAGTGAACCGTGACGGCTGCGCGGCGAGCATTATTCAACTGAAAGACAGGAGCAAAGCAATGATCATACAAAATCTGACGACCATCCATCCTTTCCGTCATATTGAAAAGAACGGCGCACTTCTGCCTCCGGGCGGCCTTGCCGCGGTACTTTCTCCGGCAGGCGTGGGAAAAACGGCCTTCGTGGTACAGGTGGCAATCGACGCCATGATCCGCGGAGAATACGTTCTGCACGTAAGCCTGGGCGATTCGATCGACAAGATTACTCTCTGGTACGGCGAACTTTTTCAGAACCTGGCACGACACCACGACCTGGAACAATCTGAAGACGCCTGGAGGGACATACTGCTGCGGCGGTTTATCATGACCTTCAAAGTAGCCGCTTTCAGCATACCCGTGCTGGAGGAACGGATTTCCGATTTCGTCGGACAGAACATATTTAAACCATCGCTTCTCATCATAGACGGTTTGAACTTCGACAATAATCAGTCTCCCCGCGCCCGCGAGCTGAAAGACCTGGCGGAAAGCCGGAAACTCTCGATCTGGGTTACGGGCAACGTGCACCGCGAAGACACGCGAGATCCGGACGGAGTTCCCTCACCTTTCGTATCGTCAGCACCGTTTTTCGATGGAATTCTCGAACTGGAACCGGGAGATTCCGGAATCGCCGTTACCGCCCTGAGAGGATTTACCGTTGGAACGGACGACACGCGGTTACGCCTGGACCCCGCGACGATGCTGATCCAGTCGTGAACGAGTCGCCCCCGCCGTTACATGTTCGTCAGTAACGGGCGCGGGATTCCCGAACTAGATCATAGGCGGCCTTGACGTCCCCGGTCTTTTCCGCGGCGAACTTCATCATTTCTTCGGGCAGTCCCTTTGAAACAAGGGTATCCGGATGGTATTGCATCATGAGGCGGCGGTAAGCCTTCTTTATATCATCGTCCGAAGCTTCTCTTGATACTCCCAGCACCCGGTAGGCGGCGTCCATATCAAGATTTGCCGACACGGTTCCTCCCCGGCCGTTCACTCCCATCATTCTCAGGATACGCTCGAAGTCAGCGGATGAACAGCCCACCCGCTCACGGACATGTTCAAGAATCAACCGTTCCGATTCATGCAGGGCTCCGTCGGAAACCGCCGTGGCGAGCAGCATCTCGATGAACATTCTCACGAGGTTCCTGCGCCCCCTGCACTCGCGCCTGAACTGATCGAGAATGTCGTCCAGGGGGAAGTCGGACCGCTTGCCCTGGTTGAAAAGATTAACCGCCGCCCGCTGCTGGTCGGCGTTGAGCCTCATATGGCTCATGATCCTTCTGACCGACTGCACCTCTTCTTCGGAAATCCGGCCGTCCGCCTTTGCGAGGTGACCCATGACCGCGAAAGTGGTGGTAAAAAAAACCGTCTGAACACGTTCGTTGACGCCCGGGAATCCGGCTGTCTCCTCATCCTTGAACGTGTCGTACCCATGACCGACGGACGCGCCGAGCACCGCCCCCAGTGGGCCTCCCATCATGAATCCCACCGTTCCGCCGATAACTTTTCCCCACCAGCCCATCAGGTTCCTTCTCCGTTCCCCGGATTATTTGTTACCGTATGTAGAAAACGGATCACCGATCGTCAATGAAAAAATGGCGATACGGGCGGCTGGCCTTTCCTCCGGCCGCCCGGCGCGGAAACACGGACTCAGCGTTGTATCGCAAAAATAAACTACTCGATTGAAATGATCCACGAACAGGACGTGTCGGAAGGAAATTCTTCCGGTTTCTCCTCGGGAGGGGTAAATTCAGGTGTGATCCGGGCTCTCGGATCGACCCAGCGGAAAAAGGAAGACCTGAGCCGCAGCGCCGATGATCCGCAGTCATAATACTCCATTCCCCACTTCTTCGCCGCCCTCTGGGAACTGCATCCTTTTGTGGTCATGCGTGCGGTAGTATCGGAAAGTTTCGTAACTTCGATGTTCTCAAACGCATACCAATGAGAATGTTCCAGGAAACGAATCAGCCGGTCGATTCCCTCCGGTCCTTCCTCCACGGTCTTTGCAAGACGCTTTGCTTCATAGGCGCCGAACTCGTCCGTCAGAGCCAGCATGCCTTCCAGGGCCTCCTCTTCGGGACAATTTTTTTTGACCCAGTCTTCCATGAGAAACCACATGTAGTTGAAACTGTACAGCAGTTCAATCATGACATCATAGACCCGCTCTTTGCTCCAGGTATCGACGGGAAACATAAACTCCTCCTTTTTTCGGTATTCTGTGGCGGGCCTTCTGCGGCGACCCTGAATTACGCAGAACATAAAGAACGTGCGCCCGGGTGTCAAGCTATTCTCCGCACTTATTTTTTCTTTGGGTTCGGCGTTCGAACGTGGTATTTATGGTACCCATGACGGCGCACCCGAACAGAGCATCATCAGGCAGGGCACTCGCCCCGGTACGCCTGTTTCCGGCTGTAATCATTGCCGCGCTGTTCCTGCTGTTCCCAGCGGCCGAGGCAATCGCTGATATCTACCTCTATAAAGATGAAAACGGCGTATTTCACTTCACGGACCAACCGTCGACGCCGGAATACCGGCTCTATATAAAACAATGGCGAACACCGAAGCCATCTGAATCTCCGTCCTCGTCCTATGACCCGTATATCGACGAGGCGTCCCGTCTATACGGCATCGATACGGCGCTTCTCAAGGCCGTGGTCAAGGTTGAGTCGAACTTCAACTCCCGTGCGGTCTCGCACAAGGGCGCCCTCGGCCTGATGCAGATCATGCCTCAGAATGCAGCAATGCTGGATATACAAGATCCCTTCGATCCCCGGCAGAATATTCTGGGCGGCGCCCGGTATCTCAGGGAAATGCTCAACCGTTACGGAGATCTCGAACTGGCCCTCGCCGCGTATAACGCCGGTCCGGCGGCGGTCGACCGGTACAGGGCAGTGCCCCCGTTTACTGAAACCCGGTCATACGTGCAACAGGTCCTTCATAATTACGATGCACTGAAAAAACGCTGAAAAAATAAAACCATGAAACACCCTGCAGAAAACGAAGCACGCAGAAGAAGACTTTTGAACAATGCCCCTTCCCGTCATTCCGGCGGAGGCCTGGCTATAGTGCCCGTAAGGGTGAATCCAGAAATACTTAAACACTGGATGCCGGATCGGACCTTACCCGGACCTGATCCGAGGTCCGGCATGACGACAGTGAAGCAGAGAGGGTTTTTCAATAAAGGTCTCAGAAGATCTTTTGCGGGAATCATCGTTCCGGCGGCTGCCGTGGCGCTGCTCCTGTCATGCGCCCCCGTCAATCTGTATAACATCGACATCCAGTACATTCCGTCCACCGATAAGGAAACGGCCGAAGCCGGTTCCGTTCCTCTTACAGTAACCCTGTTCAACGACCAGCGGGAAACGGAGGACAATCTGCTCATCGGCAGGGTTATCACGCCTGACGACCGAATCGTCCCGGTTCTTCCACGACACATGGAACCGGCGCCCGCCGTCACACGGGCGCTTACATCCTACCTCACCCGATCCGGCCATACGGTTTCTTCCCGTCATCCCGAGTGGGATCTCCGGGAGGAAACCATCTATCCGTCATGGAAGGGACTCATTCTCGGCGGGGCCATCAACGATCTTTTCGTAGATTGTGACCGTTCGACATTCCTTCGAACCTATTCATCGCGCGTAAACCTCACCATTGTTCTTGCCGACGCAGAGGAAAGGCGCATTCTTCACCGCGTCACCGTCCGGACGCTGCCGACAAAACAACATTTAAAATTTTCCGAATTCAAGCTGGAAGAAGAACTGAACGCCGCCCTCTCGGAAGCACTGGAAAGGACATTTGCGGACAGTGAATTAACTGAGAAAATCACCGGCCATTGACGTCAGACCGGAAGATGGGTATGCATTCCTTCGTCATTCCCTCTCGAAGGAAATGCCATATTTTTCAAGCTTTCGTTCAAAGGTGGGCCGCGCTATGCCGAGCATCTGGCAGATCTCTCCCTTATTGAGCGTGGTTTCCATTACGACGCGCCGTATGTGGCGTTCCTCGAGCTCTTCAAGCGTGAGAAACCGTCCGCTCTCGTCTTTGCCCTCGTCGGCCACCGACGCGGGACCGTTTCCTTTCTCCGCCAGCAGATCGGGAAAATCATTCTTTCCCAGTATCTGACCCTTGGCAACCACGGCCGCACGCACCAGGAGATTTTCGAGTTCCCGGATGTTCCCGGGCCAGTTATACTGAAGAAACATTTCCATCACGTCTTCGGATACGCCGCCGATTCGTTTGTGGAGTTCCAGGTTAATCTTGGTGAGCAGGTAATCGACCAGGGGCGCCATGTCTTCCGGACGCTCCCGAAGGGGTGGAATCGTTATGGACACAATATTCAACCGATAGAAAAGATCGTCCCGGAAGGTGCCTTCCTTGACCAGGTCACGCATGTTTTTGTTGGTCGCGGCGATGACCCGTGCATGGACCGGAACCCGGTCCTTGCCACCCACCCGTTCGACTTCGCGCTCCTGAAGCACTCTCAGCAGTTTCGCCTGGAGGTTGAGCGACATTTCGCTGATCTCGTCCAGAAACACCGTTCCTTTTCGTGCCAGTTCGAATTTGCCCTGCTTCCGGGCGATCGCCCCGGTGAAAGATCCCTTTTCGTGACCGAAGAGTTCAGATTCAAGCAGTGTCTCAACGATGGCGGAACAATTGACGGCGATGTACGGCTCATCAGGCGACGTGTTGGTGTGAATAACCTTCGCAATCAGTTCCTTTCCTGTTCCACTCTCACCCTGTATCAGCACGGTCGTCCTGCTTTGCGCAACCACGCCGATCGTTTTAAAGATCTCCCTCATGCGGGGACCGTTGCCGATAATATCGCCGGTCTTGAAGGCACGGTCCGGATCCGTCATGAAATCGTCTATTTTCTTTTCCATCTCCGAGGTTTTCAGCGCCTTTTTGATGGCAATTTCAAGTTCGTCGATATTGATAGGTTTGTGAATGTAATCGAAGGCCCCCAGTTTCATCGCCGTGATGGTGGTTTCCATGTCATGGTAGGCGGTAATCATGATCACCTTGACGTTTTCATCTTCTTCCTGCAGGTCTTCCAGAATGGAAAATCCGTCCACGTCGGGAAGACGCACGTCTAGTATAACAACCTCGGCGGGTTCCTCGACGAACAGGTTCAGGCCGTCCGTTCCCGTCAGGGCGACGCGCACCCGGTACCCCTCTTCGCTCAGATAGAGATCCAGCGATTCACAGATCGAGCTGTCGTCGTCTATAACAAGAATGCTCGCCATCGCTTATCAGCCGGTTCAGGCTTTCCTTTCCGATACGGGCAGGTTCAGGACAATCCTGGTCCCCTCGCCGCTTGTACTGAATATCTCGATGCGTCCCCCGTGCACGTCCATGATTTTCTTGACCTGGGCAAGACCGAGACCGGTACCGTATTTCTTTCGACTGAAAAATGGATTAAACAGAGACGACATTGATGCTTCATCAATGCCACAGCCGTTATCAGCTATTTCGATCGTCACTGAATCGTGATCATCGGTCGAACGCGACGACGAGACGGTGATCGAGCCACCCTCGTCCACGGCATCGACGGCGTTCAGCAGTAAATTCAGCAACGACTGTGAAAACATTCCGGGATCGACGTCTATCGGCGGCAGATCGTCGTCGTAATGCCTTTGAATCGTGATCCGCTTATCGATCAGTTCTTTTTCCACCATGGCCAGCGAGTGCTCCATGATTGAGGCGACACTGGTCGGTTCTTTCTCCGGATCAGCCGGCTTCGCGTAAAGAAGAACATCCCGGACAAGCTGTGACAGGTGCTCCACTTCCCGCTGAGCTATTTTGAACCGTTTCAGGTCATTCCCTTCGGGTCCCATCCTGCGTTCGAGAATCTGGAGACTCATCTTTATGGAAGAAAGGGCGTTCCTCAGTTCGTGGGCTATTCCCGCAGAAAGATGTCCCAGCGCGGCCAGTTTTTCCGTGTCGAATATCGCCTTTTCAAGTTTTCTTATTTCAGTGATATCCTGCTGCACCAGGAGAACGCGCCGGGTTCCGGGAATACGCCGGGGCGTTATGAGCAGCAGACGTCTCGAACCGTCCCTGGCCGTAACTTCCAGCTGATACGGTTTGAAAACACCGCGCTTGCCATCTTCCCACCGCGCAAGCACGAATTCCCTGTTTTCAGGGTCCACGAAATCCAGGAAATGAGTGCCTTTTATGGGTTTTTTGTCCGCTATATTTTCCCGACTTACATAATTAATGATACCTTCTTCATCAATATCGAATATTTTTTCCGGAAGCGTGTCGATGATCAACTGCATGTATGAATACAGTCCTTCGATCTCCTCCCGCAGTTTGATATTAGCATTGAGTTCTTTCTGCAGTGTTTCCGCATACTCCGTGAGGCTCCGCTCCAGTTCTTTCTCCCGCGTTATGTCCTGGAGGGTCTCGATGGCGGCGATGATATTCCCTTTTTCGTCGTAGATGGGGGCGGCGAGAAAATACAGGTGCCGGTCTTTCCCCCCGAGATTATCAAAGTGATCGTACGCTTCGTAGGCATCCCGGACTGTTTTCGATTTCTGCACTTGTTTTGTTCCGTAATAATCATCGAGAGCCCCGAGGTTTCCGTCGACGATGATATCCGCGATGAGGGGACGCATCTTTTGGTACAGCGGCAGGTAGTGCCGATCCGTACCGATCATGTCTTTCGAATCATAGCCGGTCAGTTCGGCAAGCGCCCTGTTCCAGAGTATAATTCTGTGATCTTTTCCTATAACCATGGTCGGAATGGGCGAACCCTCTATTATGCCCTCCACGGTTTTCTTTTCCCTGACCAGTTGACTCTGCCACTCTTCGCGTTCCTGAAGCCGCTTTTTTGTTTCTTCCCACCGCATCTGACGCGTCACCACAACACCAACGGAAAGTCCCGCCACGATAAGAAGAATGATCAACCCCACGGCGCCGGCGGTGATATTAAAAAACACTTTGTGCATGAGTTCGACCACCACGCTGTAGGGCGTAATAAGTGCGATGGTCAACCGGTCAGTGCCGACTCTGATCGGCGCCACGGCGACAATCACCTCTACCACTTCGCCGCGGCAATCCTGAATGACGAACTCGCCCCACGCGCCTTCATCGGACATGAGAAACGCTCTCCATCGGGCCTCGTCTTCCGGTTCGCCGATCAACACCTCCGCTTCCCGACCGATGACGTAGGGATTCGCATGAACCATGATCGTGCCGTCCTGCGCGAAAAGCCAGTTTTCCGTTGATTTTCCCAATCGCAGGGGTCCGGTATAACGGTCAAGAAGAACATCAAGTGAGAGAAGCGCCAAAAGGGCCCCCTGGCAGTGACCGTATTCGTTGTACCGGGGGAGGCGAATACCGATGGCCGACTCGGCATATCCCGCCGCATTCTCTCCCGCTTTCCTGAATCGTACAAGAGGATTCTCGGTTATCTTTTCACAGATGGCCGGGTCTCGAAAATATCGGACCCATTTATTTCCGGCGTCTTCATTATCCACCTGACGGGACGGCCACAACGCGAGCATGTCGCCTTCGGCGTTCACCATTCCAACCGCTCGTACCGCGCGCTGCGTGCTTTCCATGAGAACCCGCATGTTTTCTTCCAAAAACGCCTGGTCTTCGTTGTTCATCACCACAAAACGTGAAAAAATAGATAGTTGATCACGCACCCCGTTTATCGTGTCCTCGATACCGGCGGCGACGGTGCAGGCAATAGCCGTGTGCCGTTCCGCGAATTGTCGCACCCGATCCTGCTCACGGGCGTGCTTGACCGCATACGCCATGAGAAGAATCAAAAACACGAGCGACAACGTGGCTATCGCCACGGAGACCTGCATATCGAAGGGTTTGAAGCGGGAACGAAGTTTTATCACGACCACAACCTCATCGCTTCACGAAGACGACAGGGTTACATATCATCATCGTCATCATCGTTGATACTTTTATCTTTCGCGGCTATGAGAAAAAAGATTCCGATAGCTGCGCCGAGGGAAATCATAAGCGAGACGAACCCGCTTTCGAACCCGATAACCAGGTCGCAGAGAAACCAAACAACGAGATAGGTGGCCAGGGAAAGAACTTCCCTCATGATAGTACCTTCAGTGCGACAGAACAGGCGCCCGCCGGTTCCTCGCAGCGGAAATCCCGAGACGACCGACAGCTCCCCCCTGCCCGACAGCGGAGTCCAGCTCTCATTGATTTTTCATACCTTTCACGTGTCGCTCTTACATACAAGTCCCGCCTTTAATTATCAAATAAATTTTGATACGGCAAACACCGCCCTGATCAATGCGTTCCGTCTATGCCGGTTTCACTTTTTGTTCAATCAGCACTTCTCTGTTGAATGTTATGTTCAACGGCGTATACTCCACTCCGCCAGACGGCCGCCGTCCTGCTTTTCTTTAACTATTCAATATTATTTATTATCGATCTATCAGGGATTTGTGACGGCAACCTGGCATATACTTTGCTCAACTGGACGACACACGGTGAATCGTGTATGCTTCCTGTGAAGCGGGTAAACCACGACCATATAAAAAACCTGCATGGGAGAAAGAAAGGAGATACAGGAATGAAACGCAACCATCAGAAATTATTTTTTGGATTGGCGGCAGCAGTGATCCTCGTGATGGCAACATCGCCCGTCGCTTTCGCGGCCGATATATTGCCGTCGGACGGGGCACCTTACACCAAGGCCATTGTCGCCGTCGGCGCCATGCTTGCGGCAGGTATAGCCATCGGGTTCGGCGCCATCGGGTCGGGTCTCGGTATCGGTAACGCGGCAAGTGGCGCCTGTAGCGCCGTTGGAAGGAATCCCGGCGTCCAGGGAAAAATCCTCATCACGATGCTCGTCGGTATGGCCATGGGCGAATCCGTCGCCATTTACGCCCTCGTCGTGTCACTCGTGCTGCTGTTCGCGAACCCTTTCACGAGAATATTTTTCGGTTGATACAAAGGGTGCGTTAAACCGGCACGTCGCCAGAACACAACGAGGTAGGGGGAGATCACAATGACAAAAAATGAAAATGGTAAGCAGTTTTTCACAGTATCGAGACTTTTTTTCCTGCTTATCGTCATCCCCTTGGTATTAATGGCTTTTTTTATCGCCAACAGCATTTTACAGTTAGGGGACACGTCAAAGATAAGGACCATCTCGGCCCTCGACGAAAAATTCCAGCAAGCCCTGGAGGCCCGGGCCGTATCGACGGCCGATAACGTCGCCGATTTCCTGCGGCTGGTAGAAAAGGACGCGCTGGTTGCCACGATTATTCCCGAGACTCCCGAAGCTTATCAGGAGTTCGTCGACAAGAACCGTGAGGCCCTCCCGGTGAAAAGAAACGGCGCGGTTTCAAAAGTGCCCGTTCCTCTTTACAGGGAAATGGCTCTCGTCGACCGTGAGGGGAACGAACAGATAAAAATCGTCGACGGAGAGGTGGTTCCCGAATCCGAGCTGGTGAACGTCAGCGATCCCGCCAATACCACCTACAAATCGGAAGAGTACTTCTCGCTTGTCCAGAAGCTTGACAAGGCGGAAGTGTACATGTCGCCCGTTACCGGGTGGTACGTGGACCGCGATTCTTTCGAGGCGGGGAAACGGTTTGAAGGGATCGTTCGCGTCGCCACGCCGCTCTTTGATCAGCAGGGATTTTCGGGGCTGGTAACACTGGCTCTTGATGCGCGACACCTGGCAAAGTTTACGGACAACATCATTCCCACGGAAACAGCGCTCGTCTATGAAGCAGACGCGTCAACGGGGAACTACGCCTACATGGTCGACTACAGAGGTTTTGTTTTTTCACATCCCATTGATTCCCACGTAGTGGGACTTTATCCTGACGGCACACTCGTCCCGCCGATCACGAAGGAAACAATGGATAAAATGAGCAGCCGGGGCGAGGAGGTGCTGAATATTTCGCTCATGGGCTTTATTGACCCTGAATTGCCGGCCATAGCGGAAGACGCGGCGGCAGGAAATTCCGGAATCAAGGTCTATACCTTCGCGGGTCACCAGAAAATAGTCGCCTATGCGCCCGTCAGCTATGCCTCGCGGATGTTTCCCGAACCGGGCGGCTTCGGCTGGGTAGCGCTGACGGTCAACGTGGACAAGTTCAACGAGGAGGCCGTCGCGGCGGCCAGGATAATCGATGAAGAAGCGCGGGCATGGATGACGACGGCGATTCTCGTCATTGTCATCGCCATTGTGCTGCTCTTCCTCATTTCCTGGATTCTCGCGCGGGGCATCACCCGCTCGATCGAAGCGGAAGTACCCGAGGAATCGCTGAATCCACCCGATTACGACGATGACGACGACTAACGGGAGTCCGGTATTATAAAAGGCGGGCCGGGAATAGTATTCCCGGCCCTGCTTTTTTTATTATCGTTCTTTTTATCACGCGATGGGACGAAACTCCCCGTCAACGACCGCCGAGAAGCTCCCGCACCGCATTTGACAACGTCTGAACATCGAAAGGTTTCTGAATGAAGCCGACGTGATCGTGATCGATCATCTTCGCGGCCTCTCCTTCCAGGCTTCGCCCGCTTGCGAGGAGTACTTTGACCGCCAAAGACAGTTCCCTGATTTTTTCATAGACAGCCGCGCCGCTCATGCCGGGCATGATCATGTCGAGCATTATCAGGTCCACGCAGCCGGGATCACGTTGTAATATTTCAAGTGCCTCGTCCCCGCTCGCGGCAGTTATAACCTGATAGCCCAGCGTCCGCAGAATTTCACTTCCCACATCCAGCACCATCTGTTCATCATCGATAATCATTATCCGCTCGGTCCCCCGGAAAATCTGAGGACCTGCGTCATCCTCGTATTCCGTGCTCACCTGTTTTTCCGAAGCCGGCAGGAACACATGAAACACCGAACCCTGGGCCGGCGCCGTATTGACAGAGATCCATCCCCCGTGGTTTTTTACGATGCCGTAGGCGGACGCAAGTCCCAGGCCGCCGGACCGCCCCCGATCCAGAGTCCGGGTGCTGAAAAAAGGTTCAAATATATGCTCTTTTGTCGCCGTGTCCATCCCCATGCCGCTGTCTTCTATGGATATGACTACATAGGGACCCGCGGGCGACGCCTGGTCGCCTTTATGATCAACATTTTTCATGGTGATCGTAATATCGCCGCCGCCCGGCATTGCCTGTCCGGCGTTTGCCAGAATATTCAAAACGACCTGCTCGATTTGCCCCTGGTCAACTTCGGAACGGTAAAAATTATTCTCGTACTTCCGGTGAATGCGGATATCTTTCCTGGTGCTTTCAAACATGCGCACAACCCTGTCAACCAGGACCGCCAGGTCCGTGGTCACGGTCTCATACTTTCCACCTCTGGCGAATCCCAACAACTGCGAGGTCAGCTTGGCGCCCACCCTGACATGTTCCTCGATTTTCTTGAGTCTCGCGTGGTGGGGGTGGTCGGAGTCCAGATCCATCAGCACAAGCGACGCGTTCCCCTGAATTCCCATAAGCAGATTGTTAAAATTGTGCGCGATGCCTCCCGCCAGTGTTCCGACGGCTTCGAGCTTCTGCGCCTCGATGATTTGTTTCTCGAGTTTTTTGTATTCCGTCATGTCGCTGAACGAAGCGAGGGTGGATCTCGTGCCGCGAATCCAGCTGATACTGATGTCAACATCTCGTGGTTCACCTGATTTTGTTACCAGACATACTGAGATGTTGCGAATCCTGATCGAGGGATCTTGGACGTAGCGGGCAACTTCTTCTTCGAGTCGTTCATGGCTGCCGGAATGAATAAAATCCCGCCAGGTCATGTTTCCTTCGATCTCAGCGCGAGAGTAGCCCGACAAGGTTTCAAATTCCGCGTTGGCATACGTGATAATGTCATATTCAACAACGATAAGGGCGGTCCCCGCGTTTTCCAGTATAGTGCGGTATCGTTTTTCGCTCGCGGCCAGGGCGCGTTCGGTCAGTTTCTTCTCCGTTATATCCCGCACGACGCCCCTGAAGCCGGTCGGTTTGCCTGAAGCGTCCCGAATGAGCGATGCGGAAAGTTCATGAACCATGCGGGTACCGTCCCCGGCTGTCACCTCGTATTCACGCGAAACCCTCGGCACGCCTGTTCTATAAAGCTCTCCGAATTCCTCGGATATCATCTTTGCACTGTCGGGCGTCATGTAATCCCGGTACGTCATTCGAAAATACTCATCTTTGGTGATTCGGTGCATGCGAGGTATCACGTCGTTACAGAACGCGGGATTCCCCGCAAGATCAGTTTCGAAATACCCCTCTTCGATGCTTTCCAATACCAGCTCGTATTTTTCCTGTACCTCGTGCAACTTTCGTTCAGCCTCGACACGGCCGGTTATATCGCGGAGCACGACCAGGACAACTGAAGAATCATTGTACGAAATCAGGTCACCCAATCCCTCAATCCATACTTCTTTGCCGTCCTGTCCAAATCCCCTGTACCGTCTTAGGTATCCCCCCTTTCCCCGGCGTACTTTTTCGAAATCCCGCTCAATGGTTGCGATTGCCTCGCGGCTGAAACGCCGGACGAGCGGCTGCCTGTCTCTCGTTTCCGGATCGCCGAATCCGAACATATGCCGGGCCGCCGGATTGGCGAACAGAAGGCGGTTGCTGGCATCAAAAATCATGACCGCGTCATGAATACCACCCATTATGCTTTGGTGATGGTCCTCTATGATTTCGCGCGTTCTCTCATCGTCCGCCCGGGCAATGGAAGTCGCGGCGTAATAGGCCAGGAGCACTGTCACCTCCTGTTCGGCCGGCGAGAGTTCTTTTCGTGCCATGCTAATGACGGCACCGAGATTCCGCTCCCGGCTCACCAGCGGAAACGCGTACACAAAGGGAGGGGGATTTCCGCCGTCGACAAGAACCGGCGGCAAACTGGATGAAAACAGCTCTTCCGCCGGCCATGCGAACAGTACCGGCGATCTATTTGAAGGGATTCCCTGAAAAGGATCGTTTATGACTTGCGGCAAACTGTTTCCGCCGGTATCCGGATAGAACGCGGCTGCGGGATCGCCCTCTTCCGCCCCCGCCTTCACTTCCAGTGTTTCCGCGCCGTCGCGGCGAAGCGCGACTACCACTGCTGTCTCTTTATCGAAATATTGTTTCAGGCAACGGACCGTGCAGCGGCATATCTCATCACTGTCAGAAAGTTCCATAAGCATCAGGGAACTTTCCAGTACCAGCCTCATGTCACCGGCTCTCAAGGCGCCGATATTACGGTTGTTCATTACAACATCCCGCTTTTCACCGTACCGGTGCTAATCCACGACAAGCATGATTGAAACAGCGACGCACGGATCCTAATAGAATATTCGGCATCGGTATGTTAAATCTTGAATGTTTTATTTATTGAGTTTACCTCCGGGAACCGCCGGGCATGTCGTTTCCCTGCGTTCATTACCAGCGAGAGAAATAGACGAACACGACCGCTATTACAAGAAAAAAAACCGTTACAGCCGCGCCGGCCCTGAGATAATCGGCGTTCCTGTAACCTCCCGGTGACATGATCAGGGCATTGACCTGGTTGGTGGGAAGCATAAAGGTGTTGGATGAACACAGAGCAACCAGGAGGGCGAGCGCCCGGGGCGAAACACCCAGCGGCGCCGCGACGGCAATCACCAGGGGAACCAGAATAATCGTAGCGGCAACGTTCGATATGAACAGTCCCAGTAATGTTGCAAGCAGACCGAATGATACAAAAACTGCAAGCGGTGGCGCACCTTCCAGAATTCCCGCCATGAGCAACGCCAGGAATTCGGATGCGCCGGTATGATTCATGGCCGCCCCCAGGGGGATCAGTCCCGCCAGAAGAAAAATAGTTTTCCAGTCGACGGCCCGGTAGGCCTCTTCGATGGGAACAATCCTGAACAGTATCATGGCAAGCGCCCCCGTCAGAAGCCCCAGAGCTATGGGAACGCCCGACACGGCCAGTGCAACGGCGCCGACGAAGCAGAGAAGCGCCGCGGCCGGGCGTGGATGTTTCACTTCGTGGGCCAGTTCGATGGGTGTTATCAGCATGAAATGACTTCCGTCCGCCATGGCCCGGATCTGCCGCCATCGACCGTGAACGATGATAACGTTGCCTCTTTCGAGAGGTTCGTCTGAAAAATCTCCCCGTTGCTTCCGGTCGCCGCTGAAAAGCATGATGGGTTCAACACCGTACGTCTTGCGAATGGCTATGTCGCGTATCGTTTTCCCCACGCAGGGCGACTCCACCGGAATAACCAGTTCGGCAAAACCCACCTGGTCCGTTTCTTCCAGTTGTTCGAAGGGCCTGTCTTCTTTTTTGAACATTAATTCGAAATCATTAACGAACCGTTCAAGATCCGGTTCGCCGCCCAGCAGCGTCAGCCACTGCCCGGCGGCGAAAGGAGTGTGCCGCCAGGGAGCGTAAAGAATGTCTTCGCCGTCCGCCAGCGCGAGGAGGTAGACACGATACTCCGTCCACATTTCTGAATCCTCGCGTGTTTTCCCCACCAACGGGCTTTCTTTGGGAATACGGCATCGGTAAATCGTCGTTGGAATCCGCCATCGTTCGATGAGCATCTGTTGAATGCTCATCGGCGGCTGTAAGTGTTTTTTCTTTTTAACGCCGGGCAGAACCGACCTGCCGAAGAAAAAAAAGTAGAGTGAACCCGCGACGACCAGTACCACGCCCACGGGAGCCACACTGAACAACCCGAAATCACTCACTCCCCCGTGTCGGAGCAGATCGTTCAGCATCAGCAGGGGCGTGGATCCGACCATGGTCAGGTTACCTCCCAGGATGGCGGCGAACCCCATGGGCATGAGCAGACGTGAAGCAGGCATTCCTGTTCTACGGGAAATTTTCAGGACAGCAGGCAAAAAAAGCGCGGCGGCGCCCACGTTCTGCATAAAGGCTGAAACGGCACCCACGGTCGCCGTCACGAACAGGACGAGCCGGTCGCGATGATCGCTAGTCATCGACACGATAAAATTGATAATCCAGTTCAGGGCGCCGGACCGGTCGACACCATACCCCAGAATCATGACGGCTATAAGGGCAACCACGGCGTTGCTTGCCAGACCGCTGAAGGCGTCGGCGGGCTCCACCAGCCCCAGCCAGGGAAGCGCAACCATCACCAGAATGGCAACTACGTCAACGCGAAGCCTTTCACTGACGAAAAGATAAACCGCGGCGGCAAGCACCAGGAAGAACAACGCGATCTGGACGGTCATGCGCTCGCCCCCGCCGACCGGGACGAAACATCTGCGGTCGATCTTCCTGCCGTTCTCGGGCCGCGCCGATGGTTAATCATTGTTCAATACCTTCATGTTTTTATTATATTTTATCCCAGTACGCATCTGAAAGCAACCGAAATAGGGCTCGGCGTTCCACTTCCGCCTTGACTTTCGGAAACATCTGCAATTAAGAGAATGCCTATTCAGGGGGCTTACGACGCCCGTTCAAAGGAGGGACTCTTTCAATGAGATCGGTGAAAGAGGTGATGGATGCGAAAAACATCGCCATATTCGGCGCCTCGACAGACCCGTTCAAACCGGGCGCCCTGCTGATCGCGACGCTGGAACAGGCAGGATTCGCGGGACGTGTCGCCGGTATCAACCCAAAGGGAGGGGAGTTCCGGAATGTACGGTTTTATCCGTCTATTGAGGACGTCCCCTTCGATGTTGATCTCGCAGCAATGATTATTCCTCCCCCTGCCGTGCCCGAAGCCCTGAAGGCCTGCGCGAGAAAAGGCGTCAAGGGCGTCGTGATATCGTCGGAGGGATTCGCTGAAAGCGGCGGCGACGGCGGGGCCATTCAGAAAGAAATACGATCCATTCTCCGCTCAACCGACATGCGTGGATTCGGCCCCAATACACTGGGATTGATAAACACCGAAACAGGCATGGCCACATCGTATTTCGCCAATCGAAACATGCTGACGCCCGGTTCCGTCGGTTTCGCCGCCCAGTCGGGCATATTCGTGGGAGCCCTGCTTATGTACATGGGCGCCTTCCCCGTTTACCGGATCTCGAAAGGTCTCGGCCTGGGGAACAAGGTGGACGTGGATGAGTGCGACGCCATGGAATACTTTGCCGACGACGACCAGACCCGCATTATCGGCATGTACCTCGAGGATATTCGGGACGGGAGGCGCTTCCTCAGGGAAGCGCGCAGGGCCGTCCAGCGGAAACCGGTCATCCTGCTGAAGGGCGGCCGCAGCGAAGCGGGAAGCAGCGCCACGGCTTCACATACGGCAAGTCTCGCTGTGAACGACACCGTTCTCACCGGTGCTCTCAGGCAGGCCGGCGTCCTGCGGGTGAAAAAAATCGACGAGCTGCTGGCCCTGATTATGGGCTTTCAATGGGCGCCCCTGCCCCGGGGCAACCGGATCGCGCTCGTCACCTTCAGCGGCGCTCAGTCCATAATGTCCATCGACCAGGCCTCGGAAGACGGCCTCGTCCTGGCCCGGCTCGATCCGGCAACCATGAAGCGCCTTGAAACAGTCATTTCCACGGAGCCGAAGCGAAAGAACCCCATCGATACCTACCCCGACATGAATATCCACGGGTTTGAAAAAACCTCCGCCACGATTCTCGAGGCCCTTTTCGACGATGAGGGCGTGGACGGCATTTTTTTTATTTCCTTCGCCGCTTACGGTGTCGACATGTTCAGACCGATCGCCGACTTTGTCAAAGAAAAAGCGAACAAACCGGTTTTTTTCTCGATCCTGGGCGACCCCGACCATGTGGCAGGCTGCCGATCTTTCCTGATGGAACAGGAACTGCCGGTTTTCGACTATCCCGAAACGGGCGTGCAGGTTTTCGCACGCATGCTCCAATACGCCCGGTATGTCAGCGGGTAACACCCCGCGTGTCCCGCAGGATTTCCTGTTCAGCCTTTTTCACCAGTGCTTCCGGTAAATTCTGAATCGCTCTGTCGGGCGGCATGTGTTGGCGGTCCGCCCCGCCGATGAGAAAAGGAACAATCCGGGCGCCCGGCCCGAAGACGTCTTCCAGGGCCGCCACCGTGTCGCGCATCAATTCCGACGTCTGCTCGTACGCGCCGTAATCGACTGCTGATTCGTTGTATCCGAAATCATCGACCACGACGAGCGAGGTTCCCGTCAAGCCGGGCACGCGATCGGCCGTCATGCGCCAGAAAGCACGATCAACCTTCATGCAACCCAGGTCGGCCGAGTTGGCCACCAGAAAACAGCGTTCGTCGTGTGTGTCGAGCAGGGGCCGCGCCTCGATATTCATTGCCGCGAAGGAGTTTATAATTGCATCCGTCGCCTCCGCGTAGTGATCGGTCGCCACCACCACGGAACAAGCCCGGTTATTCCAAACGCGCTCAAGCAGAAAACGCCACCTGTCGTCAATCCGGAATTCGGCAAAATAGCGCGACGAGAAACGCGAGGCAGCCATCCTGATTTTCTCAAGAAGTGATGAATCACCGTCACAGCCGAACAGTTCCACCAGGCGTCGCTCCAGGATAGCCTTGTAGCCGATCGGCGTCGTGAAACCGGCCCGCCACGTGGATGCGATAATATTGTTCCAGAAAAATGATGCGTCACGCACACCGAGATCCGCAAGACCCGATGATGCAAGTTCCTGCTCAATCCTGCCGGGACGACTGAAGGCGACGGCATCGAGGCAGAGCGTCCCCGAATAATCGAACACAACCAGCTGTTGGGAGCTGTCATCCATGAAAACTCGTTGAAAAACGTGAACCGGCCCGGTGCATTCAGCCGGTTCCTTGAGGCTGTCTCCCTTAATCGGGAGTCTTTCCCAGCCTGATCGCGCAAAACTCGCCGCACATGGTGCATCCTTCGTCGGCGGCGCTGTCGCTTCGCTCCAGAAGATTCATCGCCCGTTCCGGATCAAGGGCGGCGTTGATCTGCCCGTCCCAGTCAAATTTTTTGCGGAACCGCGCCATGGCGTGGTCGCGCTCGATCGCACCGGGCAGCCCTTTGGCAATATCGGCTATGTGCGCCGCTATCCGCGATGCCGTCACGCCTTCCCTCACGTCTTCCAGCGAGGGAAGTTTCAGGTGTTCCGCCGGCGTCACGTAGCAGAGAAAATCGGCGCCCGCCGCACCTGCCACGGCTCCCCCGACAGCCGATGTTATATGATCATACCCGGGGGCTATATCCGTGGGGAGGGGACCCAGCACATAGAAAGGAGCGCCTCCGCACAGGCGCTTCTGAAGCAGCACGTTGGACTCGATTTCCTTTAACGGAACGTGTCCCGGCCCCTCGATCATCACCTGGACCCCGCAATCCCGGGCGCGTTTTGTCAGTTCACCCAGCAGGAGGAGTTCCTGTACCTGCCCACGGTCGGTCGCGTCGGCAAGACACCCGGGGCGAAGTCCGTCGCCAAGGCTTAACACCATATCGTAACGCTTCGCTACGGCCAGAAGCCGGTCGTAATACTCATAAAGAGGATTCTCCCGTTTATTGAACAGCATCCAGCGCGACAGGATGCTCCCGCCGCGGCTCACGATGCCGAGCAGCCGTCCCTGGTCCTCGACGCAGGCAACACTCCGCCTCGTCACACCGCAATGAACGGTGATAAAGTCGACGCCGTCCTCGCCGTTATCCTCACAAACACGAAACATGTCGTCGGCGGTCATCTCAACAATGGCCCTTTTCTGGTCCAGCATGAGCGTCGCCGCCTGGTAGATGGGAACAGTGCCCACCACGACGGGAGAAGCGGCCACAATGGTTTTTCGAATGCTTCTCACGTCTCCGCCCGTGGAAAGATCCATAACGGCGTCGGCGCCCGCCGCCGCCGCCGTTTTTACCTTGTTCACTTCCAGATCGATGTCGACGTGATCTCCCGAGGTACCAACGTTGGCGTTGATCTTGGTCCGGAGCCCCTTCCCGATCGCCAGTGGAGCGATGTCCCGATGCGTCCGGTTTCTGACCACCACTATAGTTCCGGCCTCGATCCCTTTCCGTATAAATTCAGGTGAAACGCCCTCCACTTCGGCGCAAAGAGCCATTTCTTCGGACACGGTTCCGTTTCGTGCCAGTTCAAGTTGTGTTCCGGCTGCCATGTATTTTCCTTTCATCCGGGTCTCTATATTGCCGTTATTCGGTCCCCCGGCGACCCCGACCACGGGACACCACCATCCCGCTTACTTCGATGACAGGATCAGTTCCGCCGCCTTTTTTCCCGAAAGCAGCATACCGCCGAAAATCGGTCCCATCCGTGGTCCACCGTACGCTGCGTTGGCCGCCATACCGGCCGCGTAAACGCCGGGACAGATTTCCCTGGTATGCTCAAGAGTCAACTGTTCCGCCCTGTCCGCCCACATTGAGCGCTCTCCCATGATTCCTCCGGATTCCGTATTCAACACGATATCCGCCTTCCGGGCAATGAGACTGAGTACTTCCGTGTCGTGCCCGGTGGAATCGATTATGGCTTTCGTCTCGATAGAAAGAGGATCCACGTGCAGACCGGCCATCTCCACCGGGGACCAGTTGACCACCAGCCCCCGCACGGTACCTTCTTTTACGATGACGTCCTCGACGCTTATGCAATTGAACACTTTCGCCCCGGCCTGCACGGCCCGGGAACAGATGGTGCTGACGGCCTCCACCGCATCGGCGGTATAATAGCCTTCCTGGTATTTCATCGATGAAACGCCGAAATGATCAAGCACTTCCTTCCCTTCTTCCTGAACGACGATCTCGTTGAACATCATGCCGCCGCCCCACATACCGCCTCCGATACTGAGTTTCCGCTCGAAGAGAGCCGTTTTCTTCCCCGCTTTCGCGAGGAAATAAGCCGCCACGAGTCCCGCCGGGCCTCCGCCCACGATGGCCGTATCGACCTCGGCATAATCGCTGAATTTTTTCATAAAACGATCGATTATCGCCCTGGTGATCACTACTTCGTTTAGTGACATGTCTTCTATAACCTCTCTTTCTTTTTTCGTTACTGCATCTCTATGACCTGCGAATCCGTTCCGCGATGTTCATGACCTTTGCAACGACATCGGCCGGTGATTTCCCGAGAACACGGACAATCGGCTCTTTACCCACGTCTCCCCGGTCGAAAATCATGTCGGGAATCCCGCCGCGTCCCGCGAGAACGCGGTCGGTCCCCCATTCCAGCGACGATCCCTCGCGATCCTTGACATCCTTCGGTTCGTCGGCCCGGTCGAAGGACGCCACGTCATATCCCAGGTCGCGGCAGACCGCCACGATCTTATCGGAAAACCGTATATCCATGGCCGAACGGTAATCAGGGTCGTATTTCATGAGCGTCAACACGATCCTCGCCACGTGACTTGAAGCTCCAAAGTCGGGATCATGGAGTGTTTCGACCCGTTCACCTACACGGATAATGCGCCCCGGCACGCCCGCTACTTCGTCCGTTGTCCGGGCGTAGGGAAGCGCGTACACCAGGTTGGACTGAATCTCCGGAATAACGTGACCCGTTCTTCCTTCCGTGAGTACCCGAATCGCCTCTTTAAGCTCAAGCAGACACCGGTATCGAGAGCTTTCCCTGAAAAGCGCGGCCATGTGGTTCGTCGGGCCATGACCCCCGCCGAGAGGAAGCGAAAAACGGATCGCCGTACTTATATAATCCTTGGCCCGTGCGACAGCCTCGCGGACACTCAATCCACAGCCGAGGCCGGTTGCGACGGCCGCCGAGAGGGTGCATCCCGTTCCGTGGGTGTTTTTCGTATCTTCCCTTTTCGCGGGGAACTCGAAGAAATGTCCATCGTCGTAAAGAATGTCGAGGGCGTCGCCCTCGCGATGACCTCCCTTGACCAGAACACTCCTGCCGCTTGGTCCGCCGATGATTTCCGCCGCACGTTTCATGTCATCTATCGACGTAATAGCGTGGCCGCACAGAATCTCCGCCTCCGGAATGTTCGGCGTTACCAGCCGTGCCCGCGGAACGAGTTCCTTTAAAAGCACACCCTCCGTGTCCTTCTGAATAAGGCGTGCGCCTCCCTTGGCCGCCATGACCGGGTCGACGACAAGGTTGGCGATGCCGTACTCGTCTATCTTGCGGGCTACCAGACGAACAACCCCGGCGCCGGCGAGCATGCCCGTCTTTGCTGCGTCAACGCCGATATCTGAGGCAACCGAATCAAACTGCCGTTCTATGAATTCAAGCGGAACTTCGTGGATCCCCTGAACACCGAGCGTGTTCTGCGCCGTAAGCGCCGTGACAACCGTCATGCCGTACCCTCCCAGGGAGGCAATCGTTTTCAGGTCGGCCTGAATTCCGGCTCCTCCGCCGGAATCTGAACCAGCGATGGTCAATACTCGTGCCATGATCATGATAAAACCTCACATTGAAATAGCGCCGACTTCGCCGCCGGCATCACTGTAATGAATTACCAACAGCCGCCCCGACCGGACCTGAATGCTGCCTTCCGTTCCGACGAGACGATTACTGATTCCATAGGGACGACCCGCTTTCATGGTCGCCTCACAGAGGGGATATTTGAAGCCTTCGAGGGTTATACCTGAAACTTCCGTCGTAAGCGGAAGCAGCGATACGGTCTGTCCCGTCGAACCCCGAACGACGGCCCGGTCATCAACAGCGAACAGCTCTCCTCGATCGTCGATTATACGGGTATCGACGCAGCGCAGCATGCTGGACGAAAGCAGAAAAACGTTGGCCAGCGTATGATCGATCCGTCCCCCCAGTGCCGCGTACAAGCGGATTTCTTCGGGTTCCAGCGAAAGCGCGTACCGAAGGGCAAGCTCGGTGTCGGTTTCATCTTTTGAAACGGGATACCTGATGACGGTACTTCCCCTGGATTCATAATAAGCCAGCAGTTCCACATCGATAGAATCCATGTCGCCGATGACGGCCGCGGGAACGACGCCCGCCGCGGCGGCATATCGCGCCCCGCCGTCGGCGCAGACAAGCACCGGAGACAAGCATTTGCGCATGTCCCGGCCTATTCGATCGGGATCAGCCATGTCTCCTCCCGAAATGATGAAAACACTGACCGACATCATACCGCTCCTTCCGAGAAATGTCCTCTCGTGCCACAAATAATTAAGGGCGCATCCTCCGCGTCGGACGCGCCCTTAAAAAAAGATATCAAACTTTATCTCCCTACGCTGGCATTACCCAGATCAGGTTTAAAGGGTATCTTCTCAGCCGCCCCGGCACCCCTGAATTGCTTATGTAATGTTTATGAATACCACCAAATCACGTGAAACGCAATGACCCTCTTTTTTCGACCGTTCTGTCTTCCGCTTTTTTCACGAAAGACGCGTAATGTCTTTATCCTTCTTCTTTTCTTTTCTTCAACTCGAGCGCCGCTTTTATGCCCTTTTGACGAATGACCTTCAGCTTCAGGCGGGTTTCGGTAAGTTTGAAGAATCGTTTCCCATAACGCCTTAAAAGCGAGGGGTTAATTTCGAAGCCCAGGCCCGGCCTGGTCGGCGGTGAAAGTTCCCCTGCACTGTCGGGCAGAATCGGATCGATAATGCCTTCCCGATATTTCGGTATCCACGACGGTTCTTCGAGAGGATATTCCAGGGGCAGGGTAAATGTGTCGTCGACAAGGCTAAGCTGCCAGTTGATGTAAAAGCCGATGCCGTTGGTCCAGGTGTGGGGAGAATATTCGAGCCCTTTGGAACGGCAGGTGTCGATCACCTGTTTCACCTGGCTGATGCCGCCCGCAAACGTTGCGTCCGGCTGGTAGATGTGAAAACAATCCTTCTCAATCATAATCTTGATTTCATCCCACCCGTAATTTAACTCGGCGCCGGCGATCTTGACGGGAGACATGGCCTTGAGGGCCGCGTTGCCATCGTAGTCTCTCGAATCCAGAGGCTCCTCGAGCCAGAGTATATCGTTGTCCCGGCAGGCGGCGGCGAACTCTCCGGCCCGTTTCAGATCCCAGGCGGGAATCTTATCGACTATCGTGACAAGCCATCCCTGGTTGGCGTCGACGCCGAGAGCCATACGGTCTCCCACGCCCTTGCGGATCACTTCGATATGGTGAATATCGTCCTTCAGTTCGCGGTTCTTGACGCGGAGCTTGGCCGTTTTGAATCCCCGTTCACGCATGGCAAGCAATTCGTCGACCCTTTTTTCAGGATCATGCATTTCGCCGGTGGAGCAGTACACCGTGATATTCCGCGCCTTACCGCCGAGAAGCTCGTAAACCGGTCTGTTTTCTTTTTTACCGATAATATCCCAGCAGGCCGGTTCGATCCAGAAATTCCGCCACCCCAGAAACCCCGCCTGTTTCAGCAGGCCCTGCACGGCGTTTATGTCCGTCGGATCCGCGCCCATCAGGTACCCGCCGATAAGATCACCCAGCCCCTGCCGCTCGGTTCCCATTGCCGTTCCGGCCGAATAGCCCTCGATTCCCTCGTCGGTCCCCAGCCGTATGAGCGTGAAACCGTTGTGGGTCTGGGGATACCCGGGAATCCAGGTAGGCCAGAAGGTATGGTCCAGGGGGACCGACACATGATACAGCTCGATTCTGTCGATCTTCATGCAAGTCCCTCCTTTTCAAATAATGGTTGTAATGTCGAATCGTGAAGGTTGAACCGGCCCGGGACCATCTCCGCGGAGCCGATTAAAATTACTTTGAAATACCCCGGCGTAATAGTCAACGACAAAATATGACACGTCGCCATGCCACCAGACCGGCGGCTTCACGTAAAACGGCCCCCCGGACCGCTCCGGGAGGCCGTTTCAACGATTCCGTAACTGATGCTATTTGACTTTTTCCTGAAGCTGCTTCCCCGGTTTGAATTTCACAACTTTCTTGGCCTTGATCTTGATTTCCTTGCCCGTCTGGGGATTCCTTCCCGTTCTGGCTTTTCTCTTCACCACCGAGAAGGTGCCGAACCCGACCAATCCGATTTTTCCGTTTTTCTTGAGTTCGGTCTGTACATTCTTGACGTACGAGTCCAGTACCCTGCCGGCGACGGCCTTGGTTACATCCGCGTCCTTCGCCATAGCTGCAATCAGCTCAGCCTTCGTCATACCTGTTTCCCCCTTTCCTTCATTGTTGTTTGTTCTTGACACCTGACTGCACCCCCACCTCGTGCGTTCGCCTGGAGTGCCCGCCGGCATCGCGTTCAAACCATCGGGCAAATCCGGGTTACCCGACGTCCGCCTTCGGAAAAGCAGTCATACATCAGTTTCGCTGTACGTAACACAAAGAAAACCTACATTCAACAAAAAAGTAGCGCCAATGTTATGTAAATCACTCCTCTCTTCAAATATTTACACCGGCGGACCGGAACTAATCATCCCCTCAACGCCGAACCGGCAGTGAATTCCGGGATTCCACCGACCTTACTTATTGTAATTATTAATACTATTCTAAAGACTTTCCGCGCGGTCGTCGATCAAGAAAGTCATCCGTGCCGAAGCATCTGAGTCAGGAAATCACGGCCGACGGCAAGTTTGACAGATTACAAGCTAACACGATAAAATTATTATTTGAAAACAGAACGGAACCCTGGTCCGCCATGAACTGTTTTTCACCGTGAATGCACCGGAAAGGTCATCAT
The DNA here is from genome assembly GCA_002030015.1 of delta proteobacterium MLS_D. Taxonomy (GTDB): domain Bacteria; phylum Desulfobacterota; class Syntrophia; order Syntrophales; family UBA2210; genus MLS-D. The sequence continues at coordinate 32,021 of LQBH01000003.1, forward strand.
GATGACGAAGCGGAAAACAGTCATTATTGTTATTGCGGCTGCAATCCTTGCCGTGGAAACGTTTCCCGCACTGTCCGGCGGTCGAGACACAGACAGAACCAGGGTCGACCGGGCCCGGATGGTGGCCACTCTCACAGAACGCTACGATATCCATGACGAGTCCGTGTTACAGGCCATTGCTCGCGTACCCCGCCATCTCTTCGTCCCGGCGTCTCAGCGCAGAAACGCCTATGAAGACCGGCCGCTGCCGATCGGTTACGGCCAGACCATATCCCAACCTTTTATCGTCGCCTACATGACCGGGGTGATCGGCGTCACCGAAGATTCCCGTGTGCTTGAAATAGGCACCGGCAGCGGGTACCAGGCCGCGGTACTGGCTGAAATTACCGAGGAGGTGTACACGATTGAAATCATACCGGACCTTGCCATGAGCGCCGAAGAGAACCTTCGACGGGCAGGTGTCGGTACGGTACGGGTTCGGCACGGCGACGGTTATTACGGATGGCCGGATGCCGCCCCCTTTGATGCCATTATCGTCACCGCGGCGGCCCCGCATATTCCGCCGCCCCTTCTCGAACAATTGAAGGACGACGGCATAATGGTCATTCCGGTCGGGTCGCCCTATCGCACACAGCAACTTGTCCTGATAGAAAAAGTAAAAGGCCGTCCCCGCACGCGCAACCTGATACCCGTCCGGTTCGTCCCCCTTACGCGTCAGGCTGAACCATGACAACGGCAAAATTCTCACTCCGGGGGACATTTGCTACGGATGCAGCCGTTTTTCTGCTCTCGGTCGTCGTCATCGCCTCGCAGGTCGTACTCATGCAGGCGCTGTCCCAAGTGCAGGGATACCATTTCGCCTGCATCGTTATCTCTCTCGCCCTTCTCGGTTTCGGCGGCAGCGGTACCGTGATAGCGCTCACGAAAGACGGGTTGCGCAGTCGCGTCAGCCGGCTCGTGCCACTCTGCATGTTGCTCGCGGCAACGGGATGCCTGGTCACGCTGCCCGCCGCCCTTTACGCGGCCGCCCGCGCCGACCTGCAGATTCTTGTTTTTGAATACCGTGCCTGGATTCCCCTGCTCGCGGCGGCTCTGTTCGTCTTCATTCCGTTCTTCTTTGAAGCATTCGCACTCGGTCTTGTCTTCGTGAGGGATGCCTCCATCATCGGCCGTCGTTACGCCGCCAACCTGCTCGGCTCCGCAGGTGGCGGAGGTCTCGGCCTGGTGCTCCTGCTGTGGCGGGGTCCCGAAAAAATTATTCCACTTTTTTCTTCCATCCTTGCGGCCGCCGTCCTTGTTCTTATCTTTTCCAGCGAAGACAAAACCGGCAGGTTCAAGTGGTGTGCCGTTTCACTGATTCTTTTGTTCGCGGGAGTGGCCGTTCATGTCGCCGCTCCTCCCCTTCCCCTGTCTCCCTATAAAGATCTGAGCGCAGCCCTGCGGCTGCCGGAATCCCGGGTCGTAACAGACCATCCCCACCCCATGGGAAGAGTCCAGGTGGTGCATGCCCCTTCGCTTCGATACGGACCCGGTCTCAGCCTTTTCTACGACGGCGAAATACCGGTGGCGCCACGGTTGTACCTGAACGGCGATGAATACGGAACCTGTCTTCCGCCCGCGGAAAAGCGTCCCCCTATTCTTGATTACAGCGTAACCGCCCTTCCACTTCTGATCGGCGAATTCAAACGGGCGCTGGTTCTCAACGCGGGCGCCGGGGCATCCCTGGGACACCTGTTGTCACATGATATTCCACATGTGAAAGGCGTGGAGCCGCACCCCGACGTCGTGGATCAGCTCACGATGCGGTACGGCACGTCGCTTTCCGACGGCAGGCTCAGCCTGGCCGCGACAGACAGCCGGTTTTACGTGCAACGCGGGGACAGCACGTATGACCTCATCCTGCTTCCCCTGCAGGGGACTTTCGGGGGAGACGCGGGGTTACAGGCGCTTCAAGAAAATTATCTGCTGACGCGGGAATCGTTCAGGACACTCTGGAAATCGCTTGACGAAGGCGGGATACTGTCGTTCAGCGTCTACATCGACCGTCCACCCCGTCGTGGACTTAAACTGCTGGCGTTGCTCGTGGAAACAATGAGAGGGGCGGGCATCGAATTCCCATCCCGCCACGTGGCCGCGCTCAGGAACTGGGACATGATGACGCTGGTCGCATCACCAAGTCCCCTGGGCGAGTCGGCTCGCCTGGCGCTGGCCCGGGCCGCCCGAAGAGGCGGGTTCGACCGTGCCTGGATTCCCGGTATAGGTCCGGCTGAAACGGACCGTCACCACGTCACGGAAGATGACTTTCTTCGAACCGGTATGCGTCTTATCCTTGAAGGAAGGGGGGAATCGTTCATCGAGTCCTATCCCTTCAGCATCAGGCCGCCATCGGACGACCGTCCCTATTTTCACCAGTTTCTGCGCTGGAACCACGTAACCGACGCAAAGCGGATGATGGGCGCGGGTACCGTTTCTTTCGTGGAACTGGGATCACTGCTCATGGGGATAACGGCCCTGTTGCTTGCTTCCGCGGCGTTTATTCTTATCCTGTTGCCTCTTTTCAGGATGAAACGGGCATCCGGGCGGCAGGGCGCGATGGTTTTCGTTCTGTTCGCCGCCTTCGGAACCGGATTCATGTTTCTTGAAATCATGTTTATACAACGCCTCACGCTGTACTGGGGACATCCCATCTACAGCGCCGCAGGGGTCATTTCCGCACTTCTGTGCGGGATGGGAATCGGCAGTCTGACGGCACAGCGTATGCGCGACACGCCTTTCATGCTTCCCGCCGTTCTTGCCGCGGTCTGCGCCGTTGTTACCGCGTCCCTGACGTTCTTCCCCGTCCTGTTCGACGCGACGCTGGCATTTCCGGGCCTGTCGAAGTCCTTCATCGGCCTCGTCGCACTCGCCCTGCCCGCTTTTTTCCTGGGGATGCCCTTTCCTCTGGCAATGCGGCGGGTGGACCGTGATTTTCCCGCACTTACCCCCTGGGCCTGGGGAATAAACGGATTTTTCTCCGTCCTCGCGGCGCCTCTTGCCGCCATGCTCGCCATGCATGTCGGTTTTACAATGGTGGGATGGTGCGCCGCGTTCACGTACCTCGCAGCGCTGGTCGCTTCCCTGATCTTCCGAAACACCACCTGAAAAAACCTTTTACGTAATGCCCCATCCTGGAAAAAGGGGCCGGCGGCATCATAAAAACCGCCACGAAAGAACCGGGCGTCGCCCGGCGCCTTTCATGTCGCGCTTCTTTCGCCTTTCGGAAGGGGAATAATACAGACGGGAACAGGTGACTTTCGAAGGACCTTCTCGGCCACGCTACCCAGGAAAGCGCGACTCAGGCCCCTGCCGTGGGTGCCCATTACAATCATGTCGCATCCTGTCGATTCGGCCCGCTTGAGAATTTCGTCCGCGGGATACCCCTTGCTGACTTCAACCGACGTCACGCGATCGGCCAGTTCGGGCTCGTCTTCAAGTTCACTGTCAAAAAAATTCTCAAGGCGCCGCTTTATTTCATTCTTCGCGCTGGATACGTTCTCTTCGATGTAAACATCGTCGACGTATCCTCCGAAAAAGGCAAGCGCGTGGGGGGGTACCTCTTCGACAACGTGCAGCAGATGAATATCCGCCCGGTTCTGTTTCGAGAGATACAGGGCGTAACGAAGGGCATGGGCTGAATTGCGCGACAGGTCAGTGGCATATAATATTTTTTTAACGGCCGGCATCATGGCGTAAACCCCCGATAAATATGGCGCGACCAACCTCGGCCACGGAAATAACTTTCCCGGACGTTTTTCACGCGCCCCGTTCTCGTTCAGTGAACCAGTGGGAAAAATGTATGTTATCTGCGTGGCACCGTCAAGAAAATTAAGGAAAAGATACTGAATCACCTGTTCCCTGCCACCTATTATCAGTTGACATTCCTTCGGCCATCTGATTATCTTCACGAAATTTTTTTACGCTATGAAAACACGAGACTTCACTTACGATTTACCCGAGGACCGCATCGCCCAGGAACCCGCCGCGTCAAGGGACCAGTCCCGCATGATGGTGGTCGACAGGCGGAGTGGATCGATGGAGAGCCTGCGGTTTTCTGAGCTCCCCGGGTTCATCCGCGACGGCGACGTCATGGTGGTGAACGACTCGCGGGTGATTCCCGCCCGGCTGAAAGGAGAGAAGGCAACGGGAGGCCGGATCGACATACTGCTCCTGGAACGCCTCGAGCAGTCGAACCGTTGGCTCGTCATGCTCCGTCCCGCGAAACGCGTAAAACAGGGAACCCGTATTTTTTTCGGCGTCGACGGTTTTGCCGATGTGATGGAACGGTACGACGAGAAAAAGTGGCTCCTCGAATTCACCCTGAATGACTCTTTCGAATCCTTCCTTGCCGCACGCGGCACGGCCCCATTGCCGCCGTACATTAAGAGGCGGCCCGGTGACGACAGGACGGATCGGGATATGGAGCGTTACCAGACGGTTTACGCCGCGGTACCCGGATCTATCGCGGCACCGACGGCGGGCCTGCATTTCTCAGAAAATATTCTGAAAAAACTGCGGGAGCGCGGTGTCCCGGTCGTACCCGTCACACTGCATGTCGGTCTCGGCACTTTCGTACCCATCGAAACGGAAAACGTGGAAGAACACCCTATGGAGAAAGAGCGATATATTATTTCTTCCGAGGCGGCCCGTATGATCAACGGGGCCGGACGAGTCGTCGCCGTGGGGACCACGTCGGTCAGGACAATGGAATCGGCGGCACGAAACAACGGATCAGTGCAAAGCGGAGCGGGAGAAACCAACCTGTTCATTTACCCGGGGTTTGAATTCAAGGTCACGGGATCGCTGCTAACGAATTTTCACCTGCCCGCATCGTCCCTGTTTCTTCTCGTCTGCGCCTTCGCGGGTACGGATCTTATGAAAAAGGCGTACCGCAAAGCAATAGATGAGGGATTCCGATTCTACAGTTACGGAGACTGCATGCTGATTCTCTGAAAAACCGGGCGAAAAGAACGGAGAGCAACCACACGTCATGGCAACAACACAACGATCCGATCCGGAAACCATGCAAAGCACAGTCGACGGAGCGGCACCTTTCCATTTTCACGTCGTCGCCGCCGACCATGGCACAAAAGCGCGGGTCGGTCTGATTCAGACGCCTCACGGCGCCGTCGAAACGCCGGTCTTCATGCCCGTGGGCACCCGGGGGACCGTCAAGGGCGTCACCCCCGAGATGGTCCGCGATGCGGGCGCCCGGATTATTCTCGGCAACACCTATCACCTGTACCTGAGACCCGGCCATGAATTGATAGGCCGCCTCGGTGGACTGCACCGCTTCATGAACTGGCCCGGACCGATTCTCACGGACAGCGGCGGTTTCCAGATTTACAGCCTCGGAAAACTCAGAAAACTCACCGAAGAAGGATACGCCTTTCAATCCCATATCGACGGGTCTTCTCACGTCATGACGCCCGAACACTGCATAAACGTCCAGGAAACGCTGGGGTCCGACATCATGATGTGTCTCGACGAGTGCACGTCGTACCCGGCGGATCGATCGACCGTCAAATCATCGCTGGACCTGACGTTGCGCTGGGCCAAGCTATGCGCCTCCGTCCACCGGTCACCCGGCCGGGCTCTTTTCGGCATCTCCCAGGGCGGTGTCTACTCAGACCTGAGAAAACAGGGCATCGAGGCTCTCGGCGAAATCGGCTTTGACGGTTACGCTCTGGGCGGCCTCAGCGTGGGAGAGCCGAAGAAACTTCTTTATGACACGGTTTCATACGCGGCGCCTCTCCTTCCCCCGGACAAGCCCCGCTATCTCATGGGAGTCGGGACACCCGAGGATATCCTGGAATGCGTGGCGCAGGGTATCGACATGTTCGATTGCGTCATACCCACGAGAAACGCACGCAATGGAATGTTGTTTACAAAAAGAGGAAAGCTTGTTATAAAGAACGCCCGATATCGGGATGACGGCAATCCTTTGGATGATCAGTGCGGATGCTACACCTGCAGGAATTACAGCAGGGCCTATCTGAGACATCTGTTTATCGCCAGGGAAATCCTGGCGATTGTTTTGAATACGGTACACAATATTACGTTTTACATGAATCTCATGCATGGAATCAGAGAGGCCGTTCGGGGGGGATATTTCGATTCCTTTCGAAAAACCTTTCTTGAAACCTACAGAGCCAACGACGAGGAGGACGCGGAATGATCACCGGCATAGCGTACGCGATGGGTGCCCCCGGCCAGGGAGGCGCCGGGGCGCAGGGCGGAGCGGATTTTCACTTTATAATCCTCATGGTTGCCATCTTCGCCATTTTTTATTTTCTCCTGATACGACCCCAGCAGAAAAAGCAGAAAGAACTGAGAGAAATGATCGCCAACCTGCAGCACGGCGACATGGTCGTAACCACCGGCGGCCTCCACGGTAAGGTGACAGCCCTGACGGACCAGGTGGTCACGCTGGAAATCGCGGAGAAAACGAAAGTAAAGGTCTCCCGCAGCGCAATCGCGGGCCTGGTGCAGAGCGCGGGTACGGCGCCGAAAACCTCCTAGCACACGGCGGTTTTGCCGGGAAGGACTTTCGTAATGTTTGACAAAAATATCAGGCTGAGAATAGCCATAGCGGCGGTGGTTATCCTGGTGGCGCTTTTCTTTATGATGCCGACCTTGACGGACCGCCTTCCCGCCTTCTGGAAAAACCATCTTCCAAGCGACACGATTAACCTGGGACTCGATCTTCAGGGCGGTATGCACCTGATACTTGAGGTACAGGCGGACAGGGCCGTGGAGAGCTCGCTTGAACGTCTCGGCAACAATCTGAAGGAAGCACTCATGGAAGATCGTGTCCGTTTCCGCGAGGTCGCCGTGGAAGACAAGAGCTCCCTTGCTATGGAATTTCCCGACAGCGAATCCGCCGACCGGTTCAGGGATCTCCTGAAAAACCGGTATCCCACATTGAAAATCACCTCCTCGCGGATTACTGAAGGCGTGGAGCAAGTCACCCTTCGCGTCGACGCGGATCAAGTGGAAACCATCAGGAAATTCGCTCTTGAACAAAGTCTCGAAACGATCAGGAACAGGGTCGACCAGTTCGGCGTCACGGAACCGCACATCATTCCACAGGAACACAACAGAATTCTCATACAGCTTCCCGGTATCGATGATCCTCAGCGGGCCATCAACCTGATCGGAAAAACCGCGCTCCTCGAATTCAAGCTCGTCGACGACGAGCACAGCGTCGACGACGCGCTTCGAGGCGATGTCCCCCGCGGACGCGAAATTCTCTACGGCGGCAGGGTCGACCGTCTGACGGGTGAACGAAATCAAGTCCCCTACCTGCTCCACGCCCGGGCCCTGATGACGGGCGAATCCCTCGAGGACGCCCGGGTTTCCATCGACAACCGCTTCGGGGAACCCTATGTTTCGATCAAATTCGATCCCCAGGGTGCCCGTGATTTCGAGCGGATTACATCCCAGAACGTGGGGAAACGCCTTGCCATCGTTCTCGACGGCGTGGTGCACTCGGCGCCGGTCATTCAGGAACGAATCGGCGGTGGACAGGCACAGATCACGGGAACATTTTCCACGGACGAGGCCCGCGACCTGGCCATTGTCCTCAGGGCGGGCGCGCTCCCGGCGCCGGTTACCATTCTCGAGCAGCGCAGAGTCGGACCGTCCCTGGGACAAGACTCGATCGACAGGGGCGTAATGTCCATAATCGTGGGAACGCTGCTGGTTCTTTCTTTTATAGTCGTCTATTACAATTACTCGGGTATCATCGCCGTTATAGCCCTGCTGCTGAATTTCATATTGATCTTCGGCGCACTGGCGGCGTTCAGGGCGACACTCACGCTTCCGGGCATCGCCGGCATCGTCCTTATCATCGGCATGGCCGTCGACGCCAACGTTCTAATTTTTGAGAGAATACGGGAAGAACTGCGGCTCGACAAGTCGCCGCGGGCCGCCGTCAAGGCGGGCTACAATAAGGCGCTGTCCACGATCGTCGACGCCAATGTGACCACGCTGATCGCCGCCCTGGTTCTCTTCCAGTTCGGAACGGGCCCCGTCCGTGGATTCGCCGTTACTCTCAGCCTGGGCATTATTTGCAGCATGTTCACTGCCATTTTCGTAACGAGGATTATTTTCGATTATTTCATCTGGTATAAACAAGTCAAGCGGGTCAGCATTTAGAGGAGCACGTGATGGAATTTATAAAGCCCGACACCCGGTTCGATTTCCTGCGATTCGCCAGAACGGCTGCCATCATTTCAATTGTGGTGATCGCGGTGGGCGTTGTTTCACTTCTGTTCCACGGAGGACCGAAACTGGGCATAGATTTCGCCGGAGGTACCCTGATTCAGGTCAAGTTCGACAAGGAAACCACGGCGGGGGAAATCAGGAAAGCCCTGAACCAAATCGACATGGGAGGCAGCATCATTCAGCGGTTCGGCGCCGCCCAGGACAACGAATATCTTATCAGGACGGAACTGTCGGAAGCGGAACTCGAGAATCTTTCAGGACTTGTTGAAAAAGCGCTCGCCGAGCATTACGATCACGACCATTTCGAAATCAGGCGGGTGGAAATGGTAGGCGCCGCAGTCGGCAAGGATTTGCGACAGAAAGGCATCCTTTCGATCCTGTATGCCATGATCGGCATTCTTGTCTACGTAACCTGGCGTTTTGAACTTCGATACGCCCTGGGCGCCATTATCGCTCTTATTCATGACATCGTCATCACCGTGGGCATTTTTTCGCTGCTCGACAAAGAGTTTACGCTGCCCGTCATCGCCGCCCTTCTCGCCATCATCGGGTATTCCCTCAACGACACGATCGTCGTTTTTGACCGTATTCGAGAGAACGTCAGGGCGAGTGGAAGAAAACCGCTCCGCGACATTATGAACGCGAGTATCAACCAGATCCTCAGCAGAACTCTGCTTACGTCGCTTACAACGCTCCTGGTGGTGGGAGCGCTCTTCTTCCTTGGCGGCGCCGTCATTCACGATTTCGCCTTCGCCCTCATGGTGGGCGTTATCGTGGGAACGTATTCGTCCATATTCATCGCGACTCCGACGGTACTTGCCTGGGAACGAATATGGCCCGCCGCCGCACGAGGGAAAAAGAGGATCAGCTGAGGTGTCGGCGGCGGCGGCAATATTTATAATAACGCTGTTCCTCGGTATTTATCTTGTCGCTCTGGGACTTCAGGGAACTGTTGTTATTCTTGTTGCCGCCGTTGTGCTTGACGCCTTTACCGGATTTCAGGTCGTCGAGCCGAAACACCTGGTTCTGCTTGCAATTCTTTCGGTCATCGTCGAAACAACCGATGCGATAGTGGGCATATCCAACGCGGCACGTCCGCGCCTTTCACGGTATGCGGTCGTTCTATCTCTCGTCGGCGGCATTATCGGGGCCGCTTTGCTTACGCCCCTGTTTTACGGATTGGGAACGATCACAGGCCTTTTCCTGGGGGGATTCGCGGGGAAGCTCCTGGTGGAACGGGTCGAGCGCCGGAAGTTGAAGCCCTCCTTCCGGGAAACAGGAAAGGCTTCCTTCATCAGAAACGTGAGCATCTTTATTAAAGGAACCGCCGCCGTGGGCATGACGGTCTTCCTGCTGACGCATGTATACTCGTGACGGAAGAAAAGAATGGAATATAAAAAAAGAAGCGTTTTCAGAGAATACCTCCTGACTTTCGCCATTGCCGTCCTGATTGCCCTGTTCGTTCGAACGTTTGTCGTGCAGGCTTTCAAGATACCATCCGGATCGATGCGTGAAACCCTCCTGGTCGGCGATCATATTCTTGTCAATAAATTTATTTACGGCGTGAAGCTCCCGGTTGTCAGAAAAACAATTATTCCCGTGGGCGAACCCGAGAGGGGCGACGTCATCGTATTTATTTATCCGGAGGACCGGAACAAGGATTTTATCAAGCGAGTCATCGCCGTGGCCGGGGACCGCGTGGAAATCAGGAATAAAAATATTTTCGTCAACGGTGTTATTCACACCGACGGTCATGGCATCTATGAAGACGACATCACCTACCCGCGATCAGTTCAACCGCGTGACAACTTCGGCCCCGTTGTCGTTCCCGAAAAACATGTATTCACCATGGGAGACAACCGGGATCACAGCTACGACAGCCGATACTGGGGCTTCGTGGACCTGGATGACGTGCTGGGCAAGGCGTTCCTTATCTACTGGTCATGGGACCGCGACAAACACCGTGTCCGATGGAACAGGATCGGCACCGTTCTGAAATGAGAAGTACCGGACCCACATCCGCCAGTGATACTGTTTTTTTTAATAACTAACTCTTGACAGAAATTCCGGCCGTTGCTATAAAACGGGGAAAATTGAAGCGTTCTGCAGTAAGGGGAATTGAAAAAATGGCTCTCATCTTCGACAGCAAAATACAAACTTAACGGGCCTTCCCGGTTTTAAACGGGAAGGCTTTTTTTTGAGCCTTTTCCGGCGGACTGTTACGCCGGCGGGAGGAAAATCATGGGTAGGGAAGACGCGAAACGAATCGTCATGGATGCCGAGAGAATTGACCGATCCATCGCGAGAATTGCGTACGAGATCCTTGAAGACAATAAGGGCGCCGACGACCTGGTTATCATCGCCGTCAGGTCTGGCGGCATTATGCTGTCCCGAAGGATCAGAAAAAAAATCGCCGACATCGAAGGCGTTGTGATTCCCATGGGCATTCTCGATATAACCCTCTATCGCGACGATGTGATCATGACCGACAAGAAGCCGAAAATGGGAGAAACGGATATACCGTTTTGTCTGAATGACAAGAAAATCATTCTCGTAGATGACGTCATTTTTACGGGACGAACTGTCAGGGCGGCCATGGACGCATTGATAGATTTCGGAAGACCGCGGGTCATCCGTCTCGCCGTGCTCGTTGACCGAGGCCACAGGGAGATTCCCATCCGGCCCGATTATGTGGGGGAAAAGCTTCCGTCATCTCTCTGGGAAAACGTCAACGTCATCCTGTCGGAGTCGGGCGGCGACGATGAAGTGGTCATTCTATAGAATCGAAACCGGTGACATGCATGGAACTGACGAGAAAAGACATTCTGGGACTGAGTGATTTCTCCGTGGACGAGATCAACCTCGTCCTCGATACGGCCGAATCTTTCAGAGAAATATCGACGCGGACGATTAAAAAGGTTCCGACTTTGCGGGGCATAACGGTAATTAATCTCTTCTACGAAGCCAGCACCAGGACCCGCACATCTTTTGAAATCGCCGCGAAACGTCTCAGCGCCGACGCGATCAATATTTCGACGTCGACAAGCAGTGTCACCAAAGGGGAAACCCTGGCGGACACGGCGAAAACTCTGGAAGCAATGAGCCCCGACATTATAGTGATCCGCCACGCCTGCGCAGGCGCCCCGCATATCCTGGCCCGCCTGCTTGGCCAGTCCATCATCAATGCCGGCGACGGTTCACACGAACACCCCACCCAGGCACTGCTCGACATGCTGACCATACGGCAGAAAAAAGGAACCATTGAAGGTCTCAAGGTCGTGCTCGTGGGCGATATTATGAACAGTCGCGTTGCGCGCTCAAACATGTACGGCCTGACGCGGATGGGAGCTCGGGTGACCGTCTGCGGTCCGGCAATGCTCATTCCACGGGGCGTCGAGGGCATGGGGGTAACCGTTGAAACGAACATGCAAAAAGCTCTTCAGGACGCCGATGTAATCATGATGCTGCGGATGCAGTTCGAACGGCAGCAGGGAGCTGTCTTTCCGTCGGTACGGGAATATGCCCGGCTCTTCTGCCTCACTGTCCCGATGCTCGAGGAAGCAAGGGATGACGCCATCGTAATGCACCCGGGACCCATCAACAGGGGCATCGAAATAGCGCCCGAGGTGGCCGACGGATTCCGCTCGGTGATACTCGACCAGGTGACGAACGGCGTTGCCGTTCGCATGGCCCTTCTATATCTTCTCGCAGGAGGCCGTCAATGAAACTGCTGTTGAAGGGAGGAAGAATCGTTGATCCCTCCCAGAATATTGATGAAACCCTGGATCTGCTGATCGAAGACGGGCTTGTCGCCCGCATCGCTCCGAACCTGCCGGCCCCCGAAGAAGGCCGTGACAGCGGCACCGCGGTGGTGGATCTGGAAGGCAAAACCGTCGTTCCGGGCCTGTTCGATATGCACACGCACCTGCGTGAACCGGGCCACGAATACAAGGAAACCATCCTGTCGGGAACCGCGGCCGCCGTGGCCGGCGGATTCACCGCTGTTGCCTGCATGGCGAACACGAACCCCGTGAACGACAACAGTTCGGTAACAGATTTTATTCTCAGGAAAGCGGCTCGCGCCGACCTGGCGCGGGTCTATCCCGTCGCCGCGGTCAGCAGAAAACTCGAGGGAGAAATCCTGACGGAATTCAGCGATCTCAAGGATGCGGGCGCCGTAGCCTTGTCCGATGACGGCAATCCTGTAGCAAGCGCCGGCCTCATGCGCAGGGCGCTTGAATACGCTCACTCGCTCTCGCTTCCCGTCATATCCCATTGCGAAGATCGAAGTCTCACAGAGGGGGGAGCCATGAACGAAAGTTTCGTTTCCACGGAACTCGGGCTTCCCGGCATTCCCACCATCGCCGAGGATATCATGGCGGCCCGTGACATCGCGCTTGCCGAATATACGGGAACCACCGTTCACATCGCTCACGTCAGCACCGCTGCAACAGTGGAACTCGTACGGAACGCAAAGAGGAGAGGAATCTCGGTAACGGCTGAAACGGCGCCCCATTATTTCACGCTTACCGACGAAGCCTTGCGTTCTTACTCGACCGATCTTAAGGTGTATCCACCGATACGCGGCCCGAAAGACCGGGACGCTGTCATTGACGGACTCCGGGACGGAACGATCGATGTCATCGCCAGTGATCACGCACCGCATTCATCGATCGAAAAAGACGTGGAATTCGCCTATGCCGCGACGGGTCTTATCGGACTCGAGACATCCCTCGGCCTCTCTCTTGCCATGGTCGAACAGGGCGTTATTTCCATCAGTCGGCTCGTTGAAGCCATGAGTGTAAACCCGGCACGCATTCTCGGCGTTCCCGGCGGCACGCTTCGAACGGGAACCGCGGCCGATGTCACCGTCATCGACATAACCAGGGCATGGACCGTGGACAAAAACGCCTTCCGATCCCTGAGCAGAAATTGTCCCTTTCATGGACGGCGTCTGACGGGAAAATGCCTGATGACGATTGTCGGGGGCGTCATCAAGTACCGGGAAGACGCCCGACTTCTGTAACAACTCGAAACGCAGAAATTCCTTTCCGGCCCGGTTCTCTCGGGACGGAGTGTCCTTTATTGTGGAATCCCGCGGCACGTGATAGATTTATTTTTAATTTTTTTTGAAGGCACCGCCGATGGCACGGACAAATTCAAAAGAAGAGACCCTCCTGGCCCATCTCGAAGACCTGATCCGCCGAAACCGGGAATTCGATATCATCGATCTTTTTTCCGAGATGCACCCTGCTGATATCGCCGACCAGATAGACCAGCTTGATGAAAACGACAAGTTCAAACTTTTCTCGCTTCTCAACGTGGACAAGGCCTCCGACGTCATCCTCGAGTTATCCGGCGCCTCGCGGGAACAGATCATCGAAGACCTCTCGAGCCAGCAACTGACAAAGATCATCGACGAGATGGATTCCGACGACGCGGCGGACCTCATCGCCGAGCTTTCCGACGACCGGGCCAGGACCATTCTTGCATCCATAAAGCCTGAATACTCGGGCGAAGTCAAGGAACTACTCAAGTACGACGAGGATACGGCCGGCGGCATCATGCAGTCGGAACTGGTCTCGGTACCGGAGACGGCGTCTATTAACGACGCTTTTCAGGCAGTCGTCGACGCATCGGACGAGATACAGAACATCTACAATATTCTCGTAGTCGACGAAGACAGCCGGCTCGTGGGAGCCGTGCCTCTGCAGCGGCTTATCACGGCCAAACGCTTCGCCCCCATCGTCGACGTCATCGACAAATCCATTCCCAGCGTACCGTCGGACATGGACCAGGAAGAAGTGGCCCGTCTCTTTGAAAAATACGACCTGGTTTCCCTGCCCGTCGTAGACGGCTCCGGCCACCTGGTGGGGCGTATCACTGTGGACGACATTGTCGACGTCATGGAGGAAGAAACATCCGAAGATATTTACCGGTTCGTCGGTCTCGATGAAAACGATACTGTTTTCAATAAAACCGTCGATTCCGTCAAAAAACGTCTTCCCTGGCTGTATCTGAATCTTGTGACGGCGCTCATTTCGGTACTGGTTATCGGCTTTTTTGAAGAAACCATCCAAATGATGGTGGCACTGGCCGTTTTCATGCCCGTCGTCGCCGCCCTGGGCGGCAACGCGGGAAGCCAGACTCTGACTCTCATCGTGCGGGGAATGGCCCTCGGAGAAATCACTTTTCAAAACGCGAAGCGGGCCCTCCTCCGCCAGGTAACCGTGGGAATCGCGAACGGCGTTGCCGTAGGTATCGTCATCGGGCTCATCGCCTGGATATGGAAGGACATGCCTCTGCTGGGGATCATTCTCGGTCTTGCCATGATTATCAGCGTTTTCGCCGGAACACTGGTGGGCGTGATGATTCCCTTGGGCCTCAAGCGTTTCCGCCTCGATCCGGCACTGGGTTCGCATATTTTTCTGACGGCCTTTACGGATGCCTTCGGGTTCCTGGTCTTTCTGGGCCTGGCGACCCTTTTTCTCTCGATCCTGACATGACGGAAGAAGAACGGAAACAACGGGCTCTCGGATGTGTCCTGGCCTGCCGGGATTACGGTGAAGCGGATCGGATCGTCACTTTTTTCACCGCCGAGAGAGGCAAACTTAAAGGCATCGCCAAGTCAGCGCGCAAAAGCGCGAAACGTTTCTCAAACGCCATCGAGTTGTTCAGCCTGTCGCAAATAATTTTTTCGCGTCGGCGGGCGGGCACGCTCTATCTCATCGAAGACTGCCACGTGGTCAATCACTATTCCCGTATCAGGGAAGATCTGGAAAAAACGCTGGCGGCATCGTATTTTATCGAGCTCATCGACCTGTTTTCGCTGGAAGAAAAACCGGCGGCGCATCTTTTTGATCACCTCAAAACATTTCTCGACCTGCTGGAAGACGGACCTTTCTCAGCGTCACTGGTACGGCTTTTCGAACTACGTCTGTTAAACCTGTGCGGTTACGAACCCGCTCTTGAACGCTGCGCCCGGTGCGGTGTCCCTCTCGATACCGGAGAAAAAATAATGTTTTGCGCCGAAGACGGCGGAATATCGTGCAGCCGTTGCCGACGAGACACCGCAGTGGGCATCCGTGTTTCGGCGGGTACGGTGAAAACGCTCATCACAGGCAAACACCTCCCCCCCGACAAACTCCGCAGGCTTGTCTTTTCCGGACAGGCACTTCGAGAAAGCGAAGAAATATTGACCCGGTTCATCGTACACGTCCTGGGAAAACAGCCCCGTTCCCTTCATGTTTTCAGAGAAGTTCTCCTTCTCGGCAATCGCCGCTGAACGAATCATTTTTCCATTAAAGTTTTTTCCGTTCCGTCCGATTTGTTCTACAGTTTCAAGGGATGAATCGGTTGCATGAAAACGATGGCAGAACGAAAGCTTGTTCAGATCTGTTCTTCGAATTTTTCCGATCGATCTTTAACGGCTTCTGCCGTGGTCCCGTCATGGGAGGGAGTCCGGAGCACATCAATCAGCACATCAAAAAACAGGGAGTGAATGTCATGAAACAGGGCCTGACGCTGAACGTCAGGCTGATCGCCGCTTTCCTCGCGACCGGCCTGATGCTCCTGGTAGGCGGTATGATCGGCTGGTACGGGATATCCCGTGTCGGCCAGGATCTGGACATGTACCTGAACAATCTCATTCCCGATATCGCCACTCTGAACGAATTGCGTGAATCCCGACAGCGAATTGCCGAAATCGAACAGTCGCTTCTTGTTCTTCATGCGGACAAAAATCGGTCCACCGAGGCCGAGCTGCTGCAAAATCTCGAGGCCGCCTGGAACAGAACCGATGGAATATGGCGGGAATACGAATCCCTCGCAGCCGAGTCTCGAAATAACGCCCTCAGGAGTAATCTTAAAACAGCATGGGAATCCTGGCGAAATAATCACGACGAATTCATCACGGAAATCCGTCGGGGCGACCGCCGCTCGGCGCTTTCGATCGCCGACGGTTCCCTTGAATCATCGGGCCGCGCCGTCGACCATGCCGCGGACAACCTATCCGAATCGATAACCCGGATGGCGGATGATATCCGCATCCGGGGGTTTTCCCGGTCGGCCCGGTTGAAGGCTGTTGCTCTCGCGGGAACGATTCTGGGAATTATCGCAACACTTGGCCTGGGACTCTTTTTTATTCGATCAGTCACCATTCCCATCAGCGCGGTCGTCGAAAGACTCAAGGAAACGTCGAGACGATTCGCCTCCGCCGCGTCGCGGATCGCTGATGTAAGCAATCGCCTGGCTGAAGGAACAGAACGGCAGGCTGAATCGGTTGAAGACTCTTCATCCGTTATCGAAGAGTTGACCACCGACAGCCGGTTGCACGAAAATCAGATACGGGACCTGGCTTCTAAAACCAACGAAGTCCATGATATTCTTCAGATCGTTAAAAACTCCATAGGTGATACCGAAACAATAATGGAACATATTGAGCAATCAAGTTCAGATACCTCGGAAGTGCTCAAAACCATAGAATCCATAGCTTTTCAGACAAATCTTCTGGCGCTGAATGCATCCATCGAGGCCGTCCGGGCGGGTGACGCCGGCGCCGGTTTCGCCGTCGTCGCCGACGAGGTCCGGGTTCTCGCCATTCAGTCCGCCGAGGCTGGCAAAAACACGTCCTCCCTCATCGAAGGGACAACGGCGGCCATATCCAAGGGATCGGGACTGGTGAAATCGAGCTCTGAAAAATTCGGCGAATACCACCAGTCAGCCGAGAAATTCGTTACCGTTCTCGACCGCGTCGTTGATCTCGCGGTTGAACAGGGGCGCAAAATCGAAAGCATGCATAAAACACTGGGCCACATAAACAACGTCGTTCAGGCGGACGCCGCGGCGGCTGAAGAGTCGGCAGCCGCGGCTGAAGAGATGGCGGCCCAGTCGCAATCAATGCAGCACTTCCTCGCGGACCTGATTCGCCTCGTCGACAGGGACGGCAAAAAGGAACATGACGGTGATTACCCGCCGGTTATCGGACAAACGTCCGGTTTCCCGGCGGACCGGGAGGAGATACAGCCATGAAGAGAACGAAACTCGGCGTTAAACTGGCAGGCGGTTTCGGGTTGATGGCTCTGATGCTGCTCGCCGGGGGCTGCCTGGGATTTTTCGGCATATCACAACTGACAGGCAAACTCGACGCTGTCTCGGGCGTGCACTTCCAGGCCATCCGGCATGCCGGCGTCATGGCTGAATCCGTGGCGGCGGCCGGCCACATGACCCGGATGCTTATGGTTCCTGAAAGAACCGCAGCCGCCGACGATCGCGAGCGCGTGGTGAGGGATCTGGAAAATGCCGGCAGGCAATTTGAAGAAAGTTTCGGTTTCTGCGCCGCGCTGCCGGGAACGGAGGAAACAGACACGACCCTGGAAAAAATCGAAAAAGCATGGAATGCGTGGAAGAATGATCATGACCGATTCATTCGTCATACCGCCGAAGGAAATACGGAGGAGGCGGCTCTTCTTATGACCGAAACACTGAATCCGCTGTTCGAAAATATAGATACACGTCTGGGCGACTTGTCCGCCGCCTACACCCGGCTGGCCGGGACAGTCCGCAGTGAAGCCTCCACCAGTGCCGTGCGGCTGAACATGGCGGCCCTGGCGGGAACGGCACTGGGCATCGCCGCGGCGATAATTCTGGGTCTTTTCTTCGCACGGTACATCACGTCGCCCATTCAACAAACCGTGACGAGCCTTACGGAAACATCAGGCCAGTTGGCCGAGGCGGCGGGGCAAATCGCCACCACAGGCGAGGACCTGGCGGACCGAGCTTCCCTGCAGGCAACGGCCGTAGATGAAATATCCTCGTTGATCCAGGACCTCACCGGCCATATAGGGGAATACAACGAGCAGATAGAAGCATTGACGAACATGAGCGGCGGAATGCTGAACGTGGGAATGGCCGCTTTCAACAACCTCAGGGATACGAAAAAAGCGATGAAAGAAATCAGAAAAACAAACGAAGAAACGGGGGCAATCGTACAAAGCATCGAGAAAATTTCTTTTCAGACAAATCTGCTGGCCCTGTACGCTTCCGTCGAAGCCGCCCGCGCCGGTGAAGCAGGAACCGGATTCAACGTCGTATCCGAGGAAGTTCGCTCACTGGGATCACGCTCGACCGAGGCTACGAGAAATACTCTTTCACTCATCGACGGAACTATACGCGTCATCGACGACGGAAATACTCACGTGGGAATCAGCATGAAAAAATTTTCTGATTATGCCACGGCGACCGCACCCATAGGAACCTATACCGAGAAAGCCGCGGAACTTGCTCATAAGCAGAAGCAGAGTCTGGACCGAATAGCTCAGTCGATTCAGCATATAACCGAATCGGCCCGGGCAAACACGGAGGGAGCGCGGGAAGCCGCAATGGCGGCCGAGGAATCAACAAGACAGGCGAAAGAAGTCTCACGCGCCGTAGAAAAATTGTCGTCAGTTATTGGACGGCCGGTTCGCCATGCCATCTGAACCTCGCCGACGCGACCATCCGGCGAATCGGAACCGAAACACTTATTCCGTCGTTTTACCCTGTTGTCCTCCAAGGGGAATCTCGATAATAAAAGTGGCGCCTCCCCACTCGTTATTCTCCGCCCAAATTTCGCCACCGTGCTGGCGAATGATGCCGTGGGAAATGGAGAGCCCCATGCCCGTCCCCTTTCCCTGATCTCTGGTAGTGTAAAAGGGGTCAAATATCCGGCCGAGATTCTTCTCGACAATGCCTGTCCCCGCATCAGAGATAACGATCTTCGCGCGTCCGCCGGAGCTTTCCATTACATTCTTCGTTTCCACTCTGATAATTTTTTTATCATTGTTTTCCATGGCTTCCATGGCGTTGGACAGGAGATTCACAAACACCTGTTCGATTTTCTTTCGGTCCATGAGGACGGGGGGAAGTGATGAATCATAGCGGACGTCTGTTTCAACATTTTCGATCTTCAACTGCATGGCGTACATCTTCAAAATCCGGGCGATGACATCATTGATATTTTCGGCCGCCATTTCGTCGCGGGACGTTTTTGAAAACTGTTTAAGATTCTCTGCGATCTCGACAATACGCCGCACCTGTTCCATGCAGACGTCTATTTCACCGATCACCGGGGAAGGCGCCTCCTTCATACTCTTGATAAGCTGCAATTCAAGCGAAATGATGCCGACGGGATTCAGTATTTCGTGGGCCACACCGGCCGATATCCGGCTCAGGGAAGTAAGCTTCTCCGCCTGCTGTACCCGGGCTTCCAGGTTCCGCCGTTCCGTTTCATCGCGTATTAATTCTATGGCGCCGATGGGAATTCCTTTCGTGTCCCGCAGGACCGACGCGGTAGCGGATAAATGAACGGCCCCCGAAGGCAATTCATCAGTGCTGGCCTCTCCATAGAGAATGTCGCCTCTCCTTTGAATCGCAGAATAGAACGTTTTATCTTCCAGTTCTGAATGGAGCGCCGCGTCGGCCAGCATGGGCGCTCGACTGCCGAAAAAAGGGACCGCGTAGTCGTAGTCACCCCTGCCTGTCATATCCTCGGCCCGGACTCCTGTCATGATCTCCATGGCACGGTTCCAGGCGATCACCCGACCGTCCCGGTCCACGACCAGGACCGCGTCGGGAAGAAATTCGATGATCCCTTCGAGTTCACCCCGTGACTCCCGAAGTTCCGCGAGGGCGGCTTCACGCTCCAGTTCAGCGCGCCGCCGCCGGGTCGTATCGAGATAGATAACCTGGTAGTGTTCGCGGCCGTTCCAGAGGATGTTTTTTCTCCAGACCCTGAAATAGCGTGGCGTCCCGTCCCGGGCCGTGATTTCAATTTCATATTCATCCGGCTCGCCGCCACCCGAACGCCGTTTTGCCATCCGGGTCCGGTATTCTTTCCGACTCTTTTCGGTATACCGGCTTATGATCAACGTGGTGTCCACGTCCGCTGCACTTTTACACTCAAACATTTCCAGGAGCACCCGGTTGACATAGATCGTTTCTTCTTCCGGCGATACCACCCGCACACCGAAGGGCGAATCATCCAGGGATCGGCGGAAATTCTCCTCGCTTTCCCGCAGGGCCTCCAGCATTCGAAGCCGTTCCGTTTCGAGCCGTTTTCGCTCGGTGACGTCACGGACAACGCCCCTGAAACCGACGGGATTCCCCTTCGCATTCCGTATGAGGGAAATGGACGTATCGACGGGCAGAATTCTTCCATCACGGGTTACCAAGTCCCAGTCGGATCCCATGACCGGCTTTCCTGTTCTGTACACGCGGTTGAATGTTTCCTGGACTTTTCCCCAGTCACGCTCCACCACATACGTTCTGAAATTCATGCCCCGCAGTTCATCGTCGGAATAGCCCAGATTCATCATGACGGTAAGATTGAAAAACGTAAGATTGCCCGCCAGATCCAGCTCGTAATAAGATTCCTGGATCGAATCAAGTATCGTGCGGTACCGCTCTTCGCTCTGCCGCAGCGCTTCGAGCGCTTCTTCCCGCTGTTTCTCAGCATTCCCGCGTTCCGAATCCGCCTTACTTTCCTTCAGGGCCCGCTGAATCTCGGGAACCAGCCAGGAGGACAGTCGTCCCTTCAGGACGTAACTCGTGGCGCCTCGCCTCAATGCCTCCACGGCCTTTTCTTCGCCCATAACTCCGGATACGAAAATAAACGGGATGTGTGAATATCTTTTTCTGGCTGTCTCGAGCGCCGACAAGCCGTCATACGATGGAAGACGATAGTCCGCAAGGATGAGATCATACCCGCCCCGTTCGAGGGCCTTTGCGAAACCCTTTTCGTCTGTGACGCGGTCGATTTTCGCATCCAGACCGCCTGAACGGATTTCCCTGGCAACACGTTCCGCGTCGTCGGCATCGTCTTCCAGGTGTAGAATCGTCACGGGCGATTGCATGTCTTCCCTCCTCCGTTTTGTTGCATTACCCCATCGAACCCGTTCATGTCAACTCGATGAAGCGAATCGACGGTTACCGTTTAAACGACGCTCATCCCAACCGGCACAACCTTTTGCCTTGACAGCTTTTTCGGCCGGTGATAGTTTCCGCAGGCGTTTCGCAGACCTGTGTTTGCAGATAAAGGAGAATGATGTGACATTCCAGGAACTCATCGCGGCCCTCAACAACTACTGGGCCGCCCGCGGCTGTATCATTCAGCAGCCCTACGACGTCGAAGTGGGAGCGGGAACCTTCAATCCCGCCACGTTTCTCAGGTCCCTGGGACCGGAACCCTGGAATGTCGCCTACGTGGAACCGTCCCGCAGGCCGACCGACGGACGGTACGGAGAAAACCCGAACCGGCTTCAGCACTACTACCAGTACCAGGTGATCATGAAACCGTCGCCCCTTGCCATTCAGGACATGTACCTGGATTCACTCAAAAGTTTCGGTATTGATCCCCTGGATCACGATATCCGTTTCGTTGAAGACGACTGGGAATCGCCCACATTGGGCGCCTGGGGACTGGGATGGGAAGTGTGGCTCGACGGCATGGAAATCACCCAGTTCACGTATTTTCAGCAGGTCGGCGGCATCGACCTGAACCCGGTCTGCGTGGAAATCACGTACGGCATCGAGCGAATCGCCATGTATCTCCAGGACGTGGACAACGTCTACAATCTTCAGTGGGGACACGGCATCACATACGGCGACGTGCATCACCGCGGCGAGGTGGAATTTTCCACCTACAACTTTGAATGCGCCGACACGGATATGTTGAGAAAGCTCTTCGATATGTACGAGGCCGAATCGATCAGCACGATCAACCGGAAACTGGTGCTCCCCGCCTATGACTACTGCCTCAAGTGTTCCCACGTGTTCAACATTCTTGACGCCAGGGGCGCCATCAGCGTCACCGAAAGAACGGGCTATATCGGGCGCGTCCGCAACCTGGCGCGTCTGGCGGCCGAGGCCTACGTGAAACAGCGAATCGACTTGGGACATCCCCTGGGAGGACGTCGGGACACTCCCTGAAAACGTCAGGCCGCGCCCGGAACCCCGGCACGCAACCTGTTTATCAAAAACGATACAAGGACGATCCATGGGCAAAGAACTGCTGCTTGAAATAGGAACCGAGGAAATTCCGGCGGCCTTTCTGCCGAAAACGATCCGCCATATAGAAGAAGTACTGCCGCGGGAACTTTCGCGACTTCACATTCCTCACGGTACCGTGAAGGTCATGGCTACGCCTCGCCGCATTTTTGCGGCCGTAAGCGACCTGGCCGAACGCCAGGAGGACCGGGTGGAGGAAAAACTGGGACCGGCCGTCCGGGTCGCTTTCGACGAATCGGGAAACCCGACGAAGGCCGCCGCGGGCTTCGCGCGGGGGCAGGGCCTGGACGTGGCACAGCTCGAACGGATCGTCACCGACAAGGGAGAATACCTTGCAGCCCGGAAAAACATCGCCGGCGAGTCAACTAGTTTCATTCTGGCGTCGTTTCTGCCTGGCTTTATTCTGTCCATTCCTTTTCAGAAATCCATGCGCTGGATGGATCTGGATATACGGTTCGCCCGCCCCATTCACTGGATACTGGCCGTTTTCGGCGGAGAAGCCGTTTCTTTCCGCATCGGCAACATCGAAAGCGGCGGGACGAGCAGGGGACACCGTTTCATGAGTCCCGGCGAGTTCGAGGCGGCGTCATTGGAGGAATACCTGCGCGAAACCAGGGAGCGTTTCGTCATCGTCGACCCGGAGGAACGCAGGCTCATTATCCGTCGGGAAGCGGCGAGAGCGGCCGAATCCGCGGGAGGCCGGGTACTGGACAACACCGACCTGCTGGAAGAAGTCACCTATCTCGTGGAGTATCCCTCTGTCATATGCGGCGGTTTCGACCGCGCCTTTCTCGATCTTCCACGGGAAGTGCTTGTCACCTCGATGATGAAACACCAAAAGTACTTCGCCGTCGTCGATGACGAGGGCAACCTGCTCCCGTACTTCGTAACCGTCAACAACACCGAACCGCGGAACCCGGCCGTCGTGGCCGCCGGGAATGAAAAGGTACTCCGGGCCCGACTCACCGACGCGCGGTTTTTCTTCGAGGAAGACCGAAAAAAGCCGCTCGAACAGGGATTGGAAGCCCTCAAGAATGTTGTTTTTCACAGCCTCATGGGAACGTCCTACGAAAAGGTCATGCGTTTCCGTAAACTGGCGGCCTCCATAACAGAAAAAGTTAATCCGGAGCTGGCGTCGACGGTCGACAGGGCTGTTCTTCTCTGCAAGGCGGATCTCGAAACACAGATGGTGTATGAATTCCCTGAGCTCCAGGGTGTCATGGGCCGGGAATACGCCCTGCTCCAGGGCGAAGATCCGGCGGTGGCCCGGGCCGTCTACGAACATTACCTGCCCGTCCAGGCCGGCGGCGACCTTCCGGAATCCGACATCGGCGCCATCGTCGGCATCGCCGACAAGACGGACACCATCACGGCCTGTTTCGGCGTGAATCTCATTCCCACGGGAACGGCCGATCCCTACGCCCTGAGACGGCAGGCACTGGGCGTGATAAACATCATTTTAAATAAAAACTGGCGGCTGTCCCTGGACGACCTGGTCGATCAAAGCCTGGCGACCATGACGTCCATACTCAAGCGACCCGTCGAGGAAACCAGGTCGGACGTTCTGGACTTCTTCAGGGGACGTTTCGAAAACCAGCTCATCAGCCAGGGACATCCCTATGATGTCGTCGACGCCGTATTGAGCACCGGTGGAAACGATCTTGTGGACAGCGCCGCCAGGATCGAGGCCGTGGAAGTATTCAAAAATCATCCCGATTTCGAGCCCCTGGTGACGGCCTTCAAACGGATCGTGAATATTTTAAAGGGATTCGACGGCGGAACTATCGACGAAACGCTTTTCGAATCGGACGCCGAGAAAAATCTCTACGAAACCTACCGGAATATCGGCGGGGAAGCGGGCACGGCCCTCGATGAAGACGATTATCGGGAAGCCCTGTCTCTCCTGGCCCGACTGCGGAAACCCGTGGACGCCTTCTTTGAATCCGTTCTTGTCATGGCTGACGACGAGCGAATCCGGTCGAACAGGCTCGCACTGCTCGCGGACATGGCGGAACTTTTTTTCCGCGTGGCTGATTTTTCAAAACTGGTCACCGATCACTAAAATTCCGTTGCGTCACCAACGTTAAAAACGGGAACAGGTCCCGGCAAATGCGGCATGCCGTCATCATCAAAGCGATCCCCCAAATCCGCGATCGGTTTAGCCTGTTCATGGTACAGACGGTTTAACACCCCGTTAATTCGGTAAGACACGGGTTTTTATTCCCTCCCCCTCGAGGGGAGAGGGTTGGGGTGGGGGTGAAAAAGCAGGTGTGCAATAGTGCCGCGAAACCTCCGGAGAAAAATCATGCCTGGCGCAGGCAGCCCATCCCCTTAATCCCCTCCCTCCAGGGGAAGGGACAGGGAAAATGTGGCCCCTCACCCATGGCTTCTCGTCTCTCTGTTATATCCTTCGACTTTGCATACTGATGACCCGGTATTCTGCTCTACAGAAAATCAATCGCGGATGTGGCCCCCCCGATTTCTGTTGCATTGAC
>LQBH01000004.1 GCA_002030015.1 delta proteobacterium MLS_D
GTGGCTCCATCAGAGAGAATGTTTCTGCAGGTTTCGCGCCACCATTCACGCCTGCTCTTTCACCCCCACCCTGACCCTCCCCCTTCAAGGGGGGGGGATAACCAATAACCCGGTCATCCTCGCGTGCCCCGAAGGGGTAGAGCCCCGTCGAAGGATAGACCGGGCAGGCAGGAACCCAGGAACCGACTATATCTTTTTCCCTCTTCTGGAGGGAGGGGAGCAAGTGGAGGGGGCGCTTCCTCTTTCGCGGTGGAACCGCTCATGGGTGATTCAGCTTGTCATGTCATTACGGCGCAACCTTCACGGTTCGGTCTGAATGTGCATCGGGCAGCACATATCTCGCCGAATAAACGGAGTGTTGAACTGTCTGTACCGTAAACAGGCTGAACCAATCGCGGATTTCCGGTTTGCCGGGACAGGTCTTTTTGACGGTCCTGTGGCGGTACGGTGCTCATTGTGTTTGGTCGTCTTTCAGGTACAGCCGCTTGGCATAACGGTAAAAGGTGTGCTCGGCGACATAGAGGGCGACAAGGAATCCTTCCCTGCCGTCGAGGAACCCGCCCCGCCCGATGTAACTGTAAACAAAGCTCCACAGGCCGTGCGAAACGGCTTTCCACAGGGACGACGATCCCCCTCTTCGGCGCATCATAAGCGCCCCGGCGGTCGTGTAGCGGTTCATGGTTTCGATGGCGTCCTCCAGAGATTCGAAGGCCTCGTGCAATATGGGATTGGTAAGGCGCCCCGTGGTCCCTTCAATAATAAGCCGCTCATGGACGAGATCGTCGCTGAAACGGGCGGAACCGTTCCTTGCCAGGCGGGTTATGTAATCGGGCCACCATCCGGCGTGGCGTATCGGCCGTCCGCAAAAACTGGAAAGTCGCGGCATTTCAAAGGCTTCCGGCGCGTCAGGATCCGCCACGGCCTGTTGGATTTCTTCCTGCAGCTCGCGAGGGATTCGCTCATCGGCGTCCAGGGATAATATCCAGTCTCCCGTCGCCTGTGCCATGGCCCGGTTCTTCTGGGGGCCGAAGCCGGGCCAGTCCGTTTCATAGACTCTTTCGGTGTAGCGATGGCAGATTTCCACCGTCCTGTCCGTGCTTCCCGAATCGAAGACGATGATCTCGTCCGCCCAGGCGACGGAGTCGAGACAGGCTTCGATAGCCGTCTCTTCATTTTTCGTTATGATAACTACGGAAAGAGACATGTCCGGTTTCCTCCACGAAGACAGTGACGTTTCCGGTCAATGCCGCGGTCGTTCAGTCCCGGAAAGGACCGGCGCGGACGCGATGGAATCGGGCGTTTCCTTCAACGGAGCGTGGTTACGCCCTGTTCAGGTATTCATCAATGGCGCGGGCCGCCTTCTTGGCCGCGCCCATCGCCAGAATCACCGTGGCAGATCCCGTGACGATGTCGCCGCCCGCGAATACGCCGGGGCGGCTCGTCGCGCCCGTTTCTTCGTCGGCTGTTATATAACCCCACCGATTAATCTCGAGACCCGGCGTGGTTGTCGGGATAACAGGATTCGCACCCGTGCCGATCGCGACAACGACCATATCCGTTTCAATGATAAACTCTGATCCTTCGACGGGAACGGGTCGTCGCCTGCCCGAATCATCGGGTTCCCCCAGTTCCATGCGGATGCACTTCATGGCGCGCACCCATCCCTTGTCGTTGCCGAGGTATTCCACGGGATTAGTGAGAAACTGGAACGCCACGCCCTCCTCTTCGGCATGGTGAATCTCTTCGTTTCGGGCGGGCATTTCCGCCCTGGTGCGCCGGTACACAATGGTGGCTTTATCCGCCCCCAGGCGCAATGCCGTTCGGACCGAGTCCATCGAAACATTGCCGCCTCCCAGGACGGTTACCCGCTTCCCCCGGGCGATGGGGGTGTCGTACTCGGGAAAACGGTAGGCCTTCATCAGGTTCGAACGGGTCAGGTATTCGTTGGCGGAATAAATGCCGCTGAGATTTTCTCCGGGAATGTTCATAAAAACGGGAGCGCCGGCCCCGACGCCGAGAAAGACCGCGTCGTAACCTTCGGCGAAGAGATCGTCGACGGTTTTACCCCGACCGATTACCATGTTGGTTTTGATATCAACGCCCAGGCGGACCAGGTAGTCTACTTCCGCGTCAACGATGGCCTTGGGCAGCCGGAATTCGGGAATGCCGTATATGAGGACACCGCCCGGTTTGTGAAGTCCTTCGAATACGGTGACCTCGTGCCCTCGCCTGATCAGGTCGCCGGCGATGGTGAGTCCAGCCGGCCCGGCGCCCACGACGGCCACCCGCTTTCCCGTGGAGGCGGGCAGCGGAGGCAGGGAAACATCACCGGCGGTTCGTTCGTAGTCCGCGACGAACCGTTCCAGGCGGCCGATTGCCACCGGTTTATCCTTTTTGCCGAGCACACAGAATTTTTCGCACTGGCTCTCCTGCGGGCAGACCCGCCCGCAGATAGACGGCAGGCTGTTGGTTCCCTTGATCAGGCGGGCGGCGTCGGTATACTTCTTTTCCGATACCAGTGCTATGAATCCCGGTATATCAACGTCAACAGGACAGCCGTCAACGCAGAAGGGTCTCTTGCAGCGGAGACAGCGTGACGCCTCCACGAGCGCCTGGCCCTCCGTATAACCCAGAGGGACTTCGTCGAAGTTGGTTCTCCGGACGGCCGGTTCCTGTTCCGGCATCGGCTGGCGGGGTGTCTTTTCTCGTTTCGGTTTATTTTCCATCACAATGACACCTGAATTGTTCCATCGCTTCCTTTTCTTCGCGGTAATACATGCGCAGACGCGTGGTTAGCAGTTCGAAATCAACCTGGTGTCCGTCGAATTCAGGACCGTCCACGCAGGCCAGTTTCGTTTCGTTTCCCACGGCAACACGACAGGCGCCGCACATGCCCGTGGCGTCCACCATGATAGGGTTGAGACTCACCACCGTGGGAATACCGGCGGGACGGGTCACGTCGCAGACCACCTTCATCATGGGGACAGGACCGACGGCGAAGACGCGGTCGATCCGCTCCCCCGAATCGATCAGTTCCTGCAGAACATCGCTGACGAATCCCTTGACGCCGTAGCTGCCGTCGTCGGTGGCCGTGATGAGCCGGTCGCTGATCGCCCCCAGGGCGTCTTCCAGAATAAGGATATCCTTCGTCCGGGCGCCGATGATGGAGACAACCCTGTTCCCGGCTTCCCTGAGGGCCTTCGCGATGGGATAGGCCACGCCGATTCCCACACCGCCGCCGACGCAGACGGTTGTGCCGAATTTTTCGATTTCAGTCGGCCGTCCGAGCGGTCCCAGTACAGTGTAGAGTTCATCGCCGGGATTCATATCGGCCAGGCAGGTGGTCGTCTTGCCCACGATCTGGAATATGATGGTCACCGTGCCCGCGGCTACGTCCGACTCAACAATGGTGAGGGGAATCCTCTCACCCCGCTCGTCGGTCATGATGACCACGAACTGCCCCGCTTTCCGCGTGGCTGCGATATCGGGGGCTTCGACGATCATTTCCACCACGTTCGCGGACAGGTATCGTTTTTTATGTATCAGTGACACGGTTTACTCTTCTCCTTGTGTGAAAAATGATGGAATGCAGGCCCCGGTATCGAATCCTGCTCATAAATGTTCGAACCGGCAAGAACGACACCGGTCGCGGAGTGCTTTTGCCTCTGAAACAGGAAACGGGCGGGTTTTGACAGCGCCCGCCCGTCAACCGCCGATGTGGGCGATCAATATTCCGGGGTCAGCTCATCCAGTTCGGCGAGCGAAAAAACAGGGCCGTCCTT
Organism: delta proteobacterium MLS_D; assembly: GCA_002030015.1. Classification (GTDB taxonomy): domain Bacteria; phylum Desulfobacterota; class Syntrophia; order Syntrophales; family UBA2210; genus MLS-D. The sequence continues at coordinate 3,783 of LQBH01000004.1, forward strand.
GCAGACATACTTGCTGCCTACATTGCAGCGGCCGCATTTGCCGATACCGCACTTCATGCGCATTTCAAGAGAGGTATAAATATTTTCCTTCGAGAATCCAAGGTTGAAAAATTCCGGCAACGTGAAACGGATCATGATGGGTGGTCCGCAGATCAGCGCGACGGCGTTTTCCGAACTGGGAGCGACTTCCTTGCACACGGCGGGGACAAACCCTTCCCGCCCTTTCCAGTCCGCGTCGCCCTTGTCGACGGTGACGTGCATGTCGATATCATCCCGTTTTTCCCAGAGGGCAAGTTCATCTTTATACAGGAGAAGTCCGGGTTCACGCGCGCCGTAAACGACGGTGATTTTGCCGAACCGGGGCCGGTTTTCTTCGTAGAGCATGTAGTTGGTGAGCGAACGAAGCGTCGTAAAGGCGAAACCACCGCCCACGACGACCACGTTTTTTCCTTCCAGATAATCCAGCGGCCAGGTGTTTCCCAGAGGGCCTCGTATACCCATGAGGGTCCCCTCTTCAAGACTGTGCAGTTCCGACGTTACCACGCCCGCCTTCTGTACCGTGAACTCCACGTATCCCTTGTCCGTTGGTGACGAAGCGATTCCAATAGGTGATTCCCCCTTGCCGAACAGGGAAAGTTCGGCGAACTGACCGGGAAGATAAGCGAAGGACTCTTCATCTTCTTTGTTGACGAAGGAAAAGCGGAACGTCTTGATGTCCTTCGTTGTCACCTCGGTGATAATTTTATCAACGTTAACCGGCATGGGCACATAGGGATTTTTTTCCATCATGATCTCCACAAACTATAGTTTCGCAATATCCTGGGCGATTTTTCGTATGTCGATATTGACGGGACAGTACCTGACGCAGCGTCCGCAACCGACACATGCGATGGCGTCGTAATTATCGACGAAATATTTAAATTTGTGCATGAATCGCTGGCGCCAGCGCTCCTTCTGAGAGGGGCGGGGGTTGTGCCCCGATGTTTCACGCGTGAAAAGCCAGTACATGCAGGAATCCCAACTCCTTATACGCCTGCCTTCCGAATCCTTCGCTTCATCGGTAATGTCGAAGCAGTGGCAGGTGGGACAGAGATAGGTGCAGGTCCCGCAGGCGAGACAGCCAACGTGGACACTGTCCCAGAACGGATGGTCGAAATTTTCATCCAGCCACGGTTTGATTTCTTTGCCGGGGACTGACGTGGTGATTTCCGCGGCGGCCTGCTTCGCCATTTCTTCTTTGCGCGCGAGAACCTCGTCGTCCGCCTTGGGCAGGTCGCCCAGCTTTTCAAGCAGTTTTTCTCCCTTGTCGGTTATGCACTCCGCCAGCCAGTCGTCGCCCATGTCGACGAGCAGCACATCCGCGCCATCAGAGGAAAATGGATGACCGCCCATGGAGGTGCAGAAACAGGTGCTGTAAGGAGGGTGAACACAGGCGAGGGAAACGATCGTCGTTTTTTCACGTCTTTCCATGTAGTAGGGGTCGCGATATTTCGGATCGTCGAAGACAAAGTCGAGAAGGACGAAGCTCCTGGCGTCGCAGGGCCGGACGCCGAACAGGACCGCTTCCGGGAAATCGCCGGGGACCCTCTCAAGTTCTGAACCACGCTCCTTTTTCATGAAGCGCATCATGGTTTCTGCCTGGGGAAAGAAGAAATTTTTCGGGGCGTTCTTCGCGTTGCCGAACTCCGCCAGGGGTTCCATATCTTTTTCAAGTACCCTGAAAAAGACATCGTCCTCTTCCTGAACCGGCGCGTACACGAGGGTGTCCTCCGCCAATCCCTTGATCAGGCCGGGCAGGAGCTCTTTCTTGATCAGTCTCGTTTCCATATTTTCCCTTATGCAACTGATGATTTTTCGTTATTTCCCCGTATGGGGATATTCTTGTTTTCCCTCACCGTTATAGCAGGTTGAGCGATTTCAGCAGCGGACGGGGGTCCGTGTTGTGGCTCCTGAACCACGATTCCGGCCCCTCGAGACCCAGTGCCAGTGCCAAAATTTCGGTGAAATAAAAGGTAGGCAGCCGGACATTCTCGCTGGCCCGCATATCGAGATTGGCGAAGCAGACGGGACAGGCCGTCACCAGGCAGTTCGCTCCCGCTTCCCGGGCCATGGTCATCAGTTTGTCCACCAGGCGGACCACCACGTCCGTTTTTCCCAGGGTAAGGCTGCCGCCGCAACAATCAGTCTTGTATGACCAGGGCATCGACTCGGCGCCTATGGAGTTCAGCAGATTGTCCATGATGACGGGATTTTCATAGTTGTCGAGCTGGCAGATCTCGGGCGGTCTCAACAGGAGGCACCCGTAATACGAAACAGGCTTCAACCCCGCAAGTTTTTTTTGCACCTTGTCGCGTATGGTGTCGGTACCGATGTCGTTGTAAAAAATGTCAAGGGGATGTCGTATCTCGACCGTATCGTGGAACGTACCGCCCACGATTTCCTCGACTTCCTTTTTCAGGGATTCGTCGCGTCTGAGATGGTGCTGGGCCGTCTTCAAACGGTTGAAACAGGCGGCGCAGGGAACCATGACATCTCCCGGATTTTTTTCTGCGGCGATCAGGCTTCTGGCCGGAAGAGCCACGGACAATTTAAAGTTCGTCATGTGGGCCGACGAGGCACCGCAACAGGACCAGTCGTCGACTTCCTGCAGATCGATATCGAGCGCCGAACTGACGGCCTTCACGGAAAGGTCATATTCCTTTCCCGTAGCATGAAGCGAACATCCCGGATAATATGAAACTTTCAAGTAACGCCTCCTTCAAAGAATAGCAAACGCCGATGCGGAACGACGGCGCCGTCCCTTTACGCGCCTGTTGACTTGAATATGGCCCGCACCGATTTCATGTCCTTCGTCCGGGGAGAAATAAGCTTTATTTTTCCCTTCATGAACATACTCATGCCCATGGCCATGTCGGAGAAATAATCTCCCGATCTGAGCTTGTAATTGACGAGCATCATGGGCTCGTTGATGCGTCCTCCCGACTTTATGTTGGACAGGAAGGCCTCGTGAAATTTCAGTATTCTCTTTTCTTTCACCGGGACCTTCGACTCGATGGCGATTTCCCGCAGAACGTCCATCATGCGGGCGATGTCCACATTGTTGGGACAGCGGGTGACACAGGTCTCGCAGGACGCGCAGAGCCAGATGGTGGAACTGTTGAGAACCTCGTCACGCATGCCCATCTGGATCATCTTTATGATTTTGTTGGGATTGTGTTCCATGGCAAAAGCGACGGGACACCCGGCGGTGCATTTCCGGCAATGATAACAGGCCTGAATGGGAACGCCGTTTATTTTTTCGTTGACCTCTTCTAAGAACGTAGCCATAGCTGCTCCCTTGATTCCACTTAAGGTTCGAAGATGAAATCTTCCTTGTCGTAGGTTGAGAACGCTCCCAGGGGCGGCGGGTCCTCGAGGGATTCTCCCGCCCGGTGTTCAAAAAGATCGAAGCCGTCCTTGTCGAGTTTTTTCAGGAATTTTCTCAGGTCGACGCCCATGGGACAGACCTCGACGCAGGAACCGCAGTCGACACACCGGCCGGCCTGGTGGAAAATGCGCATGATCTGAAAGACCTGCGTGTCGGACTCGTCGACACTGACACCTACCCATCTGGGCTGACTCTGTTCCACAAAACAGACCTTGCAGTAGCACGAAGGGCAGGTGTTGCGGCAGGCATAACAGCGAATGCACTTGTCCATTTCCTTTGTGAAATAGGCCCATCTCTCGTCGGTGGGAAGGTTTTCAAAGGCATCCACATCGTTGTATTCCCCGTCGGGATTCATGGGAGGAGCCGGCTCGCCCACGTTTATATCGGAAATGACGGGGTTGTTGTACCGGCAGGTGAGGCAACTGTCGGAAAGAATGTCCCTGATCAGGATCGATTTCGAACCCTGGGCGGTTTCGACCTTCAGCGAGTCGCCTTCAACGGCGCAGGCAAGAGGTTCGGCGCCTTCGAGCGCGCGGAAGAGCTTCCTTTTCGCGATGTAGCCGGTGCAGGGTACACCGACGATGACCACCTCGTTCCGCTCGTACTGCCGTTCCTGAAGGTGGATAACAATCGAGCGTGTGGTGCAGCCCCGGGCGATGACGCCCACGACTTTTTTCGTCCGGTCTTCCGGCTTGGTCCGTGTCTGCGACTCCCGGTGCTGAAAAATGAGGTCGTGAACATATTTGGCCAGGTTAACGGAGCAGAAGGGGTTCCACACCAGCCTGTCGGCCTCCTCGGGCTCCGTTATGATACAGGGCGCGGCCTGGTAGGGAAGCGTCCCCTGCTCGTACCCGACCAGCGCGTCCACCTTCTTTTCAGAAAGCAGTTTCCTGGCCTCTTCCCTCAATTGCTTTTCGATATTTTCCACAGTTTCCGATTCCTCACTCTGTGTTGTTTAAAAATTACCTGCGTGCCGTCTACAGGGCCTTTATCAGTTTCTCGGCGGGGCCAAGGGCTTTCACCCGTTCGGTCACCCCTTTGATGACGTTGGCGAATTTTTCCCCCTCCGACGCCGATACCCAGGTGAACATCGTTCGGTCGGGCTCGATGCCGATATAGGAAAGAAACCTTTTCAGCATGGCGAATTTTCTTCGCGCCGAGAGGTTGCCCGTCAGGTAATGGCACTCGCCGGGATGGCAGCCGGAAACAAGCACGCCGTCCGCTCCTTCCTGCAGGGCCTTGACAACATAAAAAGGGTTGACCCGCCCGGAACAGGGCAGCCGGATGAGCCGCACGTTCGGCGGATACTGTATCCTGCTGATCCCCGCCAGGTCGGCGCCAGCGTAGGTGCACCAGTTGCACACAAAGGCGACGATTTTGGGTTCCCAGTTTTCGTTCGTGTTATTTTCAGTCATGGCATCCTCTACCTTGTCTGTGCCGGGATCGGTTACAGGGCGCCGATCTGGGCCAGAATTTCCTCGTTATTGAAACCGTACAGATCGACGGCGTTCATCCTGCAGGAGGCCGTGCAGACACCGCATCCTTTACACAGAACCGAATTAACCTCGGCGTACCGCTCGACCTTATTCACCTCAATGGCGCCGAAGGGGCAGTTCAGTTCGCAAAGACCGCAACCCATGCACCGCTCCTTATTGACGTAGGCCGTCTTACCTTCCGCCTCGATGTAATCCTTCGTGAGAATCGTCAGGGCCCGCGATACGGCGGCGTTCGCCTGGGTGACCGATTCATCGCTCATTTTCGGCGAGTGGGCCATACCGCACACGAACACGCCGTCGGTGGCGAAATCCACCGGGCGGAGTTTGACGTGCGCCTCGAGGAAGAAGTTGTCCTGGTTGGTGGAGACCTTGAGCAGCTGACTGATCTCCCCGTTATCAGGGTTGGGGACGGTTCCCACGCTCAACGCCAGCAGGTCGGCGTGCAGTTCCACCTTTTCGTTGAGAATGTAGTCGAAGAGGGATATGCGCAGCCCGTCACCGTCAGCCGTCACTTCCGGCTTCAGGTCTTCTTCGTAGCGGACGAACTTGACGTTGGCCTCGCGCGCCTTCTTGTAATAATCCTCTTTCAGACCGTATGTTCGTATATCGCGGTAAATAATAGTGATATCCCTGTCGGGATCGGCTTCCTTCAGCTTCAGGGCGTTCTTGATGGCCTCACTGCAGCAGTAACGGCTGCAGTAGGGGCGTTCCTTGCAGCGTGATCCCACGCACTGGATCATGACGACGCTCCTGGCGTCCATGGCCTTCGGATTACCGTCGTGAATGAACTGTTCCAGTTCCCGTTGCGTCACCACGGCGTTGTGCGTGCCCCGCAGGTATTCATCAGTATCATTTTCATAAGCGCCGGTGGCGATGATTACCACGCCGTGCTCGAAGGCATGTTCCTTCCCGCCCGCTTCCACGACGGTCTTGTAATTACCGATGAATCCGTCGAGGCTCTTGATGGAGGCGCCGGTGAAAACATGGACCAGGTTGTTGTTTTTCACGCGTTCCAGGAGTGCCGACAGGTGGCGCTGTGTGTCCAGGCCCTCCAGCGTGTAGTGCAACTTCCGATAGTTTCCTCCCAGCTCCTGTTCTTTTTCCACGAGATATGCCTCGAAACCCTGATCTGCCAGGTTGAGGGCCGCCGTTATGCCTGCCAGGCCGCCGCCGATGACGAGTGTCGCCTTGTTGACGCCTAATTGACCCGGCTTGAGCGGCGTCAGGAACTGGGACTTGGCGACGGCCATGCGAACGAGGTCTTTTGCTTTTTCCGTGGCTTTTTCCGGTTCGTTCATGTGCACCCAGGAATCCTGGTCGCGGATATTGGCCATTTCGAAGAGATAGCGGTTAAGGCCGGCCTTTTCGCAGTTTTCCTGGAACAGGGGCTCGTGGGTCCGGGGAGAGCAGGAAGCCACGACGACCCGGGTAAGGTGTTCCTCTTTTATCACTTCGCCCATTTTCACCGCCGTATCCTGCGAGCAGGTGAAGAGGTTCTCGTCGGCAAAGACGACATTGGGCAGGGTTTTCGAGTATTCCACTACCGCGGGAACGTCCACGACGCCGCCTATATTGATGCCGCACCGGCAGACAAAAACTCCGATGCGCGGTCCCACACCCCGTATATCTGTTTCCTGAGGCAATTCTTCTTCCGTAATGAGCGTACCCCGTCGCGACGCGAGCAGGGAACCGGCGCAGGACGCGGCGCCGCTCGCTTCCATGACCGTTTCGGGAATGTCCTTGGGGCCGCCGAAGGCGCCGCAGACATACACACCTTCGCGGGTTGTCTGTACCGGGTTTTCAAGGGAAGTCCTGCAGAATCCGTGTTCCTCCAGTTCTATGCCCAGACTTTTTGAGAGTTTTTCCGCGTCCCTGGGAGGCGTGAGGCCGACGGAAAGGACAACCATATCGAATTCTTCCTCGATCAGCGTGCCGTCTTCCTGCACATACGTCATAAGCAGGTTTTTCGTCTGCTGCAGCTCCTTGATCATGGAAGGCATTGAACGAATGTACCGGACGCCGTACTCGTTCTTGGCCCGGTCCACGAACCGGTCGAAATCCTTGCCGTAGGCCCGGATGTCCATATAGAAGATGGTGGCTTCCATGTCCTTGGCGTGTTCTTTGCCGATGATGGCTTCCTTCGTTGCGTACATGCAGCACACCGAGGAACACCAGCTGTTGCCGCAGTTGACATCCCGGGACCCGACACATTGTATGAAGGCGATCTTTCGCGGTTCCTTGCCGTCGGAAATACGTTGCACGTGCCCGAAATAGGGTCCGGAAGCAGACAGAATACGCTCGAACTGGATGCTGGTAATGACGTTTTCATAAAGGCCGAAACCGTACTCGCCCCGAATGGACGCGTCGAAGACTTCAAATCCCGGCGCGGCGATGATGGAACCCACCTCGACGGTTTCATGCTCTTCTTTCATGTCGTGGTCGATCGCCCCGGCAACACACGCGTCCACGCATTGATAACATTCCGAACAGATGCCGCAACTGAGGCAGCGCCGGGCTTCTTCCACGACCTGCTCCTCGGTGTAGCCGAGGATGACTTCGTTGAAGTGAGTTTTCCGTTCTTCCGGATCGAGTTCGGGCATGGCGGGACGGAGCTTTTTCGGCGTCCCGCTGACATCGGCCTTGTCGGCGACGTTTTCTTCCCAGTTACGAGCCCGGCCCAGGGCGATATCCGCGCCCTGCAGGTAACGGTTGATCGATCGGGCCGCTTCCTTGCCGGCATTGATGGCCTTGACAACCGTCAACGGACCGGTCACATTATCGCCGCCGGCAAAGACGCCTTCCATCGTTGTGGCGAAGGTGACCTCGTCGGCTTCGATATTGTTCCACTTGTTGATGGAGATATCCTGTTCCTGCTCCAGGAAGGAAAGGTCGCACGCCTGGCCGATGGCGGGAATGACGGCGTCACACTCTATAACAAATTCAGATCCCTCGATTGGAACGGGGCGTCGCCTGCCGCTTTCGTCCGGCTCGCCGAGTTCCATCCGGACACATTCGATGCCCGTGACCTTGCCGCCTTCGCCGATCACTTTCCTGGGAGCGGCAAGAAATTCCATCTTGATGCCCTCGTGCAGGGCCTCCTCGATCTCCTCCGGTGCGGCGGGCATTTCGGCACGGGTCCTGCGGTAGAGCACGAAGGCTTCCTTCGAGCCCGTCCGGAGGGCCGTCCTGACGGCGTCCATGGCCACGTTGCCGCCGCCCACCACGGCTACCCGGTTCCCCAGGAATACTTTTTCACCTAGCGCCACGCGGCGCAGGAAGTCGATGCCGTGCACCACTCCTTCAAATTCGTCCTCGCCGGGCACGTTGAGCTTGCTGCTTTTGTGAGCGCCCGTTCCAATAAAAACGGCGTCGTAATCACTCCGAAGTTCTTCAAAGGTAACATCTTCGCCGACTTTCGTATTCAGGCGGATCTCGACGCCCATTTCCTGTATCGTTGCGATCTCGGCGTTCAGCACGTCCTTGGGCAAACGGTACTCGGGTATGCCCACGGTCAGCATACCGCCGGCGACGGGGAGTGATTCAAACACGACAACCTTGTAGCCCTCGGCGGCCAGATAGTAGGCGGCACTGAGCCCTGCCGGTCCGGCGCCTATTATGGCAACCTTTTTCCCCTTGTCTTCTTTTATGTCCGGTATGTACTTCGTTTCGTCATTCAAATCGAGATCGGCCACGAAACGCTTGAGATACATGATGGCAACGGGCTGATCCACCTCGCCACGCTTGCAGGCCTTTTCGCAGAGGTGGTCGCACACGCGGCCGCAGACGGCGGGGAAGGGGTTTTCCTGCTTGATGAGTTTGAGGGCTTCCTTGTATTTTCCGTCGGCGATGAGGGCGACGTACCCCTGCACGCTGATATGGGTCGGGCATGCTGCCTTGCACGGCGCCGTGCCGAGCTTGTCGATGGCGAAGGCGCTGGGAATTGCCTGGGGGAATTTCCGGTAAATGGCCTTTTCGTAGTCAAGGCCTTCGTTGAAGCGGTTCGGGACGATGACCGGACAGACCTTGGCACAGTCGCCGCACCCGGTACACTTGTCGATATCCACGTAGCGGGGCGCCCTGGTGAGCGAAACGGTGAAGCGGCCCGGTTCCCCGTCGACGGAATCCACGGTCCGCCTCGTCATGATTTCAACATTGGGGTGTCGTCCCACCTCGACGAGTTTCGGAGAAAGGATGCAGGCGGAACAATCGTTGGTGGGGAATGTCTTGTCAAGCTGGGCCATGACACCACCGACACTGATGTCATTTTCAACAAGATATACTTTCATTCCCGAGTTGGCGAGATCCAGAGAAGCCTGTATGCCCGCGATGCCCGATCCCACAACCATAACGGCGCCGATTTTTTCAGTATCGTTTAACACTTGTCTTCACACCTCGTGTTTAGTGTCTGTATCATCAGTCCGGATCGGCAGGGCAGCCGACCGCTGTCCGCATGCATGGTAAGCCATACTAAAGAACCGCATCGTCGCTAACAAACTTCACCACCTATGTCAAGGCAAAAATGAACGCCGGTCACGGCGTTTCGCCGGGATTCCGCGGGAACGGGACAATGTCCGAAAAGGCCGCCAGGAGCTCTGAACGGCCCTGTCCCGTTCGTGCCGAGAACAGTATGAGTTCGTCCGCCGGAACCTGCAACGGCTTCGCCAGGTCACGTCGCCTTGCGGCGGCAGCGCTTTTCGACAGCTTATCCGCTTTTGTCAATACGAAACGGTGAGGAATTCCGTAGTGAACAAGCCAGTCGATCAGCGTCCGGTCCTCCGGTGAAGTATCCCGACGTATGTCGAGAATTACGACGACAAGTTTCAGGTTCTGCCTGGTTTGCAGGTATTCTTCCACCATAGGTCCCCACTGCTCTTTGACGGCTCGGGGCACCCGGGCGAACCCGTATCCCGGGAGATCGACGAAGTGGGCCGCCCGCCGGACGAGGAAAAAATTTATCTGCTGGGTTCTGCCGGGCGTACCACTGGTGCGGGCCAGACGTTTTCTGCCGAGCACGGTGTTGATAACCGATGATTTTCCGACGTTTGAACGGCCGGCAAACGCCACTTCAGGAAGCGTTCCCGCCGGATATCCGGAGCGGCGTACGGCGCTCGTGACAAACTCGGCGTCGATACTGTTCATGCGGAGATAACCTCAGTTGTTCTGTTCTTTGAGAAGATTGCAGTGAAAAAATATGATTCCGGTATATCGAGACTTTTGACAAACTTCATTATACCATCCTGTCGGACAAGCGAAGCGCGATCCGGTAGTCTCCAGCTGTACAGGATAAAAACCAGGCAAGAGGGAATCCGGAAAGTACCTGCGGGCCGTGTCCCCGTCAGGGAGTTATACCATCCTTAAAAATATATGACGAATGCGGCGGTTTTGTAAAGTTCTGAAATAATGTACTGGGCGGGATGTATGGTCCTAAAAAAGTCCCCGGAAGGGATATACCGGTCCTGTAAAAAATTCTCTCCATTCCCCCGGGGAGAGGCGATAATCCCTGAAGCTTTTTCTCTTTCCCTGGAGGAAGGGGATAATCTCTGAAGTTTTCTTCCCTTCCCCTGAGGGAGGTGATGATCCCCTAAATTGTTTCCCCTCCCCTGGAGGGAGGGGAATAAGGGGAGGGGGAAATCGGTACACAACGGCATTGTTCACCCTCACCCCGACCCTCTCCCTTGAAGGGAGAGGGGGATAAAAAAATTATCTCTGAAAGCTTCTCCCCCTCCCCTGAGTGGGTGTATCGGTCCCGTAAAAAGTCCTTCTGGAGGGGACTAGATGGTTACATCTTGACAGTGCGTATTTTTTTGTGCGCTAATGCCGTCACCGTCGGAACCGCCCGAACGGGTGAAATTGTGCGGGCATGAAATCATGAATATCGGCAGTCTTTCGTTATCAAACGGTCTTTTTCTGGCGCCCATGGCCGGCATCAGCGATTCCGCATTCAGGATGGTGGCGCGGAGTTTCGGCGCCTCGCTCTGCTATAGCGAGATGATCAGCGCTGAAGGTCTCGTGCGTGGAACCGGCCGGTCTTTCGAATATCTTGCCTCGCCGCCCGGCGACAAACCCCTGGGTATTCAGCTTTTCGGTGCCAACCCGGAGGCACTGGCGGAGGCGGCGATTATCGCGGTTGAACAGGGCGCTGATCTTGTGGACATTAACATGGGGTGCCCCGTCAAAAAGGTTATACGAAACGGCGCCGGCGCCGCCCTGATGAAAGATCCGGCACGTGTTGCCGCCATTGTATCGGTGGTGCGCCGTGCGGTGACCTGTCCTCTCACGGTGAAACTCAGATCCGGCTGGAGCGAGGCGTCTATTAATGTTGTTGAAATTGCGCGTATTGTACAGGATTGCGGTGTCGACGCGGTGACCGTTCATCCCCGGACGGCGGTCAGGGGATTCAGGGGAGGCGCGGACTGGCGTCTCACGGCGCAGGTCAAAAACGTTCTTTCCGTTCCGGTTATCGGAAGCGGCGACATCTGGACGGCCGCCGATATCCGCCGGATCAGGGATGTCGCCGGCTGTGACGCGGTCATGGTGGCCAGGGGAAGTCTGGGGAATCCATGGATTTTCAGGGATGCCCTGCGGGAAGAGGAATCGGGACTTTCAGCGGGTGGCCCTTCCCCGACGGAACGGGAAGAGACGATCAGACGTCACATGCACCTCGCTCTCGACCTGTACGGGGAGAACCGGGGCATGTTTATTTTTAGAAAACACATGCTCTGGTATACGAAAGGTCTGCCCGGCGGCGCCCGGTTCAGAAAGACCGTTCTTGAGGAGAAAAGCAGGGAAGCCGTCCTGGAATCGCTGCACCGGTTTCTTCACTCAACAGAGGTGCTGATGTCGCCCGACAGTCAGGAGAGACTCGTTTAACTGTCTGTATTTGCTTGATCATTTGCCATTTCGACAAGACCTCTTCGGGCAGAATTCACCTTGACTTTTCCGGCGGACCTGTTAATAGTAATAATCACGTTATGTTTTAAAAAGGTTGGATTTTATTCATAGAGAGACGAGAAAGGTGTCTGAATAGTGGAGTCGGGAAAATTTGATCAGCTTGAGGCGAAAATAAAACAAGTGGTCGACCGATGCGTCGAACTGAAAGAGCAGCTGGCTGAACAGGACGAGGTAATACTGGCGAAGGATCGGGAACTCAGGGAAGCGAACGCGACAATTCGTGCTTTGCAGGAAGACAAGGACGCGGTTCGAGTAAAAGTCGAATCCCTCCTTGAAAAGCTCGATACGCTGGAGCTTCCGTCATAAACCAAAGGGGACGGTGTTTGAAGAAACGTTTCGACATACGGGTGATGGATCAGGACTTTTCGATCCTCAGCGACAAAGAAGACGCCTATGCCGAACGAGTTGTCGGTTTTGTCAACGATCGAGCACGAGAAACAAGGAAGGCTGTAAAGGACGGTACGGATTTGGGCATCGCCATATTGGTCGCTTTGAATATAGCTGACGAGCTGTTTGAAGTACGGAAACAGCGGGAAGAAGACATGGGCCAGATGGAGAGCCGGGCGGCAAGATTGATAGATTATATAAGTACAAGAGGAAATACGTGATGGTGAAATCCCCTGCGGTGTACGTGATTGACTGTTTTTTTTTGATCCAACAGCCATATGCAAGGAAGCCCTTCTTTTTCCGTGGTGAGCAGGTCTTCCCCGTTCCTTCCGGAACGGACGGAAGATAGCCTTAAGCGGAAAACAGGGCGTCCACCTTTGTATACGGTTCAAAAAGATAGTTAACACGGCATCAGCGGGGGATTAAAAGGATCAGCAGAGTATCGGGGGCGTTTTTTTGGTCCCGGTACTCCTGATCTCTTCCGGTTCCAGCCCTGCCCCGGCAAGTCTTTTCTTACATTGCTTTCCTTTTTTGTGTCCCCGTAAATGGTTCAACGCTGCGACAGAAATGTTTCGTAACGTGGAACTGCGACAGGGAGGTATGAACATTGATCGGTTACGGATTACTTTCGGTAATCGTGGTGATAGCGATTGCCGCAGGAGCGGGGGGGGGATACCTGCTGAGGGTACGGATTTCCAGGAAACTCCTGGAATCGTCGGAAAGTCTCTCGGCACGGATCGTCGAGGAAGCCAAAAAAGAAACGGAGACCATCAGAAAAGAGGCTATTCTGCAGGCCAAGGATTACCTGCTTAAAGCCAAGAACGAACTCGAAGAGGAATCACGTCGGAAGAAAGCGGAGTACGAGAGGATTGAGGCGCGGCTTCAGCAGAAGGAAGAAACCCTGGACAAGCGCCTTGACGTTCTGGTGCAGAAGGAAAATTCCATCGAGGCCCGCGAAAAGTCCCTGATTGCCGGGGAAACCCAGCTCGCCGAGAAAAACCGCCAGGCGGAAATACTTGTGACCGAGCGACAGCAACAGCTCGAAAAGGTGGCGGGTCTTTCGATGGAGGAGGCGCGCCAGCAGCTCGTCGCTTCAATGATCACCGAGGCCCGGGGCGAGGCGGCGTCGACAATCAGAAAAATCGAGGAGGAGGCCCGCAGGGAAGCGGAAAAGCGGGCCCACGAGATTCTTGCCTACGCCGTGCAGCGTTATGCCTCGGATTATGTTGCTGAAAACACCGTGTCGGTGGTTAATCTTCCTTCGGACGAGATGAAGGGCAGGATCATCGGGCGTGAAGGCCGAAACATCCGGGCTATCGAAGCGGCCACAGGTACGGACCTTATCATCGACGACACGCCCGAAGCGGTCGTTCTCTCCAGTTTCGATCCCGTGCGGCGGGAAGTGGCGAAAAAGTCACTGGAACGTCTCATCAGCGACGGCCGTATACACCCGGGAAGAATCGAAGACGTGGTGAACAAGGTAAGGGCCGAGATTGATACGGTCATACGGGAAACGGGCGAACGGGTCGCCTTCGACATCGGAATTCACGATATTAATCCCGAGCTCTTGAATCTGCTGGGAAAGCTGAAATACCGGACAAGCTTTTCACAGAACGTTCTTGAGCATTCCATCGAAGTCGCCCACTTGACCGGCATGATGGCGGCGGAGGTGGGGGCAAACGTCAAGGAAGCCAAGCGTGCGGGGCTGCTCCACGATATCGGAAAAGCCCTCGATCATGAAATCGAGGGGACCCACGCGGCCATCGGGGCGGAATACGCCAAGAAATACGGCGAGTCCGACAGGGTGGTCCAGGCAATCGCGGCACACCATGACGACGGTAGAAACAACACGCTGCTTGGCGTGCTCGTCCAGGCGGCGGACACGCTTTCCGCGGCGCGTCCCGGAGCGCGGAAGGAAATGCTGGAAACGTATGTGAAACGACTGACCGACCTTGAGCGGATCGCCAATTCCTTCAACGGTGTGGACAAGTGTTTTGCCATTCAGGCGGGCAGAGAAATCCGTATTCTCGTGGAGAATGAACATACCAGCGATAACGACGCCGTTATGCTTTGCAGGGACATAATAAAGAAGATCGAATCCGAGCTGACTTATCCGGGGCAGATCAAGGTAACCGTTATTCGGGAAATGAGGATATCAGACTATGCGAAATAAGCACGGGCGATCATGAAGGTGCTGTTCATCGGAGATATTGTCGGCAAACCGGGGAGGCGGGCGGTGAAGCAGCTGCTGCCGGTGCTTCGGGTACGCCACGGGATCGACGTTGTGATTGCCAACTGTGAAAACGCGGCGGGCGGTTTCGGCGTCACCCGGGATGTTGTTGACGAGCTGCTGCACAGTTCCATTGATGTACTCACCTCGGGCAACCATATATGGGACAAGAAAGATGTTCTTGAATTCATTGATGATTATCCCCTGCTTCTGAGGCCGGCCAACTATCCTGAAGGAACGCCGGGGCGCGGAAGCGTGGTGGCGGACGGGCGCGAGTCAAATGCATCACTGGCCGTGATCAACCTGGAAGGACGCGTCTTCATGCGGCCTCTTGACTGTCCCTTCAAAGGTGCTCTGCGTGAAATCGATGGTCTTTCACGCCCGGTCCCGGTCATCATCGTTGATATACACGCCGAGGCGACGTCGGAAAAGCAGGCCCTCGGATGGTATCTTGACGGGAAAGTCAGTGCCGTTATCGGAACCCACACGCACGTGCAGACCGCCGACGAGCGGATTCTGCCGGGCGGGACGGCATATATCACCGACGCGGGCATGACGGGCGCTTTCGACTCTGTCCTGGGAGTTCGAAAGGAAGCAGCCCTGGAACGATTTCTCACGGGTCTTCCCAATAAGTTCGACGTGGCAAAGGGAAACATATGGCTCCAGGGAGTCATCGTGGAAGTGGACGGGCGGAGTGGCCGGAGCTCGGCGATAACAAGGGTCAGCGAAGCACTTGAGTAATGGTGGACAAGGGATTTCCCGGGAATTGATGAATAAAGGAAGAACATGAACGTATACGACACATTGGAACAGCGCGGATTTATAGAACAGGCTTCGGACGAGGCCTTCACCAGGGAACTGCTCGGGCGCGAGAGCGTAACCTGCTACATCGGGTTTGATCCAACCGCCGCCAGCCTTCACATCGGAAGCCTGGTACCCATCATGGCGCTGGTTCACATGCAGCGTGCGGGGCACCGTCCCATTGCTCTCGTGGGAGGCGGCACGGGATTGATCGGCGATCCCAGCGGGAAATCGGAACTCCGGCGGGTCATGACGAGGGATGAGATCGAAGCGAATGTCGGAGCCATCGGGAAGCAGCTCGCCCGCTATCTCGATTTCGGCGGGGATGGGGCGATCCTGCTCAACAACGCCGACTGGCTCGCCGACCTCAAGTACATCGAATTCCTGAGAGACGTGGGACGGCACTTCAGCGTGAACAGGATGCTCGCCGCCGAAAGCTACCGAATGCGTCTGGAGACGGGGCTCACTTTCGTCGAGTTTAATTATATGCTCCTGCAGTCATACGATTTTTATTATCTTGCCAGTCACCACGATTGCCTGCTTCAGATGGGCGGTAACGATCAGTGGGGCAACATCGTCGCGGGTATCGACCTGACGCGCCGCCTGGCGGGCAAGCAGGTGTTCGGCGTCACCTTCCCCCTCATCACCACCTCCCAGGGGCGGAAAATGGGGAAGACGGAAAAAGGTACGCTCTGGATAGACGGATCCCTGACGCCGCCCTACGAGTATTACCAGTACTGGGTTAATACCGCGGACGCCGACCTGGAGCGCTTTTTATCCCTTTTTACCTTTCTGCCGATGGAGGAAATAGCCGCGGTCGGCACGCTCGCCGACGCCGAGCTCAACATGGCCAAATCGGTGCTTGCTTTTGAGGCCACAAAGATTACTCACGGTGAGGAAGCGGCCCGCGCCGCCTGGAAGGCCGCCGCGGCGGCCTTCGGATCCAGGCCCGTTGCCGACGGGTTGTTCCCTTCGAGCACGATCCCCCGCGAGAAAGAGGGAGGGGACCTGTCGGCAGCCCCGACCGTGACCGTGAAAAAAAGTTCTCTCGAGGAAGGAATTCCCGCATTTGAACTCTTTGCCGATACGGGACTGTGTGCGTCCAGGGGCGAGGCGAGACGCCTTATCGCTCAGGGGGGCGCCTACGTGAACGGTGAACCGGTGGCAACTATCGACGTACGTATCGGCATAAATCACCTGGACGCCGCCGGTGAAATACGGCTTCGCAAGGGGAAGAAAAAATACGTTATTCTCAGGTCCGCGTCGTCCTGAGCAGGACCCCGGGATGCCGTGATCACGAGATGATTGTTCCGGTACCTTCGCTGGATATCATAGTTATATTGATAAAGGAGAGGAGACGACATGGCGGAAAAGTTTGTCAGCGAAACCAACCTGAAATTCCTGATTCACGATGTTTTCGATGTCGGCAGCCTGACGCGGTATCCTTACTATGGCGACCATAATGATGAAGTCTTCGACATGGTGATCGACACCGCCCTCAAAGTCGGTGAAGATCTTTTGCACCCCTATTTCGAGGAAATGGACCGCCGCCAGCCGGAGCTGGTGGAAGGGCGCGTGAAGGTTCATCCCCACGTGAAAACCATCATGCGCGAATTCGGTGCCGGGGGATGGATCGGCGCCGATTTTCCCTACGAAGCGGGGGGACAGCAGCTTCCCCTGACGATCATGCTCCTTTCGGAATTCATTTTCGACGCCGCGAATTATTCGGCTGCTGTTTACGCCAGTCTCACGTCCGGGGCGGCGGGGCTCATCGAAAGCTTCGGAACGGAAGAGATGAAGGAAACATACCTGCCCCGCATGATGTCCGGTGAATGGCAGGGGACCATGGCACTGACGGAACCCCAGGCGGGGAGTTCACTTGCCGATACCGTCACGTCGGCGGAGCCGACGGACGAAGGATATTACAAGTTGCGCGGGCAGAAAATATTTATTTCCGCGGCCGACCACGATGGCGTGAACAATATTATTCACCTGCTTCTGGCCAAGATCAAGGGAGCGCCGGCCGGTGTCAGGGGCATATCCCTGTTTGTCGTTCCCCGCGAGCGTATCACCGAAAACGGCTCGCTGGAGTTCAATGATGTTCACTCGGCGGGCATCTATCACAAGATGGGCTACCGGGGGTCTCCCATCGTCCAGCTGAGCCTGGGTGAAGAAAATGATTGCCGGGGCTGGCTCGTGGGAGAACCGAACAGGGGACTGGCCCACATGTTCCAGATGATGAACGGCGCCCGCATCGGGGTGGGACTGGGAGCGACGGGTATCGCCTCGGCGGCCTACTACGCGTCGCTCCAATATTCAAAAGAGCGGCAACAGGGGCGCAGGCTCGCGAACAAGGATCCCGAGTCGCCACAGGTCAGGCTGATCGAGCATAGTGACATCAGGCGCATGCTGCTTTTTCAGCGCGCCGTCGTCGAAGGCTCTCTCTCGCTGCTGGTGCAGTGCGCCTATTATCACGACATGGAACGACTGACGGAGGGCGAGGAAAAAGAAAAATACATGCTTCTTCTGGACCTGCTGACGCCGGTGGCGAAATCCTATCCCGCGGAAATGGGAATTCTTTCCGTAAGCGCCGGCCTGCAGTGCCTCGGGGGGTATGGTTACTGCGAAGAATTCCCGCTGGAGCAGCATTATCGCGACATGCGCATCCATCCGATCCACGAGGGAACGACGGGCATCCAGGGTATGGACCTGCTGGGCCGGAAAATGGTCATGAAAGACGGAAGGGCCGGTCAACTTTACCTCAAGGAGGTGACGGCGCTCATCGACGAGACCATGGAAATGGAATCACTGGCAAAATACGCCCGCGCCCTTCGGGAGGCCCTGGAACTGCTTCAGACGGTCACGACGAAACTTACGGACGTGGCCGCGGAAAAGGGGCGTGATTATTTCCTGGCAGACGCCACGGTCTACCTGGAATTTTTCGGTCTCATCGCCGTCGCCTGGCAGTGGCTGAAGCAGGCGCTTGTCGCTCAAAAGAAACTCGACGAGGGATCGGCCCCGGAAAAGTCCGACTTTTACCGTGGAAAACTGGCGGTATGCGCCTATTTTTTCGGTTACGAACTCCCGAAGATTTCGGGATTGGCGACAGTGCTCACCGAAGCGGAAGGTCTTACTGTCGAGATGACGGAAAATCTCTTCGACGACTAGCAGATAACCGCGGCACCCCGTCGGGGGCGCCGCGGTGCTCGGTTTTGCCGTTTCATGGTATTTTCGCCGGTTTTATGGGCTGCCCGTCCAGGAAGGCGGTCGACTGTTCCATGAGCGTGTCTTCCGTTATTTCCCGGCCAAGGTGGCGTTTCAGTTCCGTTTCAGAGATCAGGTAACGATATTCCCTGACCGCTCCCCGGTCTTCGGGGTCGCAAAATGGACGCACCAGGGCGAGCACCCTCACGTCGTATCCGAAAAGCATGTTTGCCGAATCGCCCAGCGTTTCATGGGCCGTGATGGCTGTTTTCAGGGCGGTATCGCTGAAAATTCTTCCCACCAGTCGGGCCTTTGTGAAGGCCTCAACATTGTACATGATGGCGTCATCGACGGCGAATCGGAGATAATTCCTGTTCTGAATCCGGACCAGGGCGACGGACCCGTCCATCAGGACCGGATCGGTTCGGGAAACGCGTCGGGCCATCCTGTCGATGAAGGAGAGAAGGGAATTTTTCAGGGCGCCCCCGGGTAGAGCGGTGACGAAAGCGGGGTCAAGGTAATCCACGGTCCGCAACAGCCTGACATTGTCGCTGTTAACGGGTTTTTCATATTGTGTCGCGCCGTAGTCGGACAGCAACTCTCCCCTGTTTTCATAGTAGCCTTTTTTCGTGACGCGATACTCCATGCGGGACCGGTTGCGCGAGGTCTCGAGGCCGTCTTCGACGATCCCGTCGGGACCCGTTGTGAGAGAAGAACTTTTCACCGGCCGCTTATTGTCGTACAGGGTATATTCAACGGACGCTCCCTCGACGGTGGCGCCGTCGCGGTCGACCACGACCAGTCGGTAGGAATGGGGCGAAGGCCCCCCGATTCCCTCGTGACGAGTCATGGGAGAGCCGGCGCATCCGGACAGAAGAACGAGCGCCGCACAGATCGATACAAAAAAAGCAGCAGGTTTCATTCGATACTCCTTCATGTTGTCATGTTTCCCGGGGCTGTGGTGTCCAGGTAGTCCGCCAGGTGTTTCGCAAGGGCGTCTTCGTATCCCGTATAAAAATGATCCGCTCCAGGCACGATCTTGACGAGACAGCCGGATTCGCCGGTTAACTCGGTAAGCAGGCCGAGAGGGCAGAACCGGTCACGATCTCCGCAGATGACAAGGTCGCCCGCCCTCGCCGGGAAATGCAGATCAAACGAGAGTATGTCGACGGGCGGTGATACCATCACAATGCTCGAGAACATCTCCCGCCGGTCGTACAGCTTTCCGTTCACCCAGGCGCCGAAGGAATAGCCCGCCAGGATGATGTCGGTTACTTCACGGTCTGCAAGGAACGAGAGCGCTCCCAGCACATCGTCCCGTTCACCCTCGCCGTTGTCGAACGTTCCGCCGCTGCGGCCGACCCCCCGGAAATTGAACCGCAGGGTGGTGAAGCCCCGATCGCGAAAGACGGTAGTGAGAGCTTCCACCACATTGTTCGTCATGCTTCCCCCCATCAGTGAATGGGGATGGGTGATAACGGCGCCCCGGCGACCTCCGCCGGCACTGAAACGTCCTTCCAGCGGGACGCCGCCGCTCTCGAACATAAGAGATTCTTCTGTCATCATTATGCTTTCAGCGTTGCGCGGTACCCCGTTTCTTCTCCGTCCGGTCTCCCGGCCATCATCTATATACAGATTTCCCTTAAAAAGTAAACAGAACGGGTCTTCGTCTGTTTAAAAAGTGGTATTCCGGCGGTCGTTCTGGTACAAGGTGCTTTTCTCTTTCAGCCGGTTGCGGAGACTCGACTATACATGAGCAAGGACACTATACGGAACATCGCCATCATCGCCCACGTGGACCACGGGAAGACGACTCTTGTCGACGGCATGCTCAGGCAGAGCGGTATTTTCAGTGACCGGCGTCACGAAGTTGACCGCGTCATGGATTCACTCGACCTGGAACGGGAACGGGGCATCACCATCCTGGCGAAAAACACCGCCGTCCGGTACGGCGACATCAAAATTAATATCGTTGATACGCCGGGGCACGCGGATTTCGGAGGCGAGGTGGAGCGGAGCATGAACATGGTTGACGGAGTCCTGCTCCTGGTTGACGCCGCTGAAGGCCCCCTTCCGCAGACGCGGTTTGTTCTGAAAAAAGCACTGGAGAAGCAGTATCCCATCATCGTGGTTATAAACAAGATCGACCGGCCCGATGCCCGCATCGACCAGGTCACTGATGAGATTTATGATCTTTTTATCGATCTGGGCGCCCGGGACGACCAGATAGAATTCCCCATCCTTTACACCGACGCGAAAAAGGGAATCGCCCACAGGGACCCCGGTGACGATTCACAGACCTTGCGGCCGCTCTTCGATGCCATGGTGAACTACATTCCCGGTCCCGAAGTCGACGATGACGATGAAACAAGATTTCTGGTCACGTCGCTGGATTACGATCCCTACGTTGGTCAGCTCGCGCTGGGACGGCTTGCCGGCGGCATTCTCGAACTGCGCGGCGCCTATGCGCTCTGCGGCGCGGAGGGAGTTACCGAAGGGATTACCTTTTCGGCGCTGTACACCTTCGACGGCCTGAGAAAGATTTCCGTGGAGCGGGCCGAGGCGGGTGACATTCTGGCAGTGGCCGGAGTCGACGACGTGGCAATCGGGGATACGATCGCCGCCGCCGGGAACCCCCATCCCCTGCCCCGTATTCACGTCGACGAACCGACGGTTTCGATGGTGTTCTACGTAAACACCAGCCCCGCCGCGGGCAGGGAGGGGACCTACCTGACCTCCCGGCATCTCAAGGACCGCCTGGAGAAAGAAGCCTTAAGAAACGTTGCCCTGCGGATTGACTGCCAAGATCTGAAGGACCGGTTTACGGTGTCCGGCCGGGGGGAACTGCAAATGGCCGTGCTGATCGAGACCATGCGTCGGGAAGGATATGAGTTCATGGTGTCGAAACCCCAGGTTATAACGCGAGACGAGTCAGGAACCGTCACGGAGCCCATGGAGCGGGTCTACCTGGACATCCCCGACACGTTCATAGGTGTTGTAACAGAGAAACTGTCCCTGCGAAAAGGACGGATGGTGAATCTTGTCAACAGAGGCAGCGGCCGTGCGGGCATGGAATTTATAATTCCCGCCCGCGGACTTATCGGGTTCCGCGGTCACTTTCTCACCGACACCAAGGGAGCGGGAATCATGAACACCATTTTCGAGGGATACGGTCCCTGGTGCGGTCCCATTCCGCAGCGCGCCAACGGCGCCATGGTCGCGGACCGGAAGGGCCGGGTCACCGCCTACGCCAGTCTTGCCATGGCGGATCGCGGAGAACTCTTCGTGGAAGTCGGCACGGAGGTTTACGGCGGCATGATTGTTGGTGAGAGAAACCGTACGGGCGACCTTCCGGTTAATATTACCAAGGAAAAGCAGCTCACCAACATGAGAAGTTCCACGTCGGAAGCCACCGTCACCCTGCGCCCGCCCAGACGGCTTTCACTGGATCAGTCAATTGAATTTATCGCCGAAGATGAGCTTGTGGAAGTCACACCCGTCAGCATCCGCCTGCGCAAGATGGATATCGGCCCGAACGCCCGTTACATCAAGCGTTCATAAAAAAGCCGGAAGAGCACCCGTTTCCCAATCTTTCCAGAGACCCCGGCAGGAACTCCCCGGCGTTGAGACCATAACGATCAGCCGGTCGACGGATTTGGTGGCCTGGCGATACCCTTTAGCATCAATTTCCTTGAACCGGCTTCCGTGTCGTTATTCAAGGGCGTAGGAACCGTCGGGAAGATGTACTTCCTGTCCCGTAACGGGCGGATTGAAGACGCAGACCAGCCGCATGTCATGTCCGCCGCCCCTGAGATAATGACGGTCGTGCTCGTTCAGGGCGTACATGGTACCGGGCCTGATAGGAAATTTTTCACCCGTTTTTATAAGTTCAACTTCTCCGTCGCCCTCGACACAGAAAACCGCCTCCAGGTGGTTCTTGTATTCTATGATTGTTTCCGTTCCCGCAAAGATGATCGTTTCGTGGAAGGAAAATCCCATGCCGTCCTTTTTCAGAAGCAATCGCCTGCTCACCCAGTTGCCGTTTTCGGCGAATACTTCACGGTCGGTTCCCCTTATTTCATCAATCGTTTTCAGTATCAAGGGTATAGGTTCCTTTCAGCATGCTGTCGCGTTTTTCAACGCAGGCCGCGATGGATTCATCGATGATGGCGAGCCCCCTTCGAAGCACCTCTTCTTCGATTACCAGGGGCGGAAGGAATTTTATCACGTCGTGCTCAGCCCCCGAGCGTTCGATGACAAGGCCGCGTTCGAAGGCCTCCGAAGTCACGTTGCCGGCCATTCCCTGCTGGGGGAAACGAAGCCCGGCTATAAGGCCCCGGCCCCGCACTTCCAGTTCGAGATCGGCGTATTTGTTCGCGATGGCTTCCAGTTCGTCTCGTAAAATCTTTTCGCGGAAGCTGAGGGCCTCAATAAAATCACCGTTGTCCCAGTAACTGAGCAGCTCCGTCGAAGCCACAAAAGCCAGGTTGTTGCCCCGGAATGTTCCCGTGTGTTCGCCCGGTTTCCACTGGTCCAGTTCGGGCCGCATCAGCACCATGGCCAGGGGAAGGCCGGCGCCGATCGATTTTGAGAGGGTGATGATATCGGGATTGATGCCCGAGGGTTCAAAGCTGAAGAAGGTGCCGGTTCGTCCGTTTCCTATCTGCACATCATCCACGATGAGCAATATATCGAAATCACGGCAGATTTGCTCGATCTCTTTAAGCCACTCACTGCTCGCCACATTGATGCCGCCTTCGGCCTGGATCGTTTCCAGAATGACCGCGGCGGGCAGATCGACGCCGCTGCTCTGGTCTTCCAGGAATTTCCGCATGTATTGCGCCGTATTGATACCGTCGCCGAAGTACCCGTCGAAGGGCATGAATGAGACGTTGGTCCGGTTGATAAAAGCTTCGTCACGGTAAAAGGCATTGCCCGTCACGGCCATGGATCCCATGGTGAGGCCGTGAAACCCGTTGGTGAAAGCTATAACGTTTGATCTTCCCTTGACCATGCGGGCGATTTTCAGGGCCGTTTCGACGGCGTTGGTTCCCGTGGGACCGGAAAACTGCACCTTGTATTCCATGTGGCGGGGTGCCAGGATGGTGTCGTAAAATTTCTGAAGGAAATTGACCTTCGCCGTGGTGGCCATGTCGAGACCGTGAATGATGCCGTCATTCTGCATGTATTCGATAAGGGCGCTTATGGCCGCCGGATTGTTATGCCCGTAATTGAGCGCGCCCGCGCCGGCAAAGAAATCGATGTATTCTTTCCCCTGCTCGTCGTAGAGCATTGACCACTTGGCGGTCTTGAAGACCGTGGGGAAATGTCGCACGTAACTGCGTACCTGTGATTCGAGTTGTTCGATTATTCTCATGATGTGTCTCCTGTAAAAAAAGGTTTTTCGAACCTTCCCGTCCCACCGTTATGGCCTGGCGAGAGGATCGATACGGATCAGAAGTTCTGCTTCATGATCCTCCGTTCCGAAAAGTTCTTCACTGTAACAGGGTTCCGTCGAGAAAGCCGCGTCCCGTTTTCCGGCGAAAGAACGGAAAAACGCCATGGACGCCCGGTTCGAAGGGGTTACCGTCGTTTCCAGGCATCGCGCGCGGCTCAATAGCTCCCGTTCAAGCAACGCCTCGAGCATTGTCGTCGCCAGCGAACGATTCCGCATGGATTCATCAACGGCTACCTGCCAGACGAAGATTGTCCCGGGCTTTTCGGGGGGGATATAAGCGGAAATAAAGCCCACTATCACTGATTCCCGCTCCGCCGTGATGCAGGTGTTTCGAAAATGGTCACACAGAAGCAGGTAGCAATAGAGAGAATTCAGATCCAGCGGCGGCGAGCGCCTGATAAGATCGTAAATCGCCGTGGCATCCTCGATTCGGGGTGCGCGAAGCGTTACATCTGTTTCCTCTCTGGTGCCTCGTGTTTCCATTGAAACGTTTCCACCTTTTCAGGTTCCTGTCACCTGTTCGACGTGCCATGAAGAGCAGTGCTCAGAACATCGTATTAAATCATTCCGGGGGAATCTGGAAGGCCGTCCCTTGGACGTTATTCGGTTGTGCCGCAGCTGGTTATGCGACATTTGTATACGAGGAGTCGGAGCTTGTCAAGAAATCATTTGGCAAAAGAGGCTTATAATATTGATATAATTACTGTTTTCTAAAGATTTGCCTGCCTGGAATCACGGCGCTTACCTTTTCAGCGAAGTTTCTTGAGACGCCGCCGGCGCATGAGTGCAACTGTGAGAAACGGCGCCGCAACGACTACCGCCAGCAGGGCGACCACGGTCCAGGTTATCGCTGTCCCGCCGCGCACCAGGTGAACCGGGTTCCAGGACGGTTTCACCACGATGCGACCTTCGGGCGCCGCGTAGCGTTCCGGCACGTCGGGCATGCCGTCGCCGGTTTTGTCGGGAAAACTCTGCAGGTAGGAGACGAGCGACAGCCATTCCTTGACTTCTCCATTCGCGCCGGAGACAATGCCGTCGGTCATGTTCGCCAGGGGGACACCCCGGCTGTCTTTCAGTTCCATTGATAAAAGGCCGTGTGAAACAGTGCTGATGTAGTCCACCATGTAGGCGGTGTAGAGATTAGCGGTTACGCGGTACAGGCGGTCACTCTCGACGGGAACGAAGGTACCCGTTTCGTCCTGCACCTCAAGAGACATGACCCGGTCGAAGGGCAGCCGCCGGGGGTTGTAAACGCACCGGAGACCCGACACCTGAAGATGGGCGTCCCTTTTCATGGCCGACACCGTGGTTTCGACCTCCATGAGCTGTTTCAGCTCCCGTCCCGTCAGCCGGCCGGTGATGAGCGGATACCCCGCCCGCCCGTCCGGACCGATGCCCAGAGAGAGAATCCTGAAAACATCGGCGGCGGTGACGGGTCCTTTCCGCATATAATCGCGTATGTGTCCCACCGGTTGTATCGCCGTGTGCACGTACTCGTAGCGGTCGCCCTCTGCTTTTTCAACGGCGAAGCGATAGGAATCGGTGATCAGGTTTCCCAGGCCCGTCTCGCCGGGGTGTTTCGACATCACTGCGAGGGTTTCGCTGGAAAAATTGCTGTGGGCGATAACCCGATTAAAGGAGAGGTCCAGTGGGGCGAGTATCTCGTCGTCGATCCGGTTTTTAAAGGAATGGACTTCGGCCGCGATAACCTCATTTTCGGGAATGTCGGAGGAAATCGTCCGCAGCCGGTAAGAGAGAACGCGCGGTTTTTCTTCGGGAGAAACGGCTGTTTCGAGAATTCCGAGGAACGCCCCGTAGCATCCCGCCGAGACAATATACGTGTCGCCGACGACGACGGGTTCCGTGAACACCGTATGTGTGTGACCACTGATGAGGACATCAATGCCGGGAACCTGCTCCGCGATATGTTCGTCCTCGGAATATTTTTTCTCAGGCGACGTTCCCGTGTGTGACAGGCAGATAACAATATCGACTTTTTCACGGTTTCTTAGAATGTCCACTACGCGCCGGCACTCCTCCACCGGGTCGGAGAAGGTAACCGGAGTGGCGAAGGGGGCGTCCACCTGGGCCTTTTCGCCCAGGATGCCGAAGATGCCGGCACGGATGCCGTTTCTTTCAATCACCAGGTAGTCCTGGACGGGGTACCGGCGGAATTCCTCCTTCAGGGATTGATCCCGGGGATCGTCATCGGTGAAGATGACGTTTGACGCCGTGATGACGGGAGGATTATCTATTTTGTGCCGCGCGGCGGCAAGGGCTCTCGCCAGTCCGTCGGGCTTGAAGTCGTATTCGTGATTGCCGATGGTCACGGCATCGTACCCCATGCGGTCCAGGAGACGCAATTCGCAGGATTCTTTCATGAACAGGGTATGAAAAAGGGTGCCCATGCTGAAATCACCGGCGTCCAGCAGCAGAACGGCATTTCCGTGTGCCGCCCGTTCTTCTTTGATTGCTTCGGCAAGCCTGGCGAATCCGCCGATCGTGACAAATCCGCCGTCGGGTTCAGCGTGACGCTGGGGGAGAAAGTAGGAATGGAGATCATGCGTAAAAAGAATGGTCAGGCGCCGTTCTTCGGGAGGCTGTGCTGTGACGGTGGTCGCACAGATAAAAAAGACAACAAAAAACAGAAAACCCGCAAGACCTGTCTTTCGCGTCATGACAGTATACCTCCGTGTGAAAAAACTATTACAGAGAAGCCGCGGCCTGTCAATCGGAATCCCGGTGCGCCGTCAGGAGGCTCGAAAATCCCGGAAATCAGGATGACGGTTCCCAGAGATAGAGATCCGTTTCTTCGTCAAACCGCCGTTCCAGGGGTGCTCCTTCGAAGACTTCCACCATAAATTCGCAGGCGAAGGCGATGTTGCCTTCCGCGAGGTGCCCGCCGTAGGTCCGTCCGTCGCTGTCGGCGAGCGTTATATGGGCGTGAACGAAGGGTTCGCCGTCCCGGAGTGAAATATTGCCGGAAAGAGAGGTGATTTCCAGGGGGCGGTCGAGTTGGTTGTACCGGTATTCCCGTGCCTGCTGATCATAGTAGCCCAGGCGGGCCTTTTCGACGGCGCCGATGGCCTCCACGCGTCCCAGTCTGATTCCTTCACGCCGGCACAGTTCGTTTACTGCTTCCAGGATGTCACTGCCTCTGGAAAGCCTGCCCATGTAACGGGTTTTTGACTGTACGATGTGTATACAATTCATGGGAACCTCCCGGCCGGCTTTTTCTTTCACCGGCCCGTCGTTGTGGCGCCGTCAGGCGCATTCACTGTAGCCGCAAATGCGGCAGACAGCGCATCCTCCCTCGTGTTCAAGGATGCCGCCGCAGTCCGGGCAGGCGCCCCTGAGAAAGACCGGTTTTTCCTGGACAGCGCCGTAACCGTTGGCTGTCATGTGGGCCTGGATCGCCTTGGCGACGGCATCCGCGCAGGACAACACCTTGTTTTCACCGAATCCCGAAGGTGAATGGCATGAAATCCCCTGGAGTTGCTTGACGACCTGGCGGCCCTGAATGCCGCTCCGCCAGGCAAGCGACACCAGGCGGCCGATGGCTTCGCACTGCGACGCGGCACAACCGCCCGCCTTTCCCATGGTGGTAAAGAGTTCGAAGAGTCCCGTCTTGTCTTCGTTGATGGTTATATAAATGGGGCCGCATCCCGTCTGCAACTGGTAGGTCCAGCCCTTCAATACCCGCGGCCGTTCGCGCTTCACGGGCAATTGTTTGTCCACGCGGCCGTCCTCTTCCTGTGCTGTCGCAGTGCCCCTGGAAAGTACCTGGTGGTCGCGTGAACCGTCGCGGTAAATCGTGACACCCTTGCAGTCCAGTTTCCAGGCCAGTTCATAAACGGTGGCCACATCTTCCACGGTTGCACTTTTGGCGAAGTTGACGGTTTTGCTCACGGCGTTGTCCGTGTATGCCTGAAAGGCGGCCTGCATGCGAATGTGAACGTCCGGTAAGATGTCATGCGCGGTGACGAAGACCTTCCGGGTATTTTCGGGAATGTCGTCCATATCGCGGACTGAACCGTTTCGGGCGATCTCTTCCATCAGTTCGGTTGAATAAAAGCCCTGATCCCGCGCCATACGCTCGAAAATGGGGTGTACTTCCACCAGGATATCATTGTCCATGACCTGTCGCACATACGAGACGGCGAAAATCGGCTCGACTCCGGAAGAGGCGTTGGCTATGATCGAGATCGTTCCCGTGGGAGCCACGGTGGTGACCGTGGCATTGCGGATCGGGGGTTCGCCCCGCTGTTCGAAAAGCGACCCGGTGAAATTCGGAAAGGGTCCTCTCTGTTCGGCAAGTGTCCGTGAGGCTTCAATTCCTTCATTCTGAATGAATTTCATAACCGTACCGGCCAGTTCGACAGCCTCCGGCGAGTCATACGGAACGCCCAATAGAATGAGCATGTCGGCCCATCCCATGACTCCCAGACCGATTTTGCGGTTTCCCATGGTCATGTTCTTGATTTCCGGCAGGGGGTAGTGATTGGCCTCCACCACATTATCCAGAAAGTGCACCGACAGGTGAACAATGTCCTTCAGTCGATTCCAGTCAACGGCGCCGTCCGTCACGAACTTTCCAAGGTTGATCGATCCGAGATTGCAGGATTCATAGGGCAACAGCGGTTGTTCGCCGCAGGGATTTGTTGATTCGATGGTTCCCACGTGGGGCGTGGGATTGTCGCGGTTCAGGCGGTCCAGAAAGACAATGCCCGGCTCGCCGTTGTCCCAGGCCTGGTTCACGATTCTGTTGAACACCTTCCGCGCGTTGAGTGTTCCCACAACCTCGCCGTTGCGGGGGTTGACGAGATCGTAGTTTTCATCCCGTCCGACGGCTTCCATGAAGGCTTCCGTGACCCCGACGGAAATATTGAAATTATTGAGCTGCTTCTTGTCGGCTTTGCACATGATGAAATCCATGATGTCGGGATGGTCTACTCGAAGGATTCCCATGTTGGCACCCCGCCGCGTTCCGCCCTGCTTGATGGTCTCCGTCGCAACGTCGAAAACACGCATGAACGAGATGGGCCCGCTGGAAACGCCGGTTGTGCTCTTGACCACGTCGCTGGCAGGCCGCAGGCGTGAAAAAGAAAATCCCGTGCCGCCTCCCGATTTGTGAATCAATGCCGTGTGTTTCACGGCGTCGAATATTTCTTCCATGGAATCGCCCACCGGTAAAACGAAACAGGCTGCCAGCTGGCCCAGTTCGCGTCCCGCGTTCATCAGCGTCGGGGAATTGGGCATAAACTCAAGACGTGCCATCATGTCGTAGAACCGGTCTGCCAGTTCCTTCGTCTCGGATTTCGAATCGAACACGGTATCGGCTTCGGCTATGGTGCGGGCGACCCGCCGGAACATGTCCGCCGGGGTTTCAAGAACCTTGCCGTCACGGTCCCGTTTCAGGTATCGCCGTTCCAGGACGGTGACGGCGTTGGTTGAGAGCTGTGGTTCCGGCGGTGAAACGTTCCGACTCATGATGTTCTTCTCCTTGGAAATAGTTGATAATTTCAGGAATAAATACGCTATATATAGACAGGTTCTTAATATGACCACAATATATGGGGGGTGTCAATGGTATTTTATCGTGCGGGAATAAATTTCACCGCATCACATTTTTGACAGAAAGTCGCCGGTTGTGCTTTACTTCCCTCGGCCGGTACTACCAGGAGATTCAAAAAATCCCATATTGCATGAAAGAGGAGGACCCATGAAACTGCACGAGGCAATTCTGAAGCGCAGGAGCATTCGCGGCTATCTTCCCGACCCGGTGCCGCGGGAAATACTCGAGGACATAATCGCTCTTTCACTTAGGGCGCCGTCTGCCATGAACACGCAGCCCTGGGAAGTTACCGTTGTCACCGGCGAACCCCTGGAAGAGCTGCGTCGGGCCCACACGGAACTGCTGCGGGCCGGTACGCCCCCACGTTCGGATTTCGGCGCGGTGAAACCCTTCGAAGGTGTCTATAAGGAGCGGCAGCGGGCGTTGGGCTTCGCGCTCTATGGTTACCTCGGAATTGAGAGAGATGATAAAGAAAAGCGTGCGGAATGGACCATGAAGGGATTCCGCGGTTTCGAGGCCCCCGCGTTGATTGTGATCGCCGCCGATGAGAATCTCGACGACCGTGTTGCGGCTTCCGATATAGGGGGCCTTGCCCAGACAATATGTCTGACCGCCCTTGATCACGGACTGGGAACATGCATCAACACCCAGGGAGTGGCCTATCCCCAGTTGGTGCGTGAGATAACGGGCATGCCCGAAACGAAAAAACTCCACCTCTGCATTGCCGTCGGTTATCCCGATGAAGACGATCCGGCCAACCGCCTTGTGAGTGACCGTGAGCCAGCGGAAAACGTAACGACCTGGGTGGGTTTTTAATTCCGGGGACATAACACTTAATTATTGACTCGACAGGAAAACGACGGTACGGACATCATATGCCACGACTGTCCCGCATAGTAGTCACCGGGTTTCCCCATCACGTTACGCAGCGCGGCGTGCGATCAATGGATATCTTCGCCGATGATCATGACAGGAGTCAGTATGTACACTTCATGCGCGAGGAATCCCGGAGACACGAAATGGAGATTCTCGCCTGGTGCCTGATGACGAACCATGTTCACTTCATCGTCGTACCCCACAGTGAAACCTCTCTTGCCCGTGGATTCGGCGAAGCCCATAAGCGATACACGCGCATGAAAAATTTCCGCGAAGCTACCCGCGGGTATCTTTTCCAGGGCCGTTTCAGTTCCTCTGTTCTTGATGAGCCCCATCTGCTTGCCGCAACCCGTTACGTCGAGAACAATCCCGTCGCCGCGGGAATGGTGCGCTGTGCCTGGCACTATCAGTGGTCTAGTGCGGCTTTTCACGTAGGTGATGTGGAAGAGGATCCTCTGGTGAAAGACAAAAGCCTTTGGGATCTGGTAGGTGATTGGCGGTCTTTCCTGGAGGAAGGTGCTCGTCGCGGTACGGGGGATGCGGAAAATCTGGTCATGAAAGCGACACGTACGGGCCGTCCTGCAGGGGACAGCGACTTTATAAAGAAGATAGAGAGACTGACCGATCGTGACTTGAGTCGGAAAAAGCCGGGGCCGAAGGGGAAAAGGGGCGATAATTAAGTGTTATGTCCCCCGAATTCGTGTAAAGAAGATAGAGAGACTGACCGATCGTGACTTGAGTCGGAAAAAGCCGGGGCCGAAGGGGGAAAAGGGGCGATAATTAAGTGTTATGTCCCCCGAATTCGGGGTTATCTTGTCAGGTGCCGGTACTTGAGCCGGTGGGGCTGGTCGGCATCTCTGCCGAGACGCCGTTTCCGGTCGTCCTCGTAGTCCGAGTAGTTGCCCTCGAACCAGGTGACTGTGCCGTCATCTTCAAAGGCCAGAATATGGGTGGCGATACGATCGAGGAACCACCGGTCGTGGCTGATGACGACGGCGCATCCCGCGAAGTATTCCAGCGCTTCTTCCAGTGACCGCATGGTGTTTACGTCGAGGTCGTTGGTGGGCTCGTCCAGGAGCAGGACGTTCGCGCCCTGCTTGATGATCGATGCCAGGTGTACACGGTTGCGCTCGCCGCCGGAAATCATATTCACCTTTTTCTGCTGATCCGTTCCGGTGAAATTGAACCGTGACACGTAAGCCCTTGAGTTCATTTCACGATCGCCCAGCGTGACCATGTCGTTTCCCCCGGAGATGACTTCCCAGACGGTCTTGTCCGGGTCCAGGCTGTCCCGCTCCTGGTCGACGTAAGCGAGCTTGACCGTGTCACCCACTCGGAGCACGCCGGCGTCCGGTTCCTCGGTCCCGGTAATAAGCTTGAAGAGCGTCGTCTTGCCGGCGCCGTTCGGGCCGATGACGCCGACGATCCCGCCTGCGGGCAGTGAAAAGGTCATGGTGTCGAAAATAATCCGGTCACCGTACGATTTCGCGAGGTTGTCCGCCTCGACCACGATGTCGCCCAGCCGGGGACCGGGGGGTATGTAAATTTCCAGATCGTCGGGAGTCTTTTCGCGGGTCCGCTCAAGCAGGTCTTCGTAGGCGCTTATGCGCGCTTTGGACTTGGCCCGCCGTCCCTTCGGCGACATGCGGATCCAGTCCAGTTCACGTTCGAGGGTTTTTTGCCGTTCCGACTCGCTTTTCTCCTCCTGCCTCAGCCGGTCCCGTTTCTGTTCCAGCCAGGATGAGTAATTTCCTTTCCAGGGAATGCCCCGTCCCCGGTCAAGTTCGAGAATCCACCCCGCCACGTTATCGAGAAAATAGCGGTCGTGGGTTACGGCGATGACGGTGCCTTCGTATTGCTGAAGATGCTGCTCCAGCCAGGCGACGGTTTCCGCGTCCAGGTGATTGGTTGGTTCGTCGAGGAGTAAAATATCGGGTTTCTGCAGCAGCAGGCGACAGAGAGCGACCCGGCGTTTTTCTCCTCCTGACAGCACTGTTACCGGTGTATCTTCCGGCGGGCAGCGCAACGCGTCCATTGCCATATCGAGGCGGGCATCGATATCCCAGGCGTCGAGACGGTCGATGGTTTCCTGCAATTCACCCTGGCGCTCCATGAGCCTGTTCATGTCGTCGTCGGACAGGGGTTCGGCAAATTTTTCGCTTATTTCATTATATTCACGCACCACGTCCACGACATCCCGCAGTCCTTCCTCCACTTCTTCCCTGACGGTCCTGTCGGGATCGAGTTTCGGCTCCTGTTCGAGGTATCCCACGGTGAATCCGGAGGAGAGTATTGTTCTGCCCTCGAATTCCTCGTCCACCCCGGCGAGTATGCGCAGCAGGGAAGTCTTCCCCGAACCGTTGAGGCCGAGTACGCCGATCTTGGCCCCGTAAAAATAAGAAAGCGAGATATCGGAAAGCACGGCCCTGTTGCCGTAATACTTGTTCACCCGCATCATGGTATAAATAATTTTGTCCGGTGCTTCACTCATACGGTACGGCTCCTTCTATTGAATAGGCGCCACACTATCATCGGGATTCGGAGGGAGTCAAGAGGTTCGAACGGGTTCAGTCATTCGTCGCGGCGTCCTCAAAGAGATCGGCGTATTCGCCGTATCCCTCGGCGGCGAGATCTTCCCGCGGAACGAAACGGAGGGCCGCGGAATTCATGCAGTACCGAAGCCCCGTGGGGGAGGGACCGTCTGAAAAGACATGCCCGAGGTGCGCGTCCGAGACCCTGGCGCGCACTTCCCGTCGGATCATGCCGTGGCCCCGGTCTTCCCTTTCCACGACCGCGTCATGGTCGACGGGGCGCGAGAAGCTCGGCCAGCCCGTACCGGAATCATACTTGTCGCGGGAACTGAAGAGTGGTGCCCCGGAAATAATGTCGACGTAGATGCCTTCCCGTTTATTGTCCCAGTATTCGTTGTGAAAAGGCGGCTCCGTGCCGCCCTGTCGGGTTACCCGGAACTGGAGCGGCGTCAGTTTCTTTTTCAGCTCCTCATCCGAGGGCGGGCGCCGGCGTGTCCCGTCATCGGGCGGTTCTGCGTCCTCTTTCCAGGTTTTTTTCAGAAAGGACTGTCGTCCCGAACCTGACCGGTACAGCCGGTAGTGCAGCGGGTTTCGGGCGTAATAGCCCTGGTGATGCGCTTCGGCAGGCCAGAAAGGTCCGGCGGGCCTGACTTCCGTAACCAGGGGTTTTGTGAACCGTCCGCTTTCTTCCAGGGCCGCTTTTGATGCTTCGGCCTGAAGGCGCTGTTTATCATCGTGGTAAAATATAGCGGCGGCATACTGCGTCCCCCGGTCGGCGAACTGTCCGCCCTCGTCCGTAGGGTCGATTTGCCGCCAGAAAACATCCAGAAGCTTTTCGTAGCTGATTATTGCAGGGTCATAGATCACCCGCACCGCCTCGACGTGCCCGGTCGTTCCCCGGCAGACCTCTTCATAGATGGGATTTTCCACGGAACCGCCGGTGTACCCGGAAACCACGCCGATCACGCCATCGAGCTTCGAGAAGGGTGGCTCCATGCACCAGAAACAACCTCCGGCGAACGTTGCCACAGACGTTTCCCGGCCTGCGTGGTCTTCGCTCCCTCCTGCCGCCCCCGTCGCCATCAGCACACTTATTACCAGTATTTCACACAACATGATCGCGCTCCCTCGTTTCATCGGGTGCTCCTTTTGCAGGCCTGCAAAGAGTGCCGGTTCTCCGGCGCCTGGCCCTGACTCCCGGTTATCCAGGGTCATGGAATAGAACAGCCCACAATTTTAAATAATATAACCATGGTGGCTAAAGTAAAAAAGAGGCGAGGGTGTGATTTCGGTCACAGGAATTCCAAATGGACAACCTGCGCAGATTCTTGTATGAAAAACGAAGGAACGCCGGGAGGATACACCATGAAAGACGACGTAACAACGACGCTGATGAAGAAGGCGGAAAAGGAACCTTACGCTCGCATGCTGGACATGCGGGTAATAGAGGCAGGCGCGGGTTCATCACGTGTGGAAATGACGCTGACCCCGAGGATGGAAAACATTTTCGGGATGGCTCACGGCGGTGCTGTTTTTTCGCTTATCGACGAGGCCTTTGAGATGGCATCCAATTCACACGGCACCATGGCGGTGGCCCTCAACATGAACGTGACCTACATCGCGGCCGCCAGGACGGGAGACGTACTGCGCGCCGAGGCGCGGGAAGACGCCCGGACCAGGCGCACGGCCCATTATGATATCACCGTTCACAACGGCGACGGCGGTCTTGTCGCGACCTGCAGTGCGCTGGTGTACCGGAAGGACAAGTCCCTGCCGTTTTCCGATCCCCCGCGAGAGATTGATTGACAGACAGCTCGATTCCCCCTATACTCCGCCGCGAAGGGGAGGCAAAAATGTTGAAAAGGCGGGGCGTTGTAAGGTGAGGCATATCGAAGCGGGACAAGTGACCGGGGGCGTCTGGTACCTGGGACGGGAAGAATCGGGTATTTACCTGCTCGAGGGCCCGTCGTCGTCCATGATTATCAGCGGCGGCATGAGCTGGATCATCGAGGACGTGCTTGAACAGATGGATCGTTTCGGCATTGACGAGAGCCGGATCGACAAGTTACTGATTCTGCATTCACACTTCGACCACGTCGGCCTGGTGCCGTTTTTCAAGCGTCGTAATCCGGACCTGACCGTGTACGCGTCGGCTCCGGCCTGGAAGGTGCTGGGGAATCCGAAAGCGATAGAAACCATTAACCGGTTCAGTCGGGCCACGGCAGAACGGCACGGCCGTGCGGACGTTCCGGCCGCCCGCGATCTCGACTGGCGGGACGATGTAAGCGGGGTCGTCGTATTCGAGGGGGATCGTATCGACTGCGGCGGTCTCGATGTCGAAATCATCGAGATTCCGGGTCATTCCTCATGTTCGATCGCCGCGTACGCGCCCGCCCTGAGGGCGCTCTTCCCCTCCGACGGCGGAGGCATTCCGTTCAGGGACGTCATTATACCTTCGGGTAATTCGAACTACACCAGGTTCCAGCAGAGCCTGGAAAAAATGCGGCGGTTGCCCGTCGATTTTTTCTGTGCCGATCACGGAGGATTCGTGACGGGCGACGAGGCCCGTCATTTTATTGACGATACCATTACGGCGGCGCGAGACTTTCGAATCCTCATGGAACGTGTGTATCGGCGCAGCGGATCAGTTGAGGCGGCGACAAAACGTCTCGTTTCTCTGGCACGTGCCGCCCGGCCCGATTACTTTCTGCCCGTTGAAATAATGGAAGGCGTTTACATGCAGATGGTTCGGCACGTGGCATCGGCGGCACCAGAGAGCAAAAAATAAAAATTAATGTGAGGAGTGTGTGTAAATAAACCGTGAAATTTTCCGAATTCAATATTCATGAAAATATTCTGAAAGGAATCGAGGACGCCGGTTTTACCGACTGCACGGAAGTCCAGGAAATGACTCTTGCAGAAACACTCGGCGGTCGCGATGTGGCTGTCCAGTCGCAGACGGGGACGGGGAAAACGGCAGCCTTTTTGATAACGATATTCCAGCTTTTGTGCGAGGAATGGACGCCGTTCAGGAAAAAGGCGCTGATTGTTGTTCCCACCCGTGAGCTGGCCGTTCAGATCGAAAAGGAGGCGCGCCTCCTTGGAGGGCATCTGGACATTGCCATGGGAAGCATCTACGGGGGTGTCGGATACGCGGAGCAGGAGGCGCTCCTGGAGCGGGACGCCGACATTATTATCGGAACGCCCGGCAGGCTTCTCGACTTCAGCCAGTCGGGAAAATTAAAACTCAAGGACCGGGGATTCCTGGTCATCGACGAGGCGGACCGGCTGTTCGATATGGGATTTCTGCCCGACCTGCGGCGGATGTTTCGAAAAATGCCCCCGCCGGATCGCAGGATGACCATGCTCTTCAGCGCCACGCTCGACGCCACGGCCCGGGAGCTTGCCTGGGAGCATATGAACGACCCCATTGAGATCAAGGCGACGCCGGGCCGGATGCTGGTTGAGGACGTGACGCAGGAACTCTACCATGTGGGAATCCACGAGAAAATGAACCTGCTCCTCGGTCTCCTGAAAAAAGAAAACCCCCGAAACGTGCTTATTTTTACCAACACGAAACACGACGCCTACGAGGTTTCGAAGCGGCTCGAGTGCAATGGATACCGCAGTACTTACATGATCGGCGATCTGCCGCAGAGCAAACGTCTCAAGATAATCGGCAATCTTAAATCGGGGAAAGTACGTTACCTGGTTGCCACGGATGTTGCCGCCCGGGGGCTCCACGTGGATGACCTGCAGATGGTTGTCAATTACGATATTCCGCAGGATTTCGAAAATTACGTGCACCGGATCGGGCGGACGGCACGGGCCGGCAGGACGGGGAAAGCGGTGTCGCTGGCCTGCGAAAAATATGTATACGGCCTGGAAGCTATAGAAAAATATATCGGTATGAGTATTCCCGTGGTCTGGCCTGAAGAGGATCTCCTGGTTCCCGACGTCAGTTCAGGCAAGAGGTTTAGAATGACTGACAGGGAACGCGAGCCAAAGCTGAAGGTCCGCGGGGAGAAACGGGAGATGCCGTTGCGGAAGAGGAAGAAACAGGCGAAAGAGGGCCCGGAACGGGCGGAGGAGGAAAAGAAGCGCCGTCGCGAACCTTCCGTGTCGTCCGGATCGAAAAAGCAGCCGAAAGAACGGACCGGGAAGCCGCCGTCTGGAAAGAAAACGAGGGAAGAGCGGATCGCTTATTATCGTGAAAAATACGGAGAAGATTTCACTGTTCCCGCCGAAAAGGTAAAAACCGTTTCCGCGGTCGCGGAACATCCTGTCCGGCAGGCTGAACCCGTTGACCGGCGTAAAAAAAGCGAAAACCCTTCTTTCCTCTCGAAAGTCAGGCGTTTCTTCGGAGCACAATCCGGGGAGAAGCAAACGAAAAAGAAATAAATCCGACAGGTATCGGGTACAGGAAAAGACCCGCGGACAGGCGGTGCAATCCGGCTGTCCGCGGGTCCTGTTGTTTCTGTTCCCGTCAGTCGGTTTCTACAGGAACCGCTCTATTTTCGCCGATTTTTTGAGATCGTTCACATATTCCTCGACGATTTTGTTGCTTTTCTGTTCCTTCAGGTGTTTGCCGATGGTGTCCTTCGCCTCGTCGAACGGTACCACTCGCGCGTCCTTCCTGTCGGTCACCCGGATGATGTGATAGCCGAACGAGGTTTCGATCACCGGGCTTGTTTCATCCGGCTTCATCGAAAATGCGGCGTCCTCGAAGGTTTTGTCCATGTTACCCCGGGCGAAGAAACCCAGGTCACCTCCCTGTTCACTGCTGGGACACTGGGAGACCTCGCGGGCCACTGTTTCGAAATCATCGCCTTTTTCAAGTCGTTTTCCGGCGGCGTCGATTTTCCCCCGCGCTTCCTTCTTGTCGTCTTCTGATGCATCTTTCGGGACGGCGACAAAAACATGGCTTGCCTTGACCTGTTCAGGTTCCTTGAAATGGTCGGGATTTTCCTCGTAGAAGGTTTCACATTCCTCGCCGGACACGGAAATTGTGCTCAGTACCTTCTTATCAAGAAGGTTTTTCACGGCGAGATTCCTTTTTATCTGCGATTCCAGTTCCGCCTGCGTGATACCCATGTTTGCCATTGTATTCCGGTAGGTATCTTCATCGGGAAACCGCTCCTTCAGACCCTGGAGCTCACGGTTTACCGCCTCGGAGGAAACGGGAATCTTCTCCTTGACACTTTCCTGGCAGAGCAACTCGTAATTGATGAGTCGTTCCAGAACTTCATGCTTCATGTTTTCCATCTGGGACTCGGCCAGCTGCTCTCCTTTCATGGCTGAAAGTTCCCTGATCTTGGTGACTTCTTTTTCGAGGGTGTCCCGTGAAATCATCGTGCCGTTTACAAGTGCTGCCGGTTTATCGGCCATTTTCTTCTCGGGTGCCGCCTGGGCCGCCGCAGCGTGCGGAAGGATCCACAGCATCAGGAAAACCGCTACCCACATAATTTTCATGTTGACGCGCATACATTCACTCCGTTGTTATGGATTTGAAAAAGAGTTCCCGGGACTTTCCGTGCCGGTAAAGACGAACCGGCCGCCGTCTGTCGTGTAGATAACGGGCAACTCTTGATCAGTTATCGTTCGACCCTTATCACAAATAAATGAAATTAAAAAATATTTTTTTAAACAAGTCGGCGATGCTGTATATCTTCGAAAGCGCCCGACACCGATGGCATGATCGACGGTGTTGTGCTATGGCAACGGAAAGCATGAATTACCCGACGGCAGACCTTCACGAAAGGGGTATTCCATGAAATATTCAGCGGCGCAACAGGGAAGAATATTTGTTATTCGCCTCGAAGACGGCGACATCGTTCATGAAGAAATCGAGAAACTCGCACGCTCCGAAGATATCAGGGCGGGAGCGCTGATCATCCTCGGAGGCGCCGACGAGGGAAGCCGCATTGTCTCCGGTCCCCGTGAGGGCAGGTCGCAACCCGTCGTCCCCATGGAAACGATTCTCAACGACGTGAACGAAGCAGCGGGCACGGGAACGCTCTTTCCCGACGAGGAGGGGAATCCGGTTCTTCACATGCATATGACGTTCGGCAGGCTGGGTGAACCGAGCCGAACCGGTTGTATCCGGTCGGGTGTTCGCGTGTGGCATGTCATGGAGGTTGTTCTCGTGGAATTACTCGACTCGACGGCGGTCCGCCGGCTTGACGATACAACGGGGTTTGCGCTGCTTGATCCGTGACGGGGCTTTGACGGTGGTTCAACGACCGTCGGCCGGTCGGGAATCCTCGTTCCAGAAGGGCGACATGGCTCGCAGTGTCGCCATGATGCTTTCAAGTTTTTCCACGACGAAGTCTATCTCTGCCTCCTCACTGTATATGCTGAGGCTGAACCGTATGGAACCGTGGGCCATGGTGAAGGGAACGCCCATGGCAAGCATGACATGGGACGGCTGCAGAGAACCCGAGGTACAGGCGGAACCTGACGATGCGCAGATGCCGTATTCGTTCATCATGAGAAGAATGCTTTCCCCTTCGACAAATTTGAAGCTGATGTTCGACGTGTTGGGCAGGCGGTTTTTTTTATCGCCGTTGACTGTCGCGTGTGGAATTCTCGACGTGATTTCGCGTTCCAGTTTGTCGCGCAGTTTTCTGACGCGGTTTTCCATGGCGGGCAGGTGATCCAGGGCACGTTCACAGGCCTTGCCCAACCCGGCTATGTAGGGAACATTTTCCGTGCCGGCGCGGCGTTCCAGCTCCTGGTGCCCTCCGATGAGAAAAGGAACGAACCTGGTTCCTTTTCGCACGTAGAGGACGCCGATACCCTTGGGGGCGTGCAGCTTGTGCCCCGAAAGGGACAGCATGTCGACACCCGATGAGTCCACGTCTATGGGGACTTTGCCTACTGCCTGCACGGCGTCGGTATGAACGAGAATTCCCCGCTCGCGGGCGATGCCGGCGGCTTCCTCCACGGGGAAAATAACGCCCGTTTCATTATTGGCCCACATGAGTGTTACCAGGGCCGTGTCATCGGTGAGACTCTCCCGGTAGGCGTCCATGTCGAGACGGCCTTTCGAATCGACGGGCACTTCCGTTATACGGTAGCCGTTCCGCGCGAGGAACAGGCAGAGTTCCCGCACGGCGGGATGTTCCACACGGCTCGTGACGATATGACGTTTTTCGGGATTGACCGCCAGGGCCGAGCGTACGGCCGTGTTATCGCTTTCCGTGCCGCAACTGGTGAAGATAATTTCGTCGGGCGAAGCGCCGATAAGCCGGGCCACTTGCCCGCGGGCTTCCTCAACGACGGGAGCGACCCGTCCGCCGAAAGAATGCATGCTTGAAGGGTTGCCGTAATACCCGGTGAGGTAGGGCATCATGGCGTCGAGCACTTCCGTCGCGATCCGGGTGGTGGCGTTGTTGTCCAAATACACGGTATTCATTCCGGCACCCCATTTTCGGAACGCACCCGGTCGATGATGTCCTGAATGATTTCATGACAGGTTCCGCAACCGCCGCCGGCCTTGGTGAAATTGGTGACCTCCTCCACGGTCGTGAGATTGTTTTCGCTGATCGCCTGCTCGATCTCCCGGGCGGTGACGTTGAAACATTCACAGACGAGAGCATCCGTTTCAGTCGGCGACGGCGCCCCCCGGTAATTGGCGATGGCCGCTTCCAGGGCCTGACGTCCCATGACCGAGCAGTGCATCTTGGCGTCGGGCAGTCCGCCCAGGTATGCGGCGATATCCCGATTCGTAATTTTCTCCGCTTCCTCGACGGTCAATCCCTTCACCATCTCCGTGAGGGCCGACGCGGAAGCGATGGCGCTGGCGCATCCGAATGTTTTGAAACGCGCATCCCTGATTCTTCCCGTTTCATCGAGTTTGAAGGTGAACCTGAGGGCGTCTCCACAAGCCATGGATCCTACCTCCGCCATGCCGTCCGGATTTTCCAGATCGCCCACGTTGCGGGGATGAAGAAAATGATCCCGTACCTTGTCTGTATAGTCCCACATGATTCAATCTCCTTCGGCATCAGCAAAAAATCCTGTCACCGGCATGGTGCGTAATACTTTATTTATTATAATAATCCCGGTTTATTGTCCGGTCAACCATGCCCGCTTCTTCCCCGGTACGTTTCGGCGGAGAAACAGGCAGAACTTGTATCGGTACGCGTTGATTGTTGTCAAGGCAAAAGTCGATTTCGGTCGACCGAAAAAACGGAAACGCGCGGAGAACTCCCTGTTTTTCTCACCGTTAAAAGGAATGCTTTTTGCTAAATAAATCAGTACGACAGTTGCTTTCGGTACATGATACCGTTATAAGAAAAATATACGTGAATCGAGCCGCCGAAGTCGACTGGCCGGAAAGCCGGCTTTCGGAAAGGAGCGGGAAAGAATGAATCTGCGAAATACCGGAGAGAAGCCGGAGAACAGGATCGACGCGCTGGAGAGAAAAGTTGAGA
Source organism: delta proteobacterium MLS_D (assembly GCA_002030015.1). GTDB lineage: Bacteria > Desulfobacterota > Syntrophia > Syntrophales > UBA2210 > MLS-D. The sequence continues at coordinate 45,157 of LQBH01000004.1, forward strand.
AACTTGAGCGCTTGAATCGTGATCTGCACTACCGCCTCAGGTTCGAAAATCTCATCACCGCCATATCGAGCAAATTTATCAATCTTCCCTCTGATTCGATCGACGCGGGTATCGACGAAGCCCTTCGCGAAGTGGGCGAGATGATGTCCGTGGAGCGCACCTATATTTTCAGATACGATCCGGAAGCGGGAACGGTAACCAACACGCACGAGTGGTGCGCCCCGGGCGTGGAACCCTTTCAGGACCGCCTGCAGGACATTCCTCTTGAGTGGGGTTCCTGGCTTGCCGGGAAAATCACCGCCGGCGACGTCGTCCACATTCCCCGGGTGCGGGACCTGCCCCCGGAAGCGGCAATGCTGAAAGCGCTCAATGTCGAGCAGGGAACAAACTCCCTGGTCCTGGTTCCGCTTGCTTACGGGGGGACGATTACGGGATTGCTCGGTCTCGATTCCAGGAACGAGAACCGGACCTGGAGCGACGAGGTGATCTCCCTGCTGAAAATACTGGGGGAGATAATTTCAAGCGCCATGGAGCGGAAACGTGCGGAAGAGGCGCTGCGACGAAGCGAGGAGAAATACCGCACCGTTCTTGAAACGATAGAAGAGGCATACTGGGAAGTCGATCTGAAAGGTAATCTCGTTTTTTTCAATCCGTCCCTGGTCGGACTGATCGAGTACGGGGAAGAGGAGCTTCCCGGCATGAATTACCGTAATTACACGGCGCCGGAAGACCTGGAGAGAATTCGGAGTTCGTTCAACGCCGTTTATCGAACGGGCAGAGGCGTCAGGCTCGACAATTATGTTTTTGTCGCGAGCGGAGGGCGGCACAGGGCGGTGGAGATGTCGACCTACCCGGTTCGCGACGGTGACGGAAACATTATCGGTTTTCGTGGTGTCTCCCGGGACGTGACGGAACGGAAACAGGCCGAACAGGCGCTTCATGAAAGTGAGATGCGTTACCGCGTCGTGCTGGAGGCGAACCCCGATCCCCTGGTGGTCTTCGACAGAGAAGGACGTGTCGTGTATTCCAACCCCGCTTTCAGCGAGGTTTTCGGTTGGAGTGCCGAGGAACTGAAGGGGCGGGTCATGGAGGGATTTATTCCCGATGACCATCTGGATGAAGGCCGCCGCATGGCTGAACAAATGGTGTCCGGTAAACGGTTTTCAGGCATAGAAACGGAACGGTTCACCCGGTCGGGCGAACGTATACCCGTCGGCATCAGCGGCGCCGGATATCGCGACGCGAGGGGAACGTTCATGGGAGGAATCGTGACGTTGCGGGATATTCGTGAGAAAAAAAGAATGGAAGAACAGCTTCTCAATATACATAAACTGGAATCAATCGGCACGCTGGCCGGCGGCATCGCTCACGATTTTAACAACCTGCTCATGGCCGTTCAGGGAAATGTATCGCTGGCGCTTTATAACCTCGATGAAGAACATCCGCATTACCGCCTTTTTAAAAATATCGAAAAAAGTGTTACGAGCGGTTCCCGGCTGACGTCGCAACTGCTCGGATTCGCCCGGAAAGGCCGTTACGAGGTCAAACCGGTCGATGTGAACCGTCTGATGGACGACGTGGTGAAAACCTTCGGCCGGACCCGAAAAGATATCGTCGTTCATAGCGATCCCGCGGCGGACCTGTGCGCCGTCGAAGCGGACGAAGGGCAACTCGAACAGATGCTGCTCAATATTTTCATGAACGCGGGGGAGGCCATGCCCTCGGGTGGCGATCTGTTCCTGGCGACGGAAAACATGGTGCTTGAGGAATCCGACACGAACTTCGTGGAACTGGAGCCGGGCCGGTATGTGCACCTCTCGGTGAGGGATACAGGTGTCGGCATGGATAAGCAGACCATGGATCATTTGTTCGAACCCTTTTTCACCACCCGTGAAATGGGACATGGAACCGGGCTCGGAATGGCATCAGTCTACGGTATCGTAAAAGGACACGACGGCCACATAGAAGCACATTCGCTGGTAGGCGCCGGAACCACATTCGATATATATCTGCCCGCCTCTGATAAACCATTGCAGGCGGAAAGCGCCGAACAGCAGGACATGATGGAACAGGGAAAAGGAACGATTCTACTGGTTGACGATGAGGACATGGTGCTCACCGTCAGCGGGCAGATGCTCGAAAGACTGGGGTACGACGTCCTGAAGGCCTCCTGCGGAGCAGACGCTCTCGGGTTCTGCGAACGACACCGCGAAAAGATCGACCTGGTCATTCTCGACATGGTCATGCCCGGCATGGGCGGCGGGCAGATGTTCGACCGTCTCAGGGAAAAATATTCGGGTATCCGGGTGCTGCTCTCGAGCGGCTACAGTCTCGAGGGACAGGCCCGCGAAATCATGGATCGCGGCTGTGACGGGTTTATTCAGAAACCCTTCACCATTCAGGAACTTGCTGCGAGGATCAGGGAGGTCCTGGACTGAAGATTCCGCCTTCTCGGGATTCCCTGTTTTATTCTCCGGTGAAGAGATCGGTGTCGACAATAATACCGCGCCGCATAAGCAGTGAACCGTCGAGGCGGTAAAGGACGATGCGGGCCTTGCGATACCCGATGATTGCGTCGATCTCGTCGAGGCGACTTTCCAGAAGGTCGCGCTGGGCCAGGGCGACAGCCAGGGATGTTCCCCGTCCCACATCGAATTTCACCTTTTCCGACCGGACAACTTCTTCCTGAAGCCGGCGCCGCTCGGCCGAGGCCTCGATCTGTGCCCGGGCCCGGCAGGCTTCCACGTGGGCGCCGAGAATATCTTCCGCAATGAGCTGGGCCATGTTGTCCAGGCTTGCCACGGCCTGGGCCCTGCCGGCGAGGGCGCGGCGTTCGGCGGCACGGGCGGCGCGGTTTTTCAGCGACCATTCAAAGTTCAGGCCGGCCGTCGCCCGGTATCCCGGTCCGGTTATGTCGGACAATGATCCGCCGAAACTGTCGGCGTATCCCGTCTTGCCCAGGGTGATAAAAAGATCGAGTCGGGGCAGTAATCCGTCGCGGGTCTGCATCACCTCGAGATCGCCCCGTTCTATTCTGAGTTCGGCTTCCGCCAGTTCCGGGCGAAGGCTCAGTCCAAGGGCCACGTGATCGCCCGCGGGATCGAGCTCGATGTCGGGTTCTCTGGGGCAGTCCTTTGGTTCGAGGTCCAGCAGCCATGCATCGGATGCACCCGGGTTGATCAGGCGCAGCAGTGACAGGCGGTTTTTTTCGCGCCTGCTGCGGGCGTTGATTAATCCCTGCATTCGGGAGGCCAGTTCGGCCCGCGCCGCCGCGAGCTCCGTTTCAGCGACGGTGCCAACGGCGATGCGCCGTTCGATATCTTCAACCTGCTGCCTGGCGATTCTGAGCGCTTCATGAAAAATCAATACCTGTCGTTCGGCGAGAACGAAGTCCCAGTAGGTGGTTTCGGTTTCCGCGACCAGTGCTTCCGTGAACCCTCGCACCTCGTGAACGGAAATCATGGTGTCCAGTTCCGCCTGCCGGATTCCGGCCAGGTTTACCTTTCTGCCGGCACCCCTGAGCAGGGCCTGCGTCATGGACACCTCCACTCCGGCCGCCTGTCGATCGAGAACGGTCCCTGAATCTGAGCGTGACTGGCGCACCGACAGGTCCACGGCAGTCCCTGTTGAAAGACGCCGGCCGATGCCCGCGCGGTACGTTTCCGATTCACTGCGCAGGCCGACGGGTTTCCCCGTCACCAGGTTGTTTCGCTCGATTTTTTCTCTGGACAAGGACGTTTCGGCAAAAAGCGACGCGTCGAAAACCGCCCGCTCCTGCTCCTCGAAGGTGCCTGCAATGATGGGAGAAAAAAGCTGTACCGCCAGCGACCTGTTGTTTCGAAGCGCGAAGACGACGGCATCCTCAACGGAAATGGACAGTTTCCCGTCCACGGGTTCAGGAAGATCTCCCGGCATGCCCTCAGGCTGAGGCCTGAGGCGATCAACCCGTGGTTCCTCGACGCGGTGGATTTTTTCCCTGAGCGGATTTTCAGTGAAGGTTCCCCACACTGTCGAAGAAGCCGCCGCCGGCAGCGTGAGAGCCATACTTGCGATGATTGCAAACAGGCACAACCGCGGTTTCATTGTTCCGACCTCCCCGTCGATTCGTTCACCGCGACGTCATGACCGCGGTAAAAGACCGAATATATAAGAGGAATAAGAATAAGAGTGATGAAAGCCGAACTCATCAATCCACCGATCACGACGCGCGCCATGGGCGCCTGCTGTTCGCTTCCTTCGCCGATGCCGAGCGCCAGGGGGGTAAGAGCCAGCATGGTTGTAAAGGACGTCATCAGAATAGGGCGCAGGCGGCGGGTTCCCGCCTCGATTGCCGCGCGGCTGGCGTCAATGCGCTGGTCGCGGCGGATTCGTCCCGCCTGGTCGACGATAAGAATGGCGTTGTTTACCACGATACCCACCAGCATGATGCCGCCGATGTAGGACTGGGCGTTGAGCGTGGTTCCCGTGGCAAGCAGCATAATAACGACGCCGATAAGGGCCATGGGCACGGAAAACATGACGATGACAGGGTCTCGCAGGGACTCGTAAAGACAGGCCATGACCATGTAAACCAGGATAACGGCGAGGACAAGTCCCCAGGCCAGTTCGCCGAAGGCCCGTTGTTGTTCCTCGTAATCGGCGCCGAAGGTGATATCGATTTCCCGCGGTGTGGGAATGGAGGCGAGACGCTGCCGGACATCGGCCACCACTGATCCCAGGTCGCGGCCGCTTATGTTCGCCTGAACGCGGCTCACCCGCTGCTGGTCCAGTCGCTCAATAGTCTGGGGACCTTCGGCGCGCTCGGCGTCCACCACGTTTCTGAGGGATATGAATTCGTTGCGGTCGTTCATGACGCCCACGTTGAGGATGTCGTCGAAATCAAGCTGCTCGGCGTCCTTCAGCCGCACGAATATGCGGTACTCAGAACTCCCGTCGCGGAATTCTCCCGCCGTGGACCCGGCGATGGCCGTCTCGATCGTCCGGGCGATGCGGGATACGGAAAGACCGAGATCGGCGGCCCTGATTCGGTTGATGCGGAGCAGCTCCAGCGGCACGGAGCCTTCCCGGCTGAGGAGGAGATCGGTAATTCCTTCCACGTCCTTGACGGCGTCACGCACTTCCCGGGCGACGCGGTCAAGCAGGTCCAGGTCGAAACCGCGCACGTCGATGCTCAGCCGTTCATCATCTCCGGCGGAGGCGAGGCGGAGAACAAAGAGGCCGCCGCTTGCCCGGGTGCGGATGCGCGCCCCGGGAATGTCCTTCAGCAGGCGCCTCAGCTCGTCGGCTATCTGTTCACTCGAGCGGGAACGCTCCGTCATGGGCGCCAGAGAGAGGCGGATGTCGGCGCCCATGGCTTCACCGCTTCGGTACGAAGTGCCTCCGACGGTAACGCTGACGGCCGTTGATTCGGGAACAGCGGGCAACACGATGTTTTCAACCTGGCGTACCGTTTCATCAAGCAGGGCGAGACGGGTTCCCGCTTCCATTTCGATGGAAACTCTGACCTCTCCCTCGTCGGCCGTGGGCATGAATTCTGATCCTACGGCTGAAAGAAGCGCGAGAGACAGCAGAAACAGGGCGAAAAAACCGAATATAACCGGTCCCCGCGATCCCATGGCGATTTCCAGTATCCTCCTGTAGCGACGGTCCATGGCATCGAAGAGCTCGCCGCTCAGAGCGGCCAGCCGTGCCATAATTCCATTGCCGGGGCCGCGTTTTTCAGAAGGCGGTCTTACCCAGCGCGCAGCCAGCGTCGGCGTCAGCGTCAGTGACGCGACGAGAGAGGCCAGAAGGGCGAATCCCACCACCCAGGCGAGCTGGCGGAAAAGGATTCCCGCCAGTTCCCGGGCGAACAACATGGGCAGAAAAATCGCCAGTGTTGTCAGGGTACCCGCCGTAACAGCCGCGGCCACCTCGCCGGTTCCGCGGACCGCGGCGTCCTTCAGCGTAATTCGTTCGCGTTCGCGGATACGGGAAATATTTTCCAGAACCACGATGGAGCTGTCCACCATCATGCCCACGCCCAGTGCGAGTCCTCCCAGGGTCATCAGGTTCAGTGTGAAGCCGCCGAAGTAAATTAACCCGAATGTCGCTATCACGGAGACAGGAATGGCCGTGGCAGCCACCAGGGTCGATGAGAAGCTTCGCAGAAAAAAGAGCAGTACCAGAATCGACAGGGAACCGCCTAAGAGAATGGAGCGGCCTACGTTGTTGATGGCAAGCTGGATATACTGTGAGGCGTCCCTGACGGTAAAAATGGTGACCTGGGGAAAGTCGCGTTTGAGGTTTTCTATTTCCCGGTATACCGCTCGAGCCACCGCGACGGTGTTGGCGTCGGGCTGCTTGCGGACGGCGAGGCGGACGCCGGGCTGGTCATTAATACGGATGAGGCTTGTGACGCGTCGATGAGTGTCGAGAACCTCCGCGACCTGATCAAGTGTTATGGGAGCGCCGTCGCGCACGGCCATGACCGTGGATGCCAGTTCTTCCAGGGACGTGAACTGGCCCGGCGTCCGGAGCGTGACATCGAAGCGGCCCCGTTCGATGTCGCCGGCGGGCACAGTGATGTTGGCGTCCTTTATGGACTGACGGATGCCGTCAAGCGAAAGTCCCAGGGCTCGTACCTTGTCGAGATCGAGATTGACCTGGATTTCCCGCTCAAGGCCGCCCCAGATGTCGACGGCGGCGACGCCGGGCACCCGCTCGATGCGGTAGCTCATGCGTTCGTCGATGAGGTTGCGCAGTTCCAGGGGGTCCATGGGGCTCGAAACGCCGAGCATGAGGATCGGCATCGCCGAAATATCAAATTTCCGCACCTGGGGTCGGGTGACATCCTCGGGCAGTATGTGAATAATCCGGTCAAGACGGTCCCGAATATCGTTCGCCGCGACGTCGATATCGGTGTCCCACGTGAAGGAGACCCGCACGTTGCTTGTTCCTTCCGAGGAATATGAGTTGATTTGTTCCACACCCGCCACGGCCGCCACGGCCTGTTCCACCGGACGGGTGATTAATTCTTCCATTTCTTCGGGGCTGGCGTTTTCGTAGGTGGCGATAATGGACAACGTGGGATAGGTGACTTCCGGCATGAGATCGATGGGAAGCCGCGACAGGGAAACGACGCCGATGGACACGGCGATGAGCGTGGCCATGATGGTGAAAACGGGCCGTCGAACAGTAAAACGGGCGGGATTCATCGAGACGGACCTCCGCCCGGCCTGTCGGAATGCGCGGCGTCGTCTTGTTCTGTTCCGTCCGCTTCGTGTCCGCCGGAAACCAGTATGGGTGCTCCGTCGCTGAGCAGATGCTGCCCCAGCGTTACCACGAACCCGTCAAGAGGAGGGTGACGTATTTCCACCAGATCACGCGTTTCCACTCCCGTTTCGACCGTCACGTAACGGGCTGAGCCGGTCTCGAGATCGGCCATGTAGAGAGCCCGCAGGCCGGGTCGTTCAACGAGCGCCGTACGGGGAACGATACGGGCGTCGTCGCTGCGATCCATTTCTATTTCCAGGCGGACGAACATGCCCGGCTTGAGTATCATGTCGGGATTGTCGACGGCGATTTCCATACGGGCCTGGCGCGACGCCTCGCGCACTACCGGGGCGAGGCGTGCCAGCCTGCCGGAGAAGACGCGGTCGGGCACGGCGTCTACCGTCACATCAACGTGCCGACCGACGGAGAGGCGCGGGTAATCGCGTTCTGAAACATAGGCGACGGCGGTGAGCGTGTCGATTTTGACGATTGAAACAATCGGTGTGTTGGCGGGCAGGTAGGTTCCTTCGTCTGTATAGCGTTCACCAACAACGCGGATGTGATCGTTGTCCTGCCAGTCCGCCCGGATGATCGTGTAGGACAGCATGAGCTCCGCGCCCATGAGAGCGGCCTGTTTCTGGGCCACCTGGGCGGAGGCGACGCGAACCCGCGCCTGCTGGGCCTGGTATTCGGCCCTGGCGCTGTCAAGCTCGGCTTCGGAAGCCACCCGTTGTTTACGGAGCTGCTCCGCGCGCTCGTATTCGCGACGCCTGATCGCGAGACTGCTTTCAGCCTCGGCCAGGTTCGCCCGGGCGACTTCGAGTTCGGCCTTCGCCTGCTCCAGTTCGAAACGGTACTTGTCGTCATCGAGGAGGGCCACTACCTGCCCCTGCCCGACCGTGTCCCCCAGGTCTACCTTCAGGTCGTCGAGACGACCGGCTATCTGTGTCGACAGGTCGAATTGCGCTCCCGGACGTAAAGTTCCCGTAAAGGTCTGTATTTGAACGAGCGGACCCCGTTCGACGGGGGCGATTTCCACCGCCACGGGTGCCGCCGCTCCCTTCGGTGCGACTCCCTGCGGAACCTGGTCGCTGTCTCTTTCAATGAAGAGCCACCAGGCGACAGCGAAAGCGAGAAGCGTAATTCCCGCGTAATACCATATATTTTTCTTTTTCACCGGCCGGCTCTCCTGATGATGTTGTCCGTTCCCCCGGTCGAGGGGGCCGATACGTTAATCCTGTGACACACAATTAATTCGGCGGATTCGTTCCCGTAAAACCGTTTCACGGTTTTCCACGGTCAGATATAACGCAAATCAGCATAATTCATGCGTGATTGTTCCGCAAGAGAAAGAGAAACAAAGAGAAACAGAAAACCTAAAATCCGCGATTGATTTTCTGTAGAGCACGTTATCGAGTCTTCGGTATGCACAGTCGAACTATATAACAAAGATGGTACCGACATTTGGCCTTCGAGGGGGCTCAGGAGAGTTCGTGTCGAAATATGGGCAGGAAGAAGCCAAACACTATCGTTTCCCCTCCCCTGGAGGGAGGGGATGAAGGGGAGGGGGTGATTTTCCGCCTGTTCTGTCATTGCAGCACCCCTGATGGT
>LQBH01000005.1:0-51917 GCA_002030015.1 delta proteobacterium MLS_D
CGTGGCGTCTCCACCATGTGCCGCCGCCTCATGTCCCGTGACGACAATCCCATCGGCGCCCTGTTTCTCGGCGCTGCGGGCATGCCGCTCGTTGACCACCGTGGCTATGACTTTACCGCCGTAAGTATGAGCTTCCTTCGCCAGCCAGTCGCCTTTGCCCAGGGAAAAGTTGATCACCGGTACCTGCTCCTCCAGGAGCACCCGGGCATTCTCCCGGGCTCCCGGAAACATGAGCGTGGCGTTTGCGCCGAAGGGCTTGTCGGTGAGGCTTCGTATCTCCCGAATGGCCTGCCGGGTTTCCGTGGTATTAAGGGGACCCGTGGCAAGAATGCCCAGGCCTCCGGCGTTGGACACCGCCGCCACCAGGGAAGGAACACTGATCCAGCTCATGCCGGAAAGAATAATGGGAACATCAATACCGAATAGGTCCGTAACACGGGTTTTCATGACAAGATACTCCTTCCAGAAATTGAGTTGTAGGGTTTGCAGTCACTTGCTGATGGCATTGTCCGCCTTCCGCCGGGCACCGTTGTAAAGCCACCTGACAAGATGATTCGAAAAAACGGCGCAGGTGCTGGTCATGATGATTCGCCTTACGTCATTCCGCCCTATCTTAACGGTGGTACCCTGCAGAATCTGGTCGCGGTTTCGTCTCACCAGGGCGAGGGTTTCCACGGCCATGAGCAGCGGCCAGAGGCAGAAGAGACGATACCTGACAAACCGCCGCGGAATAGTCTGAACGTACTCGATCGCCTCATCGAGGTATTCCAGCGCCATGTCGACGAGACGGTTCAGCACGGCCTCCGCCGCACGGCTGTCTTCCCTTAACCCGGCCCGCGGATCGATTCCTTCATCGAGAAAAAAGGAGCGGGGTACGTAGCACCATCCACGCTCGCGGTCTCCCTGAAAGTCCTTGACGATGTTCGTCATCTGCAGGCCGAGGCCGAAGGAGACACTGCGGGCGCGAAGACGTTCATAAATATTTTCAGGGACGCACCGTCCGGCGTTTGAACCGCCGAAGAAAAGAGACGTAATCATCAGTCCGACCGTACCCGCCACGTAGTAACAGTACCGTTCCAGCTCCCTTCTGTCTTCGAGAACGACGGTGCCGCTGCCGTCGGCTTTTCGCTGAAAGGATGCCATGCCCCGCGCTGTTTCGCGGACACGTTCCGATATGATAGAAATGTACTCCGCCGGCAGTTTGACGAATTCCCGGAACACGCGGGGCGTGTCGAAAAGCAGCTCACTTTCGGCGCCGTTCCCCCTGACCGCGAGTGAAGCGGTGAAGCGGTCAACCTTGTCCCGCCAGTCGCGTCCGGGCGGGAAGAGGTTTTCATAGGCAGCGAGATAATCGATTTTGGCGGCCGCCTCAAGGGATGGTTCGTCTTCGATAGTATCGGCGATACGGAACAACAGGTACGCCAGAAGCATGCTCCGGTAAGCGTCACCCCGAAGAACCCGAATATTAACGGCAAACGTCCTGGACACACGGTCGAGATGTTTTTCACAGACGGTAAAATCGTCTTCCCCGGTCCTGTATCCCATGCGTCGGTCTCCCGCGGCGCCGGGCATGACGCCGCCCTTTCCGGTCAATTGGGCACAAGAATACCCGGTTACCGGCGCGGGGTCAAGTACAGGCGACACTGTGACGACGCGCAGGAACTTTTTTGTGTCCGATCCGGGGTGCCCCGCGGAGGGCAAACAAAAAGGGAGGCCCGAGGGCCTCCCTTGCAGGGGGTAACCAACCAAATATTCTTATCGTCGCATCAACATCACAGGTGAATCCCCGCTTTGCAATTTTCCGTTGCCGTTCAACCCAGCAGCCCGCCCCGCGTCGCCTTCGCGGAACGGACTTTCTACCATCGGTCGGTCCAAAGGTTTCAACCGGAATCAGGAGGTAAGTTCCAGTTTGCCTCTGGTATTGCATGATCCGTACCAGAAAGGCGACATTCCGGGAAAACGCCGCGGGCCGTGTCTTCCGGCGTTTCCGTTCGAAAACATGACGCGGCCGGAAACGGAAATAATTGTCGAACGAAAGAAGGCAAAAACTGCGTTATCGGAAATAGTATTAATAATATTAACACGTTATCATTTGTCGAAATGTATACGGCTTTCGACAAAATTGTCGAATCGCACTGTTTCAATCCGCAGGACAGTCGCCGAAGATCTTCCCCCGAAATCCGCGATTGGTTCAGCCTGTTCACGGTACAGACAGTTCAACACCCCGTTTGTTCGGCGAGATATGTGCTGCCCGATGCACATTCAGACCAAACCGTGAAGGTTGCCGTAATGACATGACAAGCTGAATCACCCATGAGCGGTTCCACCGCGAAAGAGGAAGCGCCCCCTCCCCTTGCTCCCCTCCCTCCCGGGGAGGGGACGGAGAAAATGGTCTATCGCCCATAGCCTCTCTGTTATATCATTCGACTTTTCATGCCGCGACGTTGCCTATTGATGACTCGATATTTTGCTCTTACGACAATCAATCGCGGATTTTTGGTCTTCCGGAACCTCTTGTAATCAGGCGAACCGTAGTATAGTATCAATGCACATTAACGACAAGGACCAACTGCAGAAATCATGAACGATCGTCGGGAATCCCCACCGGACCGGGCACGGCAGGAGGGGAACAAAACAATTTTCTCAAACTACATCATGCCGTTCACGGTCTTCCTGGTAGTGGCCGTTTTCGTTACGCTGATCCTGATCATGGGCGTCATGGACCTCAGGCGGCTCGACAGGACACTGACGGAATTCCTGGAAAACCGGGCGCTTGACATAGTCGCTACTATTGAGAACGTGGCACAGGAAGATCTCAACTTTCTGCGTCGTATTCTGCGGGATGAGAGGGAATATTACGGCGGGACCGCGCAGGGTCATCCTTCCGACAAAGAACACAATATTCAGGAACGTCTTATAAAAGCCCTTTACGATGTGGCGCGGGATATCGATACTTACTGGAAAAAGGACGAACTTTCAGAGAGTGTCCTCAAGGAAATCGCCGCCCGGGAAAAACTGTCGCTCATCGTCCTCCTCGATGAAAACGGACACATAGCCCTTAAGAGCAGGGAGTTCCAGCAGGAACCCGTGGACATGCAGGCTATCAGAGGCAACGAGCAACAACAACTGGTCATGGAACTGCTCAAGACGCTGGGACCGCTCATGAACATGGGTTACATAACGCTGCACCGCAAGGACGACAGCGGCACTATCGTCATAGCTCTGGACGCGGGCAAACTGAAATACTGGGGGGCGAAAATTGCCGTCAAGCGCGTCATCGGAGAAATTGGCTGGGAACAGGAGCTCGCGTATCTCTCCGTTATCGACCAGAGCGGAAATATCCTGGAAAAGGTCGGCGTTGAACCGCCTCCGCGGCAGATCACGAAAACGGACTTTCAGGGCGCAGACGAGCTCCCTGCGGATCAACGGGTTGCGAATAACCGCCGGTACACCGACGAAGAGGGGAGTCACTACCTGGACATCGTCGCTCCCGTGCGCCTCGAAGACACTGTCGTGGGGTACGCCCGCATGGGCCTGAAGTGGGACCGCGCCGGGTCGATGCTGGCGGAAAACAGAAACCGCATGATTTTCACGACGATTCTCATCGTGTTGATAGGCACCCTGTCAACGGTGGTTCTGTACCGCAACCAGAGCAAGCAACTTGCCCGCATGGAAGAAATGAAGAAGCGCCTTCAGCGGGCCGAACAGCTTTCAGCGCTGGGGCAGCTTGCCGCCGGCGTGGCGCACGAAATACGAAACCCCCTGAACGCCATCAGTATCGCAACCCAACGCCTGAAACGGGAGTACTCTCCCGACGACGAGGCGAGAAAAGACGATTTTGACCGAATATCCGGCATCATCCGCGATGAGATCCGAAGGCTCAACGACATTATCGAAGAATTCGTCACCTTTTTCAGAATCAAGCGCATGGAACTTCGTCCCGGTCCGCTGGAAGACCTGCTGGAAAGAATAGTGAAAATCATGGAATCCGAATTAGCTTCCCGCGACGTGGTGCTGAAACCGGCGTGGAACAGTGAACGGTCGTCAATAATCACAATGGACCGGGACAAACTGACACAGGCTTTTTACAATATTATTAAAAACGCGATGGAATCCATCGACGATTCCCGTCGCGGACAGGTAACCATCGAGGTGGAAGACCGCGCCGACCGTCAGGTCGCCGTCATAATAACCGACAACGGATCCGGCCTCGCGCCCGAGGAACTGGAACGTATTTTCAACCCCGAGTACACCACAAAGGAAAAGGGACTCGGACTGGGGTTGACGCTCGCTCATGAAATCATTCACGGCCACCGGGGGGAAATCCGCGTCACCAGCACGAAGGGAACAGGAACTACCTTCGAAATACTGTTGCCCCTTGACGACGGGCGAATGGAAGAGGCGGAAGTGAAATCATCATGAAGGCAATGAACATACTCATCACCGAAGACGGCCGGACGCAACGGGAAATGCTGAGAGATTTCCTCTCCAATGAAGGCCACATGATCGTCGAGGCCGCCGACGGCGAAGAGGCGGTAAAGACCGTACTGGACGGCCCGGTCGATCTTGTCCTGCTCGACTACAAGATGCCCGGCATGAACGGTCTCGAAGTCCTCAAGAAAATCAGGGAAATAAATCCATACGTGGACGTCATCATGATGACGGCCTACGGAACGGTTGAAACCGCGGTACAGGCCATGAAAGAAGGCGCCCTCGACTACATCACGAAACCCGTTGAACTCGAGGAGTTATTGCTCCTGATCGACCGAATATCGGAACGCCGCACCCTGATCCGTGAAAACGAGCTGCTGAGGAGGCAACTGTGGAAAAAGGGCATGGCGGGCGACCAGATCATTTACCGAAGTCCTCTCATGGAATCCATTGTCAACCTGGCGGGGCGGGTGGCGTCCAGTCGGGCCACGGTGCTCATTCAAGGTGAAAGCGGCACCGGGAAGGAACTCTTTGCCAAGCTCATTCACGGCCTGAGTCCGCGTTCCGGTGACCCGATGATCGTGGTCAACTGCGGCGCCCTGCCGGAAACACTGCTTGAAAGCGAACTGTTCGGCCACGAAAAAGGCTCCTTCACGGGCGCCACGGCCCGTCGAATAGGTCGTTTCGAAGAGGCCGACGGAGGAACCCTGTTTCTCGACGAAATCGGCGAGCTCTCCGCCGCGGTCCAGGTAAAACTGCTCCGTTTTCTTCAGGAACGGGAATTCCAGCGACTGGGAGGCAATCAGACGCTGAAGGCGGACGTAAGGATCATCAGCGCCACCAATCGGGACCTGGAGGAACTGATGAAACGGGGAGTATTCCGGGATGATCTCTACTACCGTCTGAATGTCGTCACCTTGCGCATACCGCCGCTGCGGGAACGGAAAGAAGACATACAGCCCCTGATTCAACACTTTCTCGACCGTTTCGCCAGGGAAAACAACAAATCCATTGAAGGAGTCAGCAGTGAAGCCATGGATCTTCTGCTGAAATACGATTACCCGGGCAACGTGCGGGAACTGGAAAACATCATCGAGCGGGCCGCCGTGATCACCAGGGATAAGGTCATCTCGGTGCGCGATCTTCCCTTCAGGGACTCGCTGAACCGGCGGCACGGAGAAGCCGGGGGCACGGGAAACCTGATGAAAGATTCGGTTGAAACCCTGGAATGTCAGCTCATGAAACAGGCCCTGGAGGACGCCGACTATAACCAGACCCGGGCCGCCGACATTCTCGGCATCACGGAACGGACACTCCGTTACAAAATGAAGAAATACGGTTTGAAATCATGAGGCGCCGGTCCCCACCAGATCGATGATCACCACTTCCGGCGGCGCCAGCAGGCGAATGGCCGGCCCCCATGTACCGGCACCCCGGCTCACATAAAGACGCCCGCCTCCGGGCAGCAGATGATACCCGGAAGAATACCGGTAAAAAAGCTTCGTCACCAGCGTGAAGGGAAAGATCTGCCCCCGGTGGGTGTGGCCCGAAAGCTGGAGATCGAAAGGACTCGGCACGGCGGAACTTACCGTCGGCTGATGCTTCAGAAGCAGCCGGAACACCTGATCGTCCACAGGTTCGAGCAGTTTTTCTTCTTCCCCGGTATCCCTGAAGGAGTGGGGCGCGTTGAGGGGTGACAGCTTTCGTCCCGCCGGGTCGTCGACGCCGGCGACGGCCAGGACGCCGTCCGCGACGACAACCACCTCGCCGCGGAGCAGCCGGAACCCCGACAGGCGGTGAAATTCCGCCGCGTTCGAAACCCCCGCGTAAAACTCGTGGTTGCCCATGACGGCGAACTTGCCCAGGGGAGGAGCGAATTCCCCGAGAAGGCGGGCGCTCCCCGCTATGGCGTCCATCTGCCCGTCCACGAGATCCCCTGTGGACACCAGTATATCGGGATGCGCCTCTTCCACCAGTCCAAGTATCCGAGCGAGCCGTTTCTCGCGGAGCACCAGGCCCAGGTGTACGTCTGACAGTTGAACGATCCGTATTCCACCGTACGTTTCGGGCAGTTTCGCCGTTTCGATGGTAATGTGCGTGGTCTGCGGGTTCCTGGCCTCATAGCAGCCCCAGGCCGACAGCCCCGAAGCAAGAACGAGGCACAGGACCGTGGCGCCGTACCCCGCGAAAAATCGCGCGTGGACACCCATGGGCGAAAGAACGGCACGAAGGAGATCGACGAACAGGAAAAGGGAAACGGTGATGAACATGAATCCCATCCAGGTGTAACCCGTGTAGGCGATAACCAGCGCCGCCGTCTCGTGGCCCCGCCGCTCAAGCACGGTCACCAGCACGGGGGAAACGACGAAAAAGGCCAGGATTAACGTCATGGCAACGGTCGCCGCCGGACCGATCTCGAAGGCCGTCCGGAGCCGCAGCAGAAAATACAGGTGCATTCCCCCGTAAACAATCAGGAAGACCGCTACAAAAACGAGCATGGCTTTCATGAATTCCCCGTTTCGAGACACTGTTCCGCCGGCGTGCACCCCTGTTTCATCGCCCTTTCCGCTCGAACACCATGGAAGCGTACGTGACGGCGCTGTCCGTTGCTTTCTCACGGTACGTTTCGTGGGTGATCACATCACCGGTACTTTCACGCATCAGCAGCGTGAAGAGAATGATCGCCGGAAGTCCGCACACGTTGTAGGGGTCACCCGTATCACGCGCCGTCCGATAAATCTCCTCCGCGTCACCCCGCGCGATGAGCGACAGAATGTTCCGATCCTGCTCCCGGGCACGGGGCAACAGGTCGTCGGCCGACACGCCGTGGCCGAACTTCAAACCAACATGAGAAAAATCGACGGCGGCGACCACGAGTGTCTCTCCGGAGGAATCTGCGATCAGCCGGTTCAGCTGTTCGTACATGGCACGGAACCGGTCATCGTCCGACAGTAATCCGCCGCTTGGCATGATATCCTGAAGCCCGCCGCAGAGCACGGGAACGATCGCGAAAGAAGACGCCAGATAATGTCGAAGAAACACTGTCTGGAATTCAATGGAATGTTCCGCCTTGTGCCCGAAATTGTCGGAAGCCAGCGTACCCGGCGGCAAGCCTTCGGTCAGAGACCCGATGAATTCTCCATCCGGTGCGATCCTTCCGAAGGGGGTCAGGAAACCCTTGTTCAGAATCGAGTAAAGTCCGTCCTGTTCCCGGTGATTGATCCCGAGGATGATGACGCGGTCGTACCGCTGGGCCCTGATTCTGCGGTAGACATCGACGTACACCGACCCGGCCACGGCCGTGTCGATATGCGGCGCCAGGATGCCCGACACCGCCGTATCGCGCGATCTTTCGACGGAAGGGGGCAGCTCCCCTTCCAGTTTTTCAATCCACGCACGCAGGGTGTCCGGCTCGGCGCTGTAAGCCTTGCCCGCGAAGGCGGGTTCACGATCCGGGTTTTGAAAAAACTCGTCCCGAATTTCTCGCATCTTTTTCTGAAACCGTTCGCTGTCCAGCAGGAAAAGCTCGTCGAAGCGGGCAAGCAGGGCGTCGATCTCTTCCAGGGACGGCGCACCGTCCGGCCGAAGATCTGTAAGGGCGCCCAGGAGCCCCAACCGGTCGTACTGTCCGTTCAGTTTTTCCAGGAGAGGATACAGCCCCGCATCCAGCGCGACATCGCCGCCGGACAGTTTGAAGGGATCAAGAAAGACAATAACCCGCCGCTCCCGGTACATCACCGGCACCGCCTGCAGGTCCTTTCTCAGTCGTGGTTTTTCCACGCCATCCTCCCTCTCGGCGTTTCGAAAATAAATTTCCTGGACCGAGCATCGCTGATTTCCGCATCACATATACGGCGACAGGAGCCAGGCCAGGGAATCCCGTACCCGCTCGGGAAAGGGCCTGGCGTCCACCTCTTCCAGTGTCACCCGCCTTGACCGACGTCTCACCTGTTCAACATGTTCCGCCAGTCGCCCGGCGAGCGCCTCGTCGTACACTTCAACAGCCAGCTCAAAATTGAGGCGAAGGCTCCGAGGATCAATGTTCGCCGAACCGATGTGTAAATAATGATCGTCGATCATAAAAAGTTTGGTGTGAACGAAAGGCGGCGGCTGGTAATACACTTCAACGCCCCAGCGCAACAGTTCCCACAGCATGTTCCTGGCGGCCCAGTGGACCGGCGGCAGATTGTTTTTTTCGGGCAGCACGATCAGCACACGAATGCCCCGCAGGGAGGCCGCCTGCAGGACGGCCATCAACTCCCTGGGGGGAATGAAATAGGGCGTCATAATCGTTACCGACCTCCTCGCCGCCGTGACGGCGCCGATCAGCACCATGGCAAGCTTGTCCAAATCCTCGTTCGGACCGTCTGTTATGACGCGGCAGACGGCGTCCCCCGCTGGCTCAGATTGAATCCCGCTCCCCGGTTCGTAGCGCCCCGTGACGAAGGCCCAGTCATCGAGAAAAACCTCTTCCAGGGCGGCGGCCACCGGTCCGGAAATGCGGAAATGCATGTCTACGACTCGGTTGGGATCATCAAGGTTCTTCACCAGGTGCCGGTCGCCGATGTTCATGCCCCCGGTAAAACCGATCGCACTGTCGGCGACCATCAGCTTCCGGTGATTTCGAAGATTGATGTGAATAGATGGCATCACAAACAGCCGAGGAGGAATGAACCGCCCCACCGGAACACCGGCCCTTTTAAGCAGCGTCCCCGCCCGGGGACAGGAATAGAATTCGCCGACACCGTCGAGAATCACCCTGACATCGACACCCCGACGGACCGCGTCGCCGAGGGCAGCGATGAACCGGCGGCCGGTACGGTTCGTTTCAAAGATGTATGTGGTCAAAAAAAGGGTTCGGGAAGCCGACTCGATTGTTTCGATCATGGCCGGGTAGACACCTTCGCCGTTGTGGTAAAAATCGATTCGGTTTCCCGCAACCAGAGGACGTTTCGTAACGGCGGCGGTGGTATTTATAAACTCGGCAAGTCCCTCACCCGCCCGAATAAGACTCCGGGCCAGTTCACCCGCATCGTTTCTTTCGGGAAAAGGTGGAACGGTCTTCCTGTCGTCGGGACGAAGTTTTTTCGCCTTCGTCTTCACCCTGTTGATGCCGAAGAGAAAGTAGAGCAGGGGACCACCGAAGGGAATAAGAACGCAGAGAGCAATCCAGCCGAGGGCGGCCCGGGGATCCCGTTTCAGAAGGAGGGCGTGACCGGCGCTTGCCAGGGCAAGCACAAAAGCCGCTATCGATGCGAGCGAGCTGAAAAGGGCCATGAACCGTGATCTTTCTCCGCCGAACCGGCCAGGAACTCCGCCTTCGATGAACACCAGCCGTTTCCCGCACAGAAACGGCACTGCCGACTGGAAACGTGTGATTGTGATTTAATGTAGTACAGGAAACAGGTTCCGTCAAGCTTGCCGGGCAGTGCCCGCGCGGTGGAAGGTGGCTTGACTTTTTGCAAAGAGCACCTATCATATATCCCATAAACGGCCGCTGCCGTCGGAGGAATCAGGTGAAAGAAGAAGTCCGAAAAGCGCTGGAGGAGATCAGACCCGCTTTGCAGGCCGACGGGGGAGACGTGGAGCTTATCGACGTAACCGATGACGGCGTTGTCGTGGTCAAATTACAGGGTGCCTGCGCGGGCTGTCCCATGGCCGAGATGACCCTGAAAGGCGGTATCGAACAACGGTTGAAACAGGTTGTTCCCGGCGTCAAAGAGGTCGTGAGCGTGTGAAGGCTTTCGTGAAGACGTCCCCTGAGTATTCCGCGGGGCCGGATGAAACGGATGCGCTATGAGCACGCCGGCGATTTATCGAGCCACCATAGATGGTATAGTTCGTCATTTCCCCGACAGGGCGGGACTGCGCCGTTACCTTGACATCGGCGCCGGTTCGGGCGAACTGGTGAGCCTGCTTGAGGAACACTACGACAACGTCCGGTCCGTCTGTTGTGATTACACGGATGAACTGATGCAACTGCCCGGTCGGCAGGTCGATATAATCGATCTGAATACCGCAGCGGGTCTTCCCTACGAAGACGCCCGCTTCGATGTGGTCACGGCAACGGAAGTGATTGAGCATCTCGAAGATTTTCGAAAGCTGCTCCGCGAAATTCACCGGGTGCTCAGGCCGGGCGGCCTGCTGGTGCTGAGCACACCGAATATCCTCAATCTCAATTCCCGCCTGCGCAATCTCTGGTTCGGTTTCGCAGAACTCATGGGTCCACTTCCGGTCGACGGCAGGCGAAAAGAAAGCTGCGCCGGCCACATCAGCCCGGTTTCCCCCTTTTACATCACGCACGCCCTTCGCGAAACGGGATTCCGAAACGTTGATGTCACGGTGGATCGCTACCAGCGCTCGGGCATGCTGAAACTGGCCCTGCTCTGGATTCCATTCCGACTCATGAACGCCTACATCACGCGGCGGGAAGTGAAAAGATATAAAACCATCGACGCCTCGAACCGCGACATGGTGAAACAGATCAATTCAATTCCTCTGCTCCTGGGACGAACGGTCATTCTGTCGGCTGTCAGGTAACTGAAGGAATCACCGGACACGACTCTTCAGATCCATGATGCGCCGAAAAGACCGGTCGATCCGCCCGGCGTCGATCACCCCCCGTTCCAGGAGCGATGCGATGACCGCGGCGGCCCTGCGCGATGCCTCCTCGTCGTAGACAGAATTATTGGCAAACAACAGAATATCAACGCCCGCCAGGACGGCCCTTTCGACCGTTTCCGTGAAACCGTAGCAGTCGCGAAGGGCTTTCATTTGAAGATCGTCCGAAATCACCACGCCGTCATATCCCAGGCGGCCGCGCAGCAGGCTGTCGATGGTCGCCCGCGACAGCGTGGCCGGCAGGACGGGATCGATCGTTTCGTTGAAAAGATGCGCCGTCATGACCAGATCGGCACGGCCCTCCTGTATGAGCGTCGCGAATGGAATCAGCTCCTCTTCCGACCAGAGGCCCGTAACATCAACAAATCCCTCGTGCGAATCGGCGTCGGACGAGCCGTGACCGGGGAAATGCTTCAGTGTCGAAATAACGCCCTTCCGCCGGTACGTTCCGATCATGACGCGGGCGTGACGGATCACCACGGCGGGGTCGGCGGAAAAACTCCGTTCCAGACCGCCGATAACGGGGTTCATCGGATTTCTGTCGAGATCGACCACGGGAGCGAAATTAATATTAATGCCCGCCGCGATCAACGCATCCGCGGTGATACCCGCCGCAGCTCGCGTCATACTGGTATCGTCGATGCGCCCCAGCGCGCGCTGTGACGGCGTGAAAGGAAAACCGCAGGCCTCCTTGAGCCGCGACACCCTGCCTCCTTCCTGGTCGACGGCGATGAACAGGGGGACCGGCGCCCGCGCCTGCAGGTCAGCCGTCAACCGTCGCACCTGTTCCGGGGAGATGATGTTACGCCCGTACTGTCCCGTGGGAACATCATAATCGAAGATCACGACACCGCCGATCCGCCCGGCCTCGATGTCATCGGCGACGGCAGGCGCGTCGTCCACTGCCGTCCCTCGAAACCCGACCATGATCATCTGGCCGATTTTTTCTTCCAGCGTGGTGCAGAAAGCCGCGGCGGGGGCGAGAAAGGCGACAAGGAACAGGCAGACAACGACTGCAGCCAATTTCGCCTTCACGGGCATCTCCTCAGGTGAGGCGCAGCCGCGCCTGTTCAAGATCATCCTGTGAATTGATATTCAGGAACATGGTTCCCTCCGGGTCAAAGGAGCGGAGAACCGACTCGGGGATTTCCACGGTTCGGCACCGTTTATAGAAAAGTCTGATTTGAAGCCGGTCGTCGTCGATGAGTTTTTTTATCGCCGGCAGACACCGGCGGGAATAGACGGCGTGCAGCGGTTGCAGCCCGTCGGCCGGCGCAGGAACCAGGACGTCGCAGTTTCCGGAGTTTTCCATCATCCACGTGATAAATGATCTGTTCAGGAAGGGCATGTCGCATGCCGCGGCGAAGGCCCGCTCGTTTCGCGCGAAAAAGAGTCCCGTATACATGCCGCCGAGGGCGCCCTTCCCGGGAATAATGTCCGTCACAATGATCGCGTCCAGGTCGAGGTAATCAGACGGTTCGTTGGTCACCAGGATTATCTCGTTGAAGAGATCCCTGAACAGCGCGATGGTCCGGTCGATCAGGCGCACACCGCCGATCTCGGCGAACGCCTTGTTTTCTCCCATTCTGCGGCTTCTCCCGCCGGCAAGAATAATGCCGGTCATGGCCACCCGGCTTTTTTCAGGTGCAATATCCAAAGATTTCCTCAATGACGGGAACGGTATAGTCCCGGAGCCCCCACACTTCCGCCAGGACGGCCGCGTTCGCGGCTATCTTTTCCAGATCCGACTCCGGAATGCCCGCTTCTTTCAGGGACACAGGACTTCCAATGGACACGAACCATTTCTTCAACGCTTCTATGCCCAGCAGCGCGGCCCGCCCGTCGTCTTCCTCGTCAACGCCGAAAACGCGGCGTGCAAAGATGGCCAGCTTCACTTCCTTCTCCGGGAGGGCGTACCGCATCCATGCCGGAAGAACAATGGAGAGTCCCGCTCCGTGAGCTATGTCGTAAATGGCGCTGAGAGGGTGTTCCAGCATGTGTGCCGGAAGGCTGAAGGCACCGACGCCTGCCGTAGTGAGCCCGTTGAAGGCAAGCGTCGTCGCCCACATGATGGAGGCGCGGGCATCATAGTCGCGGGGGTTCTCGAGAATCACGCCGATGTCTTCCATGATCACCTTCGTCAGGGTTTCAACCAGACCGTCCTGAAGGGGACTGATCAGTTCCTTCGCGTTGAAATATCCCTCCAGCATGTGGGTGATCGCGTCGACGGCGCTGTAGGCGCTGTAGGCTGCACCGAGACTGAACTGCACCGTGGGATCGAGAATGGACGTTTTCGGCTGAATATGGGGCGACCGGAAACTGAATTTCTGCGCTTCCTCTTCGCGGGTGATGACCGCGGCGGCGTTCATTTCAGAGGCGCTCGCCGAAACGGTGAGCACCGTCAGAACGGGCAGGGCCTTGTGTATGACGGCCCGCCGGGTGAAAAAATCCCACACGTCGCAATCGGCGTAAAAACCCGCGGCAATGGTCTTGGCCTCGTCAATGACACTGCCGCCGCCCACGGCGAGCACCACGTCCACTTCTTCGCGCCGTGCCGTTTCGATCCCCTTGAGCGCGTGGGACAGTACCGGGTTGGCCTTGACGCCGGGAAATTCAACGACCTCGAGACCCGCCTCCCGAAGCGATTCGGCAACCTGGTCGTAAACGCCGTTTTTCCTGATACTTCCCATGCCGTAGACGAACAGCACTTTTCGGCCGAATTGCTGTATCTCGCCGCCGATCCTGGCGATCTGTCCCTCGCCGAAAATGATTTTCGTGGGATTTTCATAGACAAAATTTTTCATGATCCGCTCCCTTCATCAACCCCGCGGGACATTCCCGCGGTAGTTCACGTCTCACTCACGCTATACACAAGGAGAAAGCGCGAGTCAACCGCCGCGAAGGCGACGATGAAGGAACCGGTGAAACGGCGGGAAAAACCGTTCCGCCGCTCAAAAAATATTGTTCATTCCTTCATGACATGTCTTCGCCCTCGCCGAAGAAAAGGGAGGAGATCAGGGTTGATATTCAAAGAAAACGGGATGTTCGATACTTTAAAATAACAATTAATAAGGTTCGCCGGTTTTCTCATCTTCATACAGGCGGGGAGCCCGCGATGGTGGCAACAAAGCGCGGGATCATGCCACGCCGGGGAATCCGGGCGTCGCGTCGGAGGAACAGCACCGGAATAGTTTTATGATTCTTCCGTCGGTTGACCGGCTGTGTCTCCTGTTCCGGCGGCGGGAGGGCGGGGCATGAATATCCACAGCAGAACATAGAGAACCAGCCCGAACCCCCAGGCGAGAGCCAGGAGCACCGTCAGTACCCGCCAGACCCAGGACGGCACCGGGCTGTGTTCACCCAGTCCCCCGCAGACCCCGCCGAGCCAGCGGTCATGTTCCGATTTTGTCAGATTCTGCAGCCATTCGAACATGTAACGTTTCCCCGTGGTATCAGGTTAAACAAAAAAGGGGTGTCGACGAACGCCGCTACCCCCGGTATTTGCATGGTAGGCGGTACTGGATTTGAACCAGTGACTTCTACCGTGTGAAGGTAGCACTCTCCCGCTGAGTTAACCGCCCTGAAGAAAATGCACGATAGCCCAAAGAAAATTTGAATGCAAGCCCAAAAATATCCCCCACAATCCGCGATTGATTTTCTGTAGAGCACCTTATCGCGTTTTCAGTATGCACAAAGGATATAACAGAGAGGCGATAGGCTTATGGGCGACAGGCCATATTTTCTCTGTCCCCGTCCCTGGAGGGAGGGTCTTCCCAAATCAGTTTCCCCTCCCCTGGAGGGAGGGGATGAAGGGGAGGGGGTGATTTCCCGCCTGTTCTGTCATTGCAGCACCCCTGATGGTCCGGTCTGAATGTGTATCGGACAGCACGTATCGTGCCGAATTAACTGGGCGTTGAACTGTCTGTACCACGAACAGGTTGAGCCAATCGCGGATTTTGGGATATCCCATCCGGCGGCGCGTCTTTTCAGGCCCCCGTGAACCGGGGCGGCCGTTTTTCCGCGAAGGCCGTCATGGCTTCCCGGCAGTCGTCCGTGGACAACAGCAGCATGTTCTTGTGAACGGCCAGGGCTATTCCGTCCCGCACCGTGGCATACCTGCTGTAATTGAGAACTTCCTTCGTGTTTTGAACCGCCAGGGGGGCGCTCTCCTTAATTTCCCCGGCGAGCTTGTTCGCGCCTTCCATCATGGCCGTCTCGTCGGGGTACATCATGTTGACGAGCCCCATGCGCTCGACCTCAGCCGCCGAGAAGAATCGTCCCGTGTAGGCCATCTGGCGCGTGAAGGCCTGCCCGATGATGTGGGGAAGCCGTTGCAGGACACCCATGTCCGCCACGATGCCGATCCGCGCCTCCCTGAGTGAAAACGTCGCGTCCTGCGTACACAGGCGCAGGTCGCAGGAAGCGATCATATCAAGGCCGGCACCCACGCATATGCCGTGCACGGCCGCGATGACCGGCTTGCTGCACTCCTCGATGGCGTGGCAGCACTCGAAGATGTTCTTGTCGTGAACGGGGACCTGAAGCATATTTTTCGGACTGCCCACCAGTCCCCGCTCGAGGGCGTCCTTCAGGTCCAGACCTGCCGAAAATATGCGGGCGTTGCTCTTGAGAATAACCACCCATACATTGTCATCCTGTGACAATGCGTGAAACACCTCCGTCATTTCCGTCGCGAGCTCGTAATTCAGCGCATTCAGGGCCTTCGTTCGGTTGAGCGCGACCACGGCCACGTGATCCTCCGTAGTCACCTCGATACAGTGGTATGTTTTCATGCAGAAACCTCCCGGAATCATTATATGTCGCACTCTCAACAGGACATCATGCCGCCGTCGCGACCGCATTCCGCCGATGCGAACAAGGAACTATCATCAATTCTTCTAAAAAACAAATACAGAGACGAACCGGAGACACACGTTTTTCGACGATTCCAGACGCCGGTCAGCGAGTCTCCCGCGGCCCGTTTCGAATAGAATGAACTACAGCAGTTTCACCAGGTCAAGGCCTGGAACCCCACTTTCCCGTGCATTTGACAAGGCCTCCTCCGAGCCGAGAATCGTTATTCCGCCTTCTTTCACGACTTCATCCAATACATCCGCGAAGGCCCGAAAATCATCCGCCGTCGTGGCCAGTACTTCGTCGCGTATCCGCTGCCGTTCCTCCTCGCTTATTCCCGCGATATAACGGGCCATCGAGGAATACCCCCTGGCGTCGGGAAACTGGTAGGCGTCCATGTCCCCCACGGCCCCGATGACGGCCCTGGTCACTTCCTGGCGGGTCATTTTTTTCTTTCGAAGGAAACGGGCCGTTTCGTCGAAAATTGCAAGGGTTTCAAGTACATGAGGATCACGGTACGAAACGAAGGTCAGTATCCCGGAAAGACGGTCGAAGGAGCAGAAAGCGCCGTAGGCGCCGCCCTGAACCCGGACGCGGTCCCAGAGCCAGGAATTTCTCAGATAGCGCGTTATCACGCCCGCCGAACCGTGATACTGGTAACCGAGGCTGTAGAGATCGGCTCCCTTGCCGACATAATTCACCTGCGAGGGAACGACGAGACCTTCGTCACCTGAAGCCGCCGGGAATCGCCAGCGCCCGCGAGGATTGTCCCTGTCGGGCAGTCCCTCAGCGAATCGGCGAATCTCCGGTTCGATGCGGTTCCATCCCGCTTCGTCGACGGTCACGTTCAAAAGCAGTCCCCGCCGGCGTACCACCATTCGGGACAGGTCCCGCAGGACCGCGAGAACCTTGTCCCAGTCCCGTTCCACCCGGCGAAGCAGTTTGCGGATGAAAAACAGGTAGGAAACGCCTCCCATTTCTTCGGCGACTCTGTCGGCCCGGTTGTACCGGGAACGAATTCTCAGGTCGACGATCTGGTGGCCCGCCGGCACCAGCCGCTGTTCGAGACGGGACTTTTCCTCGAGAACCATCTGGCGGAACCGTTCCCGGTTGTCCAGGCGAACCGTGCTCAGCATATCCGTCATGATCGAGAGCAATTCACCCGTTCGGTCGATCATGCTCTTTCCCCGAAGAAAAAGTTTTGCCGTGGACCTTCCTCTGCCGCGTGCCGCGGAAAGCAGGAAGGACGTCTGAATGCCGCCGGTTTCCCGGCCGATATGGCGAAGCAGCGTCACGTAATCTTCGCGCTCCGTTCCCATCTCCAGGAGCGCCCTGCCGAACAGGGGCAGGTAGGGCAGGTATGCCCGAGGTATTCCGTGCAGGTCGAATCCGGCGTCTACATAGACAATGCCGCTGGTAAAAATATCGTGGTAGAGAAGCGGGACGCCGCGATGCTCGAGAACGGAAATGGGTATGACGGCGTTGTATTTTTCCAGGTCCTCAAGCGAGAGGGAAGGAATGGTTTTCAGGGCCGCCGGCGAATCGGGTTTCCCCTGCAGTTTACGAAGTTTTTTGGTGTTCTCCACCGTTTCCCGCAGTAACCGCTCGTTCATGGCGCTTTTTTTCTCGTCCATCAGCTCCCGCTCACGCCGTTCACGCCGTTTCGCAAGTTCACGGTCGGGCCTGAGTATCACTGTTGTCCGATGAGGATTTTTCAGCAGGCACTGATCGATCAGGTCTTGAAAAAGACGCGGTTCGTCGGCGATGCGTTTTTTCAGGGCCGCCAGGGGCGCTTCGTAGGCGAGGGGAATCATGGGATCCGCCCCGTAGAGCCAGAACGGGAGCATCCGCAGCATAAGAACAAGTCCCCGGGGGTAACTCCCGGTATTGTTTTCCCGAAGGGCGAACTCCAGCGTGTTGACCGACGCTTCGACGGCGTCGGCGTCGATGCCGTTCCGCGAGAGATCGGCCAGCGTTTCCATGATCAGCGCCTCCACCCGTTCAAGGGAATCCAGGGCGACACCTTTCATGCCCACGGAGAAAAACATCTGACGCAGTTCGTCTTCCAGGCCTCCGCCGATAATATCTTCGCCCAGCCCCGACTCGATGAGCGCCTTTCGGAGCGGCGCGCCCGGCATGCCCAGCAAAACGGAGGAAAGAATATTAAAAACAATGTTGCTTTCGAGATCGGTGGTTTCATCGAGCAGCCAGTTCAGGCAGATCATGCCCTTCTCCTCGCCGTCTCCGCCTGCGGCGAACGATTCCGTGATCCGACGGGGCTCCCGGAACGCGGGTTGCAGAGGCACTTCCGAGTCAACGGACAACGGCTCGAATTCGTCGAGATACTCGTTCACTATCCGCAGGCGCTCATTCGGATCGTCGTCCCCCCAGAAATAAACACGGGCGTTCGACGGGTGGTAGTGGCGCCTGTGAAAATCACGGAAACGGTCATACGTGAGCGAAGGAATCCGGTCGGGATCGCCGCCGGAATCAAGGCCGTACGTCGTGTCGGGAAACAGCGAATGCTGAACCGTCTCGTTCAGCACGGCGTCCGGCGACGAATAAACGCCCCGCATTTCGTTGTATACCACCCCCTGATACCTGAGAGGGTCGCCCGGCTTGTCAAGCGCGATGTGCCAGCCCTCCTGCTGAAACACGTCGGGAGTGATGCGCGGATAGAACACGGCGTCGAGATATATGTCGACAAGGTTGTAGAAATCCCGGACGTTCTGGCTCGCCACGGGATAGCAGGTCCGGTCGGGATAGGTGAAGGCGTTGAGAAAGGTCTGGAGCGATCCCTTCAAAATTTCCACGAAGGGTTCCTTCACCGGGTATTTCCTCGACCCGCAGAGCACCGAATGTTCGAGAATATGAGCCACCCCGGTGGAATCCTCCGGCGGTGTTCGAAAGGTGATGCCGAATACCTTGTTGGTGTCGTCGTTGATAAGCGACATCAGTTCTGCGCCGGTCTTTTCATGCCGGTAGAGACGGGCCAGCGTTTTCAGTTCGTCGATGTTCCGTTCCTCGATGAGCTTGAATCCGTGCGTTTTCATTATATTCTCCTTTTCCGGTCACCCCTTTCATACTTGATTTACCTCTCCCTTTCAACCGTCATTCGCGTGCCGGTCAGCTGAGCGGAAACAGGACACCCTGAATCCGCGATTGGCTCAGCCTGTTCGTGGTACAGACAGTTCAACGCCCAGTTAATTGGGCACGATATGTGCTGTCCGATACACATTCAGACCGAGTCATCAATGTTGCTGCAATGACAGAACAGGCTGAAAATCACCCGCTCCCTTGAAGGGAGAGGGCCGGGGTGAGGGTGAAAATTTTCCCCCTCCCCTTCATCCCCTCCCTCCAGGGGAGGGGAAACTGATTTGGGAAGACCCTCCCTCCCGGGGAGGGGACAATGATTTGGGAAGACCCTCCCTCCCGGGGAAGAGACACTTTGATTTGGAAAGACCTCCCCCCAGGGACGGGGACAGAGAAAATATGGCCTGTCGCCCATAGCCTATCGCCTCTCTGTTATATCCTTTGTGCATACTGAAAACGCGATAAGGCGCTCTACAGAAAATCAATCGCTGATTATGGGCGACGCTTCCCGCTTGACTCGCTCCACCGGAACCCGCTATGATTCCCTTATATTCTTGAAGGGACCACAATCCATGACCGTCGATGGCTATACTTGCGAAGAGGCACGAACGATCGCCCGGCGTATCGCCTCGCAGTTCGAGGCTCCCCGCTTCTACCGTGAACAGCGCGAAGCCTGCGCCCTGTCACGGGACCTGTTCGACAGAAACGATACCGTCCGAAGCTGCATGAATATCCTCGCGGAAACCTGTTCCTACGGTCACGGCCTTCTTCACGCGGAAAAGGTAGCGATCGACGCCGGCGCCATCGTCATCGTCGAGGAGCAGGTACGCCCTGCCGCCGTCGACAGCCCGCCCCGATTAGTCTCACTGGCACACCTGGCCGGAGTCCTGCACGATATCGAACGGTCCAGCGACGATCACGCCCGTCGGGGCGCACTGACGGCGGCGACAATACTCGGCCGCTTCACCCTTTCTCCCGACGACATCAACGCCGTCGCCGGCGCCATCAGGAACCACGAAGCCTTTCAATCATTTGAACTGCCAGAAGATCACGCCGCCCGACTGCTGTCCGACGCCCTCTATGACGCCGACAAGTTCCGTTGGGGACCTGACAACTTCACCGACATGATATGGGATATTCTTGCCGACCGCGGCATTTCGCCCGCGGCGATGATGAAACACTTTCTGCCGGGACTGAAGGGTATCGAGGCAATACGCGACACGTTCCGGTCGCGAACGGGTACGATTTACGGACCGGATTTTATCGACCGGGGCATCGAAATCGGCATGGCTCTTTACCGGGAACTCTCCCTGAAGGCGTACCAGAGGGAATCCGACCTCCGCGCCTGAACCGGAAGAACGAGACGACGCGGAGATGCTGGAAAAAACTACAGGAGATGAGAATCATGCGAAAAGCGAAAGACATTATGACCAGGGACGTTGTTACCGTGACACCGGAAACCGAAATCCTTCGAGCGGCGGCGTTGCTGCTCGAACATCACTTCAACGGGCTCCCCGTGGTTGACGGAAAAGGTCGCCTGGTGGGCATCATATGCAAGGAAGATCTCGTGGCCCAGCAAAAGGAAATTCCCATCCCGTCATTCTTTACCCTTCTTGACGGCCTTATTCCCCTGAGTTCGCAAAAAGCCATGGAGCGCGAACTGGAAAAAATCACGGCGACCACCGTGGAAAAGGCCATGACCAGGGACCCCACAACCGTCGATCCCGGTACCGACATCGATGATGTGGCGTCCATTATGGTCAACGAGAAACTTCACACCATTCCGGTGGTCGAAGGAGACAAACTCGTGGGCGTCATCGGAAAGGAAGACGTGCTGCGTCTGCTCGTTTCCTGAAGGTCACAGGCGTTGCCGCGCCGCCCCGGAAGCCGCGAGCCAGGCATTCAGTGTTCCCGATTCGAGACGTTCCGCCAGATCCTTCAATACAAGCCGGTCCGTCGGAAAAGCGAGATCAGGGGGAACCGCGTCCAGGGGAAAATAAACGGCCCTGTCGGCGTCCGAACCGGGCCGCAACAAGCCGCCGCGAAGTACGCCCCAGAACCAGATGCCCACGGTCTGTTTCTCCCGGTCGTGAAAATTCGAATGGACGGCGAACACGGGTCCGGTTTCGACCACAAGCCCCGTTTCCTCGATCAGTTCACGTTCGGCGGCCATCCGAACATCCTCGTCCCACTCAAGGTGACCGCAGGGAATGCACCACATGCCCGCGTAGGAACCGGTACGGCGGACCAGGAGTATCTCGTTGTTCCGCATCACGATAACAGCGACACCCACCGTGGGATTACGGTGATAAACAGCGCCGCAGCGGGGGCAGTGTCGCCTGTTCTTCCCTTCTCCGCTTCGTTCAAGCAAAGCGCCGCAGACAGGACAATAGCGAAAATCCATTCCTTATCTCCTCGCCACAAGCAACGTGAACGCCGCGTCCGCTGTCCGAACACAAGAAAGCCGATCGTGACATCACAGGTAACTGTGAAGACCGGCAAGAATATAATTAACTCCCAGATACGTGAAAATCATGGAGATAAAGCCGATTATAGAGATCAGCGACATTTTCATGCCCGTCCATCCCCTCGCGATACGGGCGTGCAGAAACGCGCCATACACCAGCCATGTGATAAGCGACCAGGTCTCTTTCGGATCCCAGCCCCAGTATCGCCCCCAGGCCCGGTCGGCCCAGGCGGCGCCCGTTATAATTCCCACCGTCAACAGCACGAACCCGATTGAAATGATCCGGTGTGTTGCTTCATCAAGGAAAGACGCAGCGGGAAGCGCACGGGCGAACCCGGCAGTGGCGGAATGCTTCAGGAGATACAGAACGCTCAACCCGAAAGCGATGGTAAAACAGGCGTACGCGAGGAACGAACTGATGACGTGGCTTATAAGCCAGTTGCTCTGCAGGGCGGGAATCAACGGTTCTATGCGGCAGTCCACCGTACCGGAGAGAGAGACATAGGCCAGTATGATAAAGGCGAAAAACAGCGCAATAACACCGACAAGACTGGTCCTGTACGTTTTTTTCATAACGAAAAAGACAAACACTATGGACCATGAAAAAAAAACCATGGATTCGTAAAAATTCGACAACGGGGCATGACCGATGCCGAGCCGGTATGATTCTATCCACCGGACAATCAGCGCCGACGAATGAAGCAGAAGGCCGGCGACGGCGGTGACCCCGGCCACTTGATCGGGTCCGGTTTTTCGAAAAACGAGCGCGACAAGGTACATAAACGCCGCGAAAAAATAGATGAATGTTACTATGCTCACAAAAAACGCGTCGTTCATGATATTGTTCCGTCCTGAAACCTCGCGATGGAAGCGTTCATTTTCTTCTCGAGAATATCCCTGTGCTTGTCGGCATGCGCGGCGACGGAAATTTCATGCCCGTCGTCGACCTTCGCAATCCTCACCCAGACCCGTACATGCGAGCAAAAGAGGTGCATTATGAATCCCGCCCCGATAAGAAGAAAACCGAACCAGACGAGAGGAGCGCCGGGATCCTTGTTCACCTGAAGCCCGGAATAATAAACCGTGTCAAAATCGCGAAAGGTGAAAATCCTGGAACCTTTCCGTACCGGTAAATCTTTCGGCATCCAGAATATGTCATGTTCCATGCCGGGCCGAATGAGCACACCGAGTACGGCCGGACCCCGCCCCATGAAATCGGGATCGAACCTGGCCACGGCCAGTGAGAGATCGTCGCCCGGCAGGGCCTGTTTTTTCATCCTGTTCATACGCACGGTGCTTTCTTCGTTCGAGGCCTCGTCGATCACGTCGACCCGGAAATTGTACCCCCCGGCGATACCGAACGTCGCCTGTGAAAATTTGAGGCCTCCGTGAGTAAGAGGATGATTTACCCTGATTGTTTCGTTCACAATGGTTTCACCGCCACTTTGTATCGCCAGGTCCGTCTTGTATTCTCTGGGTGTCCCTGATTCATAATACGTTACGGTAAATTTTTCACAGGCGACGTCGAAACCGAGGTCTACCGTCCCCTGTCCGCCGAACAGCGTCACCCTGTCCGATTTTCCTCCTTCCACCAGCGTCATCTGGCCGCTGAACCCCCATACAGCCCCGATAAGTCCGCCGCCAAGTATCACGAGCACGCTGCAATGTACGAGGGTCATACCGAAGCGGGAGAACCGGCCCTTTTCCGCAAAAAAGTAAGACGCGTCTCCCTTTTCCGCCCGGATCGGAGTACCTGCCAGGGACACCAGGAACGACGACATCTGTCGTTCGAGATCGTCACGATTGTTCCGGCTGCAAAACCGCTTCCTGATCGGCGACGAAACGAACGGCAAATCATCGGTCGTCGATTTCTTTCGAAACGCCAGGCCGGCAACGCGGGGAATCTGCCTGAACGTACAGGCGGCGAGATTCACCGACAGCATGAACAGCAGGAGAGTAAACCACCACGAATGGTACATGTCGAACGCGTTGAAAAAGGTCAGAACGGAAAGAAGTTTACCCCCGAACATTTCTTCATACCTGTCGGGAGACGCACCCTGCTGCACGATCGTGCCGAAAATCGACGTGGCGGCGATTGCGAAAAAAAGAAATATGGTGAGCCTGACCGAGGAAAGAAATGTATATATTTTTTTCTGCATGGGTCCTTTTTCCGAATAGGCCTGACTACTACAGACCCGAAAGTACAGTCAAGAATATAGTTTGCCCGATCTGTTCATTCCTCGTATCGCCGGGGACAGGCGGTTTACGGTGAAAAAAATGTTGATTGCACGCCGCGATAGTGTTATGACCCGCAGTCATATCGTGCAATCGTACCATCCCTCATATTCCACTGGGGAAGAATTCGCCGATTGTCAGCTAAAAATAAGGAAATCGGGGGTTTTATCATGTCGATGAGAATGCACCATGGTTTTCGAGTGATGGAACGGGCTGCCACCGCCTTCATTGCAGTTCTTGTAATGATGTCATTCTGTTGGGTCACCACGGCCGCGGGGAAACCGGTCACTCAGCAACTACCTTCCGTTTCGGAACCAACCGCAGACCACAGCATACTCGAAGAATTGGACCAGCCCATGGAACGGGGGCCGGATGTAACCCGGACATGCCTTTCCTGCCACACGGAGGCCGGAAATCAGGTACAAAAGACCATCCACTGGACCTGGGGCGAAGGTGAAATGGGAGAGGAGGGTCTGGGTAAAGCCCACATTATTAATAATTTTTGAATTTCCCCGCGAACGAACTGGTGCAGGTGTACCAGCTGCCACGCGGGTTATGGTTGGAAAGATGATTCTTTCGATTTTTCAGAACAAACCAACATGGATTGCCTTGTATGCCACGAACAGTCCGGACAATATAAAAAATTTCCGACTGCCTGCGGCCATCCGGCCTACGAAGAAAAACAATTCGGCGGCAAAGTTTTTGAACCGGTAGATCTTAACGCCGTTGCGAAAACGGTGGGGAAACCGGGCCTTCAGAACTGCGGCGTGTGCCATTTCTTCGGCGGCGGCGGCGACGGCGTCAAGCACGGCGACCTTGACTCGTCTATCTTGTCCGCGGATCGCGACCTGGATGTTCACATGTCTAAACAGGGAGCGAATCATACCTGTACCGCCTGCCACACGACCATCAATCACCAGATGGCGGGCAGATATTACACCGAGAGGGCGCCCCTTGAGCGCCGCATGGCGATGCCTGAAGACTACGGCAACCGCATTTCATGCGAATCCTGTCACGGGGCGACACCCCATGAAACCATGGCGATACTCGATGATCATACCGCCAAGGTTTCCTGCCAGGCGTGCCATATTCCCCGTTACGCCAGGGGAGGCATAAGCACGTTGATGTGGTGGGACTGGTCGACGGCGGGCAAATTCACCGATGACGGCAAGCCGATCGTCACAACAAATGAGGACGGAAGGCCAACGTATCACACCATGAAGGGGGATATGACCTGGGCCGAAAATGTCGTCCCCACGTACGCCTGGTACAACGGCAGCATGGAATACGTAACCATGAAGGATACCCTGCCGAAAGACGGTTCTGTTGAAATCAACCGCCCGCTCGGCAGTTACGATGATCCAGAGTCGCGGATTTTCCCCTTCAAGTATTATGAGGGACGCCAGGTGTACGATGCCGGGGCAGACCGGCTGGTCGTCAGCAAACTGTTCGGTCCCAAGGGCAGTGGGGCCTATTGGTCCGATTACGACTGGCAACGTTCCGTGGAAGTCGGCATGGCCGAGTCGGGCGAAGAGTTCAGCGGGCAGATCGGGTTTGTCGACACAGCGATGTACTGGCCCATAACCCACATGGTGGCGCCGAAAGAAGATTCTCTTCAATGTGCGGCATGCCACGCCCGCGACGGCAGGCTCGCCTCCCTTCCGGGTTTTTATCTGCCGGGGCGGGACCGCGTCTCCTGGATCGATACTATCGGCTGGTCACTTTTCGTTCTTTCGATTATCGGGGTCTTGATACACGGGCTTCTTCGGGTTGTTTTCCGAATGGCAAGGAGCAAAAAGCAATGAAACGAACAATTTATATGTACAAGGGTTTTGAGAGAATCTGGCACTGGCTTCAGGCGGCCCTGATTATATTGCTTCTGCTGACAGGTTTTGAGATCCACGGAAGTTACGAATTGTTCGGATACCAGGGCGCCTATGTCGTACATATTCAGGCCGCGTGGATACTGTTGGGACTGCTCGTTCTTGCCTTGTTCTGGCACATTACCACCGGTGAATGGAGGCAATACAAACCGACTCTGAAAAATCTGGACAAGATGGTGCGCTGTTACATGGTGGGAATATTCCTTGATGAACCGCGTCCCTACACGAAAACTCCCGAGACAAAGCTGAACCCCCTTCAGAAGCTCAGCTACCTGGGTGTTTTGCTGTTTATCCTTCCGATTCTTATCATCAGCGGCCTGGCTTGTTACTTTTACAATGATCTCCAGGCTTGGGGACTGTCCGTGGGATTCGGATCACTCGCGATCCTTCACACCATCGGCGCTTTTCTCATGCTCATCTTCCTGGTGGTCCACGTTTACATGACGACGACCGGGCACACCCCTCTTGCCTACACCATCGCGATGATCACCGGCCGGGAGGAAGTACCCGACGATAACAGGGTTTGCTGATACACCGTTCGAGTCCGAGGGGGCGGGCGATCCAACACGTCCCCTCGGACGTACCTTCGTACAATTCCGTTACACGTCCCTTCATCATCATTGTATCCGGCACTCACGGGAGCCGGCATATCACCGTGGCGCAGAAAGACGTTTCTTGACAAAGATGCCTCCCGTTGTATAGTCGATTACTCTCGAGAAAGGACTCCAGGCCCGTGAGAATTGATGACGAAACTCTTGAAACGATCCGTTCCCGTTTGAAAACCGAACTCACGGACTCAGCGGAAATTCTGCTCTTCACCACCGACCGCATGACAGGTTCCTGCGACAACCGGGGTTACAACGACTTCGCCGACCAGTTGCTGGACGCGATTGCCGACGTTGATCGCCGTCTGTCCGTGCGACGCCTCGATCTCTTCGGCGATGAAGGACGAGCCTTCGGGCTGTCCCTTTCCCCCACCCTTCTCATCGGTGCGCAGGAACGCTTTCCCGTACAGTTTCACGGCGCGCCCACAGGCAACCTGGGGGGAGCTTTCATCGAAGCGATCCTCATGATTTCCCGGAGAGATCCCGATCTCACACCGGAATCAAGACGCCTGCTGGGAACAATTGCCCGACCCGTGACAGTGGAATGTTTCGTCGCACCGGACTGCGCATACTGCCCCGCCGCCGTTGACCTTGGCGCCCGAATCGCTTTCTCCTCCGGTGATGTTATCACGTTCCGGTCCATCGACATCACCCAGGGAATGGATCGCGCTCTTCTGTTCGACGTGGCCTCGGTGCCTCACCTGGTCATCGGTGAAGATCCGTCAACCGCACTTGTGGGCGTTCCGCGGGAGGAAGCGCTGGTCGGCGCCCTGCTGGGCCGGTAATCATGTCCCGCCGTTCATTTCCTGTCTTGAGTCCCGCCGTCTTTCGGTGAATAATAGGCACAGTCCATCCCCGAACTTTCTTCCACCTCCATACAGGGAAGCCGCTTTGACTTGAACCCCATGGCGCGGCAGCCATAGGGAAAATCACGGTCGTGGGTGATATAAAAATGACGGCAGAGAAAGCAGTGAACAAAGTGGTTGACATGCATTCCGCGGCTCATGAGTTCCCTTTCTCCGCAATCCATTCCCCTGTACCTGAGCCCGGTGCGGGAAATTCCTCTGTTTACTCCCGGAAACGGGGACGCTCAGCCCCGGACCTGTCGGAAAGCGAGCGTCGCCACCCGCCGTCACGCCGGACCGGGACCATACCCGGGGGCGGTGTGGCAAGCATGCCTGCTTCCATGACACCCCAGAATCCCGTCAGAACTGCCTCGGCTGCGTCATGACGAAGCGACGTGGGCCGTCTCGCGCCGGACCATTCGATGATAATCCGGGCCGCCGCGAGGGCATTTCGTTTCGCGTCGGCCCCGCTCCGCCTGTCGCGAGGCAGAATCAGCGTTTCGCGCCAGGCTTCGGCGGTGATCTGAAGAATCCCGATCTTGCGCTTTTCCGCCTCGCTGATCCAGAGCGACGCCAGGTCGCCTCCGCCCTCGATGACCAGCCAGGCAAGGCCCGGTTCGCCTTCCAGGATTCCCGGAATGCCCCGGCGCAGGCGGACCCGGTTCCCGAAATTCCGGGAGCCGTACCAGCGAAGCCTGCCGTCGGCACCATAGAGAGCAAGGCCGGTCCTGACACCCAGGTCCACCGCAAGCAACGATTGTTTCTCTTCTTTCCCGCCGGAGGTCATAACAATTCACCTGCAGAAAACCCGGGCGGTTCACGAACCGCCCTCATAGTGCGTCCTGTCTCCCCGAAACTATACTATTCTCCCTGCCCCGCCGGAACGCCACCGTCTACCGCCGATTGCGGCGTCAAACTGCCGAATATTCGGGGTCCTTTTCCCACCCTGCGGGGTTGTCCTGTATGTACTGACGAATGCTCGTCATGTCGTCATCATTCCGAATAATATGTTCATAATAATTTCTCTGCCATACCGGGACACCCGGCGTCCCCCGCAGGGAATTGACTCCCTTTGTGGAAACGGTCTTGAACGCGCCCACCAGCCCTCCTATGGGCTTTCGCGACGCCGCCTGTTCCGTAGGGGCGGTTCGCGAACCGCCCGTGCTTTCATCGTTGATAATGATAACACCGTGGAGGTGATTCGGCATAACGACCAGTTCTACGGTTTCTACGTAGTCGTATTGCTTTCCAAGCCATTCCCAGGCGCGGGAGACAACGCGACCCAGGTCATTCAGGACCATCTGACCGTTCACAATATCACCCAAGAGGCATTTTCGTTTTTCCGTACAGATGGTTATGAAATAGGCACCCGCAGAGGCATAGTCATACCCCTGCAACCGGATGGATCGTCGGTTTGGTTTCTGATTGGGAATGGTTGTCATATTCCTGCCAAAACGCGGGCGGTTCACGAACCGCCCCTGCACACAATTAACAATGGCCCGAAAATCACAGGTAACAC
This sequence comes from delta proteobacterium MLS_D, assembly GCA_002030015.1. Lineage (GTDB taxonomy): Bacteria > Desulfobacterota > Syntrophia > Syntrophales > UBA2210 > MLS-D. The sequence goes on from LQBH01000005.1 coordinate 28,554, forward strand.
CGGGCAATATGGCAGAACGTTCCCCGCATTTCAGATCAACGGCTCAGACGAACAACCCTTGCGGGCGGTTCGCGAACCGCCCCTACAAACATTGAACGATGGTCCGTGATAATCATAGCCGTTGCCTCGTCTGCCGTAGGGGCGGTTCACGAACCGCCCCTGCACACATCGGGCATCCACCAGATCATTCTTGATCGCGCCCGCACCGCCGCAGAAGCCGCGCTCGCCGATGCAACAGGGCGCTCCGCTCCTCCTGTGTCATCCCGTCGCGGTCCAGCGCCCGTTCCACCAGTTCAATGGCACCCCCGTAATCGCGCGCCCGGTGTTCGCACCACTTGGCCAGCTCTTCCAGGGCAAAAAGATCGCCGGGCCACTGCAGGGCCATCCGCTCCCACAGCCCTCGGGCCTCGTCCCACTCCCCCCGGCGCTTGTGGATCAGCGACAACTCCCGCGCCGCCTCCCTGACGGTCGTTCCCGTTCTCCCGGCAGATCCGTCGTTGATAATAAACTCCAGCATCCGCTGTCCGCCGCGCTCGTCGCCCCGGTGAAGCCGCAGTCGGGCCGCCGCGAGCAGGTCTTCCTCGATTTCCCGTGAATCCCGCCGATCGGCGTCTACCAGGTCCGACAGGTGTGCCGCCAGGGCCGCCATAGACACCAGGTCAAGCCGGTTGTGTTCGAAGACGTCCCGCATGAGTTCACCGTCTCGACGGCGAAGCCATTCAAAGTACCGGGCCGGGATTTCGTAGCCCGGCACATCGCCATGCCGCCGGAAGGTAAGGATTTCCTCTTCCAGCGTTCCCAGGCGGCAGTTGTCCAGCCGGTGACCCAGTAGTCGCCGGGAAGGAAAAAGCAGGTCCAGGTGGGGAACGTCGCCGAAAGGGTCGACGATCCGGTTCATGACGAATCGCGTCGACAGAAGCCCCACGTCAAAGGCCTTGCCGTTGAAGGTGACCAGGAAGCCCTTTTCGCCGACGATCTCCCGCAGCAGTGACAGACCCGCCGCCTCGTCGGAAAAGTCCCGAAGAAAGATCTGGCGGGTGATCATAGAGGATCCCTCAAACCACCCCAGGCCGATGAGAAAGGCCGTGGTGCCCGTGCCGCCGGACAGTCCCGTGGTTTCCGTATCCAGAAAGAGGGCGTCGGCGGGATCGAAACCGGCGAGTCGCTGGTCCCGGGCCAGAAGGGCAAGGTGATCCATGACAAACCGGGTCATCTCGGCAACGGTCGTTTTGCCGTACTGTTCCTTCCCGAGAAGAACGCCGTCGCTGACGAAACAGGCGCCCCGGTCGTTTTCCAGGAGCAAGCCGTCGATCACCTCGACGATATCCCGCGCACGCCCTTCCGGAAATACTCGCTCCGGCGAAGGCTCGGCCCGCTGCGGCCGCCGTTCCATGATGGCGTCGATGCGCCGCCGCAGATCGCTCACCACGGCGGCACGCTTCGCATCGACCGACGGCTTTCCGCCTGCCGGGTTCTGTGCCTCGCCGGTGATGCGCTTGAGCCGATCCGTGACGTTCATGGCCGGTTTCCCATCAGGTCCAGCACGGCGCGGGCCACGTCCTTCGCCGCCGGTCCCACCTCCAGCGTGGGCCCCACGCAGGTGGGACAGCCATGCTCGCAGGGACAGCTTTCGATGAGACTGCGCGCCGACTGGATCAGCCCGTCATGGCGCTCGAAGAGCAATTCGGAAAAACCGATGCCCCCGGGATAGGCGTCGAAAATAAAAATGGTGGGATCGAAATCATCCTCGCCCGGTGCCGACTGCCCCGTCTCACCCTCCTTTCCCGCCGGGGACCGGCCGGCACCCCCCTTCTGCATGAACCACTGACCGCTCTTGTCGCCGATGCAGCGGTCCAGATCACGAATATCGGCCATGAGCGCCATGGCCGCCAGGTGATGGAGGCAATAGGCAAGGCCGCTCATGCCGTCGATGATCTCCGACCGCGTCCAGGGCAGCCTGTCCAGTTCGGCGCGGGGCAGTGTGAACCAGTAACTGGTTGTATGCAGGTCCTTTTCGGGCAGGTTCACGTCGCCGTAGCCCACGTTTTCCGAGGTGTAAAATTTTATTTTCTTGTAGCCCACCACTTTGCGCACCACCTGTACCTCGCCGTGCTCCACCATGACGGGGTCACGGCGTGACTGGTCGAAGCCGTCGATAACCCGCACGTTGGTGTAGGTCATGGCGTCGGTGTAGTAATCCACATCCACCTTGCGGACGTAGGCCTTTTTCCGTTCCAGGTCCAGGGCGTCCACGTGGTACTGCTGGGATTCCACCATGTAGATGGCCTCGTCGTGCACGCTGGTAAAGGCGCTGTCCCAGTCAACCTCGGCGATGATCCGGTGATTACTCCGGTCGGTGGTGTCCACCACGACCACGTTTTCCGGGTTGATGCTGCGCAGGCTGATCTCGTCGGCGGGATAACTTTCGGCGGACCAGTGCCACCGGTCGTCCACCCGGTGGAGCACGCCCTTTTCTTCAAGGTAGTCAAGCAGTTCCTCGATATTTTCCGCCCCGAACCGCTCACCCCGCTGAAAGGGTAACTCAAAGGCGGCGCTTTTCAGGTGATGGAGCAGAATGAGCAGGTTGTCGGGATTGACCCGGCAGTGTTCCGGCGACCGGGAAAAGAAATAATCGGGATTCTCGGCGATGTACTGGTCCATGGGATTGCTTCGGGCAATGAGCACGGCAAGACTGTGGCCCTGCCGCCGGCCCGCCCGGCCCGCCTGTTGCCAGGTGGCGGCGATGGAGCCGGGATAACCCGTCATGATGCAGGCCTCCAGGTCGCCGATGTCGATGCCCAGTTCCAGGGCGTTGGTGCTCACCACGCCCATGACCTTCCGGTCCCGCAGGCCCGCCTCGATCCGTCGCCGCAGGTTGGGCAGATAGCCGCCCCGGTAGCCCGTCACCAGGTCGTCGTCCACGGGCTTTCCCCTGGCGAAGCGGTCCTTCAGGTACTTGGTAAGCACCTCCACGTTGAGACGGCTCGTGGTGAAGACGATGGTCTGAATATTGTTTTCGATCAGTTCCGTTGCCATGTTCCGGGCCGGGGTCAGGGCCGACTGGCGGATGCCCAGCTCGCGGTTCACGATGGGAGGGTTGTACAGAATAAAGGTCCGGCCCGCCCGGGGCGCGCCGCTTTCGTCGAGCAGTTCCACGGAACGCTCCAGAAGACGCTCGGCATGTTCCTTCGGGTTGGCCACCGTGGCGGAACAGCAGATGAAAACAGGGTCGGCCCCGTAAAACCGGCAAATCCGTGAAAGGCGGCGGATCACGTTGGCGAAATGGCTGCCGAAGACCCCCCGGTACACGTGCAGCTCGTCGATCACCACGTAGCGCAGGTTCATGAAGAGCTTCTGCCATTTCGTGTGGTGGGGTAAAATGCCCGCGTGAAGCATGTCGGGGTTGGTCACCACCACATGCCCCCGACGACGGATGGCCTGGCGGGCGTCGTCGGGGGTATCGCCGTCATAGGTATAGGTGCCGATGTTCGCCCCCGTCTCGTTGATGAGACCGTGCACCTCGTGCATCTGGTCCTGGGCCAGTGCCTTGGTGGGGAAGAGATAGAGCGCCCGCGTCTCCGGTTCTTCCAGAATACGCTGCAACACGGGCAGGTTGTAGCACAGCGTCTTGCCGCTCGCCGTGGGCGTCACCAGCACCACGTTCCGACCCTGGCGGACCAGTTCCAGGGCCTCGGCCTGGTGACTGTAAAGGCGGTCGATGCCGTCCTTTTCCAGCGCCGCCCGCAGCCGTGAATCAATCCAGTCGGGAAAGGGCGCGAAACGCCCCTCGGAAGGGGGAATCCGCTTCAGCGCCCGAATATTTTCCGTAAAACGCCGATCCGATTCCTTCCGTGCCGTCCACTCGTCCAGGGTCAGATTCGCCATTGCATACCGCCGTTTTCAGGAATTTTTACCAGAAACTGCAAAAGTATAGGAGGCCGAACCGACGGGTGTCAAGAAGGAATAATCCGCCCGCAATCGACTATTGATACTACAGCGGTTACACCACTTTCCAGCATGTGGGTGGCGTAGTGGATGCGTCTTGCCGTCCCAAAAGTGAATGTAGCGCAAAATCAACTGACAGTAGGTCTGTTCCGTGCGATAGGCGTCGTGATGGTACCGCAGACCTCCCGCACCTGATCCATGAGCCTCGGATCGAGGTCGGGGCGAAATTGAGGGCGAAAATTAGGTTTACCTGCAGGCTTTGTTTCGAGTACCATACCGCAAGTATTGAATGAATACCCGCCGCCGGGCGGATCCGACTCTGATTATTTCGCTATACACATCCTTACTTTCGCACCAGGCCAAACGAAGCAAGTAACTTTCAATACGTGGAAACAACATGTCCGCTTTTCCTATATTTGAAGCTTTGTTATCGCAATAAATGGAAATGTTCAGTTTCCTATTAAACTCGACTCATTTCAGAATAAACATGGCAGACAGTGCGGAAAATTATTAAGAAAACATTTTCCTGAAACTGCGGAAGAAATTCAAGGTGTCACAGACATAATTGGATATGACAATGACGTATTTACATCCTGGATGATGTGTATGGGAAGTTGTCTTGATATTGATAATGGCGATTGTGTTGAAACACGGGGATGTACGGCGTTCAGTTTTACGCATAACGACCAAATTTATCATGCTCGGAATAATGATCTACCGCCATTTTTGAAAAGGATAAGTAAAAGTGTTTATTACAGACCCCGAAATGGTAATAGCTTTATTCTGAATACGTCATCGTTTATCAATGGCGAGGAGGGAATGAATAATTGTGGTTTAGTCGCCGCCATGACTTTTGTTATTCCAAAATTAGATGAGATTAAACCTGGAATTAATTCGGTCTTTCTGGTGCGTTATATTCTTGAAAAATGTCAAACCGTTGATGAAAGCATTCGTGCTTTAAGAGAACTTCCTATCGCTTCAAGCTGCAATATAATTTTAACAGATAAAAGCGGAAAAATGGTTGTCGCAGAATGCAATCCACTGAAAATTAATATCAGAAACAATAAAAAAAACAGAACCGGAGAAAGTTTTATCATCACCGTGAATCATTTCACGTCAAAAAAAATGTGGAAGCATGATGCGAGTAATCGTAATGTCCATCTTTCTGAAGATCGTTATCAAACAGCTTACAATGCACTAATGAGTATTGATTGCAGCGACGGGGTTGAGCATGCAAAAAATATATTAAGCGGCAACCATGGTTTTATTTGTCAATATTGTAAGCAATCAAATTTTAACACAATTTGGTCATCTGTTTTTGATATTTCCAATAAAAGAATATATAGAGCGGAAGGCAACCCTTCCAAGGCACAGTACAGGGAAGATACTCGTTTTAATTAAATTTATTCTAACCTTACTGCCCAGGGGACTGCACACTGACGCCGCTCCTGAGCAGCCCGTTAGGCTGTTATCGAACCCATTATCACCTGTAAGGAAATTGACGCAATGGACATCCCACGCATATTCAACATTATGGAAAGTGCGCACCGCATTCATAACCCGTTCACACCGGAAAAGTTTGCCACTCTTGGCGCAGCCCTGCGTCTGGAATCGGGTACCCGAGTTCTTGATCTTGGCAGTGGCTCTGGAGAAATGCTGTGTACATGGGCACGTGATTACGGTGTCATTGGCACCGGTGTCGACCTGAGTCAGTTGTTCAGTGAGCAGGCTGGACTTCGTGCCGAGGAACTGGGCGTGGCCGATCAAGTCACATTCATCCATGACAATGCGGCAGGCTATGTCTCGGATGAAAAGGTTGATGTGGCGGCCTGCGTGGGTGCTACCTGGATTGGTGGGGGTGTCGCCGGGACGATTGAGCTTTTGGCACGGAGCCTGCGCACTGGCGGAGTCATCCTTATCGGCGAGCCATACTGGCGGCAATTGCCACCAACGGAAGCTATTGCCAGGGGGTGTCTGGCGAACGCAATCTCTGACTTCCTTGTGCTGCCGGAACTGGTCGCATCTTTCGGCCGTCTGGGTTACGACGTTGTTGAAATGGTTCTGGCTAATCAAGACGAATGGGACAGATACGAGACGGCCAAATGGCTCACCATGCGCCGATGGCTTGAAGCCAATCCCGATGATGAATTGGCCCAGGAGGTGCAATCCAAATTGACCTCGGAACCCGAGCGCCATGTTGCGTACACACGCGAATATCTGGGCTGGGGAGTGTTCGCGCTGATGCCGCGGATCTACCTCAAGCAGGCCTGACAACTCATTCAATCCCTAATTCGGGGGACATAACACTTAATTCGTCAAAATAAATTTGTGGTATTACATGTGTGAGTGTTTAATAGTAGCAAGCTCGCCTATCCAACCGCCTTGAGCAGACCGCAAAAAGCCGCGGCTGATTACGGCGTTAGGCTGCGGGGACCGGTGTGGAAAACTTCACCGGGATGATCATAACGTCGATTAATTGAGTCTTTGGGAGGACACATGAAACAGTACACAATATTCAAGCGTCGCGCTGGCATAGGGTTTTATAAAAGCATTCAACCTAAAGACATAAGGAGCATTTATGTGTTTATCAAAAGGTAAAATCTGGTCGCTTACAGTTGCGGTGACGTTTTTCATTCTTTTTTTATTTACTGCAACGACTTATGCCTGTACAGGTGTGCGTCTTGTGGGAGAAGACGGAACGGCGGTTTTCGGCCGAACACAGGAGTGGGGAAAATTCGACCTCAATGCCAAGGTTGCAGTCATTGCACGAGGCACATCGTTTCAGGGCAAAACACCGGAAGGAAAAAACGGTCTGCGATGGGATGCAAAATACGGGTTTGTGGGCACTCTTCTTCTGGACCGGGCTTTCTGCACCGGATTGAACGAAAGGGGCCTGTCAGCAGGCTTTTTCTATCACGAGGGCTTTGCCGAATATGCTGATTTCGACGTCAAAAAGGCGGATCAATCAATTGCCCCAAGCGATGTTCTGTCTTTCATCCTTTCCAGTTTCTCTACCTTGGAGGAGGTACGTGAAGGCCTGAAGCAGGAACATGTCGTAGCCGTGGTTGATCCCGCTCTGCACAAAACGGTCCCCATGCATCTCATGATCACAGAACCCGGCGGGGACTGCATGGTCATTGAATTCAAGGACGGTCAGGCGAAATTTTTCGACAACCCGGTGGGCGTGATTGCCAACAATCCGACCTTTGACTGGCATTTGACCAATCTACGCAATTACGGATTCTTGTCCCAACAACCCTTTCATGCCAAAAAATGGGGCGAACTGGAAATTACACCCCTGGCAGCAGGATCCGGGCTTCTCGGCCTGCCCGGAGATTTCACCTCTCCTTCCAGATTCGTGCGCGCGACTGTTTTTTCTCAGACCTCGCGCCCGACAGAGGGTGGCCTGGATACCGTGCAGGAGGTTTTCAGAATCCTGGACAGCTTCCAGCTTCCGGCCAGCCAGTCCGAGGGTACAAATACGGGAAATGAGGCCAAAGACAGTTCACTTCCTTCAGGTACACAATATACAGTGGTCACTGATACGAAGAACCTGGTCATGTATTATCACACCATGTTCAACCGCAGAATCCGGAAAATCGATTTAAAAGCAATTGATTTCAGCACGGGTACTATGCGCAGCATCCCGCTTGACGAAAAACGCAAACAGGATATCAGAGAGGTGACAGGCATGCTGCAGTAAAATATAACACAACATCGATTATTTATCCCGGCGGCACAGGTATATCTTTATCTTTTTTTATGACAATCGCATTACCTGCTCTCGTTTAACTTCTGCTTTCGCGGCGACGGCAAAAAACAGCGTCCGCTGAAGAGTCCTGTCAGCCGGTCGTCAAAAGAATGTTCGCAATGTGGGTAAGTAATACGTGCATTTCTTGACGGGACCTTCTTGCCGAACAGGTGCCTTATTTTACTCCTGTCCGGGCATCTATCGATGGTTAGCCAGTGTAAAGTGGCCCATGACAAAACCAAATAAAAGCGAATAGATAAACATTTTCAAAGGCAATTCGGGCACCGAGGGCAACACACGGGTATTTATTGACGGCAGTTCTCGTTCCCATCCAGTTCTTCGAACGGCTGCCATTGGATCTGGAACGTATCAACCAGGCTGACGGTTGTCTTTACATGCTGGACCGCAGACTGGCAGGGAGACGGAGAATCGCTTTGGCTATCTGTTTCCTGGTCGTATGATGGTCAGGGAATGAAGCAGCGGCAGGGCCGGGATGCGCATTCAAAATTGCGCCAGGAAGTGACGCGTGGGTGATTGGAGATGAACCATGTATTTCCCTAGACTTCATATCCATAAGCGACTATTCTAAATCATTAGAAATGCTTGCCATGTGCGTTGAACTATCGACTAACCTGCGACGAGAACAGGGCGAAACTGCCTGAAATGAATGAGTTTTTCCAAAACCGGTGGCAGCCCTGGCTGCTGCCGGGCACGGCGTTAACGTGTCAGTCACATTGAAACGGGTGATTGTTTACAGGCCTGAAAAAAGGGGGGGCATTACCATGAAAGACAACGACCGCAAACGCACAACCAACGATGCGGGAATTCCCGTATCCAGCAACGAGTTTTCACTGACCGTAGGGCCCGACGGGCCGATTCTGCTGCATGATCATTTCCTGATGGAACAGATGGCCAATTTCAACCGGGAGATGATTCCGGACCGCCAGCCCCACGCGAAAGGCTCGGGGGCCTTCGGATCCTTCAAAGTGACCCGGGATGTCAGCGCCTACACGAGGGCCGCCCTGTTCCAGCCGGGTACTGAGACCGATATGCTGGCCCGGTTCTCAACGGTGGCAGGCGAGAGCGGCAGTCCCGACACCTGGCGGGATGTGCGCGGCTTCGCGCTCAAGTTCTACACTACCGAGGGCAATTACGACATGGTCGGGAACAACACGCCGGTGTTTTTCGTGCGCGATCCCATGAAGTTCCAGCACTTCATCCATTCGCAGAAGCGCCGCGCGGACAGCGGCCTGCGCGACAACGACATGCAATGGGACTTCTGGACCCTGTCCCCCGAGTCGGCCCACCAGGTCACCATCCTGATGAGCGAGCGCGGCGTCCCCAGGAGCTATCGGCACATGCACGGTTTTTCGAGCCACACCTACATGTGGTACAACGCCAGGGGCGAGCGCTTCTGGGTGAAATACCACTTCAAGACCGACCAGGGCATCGAGAATCTCACTCAGGAGGAGGCCGACCGTATCGCCGGTGTGGATACCGACTATCACCGACGCGACCTGTTCGAGGCGATCAAGCGGGGGGATTATCCCAGTTGGACGCTCAAAGTGCAGATTATGCCCTTTCACGAGGCCGAGACCTACCGGTTCAACCCGTTTGACCTGACCAAGGTCTGGCCCCATGGTGACTACCCTCTTCATGAAGTGGGACGGTTCACTCTGAACCGCAATCCGGGCGATTTTCAGGCCGAGATCGAGCAGGCGGCATTCGAACCGAACAATCTCGTCCCCGGTATCGGTCCCAGCCCGGACAGGATGCTCCTCGCCCGGCTGGTGGCCTACGCCGACGCCCACCGGGCCCGCCTCGGTGTCAACTACAAACAGATCCCGGTCAACCGGCCGAAGAGCCCGGTCTACAGTTACAGCAAAGGCGGCGCAATGCGGATCGAGAACGTCTCCGATCCGGTCTATGCGCCGAACTCCAAGGGAGGTCCCGAACCCGACCCCGATCGCTATCCCGAACAGGCCATATGGAGTGCCGACGGCGAGTTCATCCGTACCGCCTACACCAGGCGCAAAGATGATGACGATTTCGGCCAGCCCGGCGCCCTGGTACGGGAGGTGATGGATGACGCTCAGCGCGACCGCCTGGTGTCCAACGTGGTCGGGCACTTGGAAAACGGCGTGTCCGAAGCGGTTCTGGAACGCGCGTTTGAATACTGGCGCAACATCGACAAGGAGATCGGCGACCGCATCGTCAAAGGCGTACAAGGGGACTGATCTCATCATACTTTGGTGAGATCTCGATAATAAGTGCCCTCAGCTAATCGGGGTGTAGCCCTCGCCACCCGGCATGCGGATCCGCACCGGTTTGCTTAGAGGGATTATCGGGCCGTGGCCGGGTAGTTTGTGTAAATCCTCAGCTCTTTGACAGACAGCATCCCTTTATCCTTATGCCATTTGCTGGTTATACCCGTTTGAGTTGGCAACGTCCGGGATAAGCGAGCACCCTGGGCCTTTGCGGCCGATCGCCGCAGAGCCGGTCACAGAAACCAACGTTCCCGGTTTACAAAGCTTACAATCTTTGGTTTTTGCCCGGAGCCACTGTTTGAAGTAGTTGCGCGGGATGCCGGATTATAACGTGAGAGCTTATATAAAACTCTGCCCGGCGAAAGAAATCCGGGATTCGAGACTGTTTTTAAAGTAATCGGCGTCCCGGGTATCAAGTTACATGTGAAGACTGAATAAAGAGGGTACCTCCTTAAGATATTACCCCTTTTCGTTTATTGTTGACGGATATCAGTTTTTCCAATATAATACAGATTTTACAGGAACATACCGCCGCGCCTGCCGACAGGCGTCGAAAGTAACGGCGGAGTTCAAACAATACAGCCGGAGGTCCGCCGAACCGTGATATTTCGTTTTCTTCCCGCTCCTCTGCGGGGTGTCGTATCGATGCTTGGATATGTATTGAACACGTTGTTCTGGGTTTCGATTCTTTTTATTGTCGCCCTTTTCAAGTTCATCATCCCTATTGCTGCCTGGCGGGATTTCTGTTCACAGATTCTTACCTGGATTGCCGAAAACTGGATTTCTCTGAATAATCTGAACAGCTTCCTGGTAAACCGCATTCAATGGGATGTGACCGGCATGGAGGGTCTCAATCGGGAAAGTTCCTACCTGGTGATGTCCAATCACCAGTCATGGACGGATATCCTGGTGCTTCAGAAAATATTTAACCGCCGGATCCCCTTCATGAAGTTTTTTCTGAAAAAAGAACTGATATGGGTGCCCGCTCTGGGGCTTGCATGGTGGGCGCTGGATTTTCCCTTCATGAAGCGCTATTCGGAAGCGTTTCTGAAAAAACACCCGCACCTGAAGGGACGGGATATTGAAACAACCCGACGCGCCTGCGAAAAGTTCAAGACCACGCCCGTGACCATCATGAATTTTGTCGAAGGCACCCGCTTCACGCCGAAAAAACACCGACGGCAGTCATCGCCTTACGGGCACCTGCTTCGACCGAAGGCGGGAGGAACCGCCTACGTCCTGCAGGCGATGGGCGACCGACTGCACCAGATTCTCGATGTTACCATTGTCTATCCGGATGGATCTCGCAGTTTCTGGCATTTCCTCACGGGCAGAATGAAGCGGGTCATGGTTCGCGTCCAGACCCGTCCCATCGACACCCGGATCATTGGGGATTACTTCAACGACGCAGAGTTCCGGGAACGCTTCCAGTCCTGGCTCAACGAACTCTGGACCGGAAAGGATCTCCAGATTGAACCTCTGGTCCGCAAGGCGCATACCGCCGCGCGCCCGGGAATGCTACTCTCCCCGCAGGTATAAAGGCAGGTCCTTTTCATCCTTCCCCTGGAAACTGCACAGCAGCGGGCAGGTCTTGCAGGGTGACTTCAGGCCCTTGAGCGGCGGCTCACCTTTGATCTTTTCCTCAATGAAATCGAGACACTCGTTTACATCATCGTCGTCGCCCTCTACGGCGATGGTGACGGAGCCCTCGGCGCCGCCGAAACCTCCCGAGGCGAAATGCACCGCCTCGACGCCGAACAGGTCTTCAAGGGCGTCCAGTTCCGTGTAAGCCAGGCCGTCGGCGACACAAACCATGCCCACGCGCGCCCCGATGCTGCGTTCCACTGAGAACAATCCTCCCATGCGGGAAGCATCCTCCACGGATGGAATCATCTTTTCGAGACCGACGGGATACAGGATCGTCCCGCCCCGAGCCTTGAGAGGCAGGTAAAAATCTCCCATGGTGCCTCCCTGAGGACTGGCCATGACGACGCCTATATTCCCCGTGTGATCAATGGCACTGGCCCCCTTGAGCAGAATATCTCCCCGTCCCAGCCTCTCCAGCAGCGTCGAAGGTTCGACTTCCAGGACTTCGCCCTTGTGAAAAGTGATCGGCTGCAGACGATCGCCCTGCCCCAGAGCGCAGAGTACGCCCCGTATGACCTGCCCGGCCACATACCGTTCTTTTTCTATGGACCGTTCCAGTAGTTCCTCAACAATGTACGCGTTGGTCGATCCCCTTCCCACGAGCACATAGCCCTCCCCCATGGCTTCCTGAACCTCGGGCATGGCGACTACTCCCTTGGCTATAAGCCGTTTTGATTCCGATGACGTCAACGTAAACAGGGCCTGCATGGCGTATCCTCCTTGTCATAACTGTTATACCGATGTGGGACCCTGCCGCCGCCGGACGGCGGAGCCGGGCGCTTTGTAGTTTTTCAGTATAACATCTTTTGTCGTTCCGGAGCAAAAAAGGATTCCCCTTGTCTTGCAAAGAATCGGGCAAAACTGTAGAAGAGAGCGATCGGTCGGTCCGAACAATGACGAAGGAGCACCGTCGTGAAACTGATACTTGTGCGTCATGGTCAGACGCAATGGAACCATGAAAAACGCGTTCAGGGGACAAGTGATATTCCGCTTAACGCTCTGGGCCTGACCCAGGTGGAACGGGTCGCCGAAGCGTTGAGCGCCGAGTCCATCGACGCGATCGTCTCGAGTCCACTGAAACGGGCTGTCCAGACGGCGGACGCCGTCAACCGGTTTCACCGGCTGCCCGTGACCATCGACAACAATCTCGCTGAACTCGACCAGGGCGATTTCGAGGGACGGACCTTTTCTGATCTTCTGGCGAGTCACACCGACTTTCTCAAACAATGGGCGAGTGACCCCGCCTCGGTCACCATGCCAAACGGCGAATCACTGGCGGACCTTCAGCGGCGCGCCTGGCGTGTGGTGGAATCCCTGCCGGCCTCGGCGGGAACTGTTCTTCTGGTATCGCACAATTTTACGATCATGACGATCCTCTGCAAGATCACGGCGATAAGCCTGCACCGCGTACGGGAAACCTCTGTCTCTCCCGCGTCCGTGACGTTCGTGGATTATGAAGGGGGCCGCGGCATGGTCGTTTCGCTCAACGACACGTCGCACCTGGCGGGATGCGCGGAAACCGTGGCCTGACGGAGTAACTTCGGCGAAGCCTCAATCGAATAACGCCTGTACCACGTAATCGACGCGTCTCAGAGCGGCCAGCGCCGAAGCGGCCTCCCGGGGCGATAAATTCTCAATCCGCTTCTGCGGCAGTGCGGCGTCGATGCGGTCCAGCGCATTTTTCAGGCGCAGATCGTCGTCCATGGCACTGATGAACATCTCCTTCACCTCCCGGCCGATTCCCCCCCTCGACGGACCCTTTGCCTTGCGCGCCAATAGCTCGGCGGCGGTTCTCAAGCTCCGCAGCCTGCCTGCCGCCGCTTCCATGGTATCTCCGGAATAGTCAAGCCGGTCCCGGTAATGACCGTACATCAGGAAAAACCGCACTTCGGCCGCCCGGTATCCCCGTTCGAGCAAATCGTTGATGTACAGGATATTCCCCCGGCTTTTGGACATTTTTTTTCCGCCCACGAGCAAATGCTCCCCGTGGAGCCAGAATCGCGCCATGGGTCGGGGCCGGATAGATTCCAGGACGGCCATGGTGTAGTCGTGATGGCGAATTAAATTGTCCACGCCGCCACAGTAAATGGAAAGCGTTCCGTCGGTGTATGCCGAGATGACGCTCGCGTCCTGAATATTCCAGGACGGCCGCCCCCTGCCGAGAGGCGTGTCACGGCAGACATCGTCATCTCCGTCGACGCATCCGTGCCAGAGAATGAAATCGCCCAGGTTCCACCGGTCGCCGGGATAGGTGTCTCGGTGAAAACGCCGCCGTTTTTTCGGCCACCGGTGCATGTCAAGACCGTAGAGTGACCCGAAGCGTGGATATTTCAGGGGATCGAAGTATATGTTGTCGCCGTGGCGATAGGCGATTCTCCGGTCGAGCAGAAGAGCGCTGATCTGCACCGCCTCATCCACGTATTCTGAGGCCTTGCCCAGAAAATCGACGGGGCGCGCCCGCAACAGGTTCAGCTCGTCCAGGAAAATATCGATATTGCGTTGCGTCATGGCGAGCACGACCGTTCCCGTCCGTTCCGCTTCACGGATCGCCTTGTCTTCTATGTCCGTGATCACCATCCCCCGGCTCACGCTGAATCCCCGGTATTCCAGGTAACGGACAAGCAGGTCTTCGAAAAGAAAGGTCCGGTAATTGCCGATGTGGGCGCGCCGGTACACGGAGGGTCCGCAGGTGAAGACCGTGACCAGGTCTCTGTCGACGGGCCGGAACGGTTGCAGGTTTCTGCCGAGCGTATTGAATAAACGCAGCACGGATGAACCTCCTTCGCGTTTGTCGCCTGTCCGTAAATGACTCATACCATGAACGATCAGCCCCCGGCAAGGTGACGGACGGGAACTAACCGGCTTTACTACATGTTCCGGTAAGATCTGCTGTAACTACCGAACAGGAACACGATCACGGCAAGCAGCGTCCCGCCCGTTCGAATGGTGGCCAGAACACCGAAAGCATCGGCCATGGAGCTTATGAGCATGTTGCCCAGGGGAAGCGCGGAAAAGGTCAGCATGTAAATGCTCATGACGCGCCCGTGATACCGCCGGTCGGATTTCTCCATGATGAGCGACGCGTTGAGAGAAAGATAGCAGGCCGACATGAACCCCACGGTGAAGAGCACGCACATTCCCGGAACGTACGTCCGGACGAACGAAAAGGCGACAAGCAAAAGGCCGAAGGATATGCCAAGGGAAAGCTGAACCAGGCCGGGACGCCGGAGTCTTCGAATTGACGCGATGACCAGCGACCCGATCAGCCCCCCGATGCCGTTGACCATCATGAGAATACCCAGTCCGCCGGGGCCGATGTGATACACTTTTTTGGCGACAACGGGCATCAGCGCCTGGTAAGGCATGCCGAGAATGATGGGCGCCAGGCTCAGTATGAGCAGTACCAAAAGCACCGGATTGTCCCGGATATAGGCGAAACCGTCCATCAGGGAACGGAACCCCGTCAAGCCGTCTCCGTCGTCGCCGCGGCCCTTGTCTGAAAGCCGGGAAAGACCCAAAAACACGAGGAGAAGCATAACGGCCATGAGGACATATACGCCGCCCACGCCGATCCAGGGCAGGCCGATAAGCGCGCCCGCCAGGGGCGGACCCAGCACGCGGCTCGCATTGAGACCGGCGCCGCTGAGGGCGATGGCGTTCATGAGGCGCGGCGGACTGATAAGATCGGCCACGAAGGACTGGCGGGCCGGCATGTGAAAGGTGAATGCCGAACCCATAACAACGCTTATGCAGAGCATATGCCAGAGCTTAATGAGACCGGTGAGTACCAGGACGGCCATGAGTACGGCGCCCGTCACGAGCAGGACCTGGGTGATCATGATGATGCGGAGTCTCGAATGGCGATCCGCCGCGATACCGCCGACGAGCGACAGGAACAGCATGGGCAGGCCGAAACCCAGCGAGATGACGCCTATCGACGAAGCAACGCCCGTCAGTTCAAAGGCGAAGTACCCGTTGACGAAGAAATACATCTGCATGGCCAGGACGCCCGGCAGCATGCCCAGCCAGAGTGTTCGAAAATCCCGTTCTTCCAGCGCGGGAAACATTCTGCCCAGACCCGACAGCACACCGCCCACGGCGGTCCTTTTATGGCTGAACTGGTCGTCATTCGTCATGTTTCCGTCGCCGCGGGCGCCTCAGACACTGAACCGTATGTTGAGAATGTCGCCGTCGTGAACCACGTAATCCTTGCCTTCCAGGCGGAATTTCCCCTGTTCCTTGACGGCCTTTTCGGAACCGCAGGCGATGAAATCATCATAGGAAAAACATTCCGCGCGAATAAACCCGCGGGCGAGATCGGAATGAATGGTCCCGGCCGCGTCGAGCGCCGTCTCACCGCGGCGCAGCGTCCAGGCCCGGACTTCGTCGGAACCGACGGTGAGAAAACTGATATACCCGAGGGTTTCGTAAGCAAAACGGGTCAACCTGCTCCGTGCGGACTCGGAAATGCCCATATCGTCCATAAACAGTTTCGCCTCTTCCTCGTCGCTCAGGCGACACAATTCCATTTCGAACGCACCGGCGAATTCGATGACCCGGAACCGTTGCTCCAGAGCACGTATCAACGCGTCGTTTTTGCCGAAATTTGTCTCCGATGAATTGACGATGACCAGAACCGGCTTTTTCGACACAAACTGAAAACCGCTGATAATCCGGTTTTCTTCGTCACTGAAGTCCATATCTCTAAGAGAACGGTTCTCGTTGAGCCATTCCTGAAGGCGAACAAGAATCGTCTGTTCCGCCTGCAACTCCGGTGTTTTCTTGCCACGCTCGATGGTGTGGGTGATGCGTTCCAGCCGCTGTTCCACCATGATAAGATCGGTCAGCAGGAGTTCCGTTTCCAGGGCATCCAGGTCCCGCAAGGGATCGGGTTCCCCTTCTATATCGTCGGGAAAATTTCGAAGCACCAGCGCCAGCGCGTCCATCGTTTTGACGAGGGCCATCTGGGATGCCGAAAATCCGCCGTTCCGGGCCGATCCTTCCGAAAAGCCAACAAAATCAACACATTCGATGGTAGCGTGAATAATTTTTTTTGGCAGATACATTTCCGCGAGACGATCGACACGTTCGTCGCCTACGGTAACCACGGCCAGGTTCGGTTCGGCCTTGGTTGAACCATATCCGCCGACGGAAACATCCGAACCTGTCAGGGCGTTGAAGATAGTGGTCTTTCCCGAACCGGGCAGACCGAGAAATCCTATTTTCATGGGACTGTGTACCCTCCTTACAATACGGCAGCGAAACAATATCCGGAACTTAGGCCCCGCGCCACGGTCTGTCAAGGGCTTTTCACCGGCCCTCCGGAATTCGTCGCCACGACCCTTGTGCGGGGCGCCGCCGATGATTATATTATTTATCATTAAATGCGGAGGAGACCGAAATTCTTGAAGGAACTGTTACTGATCGCTCTTGTCGTCGGCGCCTGGTTCGCGCTTCAGGTATGGATACTACCCCGTCTCGGCGTTAAGACCTGACTGCGGGACGCCTGCCGGTCGGCAGACGAAACAACCGCCCCTGATTCCCCCCGTGACACCAACGGCCCCGGCGGCTGAAAAGAACTACAGATTCGTCCCGCTTACTGACGTCGTCGGGTTGGACCGGTGGGCCTGTCATCCTTCCCCTAAAAAAATTCCCCTTTACGACAACGTCTTGGTGAACCGCCTCGAGGCGACCCAGAGCACCGTCGTTCCCATTACCGCCAGGGCCGCCATCTGGGGCCACAGGATGTCCGCGCCGATTCCCTTGAGAAAAATACCGCGGACTATCACGAGAAAATAGCGCAAGGGGTTTATATAGGTGAGCCATTGCACCGGTTCGGGCATGTTTGCGATGGGAAACATGAACCCTGACAAAAGCACGGCGGGGAAGAAAAAGAAGAACGTGCCCATCAGCGCCTGCTGCTGCGTCCTGCTCACGGTGGAAATCAGGAGCCCCGCGCCGAGAGCGGTCATGAGGTACAGCGCCGTCGCGAAAAAGAGCAGCAGCAGGCTGCCGCGTATGGGCACCTCGAACCAGAACGCACCCACGACGGTTATGATGATCACGTCGATGAACCCGATGATGCCGAAGGGAATTGTTTTTCCGAGGATGAACTCGAGCGGGGTGATGGGCGTCACCATGATCTGCTCCATGGTACCGATTTCCTTTTCGCGAACAACGGCCATGCTGGTCAGCATCAGCGTGATAAGCATGACCATCATGGCGATGACGCCCGGGACGTAAAAGTTCCTGCTTTCCAGGTTTTCATTGAACCAGGCCCTCGTTCGAAGCTCGACGGCTTCGTACTCCTCCGTCGTCCCCAACGCGCGGCCGAGCCGTTCCATCATTACTTCCCGCGAAAAATCGGCTGTCACGCCGGCGACGTACCCGAGCATGATACCGGCCGTGTTCGAATCCGTTCCATCAATGATAACCTGAAGATGGGCGGTCCGACCGGCGCGCAGATTCTCCTCAAACCCCTCGTCCATGACCAGCGCCATCCGGACATCTCCCCTGTCGATAAGCCGCATCGTTTCAGCCGGATCCCGCGGGTACGCCGTGATATTGAAATAGTCCGAGGCTCCGAAACGGGCGGCGAGATCGCGCCCGGCGGCGCTGTTGCCGGCGTCGTACACCGCTGTGGGAACATGGCGCACGTCGGTGCTGACGGCGTAACCAAAAATGAGCAACTGAAGCACGGGGACCACGAAAATAATCGCCTTCATTCGAGGATCCCGAAACACTTGAATGAATTCCTTGATCACCATCTGAACAATTCGTTCACCCACGGTTCACTCCAGACGCTTTCTGAATTTCACGTTCGCCGTGACAACCATGACGCAGCCGAACAGCAGCAGCAGGCCCGCCTCGACATACAGAATGTCGAGACCGACCCCCTTCAGATAGATTCCTTTCAGCAACGCCACGAAATACCGGGCCGGAATAATATAGGTGATGGACTGTATAACCTGCGGCATTGTGCTGATGGGGTACATGAACCCGGACAGAAGAAACGACGGCAGAAAAGTGGTCACGATCGCCGCCTGGCTCGCCAGCAGCTGGTTCTTTGTTACGATGCTGATCAGCATACCCAGGGAAAGCGCGCCTGACAGGAAAACTGCTGCCGTACCGAAAAGAAGCGCCACGCTTCCCCTCAGCGGCACCTGGAAGAGGAATTCCCCCATGAGAACGGCCAGGAGGACGTCGAACAGACCGATGGTGAAATAGGGAATCAGTTTGCCCAGGACGAGCTCAGGCACCTTGACGGGCGTTGAGATCAACTGCTCCATGGTGCCCCGTTCCCACTCGCGGGCCACGGTGAGCGACGTGAGGAGGGCGGCTATTATCGACATAATGACGGCGATGAGGCCGGGAATGATATAATTCTTCGAATCCAGGTCCGGGTTGTACCAGACCCGGGTTCGCACATCGAGCGGCGGTGCCGGCTCGACGCCTTCCAGGCGGCGGGATTTCGCCGCGGCGACCTCCTGTGAATATATCAGCGTGACCGCCTCGGCGTACCCGGCGGCAAGGGTGGCGGTGTTCGAATCGCTGCCGTCGATAATCAGTTGAACCTCCGCTTTTCGCCCCGACGCCGTCCTGCCGGCGAAATCCACAGGAACCACCAGGCCCGCCAGCGCCACGCCGGCGTCGACGGCTCTCTCTATTTCCCGGTAGTTATCCACGTACCGGTACAGCGAGAAGTAGGGAGACCCGGTAAAACGGCTTATAAACTCCCGGCTTTCGTGGGTGCCGTCCTGGTCCCAGACGACCAGGGGCACGTTATCCACGTCCAGCGTGAGCGCGTACCCGAACAGAAAAAGAAGCAACATGGGAATGGCGATCGCCATGCCGAGGCTGCGAGGATCCCTGGCGATCTGTATAAATTCCTTGCGCGACACGGCCCATAGACGCCGCAGATTCATCGCCGAACCTCCTGCTGCGGTTCTTCCTCCCGGTCCCTGTTTTCGACGAGGGAAACAAAGACGTCTTCAAGCGACGCTGCGACGGGTTCGATCCGCTCAACGGCGAACCCCTGTTCCGGCAGCATCACCCGCAGGTCGCCCAGAACCCGTTCGCCTTCGTCCGTCACCACGTGCAGGCCGCGCCCGAAGAGCGCCGCTTCCTTCACGCCGGGCATTGCCGCTATCACCTCCATTGCCTCGTTGGGCCTCTCGCAGTAAACCTCGAGAACGTCCTCCCGCATCAGATCCCTTTTCAGCTCCTCCGGCGCTCCCAGGGCGATCAGCCCTCCCCGGTATATAAGGCCCAGCCGGTCGCAGTATTCAGCTTCGTCCATGTAATGGGTTGTGACGAACACGGTAACGCCCGATCCGGACAGCTCGTAGATCAGGTCCCAGAAACGCCGCCTGCTGACGGGATCGACTCCCGACGTCGGTTCGTCGAGAAAAATGACGGGAGGCTCGTGCAGAACGGCGCAGCCAAGTGCCAGCCTCTGCTTCCATCCTCCGGCAAGAACACCCGCGGGAGACGAACGATGCTCCGTCAAACCGGCCATCTCGATCACCCATTCCTTGCGTTCCTGTTTCCTGCTCGAAGGAATCCGATAAATTCCGCTGTAAAAATTTATATTTTCCTCGACCGTCAGATCTTCGTAGAGAGAAAATTTCTGGCTCATGTAGCCGATGCGCGTTTTGATGAGTTCGGGCTGGTTTCGAATATCGAAACCCGCCACGGTTCCCGTCCCCCCGGTCGGGGCGAGAATGCCGCAGAGCATGCGTATGGTGGTGGACTTGCCGGCGCCGTTGGGCCCGAGAAAACCGAAGATCTCTCCCGTGGTCACGGAAAAACTGATACGGTCCACGGCTATGAAGTCTCCGAAGCGTCGTTCCAGGTTCTCCACGGAAACCGCCGTTTGGCCCTGTTCTTTATCCATGGATTCCGTTCTCCCGGTCTTTCGCAAGAACAGATACAAAAACATCTTCCAGCGCCGGTTCGACAGGCCGAATGTCCCCGACTTCGATCCCCTCTTTTCGAAGAATCTCCGCGACCGTTTCCGTATGCTTTTCCGGCATGCCGGTCGCCACGTGCACCTTGTCACCGAACAGGCTGACCGCCTCGGTTCCCATCTCGTTCCTCAAAACAGCCGCGGCGCGACGCGGGACGTTAGCGCGGACTTCCAGGATCGTCTCTTTCATGAGCCGCTTCACGTCGGTCGGCGTTCCCGTCGCCAGCAACCGCCCCCTGTGCATGAGCCCGATGTTCCCGCACCGCTCGGCCTCGTCCAGGTAAGCTGTTGAAATAACGATACTGACCCCCTCCGATGGCAGTCTGTACAGAATACGCCAGAAATCCCGCCGTGAAACAGGATCGACGCCGTTCGTTGGTTCATCGAGCAGCAGAAGCTCGGGCCGGTGAACAAGGGCACAGGCCAGGCCGAGTTTCTGCTTCATGCCGCCGGAAAGATTGCCGGCAATTCTCTTTTGAAAAGCCTCAAGACCGCTGAATGAAAGAAGTTCAGGGACTGTTTTCCGCCTTTGACGGACCGGCACACCATAGATATCCCCGTAGAACTCTATGTTTTCGATTACCGTCAGATCTTCATAGAGACCAAAGCGCTGGCTCATGTACCCGATCCGCTCCTTGATCCTTTCCGCTTCGTGAACCGAGTGATGACCCAACACCCACGCCTCGCCGGACGTCGGTTCCATGACGGCTGCAAGCAGGCGCATGACCGTTGTCTTGCCGGCACCATCGGGACCGACGAGACCGAATATACCGCCGGAAGACACGCTCAGGGTAAACTGGTCAACGGCTTTGACCCCGTTGAATGTTTTTGTCAGGTTGTCTGTGCGCAGGGCATCCATGATCAGTCGTCCGCGTGCGTCATGATCTCGGCGTCCGCCGGCATGCCCGGTTTCAATTCAAGCCGGGGGTTGGGGATATCGATCTTGACGCGGTAGACGAGCTTGACTCGTTCTTTGTGAGTCTGAATGTTCTTGGGGGTAAATTCAGCACTCGAGGAAATGAAGGCAACCCGCCCGTCATAAACCTTTCCTGGTAAACCGTCCGTGGTCACGCGGGCCGTTTGCCCCCATTTGACGCGCTCCAGGTCGGTTTCATCGATATAGGCCCGGAGCCACACGTTCTCCAGGTCGCCCAGGGTCACCACCGGCGTCCCGGGAGCCACGTACTCACCGGGCTCCACGTTGTGGGACAGAACTATTCCTGAGAGGGGAGCTTCCACGGTGGCATCGTTCAGGCGTACATCCACCAGCGCCAGCGCGGCTTCGGCCTGCTCAACCCGTGCCCGTGCCTGCTCGATGGTCTCCGCGCGGTGACCGGCCTGAAACAGCTTGTAACGCGCCTCGGCCTCCCGAAAGGATGCCTGCGCCTGCCGGATCTGCTCCTTCCGGGGTCCTGCCCGGACCAGCTTCAACTTCTCCTCCGTCTCACTGAGACCGGCAAGTGCGCGATCGTATTCCGTCTCGACGCGATCGAACTCGCGCTCTGAAATCGCTTCCGTTTTAAGCAGTCTCATCTGTCGATCACGCTCGATTTTGAGAAGTTCAACCTGGGCGCGAATATTCCGCACGGCGGCTTCGGCGGCGGCGATTTCCTGGGGTCGCGAGCCGGCCAGCAGTTCATCGAGGCGTGCCCCTGCCCGTTCCATGGCGGCACGAGCCTGGGCTATATCTTCATCACGGAACCCCGCTTCCAGCTCGGCCAGGGCGGCCTGTGCGGCGCGCAGTTCCGCCCGTCGAAGTGCCTGCTCCTGGACCAGCGCCGAGTCATCCAGGCGGGCGATCACCTGCCCCGCCCCGACCCGCTCGCCTTCGGAAACAAGTCGCTCCGTTACGCGACCCGCTATCTTGAAACCGATGTCGGCGGCCCGCACCTCTATATTCCCTGAAACAAGAACAATCCCCTCATCAATGTTCGAATTTCTCAGACGGTACGCAGCAAGTACAACAACGAAAACAGCGATCACCGCCGCAAGCAGTAACAACGATCTTTTCCGGTTCATGGTTCACTCTCCCCCGATGCCCCGTGCAAGGGCTCAATCATCGGCAGCGCCGATCTTTTCCGCTTTCAATACCTTATTTCTCGCGTACTGTCCAAGGTTTGCGATTCTTCCGCCCAGCGCATTCAGTATGCAAAGCGGTACTTGCACCACGCAACCTGATTTTGCCTTGACAAAGACTATTTCTTTCATTAAGAGATCATTAATTACAATTTATTACTAATTAATAAATAAATAGCTCATGGATTCTGTTCAACGGATCTCAATTAACAATAGAAAGGAAACTACGCGATGGACACCATACTCCGAAGAGTACTATTCGGTGTGCTGGCCCTGCTCATCGTTTCGTTCCCCCTGACGTCGTCGGCCGAGCCGACGGGCACGGTTGTCATGTTTCACGCCGGCAGTCTGTCCGTTCCCTTCGAAGCCATGGAAAAGGCATTCGAGAAACGTTATCCCGGCGTCGACATTCAGCGAGAGGCGGCGGGAAGTCAGCAATGCGCGCGCAAGATCATTGATCTTAAAAAACCCTGCGACATTATGGCCTCGGCTGATTTCACGGTGATCGACAAGCTGCTGATTCCGTCCCACGCCGACTGGAATATCCGTTTCGCGTCGAACCAGCTCGTACTCTGCTATACCGACAAAAGCCGTTACGCCGACAGGATCAACGCAGACAACTGGTACGATATCCTTCAGAAGGAAGGCGTCGTCTGGGGCCATTCAGCCCCGAATCTTGATCCCTGCGGCTACCGGTCGCTCATGGTACT
>LQBH01000005.1:51961-58189 GCA_002030015.1 delta proteobacterium MLS_D
GACGCGGTTGTGGCGAATCGACCCCGGCAAAACGTCCGCCCGAAATCGGTCGAACTGGTGTCGCTGCTGCAGACGGGCAACATGGATTATGCCTGGGAGTATCTCTCGGTGGCGGTGCAGCACGACCTTCGATTCCTGACGCTTCCCGACGAAATCAACCTGGGCGACTACGCCTTCGACGACCTTTATAAACAGGCGGTCGTCACGGTGACGGGGAAGGAACCGGGCACCTTTATGGACATCAGGGGACAGTCCTGCACGTACGGCATAACACTGATCAAAAACGCTCCCAACAGGGAAGCGGCCGTCGCGTTCCTGGAATATGTGCTTGATCCCGAAGGAGGATTGAAGATTCTTGCCGACATGGGCCAGCCTCCTTTCATCCCCTGCCGGGTCCCCACGGAAGACATGAAGGAGCGCCTGCCCGACACTCTCAAGGATAAAGTGGCCATACGACGATAGGAATAACGCATGAAGGTCAGAGAACCCTTTTTCTGGGTCACCATTTCCTGCGGCGCCGTTATCATGATATTTATCCTGCTTCCGATCGTGGAAATGCTGACGGCGCCCTCTCTTTCCATGATCATGGAGGCGATAAAAGACAAGAACGTTGTGTCATCGATACGGCTCAGCATCATCACCGCTGCATCAGCCGCCCTCATCGCCTTTGTTTTCGGCACGCCGCTCGCCTACGTCCTCGCCCGCACGACATTCCGGGGTAAACGCCTGGTCGAAAGCGTCGTGGATCTGCCGATTGTTATTCCCCACCCGGTTATCGGCATCGCGATCCTCAGCGTGGCCGGCAGGGGTCACTGGCTGGGCATGTTGCTCGCCGATCTCGGCATCCGTGTCATGGGCAGCGTAACGGGCATCATCGCCGTCCTGACCTTCGTGGGACTTCCCTTCTACGTCAATGCCGTCAAGAACGGCTTTGAAAATATTCCCGTCCGCCTGGAGCACGTATCGAGAAGTCTGGGCGCCTCCATGACCTCCACGTTTTTCCGCGTCACCTTTCCCCTGGCGCGACGCAGCGTGCTCATCGGTCTTCTCATGTGCACCGCGCGCGCGATCAGCGAGTTCGGAGCCGTCGTCGTCGTGGCCTACCACCCCATGATAGCCCCCGTGTTGATCTACGAACGCTTCGAAGCTTACGGCCTCAAGTATTCTCAGCCCGTCGCCGTATGGCTGGTATCCATCTGTCTTGTGCTTTTCCTCGCGCTTCGCATACTGATATTGAGATCGGAAAAACAGGAATGATCAGAACGGATAACCTCAACGTCGATTTGGGAATGTTTCACCTGGTTGATGTTTCAATCGATGTCGCAGAAAATGAGTTTTTCGCGCTCATGGGGCCGACCGGCGCCGGGAAAACCGTCCTGCTTGAAGCGATCGCCGGGCTGATAGACATCAATCGCGGCCGCGTGTGGATAGGTGGGCGGGACGTGACGCGGCTTCCTCCGGAAAAGCGGGGAGTGGGCATCGTGTACCAGGACTTCTCGCTGTTCCCCCACATGACGGTGCTGGAAAACATCGTCTACGGACTGCGCTTCCACCACGTCCCGAAAGCGATTGCCGCCGAGCGGCTGGAACGCCTCGGGGTGGATTTGAATCTCAGGCATCTGTTCGACCGGCTTCCCACGAATCTCAGCGGCGGTGAAAATCAGCGCGCCGCGCTCGCCCGGGCCCTCATGATTAACCCATCTGTACTGCTGCTGGACGAACCCCTTTCCGCCCTCGATCCCCGGTTCAGGGAAGAAATGCGGGACAGCCTCAAGACGCTGCACCGCCATTCAACAACCACCTTCCTGATGGTGACCCATGATTTTGCCGAAGCGCTTTCCCTGGCCGACCGGGCGGCGATAATGAACGACGGGAAAATCGAACAGACCGGGACGGTTGAAGACATATTCCGCAGACCCCGCTCGACCTTCGTCGCCGATTTCGTGGGTATGAAAAACCTGTTCGCCGCTTCCTTCAGCGACGGCGGCGCACGCATCAACGGCATCGACATCGACACGGGCGACATACAGCTCGGTCCCTGTTCCTATATCGCCATCAGGCCGGAAGACATCGTCGTCAGCAGAGAACCGCTTCGCTCCAGCATGAGAAATTCCTTCACCGGAACTGTCACCGCCCTCATCGACCGCGGTCTGTATTATGAAGTGTGCATCAATGCGGCGGGAATCCCATTCAAAGCCGCCGTAACCAAGCGCTCGCTCTTTGAACTGGGAATCCGTGAAGGCGAGAACGTGTTTTTCTCCTTCAAGGCGACAGCGCTGCACTGTTTCTGAGCAATCAAGACCCGGGGCATCCCGATCCGGGACGTCCTGTTCCATCATTTGTTCTTCCGGTAAGATGTCGGGCCGTCCTTCCATTCTGACTTGTCGTACCACTCATCCGGATAACCGACCTCCCGGGCCATCTTTCCGGGGGCGTTGACATACCCGTCGTCGTAACGGGCGACGAGAAGCCAAGCGAAATCCCACCAGTCTTGCACGACCTGGTTGGCCTGATTTTCACAGAATGCGGTAAGGAGTTCACGGGCCTTGTCAGGATCCTGCTTGTAAAGGGCGAGCGCCTGTTTGTCTGTTTCGTTGATGCTTTCCATTGCAGCCTTTTCAATTTCATCCTGTTTTTGCTGAATGTCCCTGATTATGTAGCTGTACTTGATGGCCGCCCAGTTGGCTACAAAATTGAACGCCCACCACGCGCTTTCCCGGCTGAAGGTTGTGGTATCGCACGTGTAATAAGGTTCGGCAATGCTTCTAACACCGACGTAAAAGGGCACGTAGCAGGTGCTCATGGGTTCATCCGGACCGAACCAGACGATTCCTCCGATGGGATCCGGCAACCATTCCCGGGCCTGGCATACGTAACTGAAACCGCAGCGATAGATGGATATGGGCCTCTCCCACGCACCTTTCAGTTCGGCATTCGGATCGCCGGTGTCGCCTCCCGCATCCATCGGACCGGGATACCGGTAAGGACAGCCGAACGGCCCGGCGGTGATCCCTTGTGACTGATCAAATTCGGTTCCCTGATAATAATCACGGTACAGGTTCATGACATCGCGTACGCCGAGCTTTTTGTCCGGCTTTATGGAAAACGGATATTGCTTTGTGAATCCATCCGTGACCCAGGGAGATTGCTTCCGTGAAGGTGCCATGCGTGACTGCAGCCGCCAGACGCGGCGCAGGGAATAATATGGATGGCTGTATTCTCCCAGGCTGACTGTTCGCAGCCAGTCGAGTTTCCCGTCCTCAGGATTCCACCATCCATGTTTTTCGGCAATCGCGTGGAGGTCCTCTGCGTAGAGCATGTCGGGGTCATCCGGGTCGATTTCCCTGATGCGGAGTTCGTTTGCGGCCACAAAAACTTCCCCGTCGGGCACTTTCTTCGCCACCCAGAGTCCGCCTTCTCCTTCGGGGCTCGGTGCCATCTCTATAACCCAGCCTTCTTTCGTATCGCCGACAGGCAAGGTTTCCCCCGTCCCGTAGTAACCATAGGTTTCAATCAGGCTGCCGATCAGTTCAACGGCTTCCCGCGCCGTTTTACAACGTTCGGCGGCGACGCGACTCAGCTCGGCGCTGTAAAAAATCAGTTTCCCGGGTACCGGTTCGGGTTGTATCTTTGTTCCGTCCGTGCATTCTCCGAACATCAGCTGATGCTCGTTCATAATGGCGTAGGATCCGTCGAAATACGCATAGGTATGGGCGACCTGAGGAATGGCTCCGATGGGAATACTCTGGGGTTTATGGGGATCGACATACGTCGGCCCCCGGTCGGCGCCGACATAACGCTGCAGCAGGGACCCATGATATTCAGGCCTTTCTCCGAGCGATGCCGCGTCGTAGTATACATTCCGGAGGGATCCCGGCTTGTGATCCGCGGCCGGAACATAGACCAGCCGCTGGTCGAACAACTCGCTATCGTCCGAATGGGCGACGATGACCGAACCGTCCTGTGAAGCCCCTTTTGTGACGAGCATCGTCGTGCAGGCCAGGGTTGGCCCGGCACTGAAGATGCCCATGAGGATAAAAATCGCGATTAACCTTTTCATGATAAACCCCTCCATTGTAACAGTTAAGCCTTCGAAGATTCGGTTTCCCGGCAGACACTATAAAGCGGCTGTATCCAGGCCCGCAACTGTTCGGAAAAACCGAAGGATCATTTGCTCACAGATGTCCCTTTTTATATTTATTATAGAATAGTTTTACCAGGCATGTCACTGTCTAGTTTTTCCGGGCCGGATCAGTTGTGACGATACGACACGGTTGATGTTGACGATGCGAGGCAGGCTGTTGGCCGGGTTGAAGACTTTTTGAAAAGTGTTGTCAAAACGTTAATCAAACGCCCTTCGACACAAAAGGGGGTTAACCGATTACTCAGCTAACCCCCTGTAATGTCCATGGTGCCGAAGCCGGGATTTGAACCCGGACAGGCGTTCGCCCACTAGACCCTGAACCTAGCGCGTCTACCAATTCCGCCACTTCGGCACGGGCGATTCGAAAACTGAGGGATACTTATACGGAAGGATCGGGCCTTGTCAAGTAAATTATACTTGCGTATCCGTCCATACGTGGTATGGTTCCTGCCTTATCAACTGAATGGGTAGCTGCGCGGCTTCCTTCGGATTTCATGATGCTCGTAGTCAAATCGATCGACGATATTCCGCCGGAACTTCGGCAATCAATGGTAACCATCGGCAACTTCGACGGCGTTCACCTGGGACACCGGCGGATATTCGAGAGCGTTACCGGTGCGGCACGACGGGCGGGTGCCGCATCCGCGGTCATCACGTTCGATCCTCATCCCAAGAAAGTTATTCATCCCGAACGAAGACCTTTTTTTCTTCTGACGCCGCTCGAGGAAAAAATCGCGCTTATTGAAACCTGCGGCATAGACGCCGTCATCATAATCAGCTTCACGCCCGATTTCGCTGAAACAACCGCCGAGAGTTTCGTCGACGAAATCCTCTGGAAACGTCTGCGCATACAATCTTTGTTCATCGGCTACGACTACACCTTCGGCAAAGGACGACGGGGCAACGCCGCCTTTCTCAAAAAACAGGGCGAACGGCTCGGTTTCACCGTGGCACAGATCGGTCCCGTCACCGTCGGCGACAAGGTCGTGAGCAGCACCAACATACGGTTGTCCATCCTCGACGGTGACGTGCGGCTCGTGTCCCGAATGCTGGATCGATATTACGATGTCAACGGTACCGTGGTGAAGGGGTTCCGCCGGGGCACTGGGATGGGATTTCCCACGGCCAACATCGAATCTGAAAAGGTCATTCCCCACGTCGGCGTGTATGTTGTCTACGTCATTATCGACGGCGAACGCTACGAAGGCGTACTCAATATCGGTTTCAACCCGACGTTCGGCAACAACGAGCTCTCGATCGAGGGTCATCTCTTTGATTTCCAGGGCGATATTTACGGAAAAGACGTGACCATTCTCTTTGTCGAACGTTTAAGGGACGAAATGAAATTTCCCGGTCCTCAAGAACTGGCGGAGCAGATCAGAAAGGACATCGCCCGGGGCAAAGAAATCCTGGCGCGGGAGCCGACCTCGTAACGGCTGACCGCTTCGTGTTCACTTTCAACAACAACTTCCGATCGTATGAAACTGAGACAGTTGCATCAGTGGCACGTGGATTACTCGACGGCGGCAGGCATTCAGAACAGCCTGGCAGACCGAGTTATTCTCCGGGATAAAGACCTGCCCGACACCATCAAGCTGGTGGCCGGCGCAGACGTGTCCTGCAAGCGGGGAGACAACCGACTGTTCGCGGCCGTCGTGG
This sequence comes from delta proteobacterium MLS_D, assembly GCA_002030015.1. Classification (GTDB taxonomy): domain Bacteria; phylum Desulfobacterota; class Syntrophia; order Syntrophales; family UBA2210; genus MLS-D. The sequence goes on from LQBH01000005.1 coordinate 57,765, forward strand.
TGTTGGGTTATCCCGGCCTTGACGTTCTCGAAGAAGCATCCTGTGTCGCACCCACTGACTTTCCCTATATTCCCGGGCTTTTGACGTTCCGGGAAGGACCGGCGCTGCTGGAAGCCTTTCAAAAACTCACAATGAAACCGGACGTTGTCATTTTCGACGGTCAGGGCATCGCTCATCCGCGTGGTTTCGGCCTGGCCGCCCATCTCGGTCTCATACTCGACGTACCGTCTGTCGGCTGCGCCAAAACCCGCCTGGTGGGTGAGCACGATGATGTCGCCATTGAGCGGGGCGCCTGGTCAGACCTTCAATACGGAGGAACGGTCATCGGATCGGTCCTGCGGACGAAACGCAATGTCAATCCTGTTTATGTATCGCCCGGGCACAAAGTCTCCGTGGATACGGCGCGGCGAATCGTTCTGTCCTGT
>LQBH01000006.1 GCA_002030015.1 delta proteobacterium MLS_D
TTTCTTTCGAAACGGGGTATTCGGTCGTGAAACGAATCTCATCAAGAACGAGAAACTACATCGTTCTTCTGGTCCTCATGATGGGCTTCTGGCTGCTGTTGAGCGGCCACTACGACTCGTTTCATATTACGCTGGGCGTCATATCCGTCCTGCTCGTGGCATGGCTCGACAGCAAACTCCTGAGCCGGCGTTTCTTTCCCGCCGGCGAAAAACCTCCCCGGCTCCGCATTATACGGCTGCATTTTCTGTATTTTCCCTGGTTGCTGTGGCAAATCATTATAGCGGCCCTCCAGGTCGCCTACGCGATCATGATGCCCCACAGGACCATGAATGTCTCTCTTCTTCGATTCAGGACAAAACTTCCGTCCATAACGGCGAAGGTGATTCTCGGAAATTCCATCACGCTGACCCCCGGTACGCTGACCCTCGATATCGACGGAGATGAGTTTCTCGTCCATTCGCTTACCGACAGCTCGGCCGAGGGGATCCTGAACGGTGACTTTCCGGATCACGTGGGAAGCCTTTTCCACGGATCGCAGTCGAAAGGGATGACAACCGAAATGGAAGTTATCACGTCGGCGGGCGGTCTCTGATGAATTCTTTTTTTATCTATATATCAGTCATCCTGGCCATTATTATTCTTATCCCGTTCTATCGTATCTATAAGGGGCCGACCATCTATGACAGGATGCTCGGCGCCGGCGCTATCGGAACAAAAACACTCGTCCTCATCTGCCTGATCGGGTTCATATACGGCAGGTTTGACATGTTTCTCGACATAACCCTCGCCTACGCCGTACTGAATTTTATCGGCGTCTTGGCTATCGCCAAATACCTGAACTCCATGAGAGGGAACAATGACTGAGATTCAAAACCTGGTAACGATCATCCTGGTCACCCTGGGCACTTTCTTCATGTTTGTCGGAAGCTGGGGAATCGTCAGACTTCCCGACTTTTATTCCCGATCTCACGCGGTCAGCCTCAGCGATACACTGGGCATTTTGCTCATTCTGGGCGGCCTCATGGTATACGAAGGATTCACCATCAACAGCGCGAAAATTTTTATAGCTCTTATTTTCATGGCCCACGCGAGCCCCACGGGGTCGCACGCCATAGCCCGGGCCGCCTTTCGAGGGGGCCTGAAGCCTCTGTTTACTCGAACGGAGAACAGGGAACAGTAGATGCACTGGGAACTTGAAATAACACTCCTGATTTTCGGCGTCACGGCGGCGTGGCTCTCCATAGCCACCAGAAGCCTGCTGACATCGGCGGTGACCCTGACGGTGTTCAGTTTTCTCATGGCGCTCTCTTTTGTCACCATGGGAGCGATCGACGTGGGGTTCACCGAGGCGGTGGTGGGCGCCGGCGTCACCGGTATTTTTATAATTATCGCCATTTTCAAGACGGCCCGGCCAAGCCCGGAAACATCCGGATCACGCTTCAGGGTAGCCAAGCTGGCGGTACTGTTCCTGTTCGGGGCATTGCTGATCTATGGATCGACGGGTCTTCCGAACCGGGGAAACGCGAACACTCCCCTTAACCATGATCCGAGTGCCGCCGGTACCGTCAACGCGGCCTCCTATTACATTCAGAACGCTTACGAGGACGCGGCGACACCCAACATGGTGACGGTTATTCTGGCCGATTACAGGGGTTACGATACGCTCGGCGAGGAAATCGTGATTCTCGCCGCGGGTCTGATTTGTTTTCTGGTACTACGAACGACGAGGGAACGACGTGAAAGAGAGAGACGAAAGTCCGATCGTTTTAATCGTTAGCAGGATACTCAGTCCCTTTATCATGCTCTTCGGGGCCTACGTGATCGCCCACGGGCATTACAGTCCCGGCGGCGGGTTCCAGGGAGGAGCCATGCTGGCTTCGAGCGTGCTGCTGATCCGCCTCACAGCCGGAAGTCGTATCTCGGAATTGCAGTTCAAACGGGCGTGGGGGACGCCGCTCGGAATCGCCGGCGTCTCACTGTTTTTCGGCGTGGGTCTGGTCGCCGTCTTATTCGGCGGACAGTTTCTGAACCACGAATTCTTTCACCTGATTCCGGGAGTGACGGGTCCGATGCTTCGTTCTCTCAGCATCCTGGTTATCGAGGTCGGTGTGGGTCTCGCCGTCATGGGAATCCTGGTATCCATCTACGACGACCTGCTGGAAGAAGACGAACGGAGGGAGGATCTCTAGCATGGCGTTTTTTCTCGGCCATTACGCCTACTGGTTTATTATCGCGCTGCTCCTGATCGGGTTCTACGCCATAATTTTCAAGAGAAACCTGGTGAAACAGATCATCGGCCTGAGCATATTCCAGACATCCATTATTCTTTTCTGGGTGGCCAGCGCCGTCAAGTGGAACGCCACTGTTCCCATTTACGATCCCGCATTCCCCTTGGAAGAAACGGCAAACTATATCAACCCGCTGCCGCACACGCTGATGCTGACCGCGATCGTCGTCGGAGTGGCGACGCTGGGCGTTGCCTTCGCCCTCCTGATAACCATTTACAAACATTATAAAACGCTCGACGAAGAAGAGCTGATAAAAGAAATGAAACGATGGTAGAAAACGCTCCTGTTCTCATTCCCGTAATCTACATGGCTGCCTGCATGCTTATCAGCCTGACGCGGCTGCGGTATCGATGGCTGGCCTATCCCATGGCCCTGGCGGCCACCGTCCTGGCGTCCGCGACGGCATTGGGAATACTCTACCATGTCACGAGGCATGGATCTTTTAATTATTATTTCGGCGGGTGGGTTCCTCCCATCGGCATCGAGTACGTCATTGATCCGCTTTCCGCCTTCGTTCTCACGGTTATCAACATCGTGGCTGGTCTGGTCCTGTATCACTCCCTCAATGTAAACAGGCTTGAGCTGGGACGGAAGGTGGTTCCTTATTACGCCGTGGCGATGCTGCTCATGCTCGGTCTTAACGGCATCGTCCTGACGGGTGACTTCTTCAACCTCTTCGTGTTTCTTGAGATCTCCTCGCTTGCCTCCTACGGGCTGATCGCCGTCGGAGAGCGTGGTTCGGCTTTCGCGGCGTTCCGTTACCTGATTCTCGGAACGGTGGGTGCCTCCTTTTATCTGCTCGGTCTCGGGTTTCTTCATCTGAACACGGGATCTCTCAACATGGCCGATCTCGCCGCGATTATTCCCAACCTGGAATTCGGCAAGGATCCGGCGATCGTTATCGCGCTGGTGATGATGACCGTGGGTATCTGCATCAAGATGGCCATCTTCCCGCTGCACGGCTGGTTGCCGGACGCGTACACGCTGGCGCCTTCCACATCGTCGGCACTTATCGCGCCGATCGGGACCAAAGTCGCCTCCTACATCCTGATACGCACGCTGTTTTTCGTGTACGGCGTGGATCTCGTTACCGAGGGCATTCCCGTTACCACCATTCTGGGATGGCTTTCGGCCATCGGTATTATCTACGGGTCCATACTGGCCATCGCCCAGAGCGAACTGAAGCGCATGCTCGCCTACAGCAGTATCGCCCAGATCGGCTACATCGGTCTGGGTATCAGCATGGCAAACCCGCTGGGATTTATCGGCGCCGTGCTTCACGTGCTGAACCACGCCTTCATGAAGGCCTGTCTCTTCCTCGTTGCGGCCAACCTACGGACGCAGGTTGGACATTCGGACATATCGCGGTTCGACGATTCCTACCGCGTAAAAATGCCCTGGACCATGGCGGCGTTTACCACCGCGGCCATTTCTATGGTCGGGCTGCCGCCGCTCGCGGGATTTTTCAGCAAGTGGTATCTCGCGCTGGCCACTATTGAAAATTCACAGTGGGTGTTTCTCGCGGTGATTCTCATAAGCAGTCTTTTAAACGCCGTGTATTTCTTCAGAGTAATCGAAAAAGTCTACATGAAATCCCCCTCCGGCGTCGCCGACGACGCCGGCGCGGGGAATGATCCGGCACAATTCGGCAGCGGCGAACCGACGTCTTCCATGGTGATTCCGGTACTGGTTTTCGCAGCGGCGCTGCTTCTGATCGGTATCTTCAACGCCCTGATCGTGACCACGCTGATTCAGCCGATGATGCCCCCGGGAATGTAACGAATGAACGATTTGACCTACGTTTCGCATATTCCTCTTTTCGTGGTGCTCGTTTCAATGGCCGCCGTACCGTTGATCCTTGCCAGCTCGCGAAAGCCTAATCTCCGCGAAACCTGGACGCTGCTGGCCGCGGGCACCAAGTTTCTTCTGGTATTCTCGCTGCTTCCCGGCGCGCTGGAAGGCCGCAGCGCAGTGCTTCACCTGCTGGAAATCTCCCCCGGTGTGGACCTCGCCCTCAAGGCCGATCCCTTTGGTGTCTTCTTCGCCCTGATTTCGTCGAGCCTCTGGATATTCACGTCTTTTTACTCGATAGGGTACGTCAGGGGAAATAACGAGCACAAACAGACTCGCTATTTCGCCAGTTTCGCCATGTGCCTTTCCGCAACCATGGGCATAGCCTTTTCGGCGAACCTGCTGACGTTCATCATTTTTTACGAAATATTGACCATTTCGACCTATCCGCTGGTCATTCACAAGGAAACGCCCGAGTCCATCAGCGGAGGTCGGCAGTACCTGCTGTACACGTTGACGGCGGGGCTGTTCCTCATCGCGGCGGCTGCCTGGACCTATCAGCTGACGGGAACGATGGACTTCAAGCCGGGCGGACTTTTTGCGGGAACCTCCTTCCCCGGCTCGACCATGACGGTGCTCTTTTTTCTCTTCCTGGCGGGAGTGGGCGTCAAGGCGGCCATCATGCCGCTGCACAGCTGGCTTCCCGTGGCCATGGTGGCTCCCACGCCTGTAAGCGCGTTGCTTCACGCCGTGGCGGTGGTCAAGTCCGGTGTTTTCGGAGTTATCCGCGTGGTGGGGTTCGTTTTCGGTCCCGAAGTGATGGCCGCCTACGGCCTGAACATCATACTGGCCTCCTTCGCCGGAACGACGATTATCGTGGCGTCGCTCATCGCCTTCAGACAGGATAATCTCAAGAGGCGGCTTGCCTACTCGACGATAGGACATCTTTCCTACATCGTCCTGGGGGCGGCGCTGCTGTCGCCATCGGGGTTCACCGGCGGCATGTTGCATATCGCCACGCACGCCACCATGAAAATCACGCTCTTTTTCTGCGCCGGGGCCATATACGTGAACCTGCACCGTGAAAACATCAGCCAGCTCAACGGTATCGGAAAGATCATGCCCTGGACCATGGGCGCTTTCGCCATCGGCTCGCTGGGGCTTGCGGGGGTTCCCCCCGTCAACGGTTTCGTCAGCAAGTGGTTCCTGGCCCTGGGCGCTCTCGAGGCCGACCACCTGGTCGTCCTCGGTATCTTTGTCCTCAGCGGGCTGCTGAACGCCGGTTATTTCTTCCCCATTGTTCATCGGGCATTTTTCCGCGAGGGCGAACACCTGGAAGGCCACGGAGAAGCGTCGGCTCTCATGGTGGTTCCCCTGGTCATCACGGCGGCGCTTTCGGTGCTTATCGGCATGCGTCCCGACCTGTTCTTCCATTTTTATGAACTTGCCAGCCTGGTTGCCCGAAGTCTGACGGGAGGTCTGCTGTGAAGCGCATACACTGGATACTGCTTGGCATTATAACGGTTGTTTCTTTCGTGTTTGAAATGGCGCAGGAACCCCATCACTGGTGGGAGCGTATTCCAGGGTTCTACATTTATTTCGGTTTTATCGGCTGCGTGGCCATCATCGTGATTTCGAAGGCTCTGGGAAAGCGATTCATACAGAAAGACGAGGATTACTACGATGTTCGGTAGTCTCTGCCTGCCTCCATTCACCGCCATGATCGCGGGAGCGTTGCTGCTGCCGTTTTTGCCGAAGTCTGTGCGCTCGGCGGCTTTTATCCTGTTTCCCCTGCTTTCACTGATAATCATCTGGACATCGCCCTTCGGTGAACTCCTGTCGGTCGGCTTTGCCGGCTACACGCTGATTCTGTCTGACGTGGACGCCCTGAGCAGGATCTTCGGAACAATATTTTCCCTGATAGCTTTTATCGGCGGTATTTATGCCTTCAATCTGAAAGAAACCGCCCAGCAGGTCGCGGCGCTGCTTTACGCGGGCGGATCCCTGGGCGTGGTGTTCGCGGGAGATTATTTCACGCTTTTTATGTTCTGGGAACTCATGGCGGCCGCTTCCGTGTATCTTATCTGGGCACGGCGGACCAATGAAGCGGCAAAGGCGGGCATGCGGTATATCATTGTCCACCTGTTCGGCGGCGTACTCCTGTTATCGGGAATCCTGCTGCACCTTGCCTCGGGCGGCGGCCTCGAGATCGGACGGATCGCCCAGGATGGATCGCTGTCATCGTGGCTCATCCTGTTGGGTGTGGGACTTAACGCCGCGATCCCTCCCCTCCACGCGTGGCTCGCCGACGCCTATCCGCGGGCGACCGTGACGGGCGCCGTTTTCCTCAGCGCCTTCACCACGAAGACGGCGGTCTACGTCCTGATACGGATCTTTCCGGGGTGGGAAATTCTTATTTTCGCCGGCGTGATCATGGCGCTCTACGGCGTCGTCTATGCGGTGCTTGCCAATGACATACGCGAAATCCTCGCCTACCACATCATCAGCCAGGTCGGCTACATGGTGGCCGGCGTGGGCATCGGCACGGCCCTCGCCCTGAACGGTGCGGTGGCTCACGCCTTCTGCCACATTCTGTACAAGGCGCTCCTGTTCATGGGCGCCGGTGTTGCCCTTCATACCACGGGCACCAGCAAGCTTGCCGATCTCGGCGGGTTTGCCCGCTACCAGAAGGCTGCCGTTGCGCTCTATATGATCGGCGCTTTCTCCATTTCGGGTTTCCCGCTTTTCAACGGGTTTATCAGCAAATCGATGGTCATAAGCGCCGCCGGCGCGTCCCATTTAAACGCGGCCATGCTGCTGTTGCTGCTCGCCTCGGTAGGAACCTTTCTGCACACGGGGCTGAAACTTCCCTATTTCACCTGGTTCGGCGAAGACAAGGGCATCAGGCCATCGAAAACACCACGGTCGATGTTGATTGCCATGGCGATAGCGGCGTTTTTCTGCACCCTTCTCGGGGTCGCTCCCTCGATTCTTTACGCCTATCTGCCCTTTGACGCGACGTTCCATCCCTACACGATTCCCCACCTTGTTGAAACAGTGCAGATTCTCACCTTCACGTTCATCGGGTTCTGGGTCCTGCGGGGCAAGCTGGCGGGAGACTACACCATAGCGATCGACACCGACTGGTTCTACCGAAGGCCGAAAACACTGGTCTGGACGGTCTTCGTGGGCTGGGTGAACGACTTTTTCGACGCCGCGGAACGAACGGCGATGAACACGGCCCACGCCGTTGCCGCCATGAGCAAGAATCCCGCCCGGTACGTTATATACGACGGCTCCGACGACCCCGCCTATTCCCCCGCGCGTTACCGGCAACCGGTCTCGGCGATTATCCTGTGTGTCCTGGTAAGTTTCATCATTTTCGCCCTGGCGGGCATCTTTACCTGATCCACCTGATAAAAAATTCAAGAAGACGAGCCGCCACCGCCCCGTGTTGTCACGGGGCGTTTTCGCGAAGAGATCGTTTTCCCGTTGACAATAGAACGATTGTTCTACTATAAGAAATATAACGACCTCATTGAAATGACGACGCATGGAACGCTTCTTCTCTTCTCATTCATGGCCCCGGGCCATCATTCATATCGACGCCGACGCCTTTTTCACCTCCTGCGAAGAGGCGGTTCACCCGGAACTCCGGGGCAGGCCCGTCGTCACGGGCGGAGAACGGGGCATCGTGGCCTGCGCCAGCTACACCGCCAAGCGGCTGGGCGTCGCGCGGGGCGTTCCGCTTCACCGGGCCCGGGTTATCTGTCCCGACCTGGTCGTTCTTCCTTCCGATTATGAAACCTACAGCCTCTTCTCGCGTCGGATGTTCGCGATCCTGCGCCGCTTTACGCCCCAGGTTGAAGAATATTCAATCGACGAGGCCTTCGCCGACGTAACCGGCATGCGGCGGGTGCTCCGGGGATCCTATGAAAGGATAGCCGAAACCATCAAGAACACCGTGGCCCGTGAACTGGGCCTGAGCGTTTCCCTGGGTCTCAGCGTCAGCAAAGTACTCGCGAAAATCGCCTCGAAGTATCAGAAACCCGACGGCATAACCGTCGTGCCGGGCGGCGCCATCGAATCGTTCCTGGCGAACCTTCCGGTGGAGGCGGTCTGGGGCATTGGGCACGCCACGAGCAACTACCTGAACAAAATTACTATTCGGACGGCTTTGGATTTCGCCTCTCTTTCCGAAGCGCGGGTGAAACGCGAATTTCACAAGCCATTGAGAGACATCTGGAGCGAACTCAGGGGCGATTCAGTCTATCCTGTCATCCCCGCGGAAAAAAGCCGTTACGCGTCGATCTCCAAGACAAAAACCTTCGCTCCCGCCCGCCGCGATCCCGATTACCTGTTCGCTCAGTTGTTCCGAAATCTCGAGTCAGCCTGCATCAAGGCGCGCCGGTACCGGCTTTCTCCCCGTAGAATCGCGCTTTTTCTCAAAACACAGGATTTCCGGGTCTCCGGAACTGACGCCCGGCTGAACCGGCCTTCAGCCCTGCCCCTCGAGTACACCGATCTCATCGAGGAACTGTTCCGTGAACTGTACAAGCCTGGAATCCGCTATCGTTCGACGGGCGTGGTTCTTCTCGACCTTGTTCCGGACACTACCGTCCAGTACGATCTTTTCGAAGACACCCTGCGAGCCGAACGTGTGAAACGGCTCTACACGGCCGCGGACCATCTTGCCGGAAAGTTCGGCAAGCACACCGTCTACCTGGGAGGTTCCCACCCGTTGCAGCGCCAGGGAACGGGGAAACGGGGAAACCCCACGGCGCGTGCGGCGACCCGCCTGCCGGGTGAAACCGCCAGAAAACACCTGGGATTCGCCCTTTTTTACCTGGCGGAAACGGACGATGAGGAAACGGAGTAACTCGTCCTTCCGCAGACCAACCGATTCAGGACTTCCCAAATCCGCGATTGGTTTAGCCTGTTCATGGTACGGACAGTTCAACACCCTGTTAATTCGGCACTATATGTGCTGTCCAATGAACATTCAGACCACACCATCAAAGATGCTGCAATGACAGATCAAGCTGAATCATCCATGAACCACCCCACCTCGAAAGAGGAAGCACCCCCTCCCCTTCATCCCCTCCCTCCAGGGGAGGGGAAAAAACTTTTTACGGGATCAGCACATCTCTTCAGGAAGAGGGAAAATACGATATGAACTGCCCCTCCGGAAAGGTGAACTACCCGGGGCGATTCGGTCACGCAAAAGTCTCAAGATGGAATCACCCTCTCCCTTCAAGGGAGATGGCTAGGGTGAGTGGTGAAAGAATAATGTTATTACAGGTCGTTAAATATCCCCTTCCCTCCGGGGGAGGGGACAGAGAAAATGCGGCCCATCGCCATAGCCTCCAGCTTCTTTATTATATTCTTCGACTTTTTATAGTGATGACTCGATAACGTGTTCTACAGAAAAGCAATCGCGGATTTTGGGAGGACTTTCCTTCCTTGACAGTTTTGAACGCTTCCTGTTACTCTGCGTCGATCTTGCGCCGTAGCGGTGACAGAGTGGCATTGAACCGGGAGAAAAAACCATCATGGACGACAAACCAAAGAAACTCGACGATTTCTGCCGGGACTGCTCGGAGGGACTTGCCGGTCTTGAGGACAACGACGCGCGCATTGCTTTCGTGACATCCATTTTCGAGCCGCTGCTTGCAGACACGCCGCTTTTCAGGGAAATTCTTGAAAACGTGCTTGAAGGACACCCTTACCCTGATGTCCGACATCCCACCATGTTCGACAACGAGTTGATACTCCATCTCGATCCTGCGGGCAGGTTTTCCCTGCGTATGTTTCTCTGGCCGCCCGGAAGTTTCGATCCGGTCCATGATCACAATTCGTGGGGTGTTATCGGACCCGTTAATGGCAGACTCAAGGTCCGTGACTTCCGGCACCGCGATGAAGACGACGCCGCTCCCGGATATTTCACCGGTGTCATGGAAATCGGGCGCCGCATCATCCTGCCGGGCATGTCCTACCGGGTTCTTCCCCTGAACGAGGGTATCCACCAGACGGGAAACCCCACCGATGCAACGGTGATCCAGGTGAGCATATACGGCAAGAAACAAAGTGACAGACCGTACATTAATATTTATGACGAAGCGTCGGGAAGAATATACCCGTTGTACAGCCCCCCGGTGCGGAAACGCATGCTTGCAGAACTGGCCCTGGAAGCACTGGCAGCAGAAATACCGTCGACCTGAATTCTCGCGACGGCACGCCACAAAAAACCGGCGGTGAAAGTTTCTCTTTCGTTACCGCCGGCATTCGCGATTGATTCCGCTTTCTTGTTCCCGTTCAGCCTTTTTCCGAAACCTTGAGCCTGATATCGGCCATTTCCAGCTCTGCCTGGAGTTTCTCGACCTCACTGTCGTCCTTTGCGAGACCGGCCAGCTTATTCTCCACTTCTTCTTTCCGCCGTTTTACCTTGTCAGCGTCGATCCTGTCCGATCGCTCGCACGTTTCGACGAGAAGCGTCACCCGTTCGCTCGTCACCTCGGCGTACCCTTCGCCGACGGCGTAAAAGAGTTCCCTTCCGCCTCGGTGAAAATGCAGTTCTCCGGGTCTTACGGCGCTGAGCATCGGGGCGTGACCTATCAGAACGCCGAAGGCACCCTCTTCACCGGGAATATATACATCCTCGACTTCTTTGCCGAATACCATCTCTTCAGGCGTCACGATTTCGAGCATCAACTCATCAGCCATGAATACGTCCTCCCACCGGCTTTCTTATTCCTCGGAAAGCCTCTTGGCCTTTTCTACAACTTCTTCGATTCCACCGACCATGTAAAAGGCCTGTTCGGGAAGATCGTCGTGCTTGCCATCGAGGATTTCCCTGAACCCACGAACGGTGTCGGCGACAGACACGAATTTGCCTTCCGTTCCCGTGAACTGGGCAGCCACGTGGAATGGCTGCGACAGGAACCGCTGGATCTTCCTCGCCCGGCTGACGGTCAGCCTGTCTTCCTCGGAAAGCTCGTCCATACCAAGAATGGCGATGATATCCTGAAGGTCCTTATATTTCTGAAGAATCATCTGCACATCGCGCGCCGTCCTGTAGTGCTCTTCGCCCAGGACATTGGGATCCAGAATTCTCGAGGTGGAATCAAGAGGATCCACCGCGGGGTATATTCCCAGCTCTGCAATGGGACGGGAAAGTACGACCGTCCCGTCCAGATGGGCGAAGGTTGTCGCCGGCGCCGGGTCGGTCAGGTCATCGGCGGGAACATACACGCACTGCACAGCCGTGATCGATCCCTTTGTCGTCGAGGTGATACGCTCCTGCAGGGCGCCCAGGTCCGTCGCCAGCGTCGGCTGGTACCCGACGGCGGAGGGCATGCGGCCAAGCAGTGCCGAAACCTCCGAACCGGCCTGGGTGAACCGGAATATATTGTCGATAAACAGCAACACGTCCTGACCCTCGTCATCCCTGAAATATTCCGCCTGTGCGAGCGCCGTGAGCGACACCCTCATGCGGGCTCCCGGAGGCTCGGTCATCTGGCCGTAAACGAGGGCCGCCTGGCTGAGGACGCCCGATTCCTTCATTTCGAGATAAAGATCGTTTCCTTCACGGGTACGCTCTCCCACGCCCGCGAACACGGAAATGCCGCCGTGGTGCATGGCGATGTTGTGGATCATTTCCATCATGACGACGGTTTTACCAACGCCGGCGCCGCCGAACATGCCCATTTTTCCGCCCCGGGGAAAGGGAACAAGAAGATCGATAACCTTGACGCCCGTTTCAAGAACATGGACCGACGTGTCCTGCTCGGTGAACAGCGGAGCTTCACGATGAATAGGGGCTGTCAGGTTCATGTCTACGGGCCCGAGTCCGTCCACGGGCCGGCCGACCACGTTAAGGATCCTCCCGAGACACGCCTTCCCGACCGGCACCTGGATGGGAGCTCCCGTATCCTTCGCGGGCATGCCCCGCACGAGACCGTCGGTGGTGTCCATTGCGATGCACCTGACCACGTTGTCTCCAAGGTGCTGGGCGACCTCAACGACAAGGTTATCCTCCTCGTCATTGATCGTCGGATTTGTAATCCATAAGGCATTCATAATACTGGGGAGTTGTTGTTCCTCAAACTCAACGTCCACGACAGGGCCAATCACCTGCACTATCTTTCCTGTATTCATCCCTATCTCCTTACCTGATCTGACCGGGTTTTATTATTTTTTTCATTCCGGGCTATGATGATTTCGCCAACGCTTCCGTGCCGCCCACGATATCCATGAGTTCGGCGGTGATGGCTGCCTGCCGCGCCTTGTTGAATTGCAGGGTCAGGTTTTCTATCATCTCCTCGCAGCTGCTCGACGCGTTTTCCATGGCCACCATTCGTGCGCCGTGCTCCCCGGCGGACGTTTCCAGAAGGCCGTTAAATATCTGCACCTTGATGTACATGGGGATGAGGCGCGCAAAAAGCACTTCATCCGACGGCTCGTATATGTAATCGCCGAAAACGGATTCACCCTCGTTCAGGTCTTCTGCCACAAGTGGGAGCAGACGGACTATTTTCGGTTTCTGGGATGCCACGTTCTTGAATTCATTATAAATTATGTACAGCTCATCGTATTCGGCTTCTTCAAAGGAAAAAATCACCTCGTTTCCGATCTCGACGGCGAGATCCATGGTGAATTTTCCGAGCACGTCAATGTAGTGCCCCGCCATGGTCGTCCTGCGCCTGAAGTGGTCCCTTCCCTTTTTACCCACAGCCACGAGGGAAATCTCTTTCTCTTCTCTTTTCAGGGAACGTGTGAATTCCTCGGCGGCCTTGATCACGTTCGTGTTGAACCCGCCGCACAGCCCCTTGTCCGACGTCATGAGTATGATTTTTACACGTTTCGGCTCCCGGATGGCCAGAAGCGGGTTTGCGCTGGACTGCATCTCCGAAGCCAGGCTCTGAAGAACTTCCATCACCTTGGACGCGTAGGGCCGGAAATTTTCCATGCGCGTCTGGGCGTTCTTGAGCTTCGAGGCCGCCACCATGTTCATCGCCCTGGTAATCTGCTTCGTCTTCTCGACGGCCTGGGTTTTTCTCCTGATATCCCTTAATGATTCAGCCATTACTACATGCTCTCCTTATCACGGACGGCGCGTCGCCCCTGTTTTCAGGCCGCCGCGAAAACCGTATCAAACGCTGCCAGTATTTCTCTCAGCTTCGTCTCTATCTCGTCGTCGATCACCTGTTTTTCTTCCAGCTGGGAGAGAATCGTTTCATGTTTACTGGCAATGAAGCTCAGAAGCTGAGTTTCGTAGTCCCCGATCTGGTCCACCTCGTGTTTGTCGAGGTATCCACGGACCGCCGCGTAGAGAACGACTACTTCCTGCGCCAGTGTCATGGGACGATACTGCGGCTGCTTCAGGATTTCCACGAGACGGGCGCCGCGCTCAAGCTGCGCCTGAGTTGCCTTGTCAAGATCGCTGCCGAACTGCGCGAAGGAAGCCAGTTCACGGTACTGGGCCAGGTCCAGTTTCATCGTTCCGGCCACCTGCTTCATGGCCTTGACCTGCGCAGCGCCGCCCACGCGGGAAACGGAAAGCCCCACATTGATGGCCGGCCTTACGCCCGAATAAAAGAGATCGGGTTCGAGGTAAACCTGCCCGTCGGTAATGGAAATAACGTTCGTTGGAATAAAGGCCGACACGTCTCCCGCCTGTGTTTCAATGATGGGGAGAGCCGTCAGGGATCCGGCGCCCAGGTCGTCGTTCAGCTTGGCGGCCCGTTCCAGCAGGCGGGAGTGATTATAGAAAATGTCACCAGGAAAAGCCTCACGGCCGGGCGGACGCCTGAGGAGCAGTGAGATCTGACGGTACGCCACAGCCTGTTTCGACAGATCATCGTATATAATAAGGGCGTCCTGGCCGTTATCTCTGAAATATTCGCCTATACTGCATCCGGCAAAAGCGGCGATGTACTGGAGCGTCCCGGGATCGCTGGCGGAAGCCGATACGACGCAGGTATAATCCATTGCGTCGTTCTGACGCAACGACTCGACGACCTGCGCCACGGTAGACTTTTTCTGGCCGATAGCCACGTAAATGCATTTGACGCCGGTGGTCTTCTGCCTGATGATTGCGTCGACACAGATTGCCGTTTTCCCGATCTGCCGATCACCAATGATCAATTCGCGCTGCCCTCTGCCGATGGGCGTCATGGCGTCGATCGCCTTGAGACCGGTGTACATCGGTTGATTGACTGGCTGACGTTGAATAACACCCGGCGCCACCATTTCGATGAGTCGGAATTCCTTCGCCTCGATTGGTCCCTTGCCGTCAAGAGGCTGTCCCGTCGCATCGATGACACGGCCCAGAACCTCCTCGCCGATGGGAATCTGGGCGATCTTCGATGTCCTCTTGACAATGTCACCTTCCTTGATATGGGTATCGTTACCCAGAATGGCCACGCCAACGTTGTCCCGTTCCAGGTTCAAGACCATTCCCAGAATTCCACCGGGAAATTCGAGAAGCTCCATGGCCATGGCGTTTTCCACGCCGTAGACTCTGGCGATGCCGTCCCCGACCGAAAGTACCGTGCCGGTTTCGCTTATATCAAGCTTTCTCTCGTATTCCTTGATCTGTTTCGAGATTATCTGAGTTATTTCTTCCGCCCTGATCGCCTGCATCTACATCTCCTCCCTTATGAGTTCCCTTATACTCGCCAGTTGCGTCTTGACGCTTCCGTCATAGAGGGTGTCTCCCACGGCGATGACAACACCGCCCAGAAGTGAACGATCGTCTTCAACGGTCATTTCCACGTTCTTTCCGGTCATTTCCGCGAGACGCGCCGTCAGTTTATCCACTGTTTCCCCGGTGAGGGGGAAGGCGCTTTTCACTTTCACGCGCACCTTGTTCATGAGTTCATCCAGGTAGTTTCTGAAACAGGCCTCCACTTCGAGAAGAATATCTATCCGCCGTTTATCGACAAGAAGATTCAGGAAATTCGCCGTCATGCCCGATATTTTCATCTTGGCGAGTATTTCATTCAGGACGGCTTTCTTTTCTTGCGCATCGAAAATCGGATTGGCGAAAAATTCCAGGAGGTTTCTATTGTCCCGCAGTGTCCGTGAAAAGCTCGACAGCTCGTTGTATATCTCTTCAACCGCGCCTTCTTCGGAGGCGAGCTGGAAGAGTGCCCTGGCGTATCGCTTCGCAATTTCGCTTCCAATCAATTTCGGGTCACCATCCTGTTCAAGAAATCGTTGACCATCGCTTCATGGTCTTTTTCGCTGATGTTCTCTCTGAGTAGTTCCTCGGCCATTTCAACCGACAGTTTCGTTGCTTCTTCCTTGAGATCGGAAACGGCCTTTTTAAATTCCTGGTCAATCCGCGCCCCGGCGTCTTCCTTCATCTTCTCGGCCGTCGTCTCGGCGGCCCGAATAATTTTTTCTTTATCGGCGGCACCCTGGGCCCGTATCATCTCTGAAATTTCCCTGATCTCCTCGGAAGCCTTCTCGAGGCGCTCGTTGTATTCTTCGAGCTTTTCCCGCGCCTCGTCGCGCAGGCGCTCCGCCTCTTCAATGGATAGTTTTATTTCCTCGCGGCGTCCGACGAAATAGCCCCGGATCGCCCTGTTGCCGAGCAGGTAAATAACCACGGCGAAAACAGAGAAGTTAAAAAACCGCCATGCTAAATTCATCATCTGTCCGCCGTGGCCGTCTCCTTCGCCGGATGCGAAGGCTACACCGGCCGAGAAAAGCACCACCAGGAAGGCTGCGATGACGTGTCTCATTGAACGCTCCTTCCCAGGACCTTTTCGGATATCTCAAGCGCGATATGCCGCGTCTGCCGGTGCAACACCTGCCGCGCCTCTTCCTTTTCGGCGGCCACCTTGGTCTTGAATCCCTGGATCATCTCGCCGACTTCCGCGCGCGCCTGTCCGATAATTTCGGTGGCCTTTTCGGTCCCTTCGTTCTTGATAGCTTCCCGCTGCTCCATGGCTTCCGCCCTGGCCCGGCGAAGATGCTCCTCATAATCGGCCACCTTCCCCTGAACTGTTTCGTCAAGTTCACGTACTTCCTCGTTGGCGTCATCAATCCGCTTCTGACGGCTATCCATAATTTTCATAATGGGCTTGTACAGAATTATATTGAGAACAAACATCAGGACAAGGAAATTAACGACCTGGATCAGGAGAGTTTTGTCAACCTCGATCATCCTACCACCTCGCATCGAAACACCCGGAACCGGGAGTTGTATCGTGATTGAACCTCAATGAGCGGACCAGCGGACTACGGTGAACAAATGCGAGCTGTACTAACCACATGTCATTTTGGATGTCAAGTATTTTTTGACCGACGGTCACCGGGAAGGTGAGCGGCGAAAAGCAGTGATACCGCTACTCGTCAATGAAATAGTCCTTAAAAAAGAGGAGATCCCCTTCGGATGAAAAAATCCACACGGAAATACAATATGATCCCGTCATGTTCACATCGGTGAAATGCCCCCGTACTGTCTTGAAACGGGCTATATTAAAGGGATCGCCCTCTTCGATGTTCCGGGGCATGCCCGCGGACAGTGAGGTTGAAGGAAAGATCTGCCACGTATCTGAATCAAGATAATGCGGCCGGTATACGACAAAGACAAATCCGGATTTCATTTCACCCAACGGATCGGTGTTTCTCAAAACAAACCTGAAACGGATGGTCGTGTCAACCGCTTCACGTTTGACTTCGAAATTGTCGATGGTGATATCATCTCCGTACCATTCAGCCGATACCGCGGATGCTTCTTCCTCCCTTTCTTCGTCGAAGTTCCGCAATACCAGCTGCATCGTCTCCTCCAGCTCGCGAACTTTCTCCGTCAGGTCCCGGTTCAGGTCACGGTGGAACGCAAGGGACCGGCCGGCGCTTTCGAGCTGTTGTTCCAGTTGATCCCGGGCCGCTTTCAGCTCCAGGTCGTGAAAGTAAAGCATGGCGCCGCCGACCGCAAGAATCCCGACGAACAAAATAATAAGTACTCTGAACAGTCTTCTCCTGATCTGAAAAGACGCGGTTGGTCCGTTATCGGCTATCAGGATAAGCGTCCAGTCCCTGTTTTTTTTTCGTGCAGCCATTATCGATTCCGTCCTGTTTCCGGGAAGATCACGATGCTTTCCACGTCTCGCGACAAATCTTCCAGCGACCGTCATCCTTCTTCAGGTAGAGCGTCTTGATTCCTTCATCGCTGTGAATCGATGATTGATAAAGCTGGTGAAACGAAACCCTCGACCGCTTCGAACCGGGAGTGATTTCGAGATCACCGATGGTGATCGTGATGTTCTTGTTTTTTGAACCTATTCTCTTTTTATACGCGATCCAGCCGGCGCGGTCCATACCGTTGCTTCTGAAATCACGGGCGTAAAAAGAGGCATACTGCCGCATGTCGCCCGATTGCCAGCTTACGCGCCAGCGTTCAATCATGTCGCTGACGTCCGCGTAGATAGAAATCATGGCATCCATGATCGCCAGTTGTTCGCCCAGTTGATCCGCCGAGGACGGGTGCTGAAGGACATCTCCCGATATGATCCAGTCCTTTCCGTTCCTGCCCAGAAAGAGTACCCGGTGACCGCATGACCATGAACGGTCCCGGTACGAAACGACCTGGTCGAAGATAACGGCCGCATGGCCCTCATGCTTGAGAATGGAAACGTTCTCGATATTAAAAGACGCCTCTATACCCCGGGACTTCCAGTCTTCGATCTTTTCCACGATTTTTTTGAGGCTTTCGTCGTCGACAAGGGTTCTGTTCTCGTACATGGACGCCAGCTCATCGATATGCCCCGCCCTGAACTGTTCGAGCCACCTGTCCACGAGAGCCGTGAGTTCCCGTCTTGCCATGAGTGCTGCGTCTCCGCTTACCCATTGCACGCGATTCAGTATAATGACGGGGGTTTTGTTCAGCTCAATGAATTCAGCGAGCCGACGGATATTCCCGTCTGCAAGAACCACGCATCCGTTCGACTGGAACGGGGACAGGTCAGTGTCGGTTCCGTGTATCCAGATGTTGCACCCGGTCCTGCCTTTTCGGGAATCCACGAAATTGGGATAATTCAGGTTGAAGGCCAGGGCGCCGTACGTAGCAGACAACTCACGTTCGCTGAACCGGTCGGTGGCAAAATAAATTCCTTCAGGGGTTTTTCCGTCACCGGCCGCCTCTTTCGATCCGCCGTTCATGCCGGTGGAACAGGGAGCCGTGAAAATCAATTCCATGCCTCTACCGTTATGGTGAAACACATGCAGTTGCTGCTGACTTTTATCGACGACAACGGCGTAGCTCGCTCCCAATTTAACGATAGGCGCCGGAAAACTGCCGCGATCGTTCGCAGAGGGATCCGCCGCAACGGCCGTAACGGTCGCCGGGATCGGCGTAAGTAAAATGACCCCCGGAAAAAGTAACAACGCCACGAAAAATCTTATTATTTTCGTCATGCGCTCCTCACTCTTTCACCTTTTCAATTTGCAGCCGGCCGGCGTAGAAACTTCCAAGACACTCCGGGTGCATTGTTACAGATTCTCGATGTGATGCTGTTTTTTTAAAACGATAATCGGCACTTTCGATAACAAAAACACCCATTACTGTCAACTCCCCTGCAGTTTCCACGATCCGTTTCCGCGTCGACACGTGCCGACACCGACCGGGCAGAAGCCTATGCAATAATAATGCCGAAATGCCCTGAAATGGCATTGTATCCACCGGCAACGCGTGGCCCATGAGCCGCCGACGCAGCATTTCCGTCGGCAGCCGGTGGCCGGCCGATAAAAAGGTCATGGCTTCACATTTTTTTAAAAACCCCGAATCGTCACTTGCCGAAAAACTCCTGCTGCAATTCTTCACTGTCCTCTTCGACCCATGTCTCGTCGGTGCCCGGTTCGATCGGCACGGTGTCGATGAGCCAGCGCACCAGGTCCCGCCACATGGCGGATATTTCTTTGTCCGTCGGCATTCTACCCGACGAAGCAAGTTCGACCGTGACGACGGGAATACCGCATTTCATACCGGCATAATTGCCGAGAGTTCCGGGAAAATTACCGAGTTTCCTTAATGCGAGCGAACCAAGCGCCGAGGCGGGTCGTCCCGGGCCGTCGTGATCGACCAGGTTCAGCGGCGCATGCAACGAAATAACAGCGTGGGGCTTGAATCGATGTATGAGGTCGACGAGAAACCTCGCCTCCGGTTCACTCATGGGATACGGCCCCGGATAATAGCGTGGATCGCCCTCCACTGCTTCGACCCAGCGCGTGTATCCGATTTCACGCCACAGGGGCGAGGGCATATTCCTGTTGAGATCGACGCCGCGTTCGTTTGTCCGCGTGGACTGTTCCCGCAGCAGGCCGTCGGGATTCAGCAGCGGAACGAAGATCCAGTGAAAAAGACCGGAATGGTGAATATCGAGAATCCGCATCCAGTGGAACACGACGCTGACGGAGGCATATTCATCACCGTGAGTGCCTCCGATCACAAGGACCCTTGCCCGGGGCGAACGCCGTTCCAGCGGCGGGTATTCTTTTACGAGGATCGGTATGCCCCGCACCGAATACGATCCCGAGCACACGATCCCGTCTGCAAGGCAATCATTACGATTGACGCTGGCCAGCTTGCCGGCGATACGTTCACAGGTTTCATCTCGACTTATCGTTTCCCTGCCGCTTTCGGCGGCTCGGGATCCCGGAACGGCGCACAAACATGCCGACATGAGAAGTGCGAAGACAATCAGGCGGCCGTGACGACGGCGATTCACTGTGCTCACTGTACAAAACCTGTCCCTGATAAACGGTGGAATATACCGTCGATTTATCATATTTCTTTATCGCTCCGGTCTTCTGCGCTTTCATCGGTGCCCATCGCGCACCGTCCTTCAAAGAAGGCGCCCTCGCCCACGACCAGGCGCTGAGTTCTTACGGTTCCCGTGAAAGACCCCGTTTCAGTGATCTCGGTCCGGTCTTTTATCTCCATCGTGCCTTTTACGGCGCCCGCTATCTGTATGCGGTCAACGGTGATGGTGGCTTCTATGGACGCATCCTTCCCGACCACAAGCGTTCCCGTTCCCCAGATTTCCCCCGTGAACCGGCCGTCGATTCGAACGGAACCACTGATACACAGCTTGCCGCCGAATTCCGTCTCCTTGCCGAGAAACGCCTTGATTTCGTCGCTTTTCTTTTTCACGTTTACCATCCCTTCCTTTCTTTTCACCCGGTCTTTCCGTTCAAAACGGCCCGCTTCAGGACCGGCGTTCAGGATTTAAGAACAAACCGGCGCATGCTGATATTCATCAGCAGACCCGCGGCCATCATGAGAACGACAAGGCATGAGCCGCCATAACTCATTAACGGCAGCGGGATCCCGACGACTGGCAGAACGCCCAGGATCATACCGATATTTATAAAAACACCCCAGAAAAAAATCATCGTCGCACCGAAGGCCAGCAGGACGCCGGAAAAATCCCGCGCCCGGCGGCCGATATTGAGACTCCACAAAATCAGCGACAAAAACAGCAAAAGAACGAAAACTACGCCCACGAACCCCCATTCCTCGGCGAAAACGGAAAAAACGAAATCCGTCTGCTGCTCCGGCAGAAACTTCAACTGGCTCTGTGTTCCCTTCAGGTACCCCTTCCCCAGGAGCCCGCCCGACCCGACGGCGATTATGGATTGAATGATGTGGTAGCCGGCGCCCAGGGGATCGCGTTCCGGGTTTATAAGCATGATCAGCCGTTCTTTCTGGTAATCTTTCATGGCGAACCACAGTACGGGAAGCAGGGCAATGCCCGCGACACACATTTCGACGAAGGCCCGCATTCTTATTCCGGCGAAAAGAATAATGGAAACGAAGAGCAGAACAAGAAACAGGGCCGTCCCGAGGTCCGGCTGTTTTAATATGAGCAGCGCGGGAAGCATCACTATCAGAAAGGGCCCCAGTAATGCCGGCAGGCTGAAGGCGGTACCGACGTTCCGCTCATCGATATATTTCGTCAGCGCCAGAATCATAGTGAGTTTGACCAGTTCCGAAGGCTGAAAGGAAAACCCCCCCAGGACGAGCCAGCGCTGGGAACCGTGGGTTATCTCGCCGTATACGAAAAGCAGCGCCAGAAGCGCGACGGAGATGCCGTACAGGACATAACCATAGCGTACGATAAGCCGGTAGTCGACAGCGAAGCACAGTATCATGGCGACAAGACCCAGTCCTATCCAGTACAACTGTTTCAGATAGAACGCCGTCGTGTTTCCGTTGCTCACGCTGGAACAGGCGCTGTAGAGATTCACCAGCCCCACGGCGCACAGCGACAGTATCAGCAGGGGAATCACCCAATCGAAGTTAATCAGCACCCGCCTGTCTATTTTCATGATTCACCACCGGGCGTCCCGCCGTCAACCGCCGACACATCCACCGGCGGTCTGTGTTCCATGTACCAGTCGACGATTTTTCTCGCGATGGGAGCGGCCGCCGAACCGCCGTGGCCTCCGTGTTCCGCGACGACCATGACCGTGATGCGGGGATCGTCGTAAGGAACAGAGCAGACGAAAAGTGCGTGATCCCTGAATCGAAAGGGAGTTTCAGTTTTTTCGCTCTCCTCATCATCATCGTCGGGCATGGAGATAACCTGGGCAGTTCCCGTCTTTCCGAAAACATCCCGTTCTTCTCTCCGCAACGCGCGCCCGGTTCCCCTCGGTTCGTTGACCGCACCGTAAAGCGCCTTCTTGAGCCGATCAAGGTGCCCCTGGCTCAGGGGCAGATGGCCCTGTGTGCGAGCCGGAAACACCTCGAGCACTTCTCCGGAAGACGATTCAATCTGCCGAATAATTCGGGGCTTATAAAGCGTTCCTCCGTTGGCTATGGCGGAAAACGCCCTGGCCAGTTGCAGCGGCGTCGCGTTCAGAAAACCCTGCCCAATGGACACGGACACCGTTTCCCCCCGCTGCCAAGGCTCGCCGAACCGTTCACGCTTCCATGCGCTCGTGGGGACCAGTCCTCCCCTCTCTCCCGGCATATCGATTCCCGTCGGAACGCCCAGGCCGAACTGGACCGCGTATTCCGCAATGTCGTCAATACCCAGCTGGAGACCGAGCGTGTAAAAAAACACGTCACAGGATTGAACAATCGCCTGGTGCAAGTCAAGGGCGCCGTGACCCTCTCTCTTCCAGCAGCGGAAATCGCGGTCGCCCAACGTGATCGCACCCCTGCAGAAAATTGTTTCATCACCCGTTATGAGTCCCCGGTCCAGTGAGGCCGCGGCGATGATCAGTTTAAAAAGGGACGCGGGGGGGTACAGGCCCGAAACGGCCCTGTTCTTGAACGGCGCCATGGAATCGGTACTGAATTTTTCCCAGTCCATGGCGTTGATGCCCCGGTTGAACAGATTGGAATCAAACGAGGGCTTGCTTACCATGGCCAGAATGGAACCGTCGCTGGGATCCATGACAACGACGGCTCCCGCCGGCTTGTCGAACGAGTCCCAGCAGACCTGCTGCAGGTCCCTGTCGAGTGTCGTAACGACGTTGCATCCCGGTTTCGGATCAATACGGGCCAGCACGTCAATAACCTGGCCCGCCACATTTACTTCAACCTGCGCGCCGCCGCTTTTTCCTCTGAGCCGCCGGTCCATGACCTTCTCGATACCGGCCTTGCCGACGAGAGAGCCTGAACGATATTCCCGGTACGTCGGCGACAACAGTTCATTCAGGCTGATTTCACCCACATATCCCAGCACGTGGGCCAAGGCGGGTCCCATTGTGTAGTTTCTCACCGGCACCACGTCAATGATTATCCCCGGCAACATTGTTGAATTCATCTCCACGAGTGCCAGCTTGTCCCATGTAACGTCCCGTTCGAGCGTCACCGGCAGAAACCGTTTCCGCACCATGGGTGGATCGGGGACGCCGGTGTAGGCGATGTTCCGTTCTTCATAGAGATTCCTCAGCGAGGCAATCACACCATCGACCGATCCCGCCTCATCAGGAATCAGCGCGATATCGAATGAAGCGTTGTTGTCGACAAGAATATTCCTCTGTGAATCAAGGATCAATCCTCTGAGCGGTTTTATTTCCTGGACGCGGATACGGTTGTTTTCCGAGCGTTCACGCAGTTCTCCGCCTTTAAGCACCTGTAGATACCAGACTCGCCCCAGGAGCAGGAAAAAAGCAAAAAAAACGATGCACCCGGCGACAACGAAGCGGCCCCGGAAATCCGAAGGTTCCTGCCTGTTGAGTTTACCGTGACGATTCGCCATGCGCCGAGACCTCGATTTTTTTAAACAAGGCGAAAAACAGCGGTGTGGTGAGCGCGAGCAGGACCGCATTATAAACGGTCACATCCATTCCGTCAAAAGACAGGGGGACGCCGGCGGTCCAACGGGACAAAGCGACGATAACCACTGCCTGGCCGAGCGCGCAAAGAAAAGCGGCCGACATGATCATGATGGCTCCCTCACCGTACACCTTGAATGAAACCATCCTGGCCACCAGAAAAACCAGGATATAGAAAAACGTGTAAAAACAGGGAACGGTTCCGGTCAGGGTATCCATGACAAACCCGAACACGACGACCAGTGCCGCGCCGCGGATCATTCCGAGGTGGAATCCCGCGTACAGTGCGATGACCAGCGAAACCTCAAGTCTCACCGCACCCCGCGACAGCATGTCCGCAAGCGTGGTCTGTAACACGACGCATACCAGTGCCGCCGGCGGCAGCATCATATAATACATCATCGCCGGTCGTCCTCACTGGAGTTTTCCGTTCCCGTCACGATCACCAGCACTTCTTCGACCTTTCCTACGTTCGCCGTCGGCCTGACCCGCACATCCTGAAAAAGCTCGTTCGGACCCCTTGAAACCTGAATGACTGTTCCCAGCCGCATGCCCTTCGGAAAACCGCCGGCCAGGCCCGACGTCACCACGGTATCTCCTTCGCGCACTGATTCGCTTCGGGGCACATATTTCAAAGTGCAATCGCCTTCACGGTGACCCTGAAGAATACCCCGCGCCCGCGTCTCCCGAACGTAAGCGTCGATACGGCAGTTGAAGTCGTTAATCAGCAAAACCTTTGCCGCGTTCCACGACACGTCCGTCACTTTTCCCACGACACCTTCGGCCGAAAGAACGGGAGAACCGACCAGCACACCATGCCGGCTTCCCCTGTCGATTACGAAGGATTTGAAAAGAGACGCCCGTTCCCGTGATATGACCCGGGCGGTCACCGTGGAAAAGGAAACCTCTCTCTTCAGGCCGAGGAGCGACAGCAGTCGCTGATTCTCAATGCGTATTTCGTCGCTTCGGCTCAGCTCCGCCTCAAGCAAAGAAACACGCCGCCGCAATATCCTGTTTTCCTCTTCCAGCCCCACCAGAAAAAGGTAGCGTTCCCAGGTGTTCCGGAAACCCTCGAAAGCCGCAGTGAACACGCGCTGCAGGGGCGACGCCGTTTCAAGGACCACCTGCCGCAGAAAACCTGTCTCGTCCTTCTCCCGAGGCAGAGAGAAAAAAACGAATGTCGCGAAGACTGCCGCGATGGCAAAAAGAAAAACGGGTGTCTGGTGTTTTTTGAGAAAGGTCATGCTGTACCGGATCGTGACGCAACCAGCATCATTATTTCCCGGATCCGGGCACGACGGAGGCGCCTCACTGGTTTCACTTCACTATTTCGATCAACGGCCGGGAACGGGACACGCCGTTTGTGGTATCCCGTTCCGGACGATACCGGCCTCGGCGCCGCCCGACATTATCCGTAACAGTGGTGGAACCGGGCGGAAGCAGCGGGGACATCCATTACAGCTGGATGGATACTTCCCTGAGCAGATCGATTTCGTCCAGGGCGATACCGGCGCCCCTGGCGACTGTGGAGAGGGGATCGTCGGTTATCGAGATCGGCAGGCCTGTTTCCTCTTTCAGCAGCATGTCGAGATTCCTCAGAAGCGCCCCTCCGCCGGTCAGCACGATACCCCTGTCCACGATATCGCCGGCCAGTTCGGGCGGCGCGTTTTCAAGAGCATTTCGAACCGCATCGACGATCATTCCCACCGGCTCCGATATGGCTTCCCTGATCTCTTCGGAATTAATTTCTATGATTTTGGGTATTCCCGATATGAGGTCTCTTCCTTTGACGTCCACCGTTCTCATCTCTTCATCAGGATAGGCGCAGCCGATGGCCGTTTTGATCATTTCCCCCGACCGTTCGCCGATAAGCAGGCTGTACTTTCGCTTCATGTACTGCACGATCGCTTCGTCCATCCGGTCGCCGGCAACCCGGACCGATTTCGAATAGACAATACCCGCCAGCGAAATGACGGCAACCTCGGTGGTACCGCCGCCGATGTCGACCACCATCGATCCCAGTGCTTCCGTGATGGGAAGCCCCGCACCGATCGCCGCCGCCATCGGCTCTTCAATCAGGTAGACTTCCCGGGCGCCCGCCGATTCAGCCGTTTCTTTCACGGCCCGTCGTTCAACCGGAGTAATGCCTGAAGGAATTGATATTATTATTCGGGGTCTTACCAGTTTTTTACGGTTATGCACGCGAAGGATGAAATGATGGAGCATCGCTTCAGTAATTTCGAAATCGGCGATGACGCCGTCCCTCATCGGTCGTATGGCAACGATGTTGCCGGGCGTTCTTCCCAGCATTTTTTTTGCTTCCTCGCCCACGGCAAGCACCTTCTTGACCCCCCGAATGTCCAGATGAACGGCCACCACGGAAGGTTCGCTCAGCACGACCCCCCGTCCCTTGACACTGACCAGGGTATTCGCCGTTCCCAGGTCGATCGCCAGATCATTGGAAAAAACGCCCAGTATGTAATCGAATATCAAATGTAGATCCTCCTCAGGAACGTGTTCTGAATGTTTCCCTATACAGCATTTGCAGAACCCGATCAATGAAAAAACTATTGCTTTTTCAAGGGTACTGTACTATCAGGGACGCAGGCTTTATGAAGGAAACCGGACGGCTTTCACCGCCCGGCGGCGTCTCTTTCCGCGGTTCCTCATGAAGACATCAATCCGGACAATCGGGGGTTATTCACGGAATCATGCTGGCCTTGATGCGAAAACATGCCAGAAACTGGCTGATGAAAGCCATCCTCGGCATCATCATTCTTGTCTTTATTTTCTACTTTGGATCGATGCGGGGCGGCAAGGAAACTGAAAAAATCGCGTCCATCGACGGAATTAAGATCACGCGAAACGAATACCTTCGCGAGTACAGGCAGTTGGTTGACTTCTATCGGCAGCGTTACGGCGCGAGCCTGTCGGACGAAGTCCTCGGAATGCTCAACCTGAAGCAACGGGTCTATGATGCCCTGATCGACCGGGCGGTCGTTCTCGCCAAGGCTGATGAACTGAACCTGGACGTGAGCGACGGCGAAGTGCAACAGGCCGTTTTTTCACAACCGCAGTTCCAGCGAAACGGCGTGTTCGATCCCGACGCCTACGAGCGGGCGCTGCGATTTCAGGGAATAACGCCGGAAGATTTCGAGACCCGGCAGCGAAAAGAGCTGAAAATTGAGAAACTCGAACGCCTTATCAAGGAATCGGTCAAGGTGGCTGAGTTCGAGGCATATGACTTTTACCGGTTTCAGAACCAGGAACTGAAGATCGCCTACGTCTGTATCGACCCGCTCGATTTCGTGGACGAACCCTCTCCCTCCGATGAAGATCTTCGCACGTACCTGCAGGAAAACGCCGAGCAGTTTCGCATCCCCCGGCAGGTGAAGCTCCGCTACATCAGGTTTCCCGCTTCGAATTACGAAGATCCGTCATCCATCACGGACGACATGATCGAAGATTTTTATTACGCCAACCGCGAGGATTTTAAAAAACCCGGCGAAGATGATGAAAGCGATACTTTTTTACCCATCGCCGAGGTTCGCGACCGCATCGTGTCGAGCATTGCCGAAACCAGGGCGCTTGATAAAGCATATCGGGAGGCGAAAACGGCCCATGATTTCATCTATCAACACGAAAATTTCGAGGAATTTGCCGCGAAGCATGATCTTGTCATCAACGAAACGGGCTTTTTCTCTCGAGATACCCTGCCGGATGAACTGGCTGCGGTTGAAAACCTTGACCAATGGGCCTTCGACCTCGCCATGGAAGAAATGACCCCCGTCCTTTCCGATGACCGGGCCCACTATCTCTTTGTACGTGCCGAAGAGCAGCCGGAACGCCTGCCGGAACTGGACGAAACGAGGGTAACTGTCGAAGAAAGCTGGCGCTTTCAGGAATCGCTCAGGCTGGCGAGCGCACAAGCGGATGACATGCTTGAACAACTCCGAAACGGCGAAACGACTATCGAGGCCCTGGCGGAACAAGAAAAGAACCTGAGCGTCGGAACAACGGATTTCTTCGTCCCGGGCGACGAAATCCCCGAAATCGGTTACTCAGACGAACTCGCCGAAGCGTTTTTTACGCTGTCCGAAAAAAACCCGCTGGCCGACGATGTCTTCTTCGTGGACGGAAAATTTTATCTTGCTGCGCTGAAGGAACGGAAACCGATTGACGAAAAGGACTGGGAGGAACAAAAAGACGCCGTCACGGCCGCTCTGCTGGATGCGAAAAAAGAACAATTTTTCCAGTCCTGGCTCGCGGAAACCAGGGCTTCGATGCTGGCATCAGAGCGGATAACAATAAATATCGGGCTGGAAAACCTGTAAGCAAAAAGAGGCCGGCGGCCACTCCGTCAGCCTCATGAAACGGGATCGAGGGAAGACGACGGGTGCCGGAACGTGCCGAAAAACTCCTGAACCGTCTTTATCACCGCCGCCTTTTCTTGCGGCTGTATATCCTCTTCAAAAATAAACTCCAAAAGATAGCCGACTTCGTATTCGACGGCCGACGTCCGATACTCCCTGACCTCCGACACCTCCACGTTTTTCAGCTTCTGAAAGGCGGCCCCTGAAAAAAGCTCGTTTCCGCCGAGAGCAAGATCGACGGCCTCCTTCGCGTCATGTTCGTTCTCCAGGACGACTTCGATCCCTTCCATCCGGCGTATGGCCTGGACGATCTGATCCCGCTCCACACGTATTTTCATCGCTTATCCTCTTTACCCTCTCTTGCGGGGAACGCGTTGTTTCCGTTCGTCCGGCCCCGGCGACATGATGAAAAGAAGCGGTTCCTCTCCAGGGCGAATTCCCTGGGGACAGGATACTTCTCAACCCATCATCGCCATCACTTCCTTCACCAGCTGTTCGATGCCCTCCCCCACCCGTGATATGGTCGGACCCACCATGTAGGCGGGCGTGGTGACGATTCTGTTTTTGCCGTCGATGACGGCGCCGTCCACGCTGCATGTCACGTGGCGCGCGCCCATTTCCTCGATGGCACTCGCAACCGGTGAATCGCCTGCTCCGGTCGTCAACTCCGGTGTGAACCTGCCGAGCACCCGCGCGGCGATGACCGGTGCGATGCACATGAAGGCCAGCGGCTTCTTTCGCCCGTGCATATCAAGAATGAGCTCTTCCACCTCCCGCAATACAGTGCAATCGCTTCCCGCAACAGCAAAATCGCAGAGGTTTTTCGCCGCCCCGAAGCCACCCGGAAAAATCAGGGCGTCCAGGTCATCGGCCGTGACATCGGCCAGCCGGCGGATTTCACCACGTGCAAGCCGTGCCGATTCAACGAAAATATCGCGGGTTTCCGACATGGGCCGATTGACCGCGTGATCGACCACGTCATGCTGATTTCCGCCGGGAGCCATGCAGACAACATCGGCGCCGACTCGATCCAGAAAATAGAGAGTCAGCGTTGCCTCATAGATTTCCGACCCGTCGAAGACGCCGCATCCTGACAAAACAACTCCGACTTTCCCAGCCATATCGTGCCTCCTTTCCGGGACCGCGTGCAACCCGCCGGATGGCGCGGTGCCTGTTTCCCCCATACTACTGTTCCATCGTACCTGCCCGGCGCCGTCGCCGCCGGCTGGGTCGGGATCCCCGGTTTTATTCGATCCGGTAACGTTTCAGCTTTTCCACGTAGGTCGTTCGGTTGAGGTTGAGAAGCTTCGCAGCCTTGTTTTTTACCCCGCCCGATTTTCTCAGCGCCTTCAGAAGCAGGTCCCGCTCGAACTGGTCGATGAGAGATGTTATGTTCAAACCCTCGTCGGGAATGTGAATACTCGGCGGTGACGCGCCGTCATGGCTAACGGCCCGGCGGATTTTCTCGGGCAGATCCTGTTCGTCGATTATGCCCTCACCCTTCATAACCACGAGCATTTCTATGATGTTTTGAAGCTCGCGCACGTTTCCCGGCCAGTGATAATGAAGCATCAATTCAACGGCCCGGTCGCTTACTCCTTCGATACGTTTTTTGTTCGATTTCCTAAAAACATTGATGAAATGATTGATTAACGAAGGTATGTCTTCCTTCCGTTCCCGCAGCGGCGGCAGGGCAATGGGAATCACGTTGATCCGGTAAAAAAGGTCTTCCCGAAAACGTTTTTCCTTGACGGCCTTTTCCAGGTCCTGGTTCGTGGCGGTGATGATGCGTACATCGGCGTCGATTGTCTGCGTGCCGCCAATTCGCTCGAACTGTCTTTCCTGGATTACCCGAAGCAGCTTTACTTGCAGCGAAGGGCTCATATCGCCTATTTCGTCGAGAAAGATAGATCCACGCTGGGCGAGTTCGAACCTGCCCGTCCTGCTTCGAACGGCGCCGGTAAACGCCCCTTTCTCGTGGCCGAACATCTCACTCTCCAGCAATTCTTCCGGGATTGCGCCGCAATTAACGGTCACAAGCGGAAAGGACTGCCGTTCGCTGTTGAAGTGGAGGGCCCGGGCCACAAGTTCCTTGCCCGTACCGCTTTCACCATAGATGATGACGGTGCTGTCGGTTTCCGCGACTTTCCTGACGGCATCGAAAACCTCCCTCATACCGCTGCTCAGGCCGATCATACGGCCGAAATCGTATTTGTCGTGCAGCTGGTCCTTCAGAGATTCGTTTTCTTCCCGAAGGCGGGCTAATGACAACGCCCTTTCCACGGACAGATGGACACGGTCGGGTTTGAGAGGCTTGGTAATATAATCGTAGGCGCCCAGTTTCATGGCCTCGACGGCGCTGCTGACGGATGCGTAGCCGGTGACGACAATCACGACTACGTCGGAATCCTGTTCCTTGAGGCGCTTGAGAAGCTCCATACCGTCGAGGCGGGGCATTTTCAGGTCGGTAATCACCAGGTCGTACGTACCGTCCGAAAATACCCTCAGCGCCTCTTCCCCGTCACCGGCCACGTCGACGCGACCGGCGTCCGGTGAAAGCATTTCGAAGAGGTTCTCCCGGTTGATCGCGTTATCATCGACGACAAGGATTCTGGGCTTTCTCATCTGCTCCACACCCCGCGCGCCGGCCTGAAGGAGAGAAGAACGGTGGTCGTGCCTGCGGAACCTTCCAGTCAGGATAATGTAAACAAAATATTACTAATAGTCAACCATAAAGACCTCCGGCGCAATCCGCGGTTAGCTTAGCCTGTTCGTGGTACAGACAGTTAAACGCCCAGTTAATGCGGTACGATACGTGCTGTCCGATACACATTCAGACCGGACCATCAAGGGTGCGGCAATGACAGAACAAGCTGAAGCACCATGAACCGTTCCACCTCGAACGAGAAACAGTCTACCGGGTGGAGCCACCCCCTCCCCTTCATCCCCTCCCTCCAGGGGAGGGGAAACGATCGTGTTCGGCTTCTTCCTGCCCGGTCTATCCTTCGACAAGCCTATCCTGAGCTATGCCGAAGGGCTCTGCCCTGGCGGGCACGTGAGCGCGAACGGTTTTCCGCAGATCCGTTCGTCCTCGTGTGCCCTTTAGGGTAGAGCTTGTCGAAGGATGAACGTCTTCCTGGTCGCCTGCCCGTACTTAGACACGAACTCTCCTGAGCCCCGTCGATGGCCAAACGTCCGTACCATCTCTGTTATATCCTTCGACTGTGCATACTGAAACGTTGCATATTGATGACCCGATATCTTGCTCTGAAGACAATCAATCGCGGATTGTGGGGACCTCCGGCGCCCCGCCGACGCAGGCGCTCGGGCGTATCATAAAAATAATTAAAGTAACGGACGGGACCTGCCGATAGAGGAGTTAAAGAACCGTCCACGTTGATCAGCAAGCAAGAAAGGTTCGGCCGTGACAATTTCCTCGTACCGGATTGACACCGTGCTGCGAGTCTACACGCGGCAGAATAACGCGAAAACCGCGCCTTCCGGAGCGAGGAAGGGAGCCGGCGACCCCTATCAGGACAAGGTGACTCTCGGTGGGAACGGCGACAGGAACGACGCCCTTGAGAAAATTTCCTACAGCCTGCTCGACATCCTGCTCAGCGCCGGAAACAAGCAATGACGGTCGCTACGGAAGAACAGCCTATCGGTGACCTGAAATCAATTCTCGTGGTCGATGACGACGAGACGACACGGGGCGTCATCATCGACGCGTTGCGTGAGAGCGGATACTTCAACACAAGAGAAGTCGAAAACGGGCTCCAGGCGCTGTCTCTTCTCAACACCTCATCCTTCGATCTGATTATCAGTGATCTGAAAATGCCGGGAATGAGCGGACTTGAACTGCTCGCCCGCATCAAGCATCTCGATTTTTCCACACCCGTTATTATCATCACCGGCTACCCCACCATCGACCTGACGGTTTCCGCCATGAAGGAAGGCGCCGTTGA
The DNA here is from genome assembly GCA_002030015.1 of delta proteobacterium MLS_D. Taxonomy (GTDB): domain Bacteria; phylum Desulfobacterota; class Syntrophia; order Syntrophales; family UBA2210; genus MLS-D. The sequence goes on from LQBH01000006.1 coordinate 31,718, forward strand.
CTTTCTGACGAAACCTTTTAAAATCGACGACCTCATTTTCAAGGTCAATCTGTATCTTCAGGAACGATCTCTGCTTTCGGAAGGAGATCGGGACGAACGGGAAACGAAGTGGAAACTCGATGAAAAGATTCGCGAACTTTCGACGATCAGGCTTATCGGCGAACGGATCGATCAGCGCCGGGGTCTTGCAGGCGACGACATGTTCGATGAAATCGTCAAGCTTTCCCTGGCGTTAACAAAGGGTAAAACGGGGCTCATCGTCCTGGTCGACGAAACCAATAAACGTTTCTTCAACAAGAGCATCTGCCACAGCAGCCGCCACAACGGGACCGACACCGACGACGTGCTGGCGGCACGGCTGACTCCCTTTTTCCGCGAAACCGTTTCAAGCCGGTTGCCGCTTCTCATCAACGGCGACCACGGTCTTCGTTCAGACGATTCTCTTATCGCCGTTCCCCTCACGATACGGGGCAGCAAGATATTCGGTATTCTCGCGGTCTTCAGCGGTGACGGAACGACGATCTTCACGCGGAAGGACCTGACACATGTCCAAAATCTCGCAGAGCGGGCATCACTGTACCTGGAAAATACCATCCTCTATGAGAGTCTTTTCGGCAGCATCATGAATACCTTTGAATCGCTTATTCATTCCATTCACGCGCGCGACAACTATACGGAGCGGCATTCCCGTTCCGTCACGCACCTGTCGGTGCTGACGGCGGAGGCCATGGGATGCTCCGACTATGAAATCGAATCACTCCGTATCTCCGCCCATCTCCACGACATCGGCAAAATCGCCGTGCCGGACCATATTCTTCTGAAGCCCGCCCCGCTCAACGATGACGAATACCGCATCATCCAGACCCATGCCGAGGCCGGGGAAGACATCCTCAAGTCCATCGCCCTGTTCGACAGGGAGCGAACAATCGTCCGTCATCACCACGAGCGATGGGACGGCCGGGGGTATCCCGACGGACTGGCGCGGAATGAAATTCCCTTACTCGCTCGGATTCTCTCCGTCGCGGACACGTTTGACGCCATGACCAGCGATCGACCCTACCGAAAAGCCCTGCCCCCGGCCGTCGCCGTGGAGGAACTACGGAACAACCGCTGGAAGCAACTGGACGGGACCGCCGTAGACGCCTTTCTGTCCGCTCTTGAAACCGCACGACAGCCTTCAAAACATTAATTTCCTTCTTAAGTCGTTTCCCGGCGCACATTTTTCTGGCACGCATACTGCATGTATTTCCACAAGATCACGAGTTCGGATGAAGGACGACTTTTGCAGAACTCACAAAACCGGCAATTTCGTCATACACCCTTATGGATACTGTAAGTCGGCATCCAGTGCTTGAAACGCTTTCCGGATTTCCCCTCAAGGGTACCGTGCCGGATCAAGCCTGGAATGACAGAAAAAGAAATAATGTAACGATCTCGAAGGAAAGGCGCGAGCAATGGAAACGACTCCTCCGGCCAGGGGATCAAAGGTCGAACTGAGTTTCGGGTGCGAAAACAAGATGGTGTCCGCCACAGCCGTCGTCGCGGCCATCGACGGAGACCGCCTCGTCCTCGATATTGACGGAAGCGACAATACTATGACGCCCGAACCGGGAACGGACATTTACCTGCTGAAAGGCGGCGGCCTTTACACCATCCTCGAATCGAAACACTTTCCGCGCATCACCGTTGAAAAGGTCCATGAGCGTCTGCACGCCCGCGTCGACGATATCATGACAGTGGGATACAGGCGGGTGCAAGCCCGGGATTATCCGGGGGGTGAAGAACAGGCGCAGATGATTCTTCGGGACGTGTTCGGCGACATACAGCATGTTCCCGACGTGGAAAACGTTACGCCGGCCATGCTCTACCATCTCCTTTATCAGCTCAATCTGAAAGTTGACCGTCTTATGGACATGGCCGATCTGCGGCGTGACGAATCGTTCCGTCTTTCCGACCTGGAACGCGTCAATATAAGCGCGTCGGGAATCCGTTTCACGATGCCCGAAAAACCTGATCCGGACGAGATCATCGCGCTCAGGCTCGATCTTCCCCTGGAAACCGTCACCCGTCTCGAGACACTCGGCACGGTGGCTTCAGCTACGCCGGACGAAAAGGGAAACGGCTACAGGGTTTCAATCGCCTTTACAGACCTGCCCGAAGACATGAAAGAAACCATTACGCGGTACGTCTTCAGAAAACAGCGCGAGCTGCTTCGGCGGTGAACCGAGCAGCTCCGGTCGCGCCATTCGCATCACGTCCGCGTGCCGGTATCGTCGGTGTCTCCGGCTGTTATATGACGGTACGACACGACTGAACCCTCAAAAGAACGGTCTTCCCCGAACAGGGGCATCTCGCGCCGGTATACCCGCCGGACCGTTCCCCGTGCCGACACCAGTTCCGCCTCGCCTTCCCGGGGTGTCTCTTTCTCCGTGAAAACATCATGGTCGTCTGAACGGTCTTCCTCTTTCCCGGAAAGGAAGTGTGACGCGAAGCGGCCGATGAGGTGCGCTCTTTCGCTTTCCAGCATGTCGCACATCGCTTCGTTACAGTCCACGATCCTGCCCCGGGCGTCAAGAATCTCCATGCCTTCGAAGGCCGATTCAAAAAGAAGGCGGTATCCCTTCATGGCCTCGATTTCACGGTCTTTTCCGCGAAACATGCCGTACAGATAAAAACTTTCCACGGCGTTCGCCGTGGTGAGCAGAAGAAGCGACAACAACGAGAGATGTATGTCGGAAATCCGACGTGTGTCGGCGATGGTACCCACGAACATGCCCCTCGTCCGCGATCGTGTGGAAAGAACGTGCAGCACGAACCGTCGGTCCTTTGATCGCGACGTGACGACAACGGGGCGTTTCTCGCGAACTGCCCAGGCGAAAACTCCGGAGTCTATCAGGAATTCCGTCTCATCCTTTGCGTAACGCGTCATCTCAACGGGTTGTGTCCGCACATGCTCGAAATCATTATTTTCTTCGTTTACCAGGTAGAAGGTGAACGCTTCGAAAGGTATCAGGGCCGCCAGTTTTGCTTCCGCGTCGTCAAGAATCGGGAAAACCGACTTCAGCTGGTTGACGCTTTCACGGCAGTCGCCCAGCGAGGTTGCCAGTTCAAGAGTATCCAGGATAAAGCGGCTGGATTCCTCGAAATAACGGAGCCGTTTCTCCAAGTACCGGGTCGAGGAATTCCCGCCGTAGCCCCCGTCACGATCCGGGGAAGAAATATGCTGTGACGTCGTCGATTTGTCTGTCCACATGATCGATAATCACCGTCAATAAGTTTTCTGAAATATCCAGTAAATCCCAGGCATCTTCATCGAGGGGCGGTACGAAAAATTCGCCGCTCGAACCCTTTTCCATGACGTGAGCGATAATATCCGCCAGGTGCACGATGGCCGTTTCCAAGCGGTTGTAGGAATTTCCGGGAGCATGGTGATAGCGTATCGTCGCTTCGAGCAGAAAGGGAAGCTTCCACCGCTCGGCCATAAGAGCTCCAATGCCGGCGTGATCGATATCCAGCATGTCCTTTTCCACCTCGTTAAGTAATCTCGATTCACGACGGGCGGCGAAAAGGACCCGCCTCGAGTGCTCCGGCCACAGGCGGTACATGAGCAGCCGGCCTATGTCGTGAAGGAGGCCCGCCACGAACAGACGCTCCGTGTTCTGTATCTGCTTGTAACCCGCGATTATTCTCGCCGCGATGCCGCAGGCCAGGCTGTGTCGCCAGAATTCCCGCATGTCGATGTGACGGGCGGGAATGCGGTCGAAAATTTTGATGACGCTGATACCAAACACGAGCGACGTCAGTTGTTTCGTACCCACGATGGCGACGGCTCTCGACACCGTGTCTATCTTCGAAACAAACCCGTAGAAGGCGCTGTTGACGATGCCGAGCAGTTGCGAGGTCAGTGCCGTATCCTTGCCGACGACATCGGCTATATCGCCGGCCGAACTGTTCGGATTCATGATAGTCTCATTTATGCGGTCGAACACGGCGGGAAGCGTCGGCAGGCGCAGCCCGAACTCCGACAGCCTGCCCAGGTTGATCGGCTCCAGGGGAACGTTGCCTTCCACCGCCTCCGCGTCGTCATCGCCGATAACCGAAAATCGGCCTCCCGGAAGACCCTGTTCAATGGCGCGCGCCTTGCGCAGGGAGGAAAGATTTTCCAGTTCCCGCATGGCCCGGTGCTTCGTCCCGGCGTGAAGAAACCGGTATTCGTTCAAGCGACGGGCGGCCGCCAGCGCCGCAGGATCAACGTCATTCCGCCCGGCATCGAAAGAGGGAGCTTCCTCGCCTTCGATCTCGGCCTCCACTATCCCCCAGGCCTTGCACAACCGTATGGAACGTTCCGTCAGCGCGGCTCCCGCCGGCAGGAGGAAACGACCGTCACAATTGATCACGTCTGAAGCGAGAATCATTTCAGGCGTCAGGTCCGCTATTTTCATCCGTTTCATGCCTGCCGCCTCCCGCCGCCCCGAATGAATTCCGGCCTGGTCGATTGATTCTTTTGAAATTTCGGTCTCGATGATATATGAAGATTCTTCAGGAAAATTAAACGCCCCGTTGAATCGGTCGGCGTCGGCGGCCGCCGTTGAAGGAGGAAAAATCGATGATCAGGAATATTCCACCGACAGACAGGATACTCGTCGTTGACGACGAAGCGTCCATACGGAATCTGTTCGAAGAAATCGGCAACGAGGCCGGGTATACCGTGTACACGGCGGCGGGAGCGGAAGAGGGCCTGGCCCTGCTTGAACAAAATGACATCAACGTTATTTTTCTTGACCTGAAACTGTTCGGAATGAACGGCATCGAGTTGTGCCGACGCATCCGGAGCGAGAAACCGCTGGCGATCATCTACGCCATGACCGGCTGGTCGGGGCTTTACGAGGTCGAGGAATGCCGCGAAGCGGGATTCGACGATTTCTTCAAAAAGCCTGTCTCCGCCGATTTCATAACCCGGCGAGTCGAAGATGCCTTCGAAAAAATCAGCCGCTGGACAGACCGCGGATTCTGATACTTCAGGCCTGTTTGTTTTCACCCAGGACCTCCTCGATCTTCTTTTCCAGATTTTCCAGAACAAACGGTTTCTGAACAAAGGCCCGGCATCCCTCTTTCAGCAGCTCCATGGCCCCTCCCTCTATACTGAAGCCCGACAGAAGAATCACCCTGACCTCCGACTCGATTTCCTTTAATCCCCGGTACGTCTCGGCGCCGGACATACCCGGCATGATAAGGTCCAGAAGCACCAGGTCGATTTCTTCCGACGAGCTACTGTAAATTTCCAGGGCCTCGCGGCCGCTCGAGGCTGCTATAACCCGGTAACCGCAGGACTCAAGCAACTCGCGGTTCACCTCCAGCACAACCTCTTCATCATCAACGACAAGAATCGTGGCGCGGTTCGTTTCTTCCCCGCGGTGTGGCGAAGAAGTTTCTTCCTTCCGCTCCGCCTGCTCGGAAGCGGGAAGGTACACATCAAAACGGGAACCCTGACCCGGCCGGCTTGTCACGTCGATTGCCCCGCCGTAGGCACGCACGATGCCATACGCGGACGGAAGTCCGAGTCCGGTGCCCCCACCCCCGTCACGGGTCGTGAAAAAGGGATCGAATATACGTCTCACAACGGACTCGTCCATGCCGATTCCCGTATCGGTTATCGAAAGACGGACATAGGGACCCGGCACGATTCCAAGAAAGGGAATACGCTCGTCGTCATCGGAAAAATCGACATTGGCCGTTTCAATAAAGAGATCGCCGCCTCCCGGCATGGCCTGGCCCGCGTTGACCAGAAGGTTCATCAGAACCTGTTCGAGCTGTCCCCGGTCGGCCATGACGATCCTGAGATCCCGCCACAAATCACGGTGAATGGTGATTTCACGGTTAAAACGCTCCACCATGAGCGAGGTGCCGGCCGCGAGTTCGTTGAGATCGATCGGCAGAACATCGTAGCAGGCGGTCCCTGAGAATCCCAGCAGTTGGGCCGTCAGCGAAACGCCGTTTCGTACGAGTTCCTGAATCTTTTTGATTTTTTCAGCGACAACCGGCGATGCGTCCCGTCCCATGAGAGCCAGCGATGCATAACCCTGAATGCCCATAAGCAGGTTGTTAAAATCGTGCGCGATTCCTTCGGCCAGCGTCCCCAGGGCTTCAAGTTTCTGGGACTGCACCAGTTGAGTTTCCAGGCGAACCTGGTGCGTCATGTCCCGCAGTACTGCCAGCGTGGCGGGTACGCCTTCCCATTCAGCGACGGCGGCCTTCATGTGCACCCATACTTCGCCTCCTTCCTTCGACAACACGCGGAAGGAACATCCGGCCGGCGCTTCTTCACCCCTGTTTCGAAGCATGCAGTATTCATGGGTGGCAAGGCGGTCGTCGGGATGGACAAAACGAAGGGGCGGAACGTTTTGTAACTCTTCCGGCGCATAGCCCGTCAATTGCTCGATCATGCCGTTTACATACAAAACGCCGTTGTCGCGGAAAGCGGCGATGATGTCGGGAGCCCGTTCCAGGAGCAGGCGATGTCCGCCGTCCGTGCATTCATCCACGGCCGGCATATCATCGCGTTTTTCCGACATTCCACTTTTTTGCTCAGGTTTTCCGGTCATCGTCACACTCTCATCCGTGACTGCCGCCGTCCCGGCGAGACTTCTTCATGTTCCGCCGCAAGCTTCCCGTTTCTCTATCCTGAATTGGAGTCTTTCATCATGCACACATCCGCCACGAAGGGGCCGTGATCTGTCCCAAATGGAATGATGATACTGGGACCGCCGAGGACATGGTTCACCGTGTGTCCCCCGCCCGTCACCACCGTGGGAATCGCCGCCGACAGGTGAATGCCCATGACGTCGAGCCGCTGCCGGGCTGCCCCCGACACCATGTTGGTAAGCTCGCCCACGGCATCGGCAATGTCGCCGTTGACCTGCGTGATTTCCTCGCCCAGCATGTTCGAAACGATCCGAAGAATACAGCCCTCGCTGAAGCTCAGCGCGAACGAACCCCTGACCGCGCCGGCGATGCCGATGATCCCCGTAATGTCCCCCTTCGCCGCATTGTCCCGCTTGAGATAAGGCTTCCCCGGCCGGGCGTCGATAAAGGCCATCGTCTTCACCACGTGCAGCGTCCCTTCAAGAAAAGGGTTTACGTATTGAACATCCATGTCTCTCCCCTGTGCGCCGACGGACGGTCTTAACCGCACTTCTTCTCGATCTGACCGATCTTCTCGCTCAAAACATCCGCCGTAAACGGTTTCACTATGTAGTTGTCAACTCCGGCCTTCACTGCCTCGACCACGTTGTCTTTCAATGTTTCAGCCGTCACCATCAAGAAGGGCGTCTTCGACAGGGACCCGTCGGCCCGGACCTGCTTTAATAACTCCAGGCCGCTCATGTTGGGCATGTTCCAGTCTGAAATAACAAAATCTATTTTCTGGCTTCGAAGCACTTCGAGCGCCGCCACGCCGTCCTCGGCTTCCACGATGTTCTCGTACCCCAATTGCTTGAGCAGGTTCCTGATCACTTTCCGCATCGTCGAAAAATCGTCGACGACCAATACTTTGCCCGCCTTGTCCATGTTCCCGTTCCTCCGTGCCCTGTCGATTCCGGCGTCATACAGCCGTCGTTTCTTCGAGTTCGAAAAGACCCTCGGGATCAAGAATAAGCCCGACGCTGCCGTCTCCCAGGATGGCGCCGCCCGAAATTCCCTTGAGCCCTCCGAAATTTCCTCCCAGCGATTTTATGACAACCTCGCCTTTTTCAAGCACTTCATCAACCAGGATGCACTTCGACCGCCCTCCCGCGTCGACCACCACCACCAGGGCATCCCAGGGATCGCGGTACAGCGGCTCTACGGAAAATATATCGTAAAGGCGGAGAAGCGGCAGCAGCTCTCCCATGACGTCGAGCATTTCGCCCTTTCCAGCAACATTCGTGTAATGTTCCCGCGTGGGGCGGATAAGACGCCGTATGGCCGTGGCGGGAATAATGTATTTTTCATTTCCCACGCGCACCATCATGCCGTCGATAATCGCCATAGTCAGCGGGAAAAAAGCGGCGAAGGTGCTTCCTTCTCCTTTCGCGCTCCTCATCTCGATCTTTCCTCGAAGTTTTTCCACGGCCTGTTTCACCACATCCATGCCGACCCCGCGTCCCGACACGTCGGTGACCTTTTCGGCCGTTGAAAACCCGGGCATGAAAATCAGCTTGAAGATATCCTGTTCCCCCATGTCGTCTGTTTCGCTTACCAACCCCCGTTCGACAGCCTTGCGAAAAATTCCTTCGACATTGAGGCCACGGCCGTCGTCGCTTATTTCTATCACGATGCTCCCGCCCTTATGGTAAGCACTGAGCTTGACGGTCCCCCGTTCAGACTTTCCTTTCGACGTCCGTTCTTCTCCCTTTTCGAGGCCGTGGTCGACGGCATTGCGCACCATGTGCACGAGGGGATTGTAAATTTCTTCAACCATGTTCCGGTCTATTTCGGTTTCTTCCCCTTCCATAGCGACAACCACGTCCTTCCCGGCATCTTTCGCGAGATCGCGCACCAGCCGCGCCATCCGCTGGAATGTCTGCCGTATGGGAACCATGCGAAGACTGGTGGATGTCCGCTGAAGCTCCGACGTAATGCTCGAAAGCTGGGCCAGGTCGCTCATGAGCTTGCGGTCAGCCGAATCCAGCCGCACCAGGTTCTGTTTGATCATCGTCTGGGTTATAACCAGCTCGCCGATCATATCGACGAAATCATCGAGTTTCTTGACATCCACACGGACGGTGCTTGTCTCTATCACCTGTTTCGACTGTTTGCGAAGGGCTGAAAGCACGTGTTTCGGCGTGGCCTTTCCCTCGCCGATAAGGGTCTCCCCGATCTTCCTCTTTTCGTCGGTTTTCTTCTGCAGGGTCTCTTCCAGGATATCCTCGGAAATAACGCCGTCATCAATAAGAATTTTCCCCAGTTTCCTGACGGATTCTTTTTCGTACCCACCCATTTCTCCGGAATCAACCCCGGCTATCTTTTCACGCAACGAGGCAAGGTCGGGGAAAAGCGGCCGGATCCGGTCGCCTTCCAGCACTTCGCTCAGGCTGCCGATCATTACTTTCAGGGTATCAGCGCCCTCGAGGATTATATCGATAATCTGCGAGTCCACGGAAATTTCGCCGTTTCTGGCCCGGTCCAGAAGCGTTTCGAGTTCATGAGCGATATCACGGATTTCCGTCAGGTCGAGAAAGCTGGATACACCCTTTATTGAATGAAAGGGCCTGAAAACGGCGTTGATGCACTCCTTGTCGTCAGGGTTCTGCTCAAGGTTGAGAATGTTTATTTCGATTTCACCGATATACTCAAGGCTTTCAGTGATGAAGTCGCGCATGAGCGATTCATCCTGAATCACGAATTCCTGTTTACCGCTTTCTGTTTCCGCTTCTTCTTCGGCGGCGGTCTTCCCGCCCGGCAGTGACGCTTCGCTTTCCCGGGGAACAACCGCCTCCACGACGTCGCCTTCTCCCGCCTCATCAACGTCTTCAGCACCCGCGGCATCGCGGACCATGTCCTGCATCTCCGATATCCCGCGGGTAAAACGTTCCGTCCCCTCGGCCGGTCCGATCCGCTCGAGCACGATGTCCTCAAGAAGATTCTTCAGTTCGCCCGCCGCTCCGGCCAACGGCTTCATTTCTCGTTTATCGGCCTCCGCGATAAGTTCCTCCATTGCGTTCAGCAGCTTTCCCGCAGCGGGGATGTCTATGGCATCGCCGTCGAGCATCAGGAAACCCGCGGCGAGACCGTCGATGAGCGCTTCAACCCTGTCCTGTTGCATAATTACACCATCCTCATTATTTCTTCGGCCATGTCGCCCAGGGGTAACTCCTTTTCAACGGCGCCGATCCGTACCGCTTCTTTCGGCATGCCGTAGACCACGCAGCTCTGTTCATCCTGTGCCAGCGTCCGGGCTCCGGCCTGTTTCATTTCAAGCAATCCCTGCGCCCCGTCGGCCCCCATTCCCGTCAGAATGACGCCCACGGCGTTCGCGCCCGCGTACCGTGCCGTCGACTTAAAAAGGATATCGACGGACGGCCGCTGGTGATGCACCATGGGACCATCCTTGATTTCCACGTAATACCTGGCGCCGCTCCGCCGCAAAATCATGTGATAGTTTCCGGGAGCGATCAGCACGCGCCCCGGCGTGACCGAGTCGTTGTTCTCGGCCTCTTTGACGGAAACCGCGCATGCCTCGTCCAGCCGCCGTGAAAAGGCGGTAGTGAAATTCGCGGGCATATGCTGAACAACGACGATGCCGGGTGAATTGGCGGGCATACGCCGAAGAACGTTTTTCAAGGCTTCCGTTCCTCCTGTTGACGCCCCGATGGCGACCACCTTGTTCGAGGTCTGCTTCATCGCCGTTGCCGGTTCCGACGTCACGGCTTCGCGGTTTTCATCACTGCCGCGCCCGCGCACGTTCGCCCGTGAAGCGACACGGATTTTCTCCGCCAGCTCACGGCCGATGTCCCCCACGGAATACGACCCTCCAGGTTTCGGGACCACGTCCACGGCGCCGATTTCCAGCGCCTCGATGGACATGCCGCTTCCCCGGGGCGTCAGCGCGCTCACGATAATAACCGGAAGGGGATAATGCTTCATGAGTTTTTTGAGAAAGGTAATGCCGTCCATTCGAGGCATCTCGACATCGAGGGTGATCACGTCGGGGTCGAGGGACAGTATCTTGTCCCGTCCCACATAGGGATTGGGCGCCGTGCCCACCACCTCGATGTCGGGATACTTCGATAATTCCTGGGACAGCACTTTTCTCACTATCGCGGAATCGTCGATAATGAGAAGTCGAATCGCTTTCACCATGCACGCCCCTTCCCCGGCGCCGGGCCGGGCTCATTCACGCCGCTTTCACTATGCGTCGCCGACTCGGACAATATCATCGTCATCGCCCACTTTTCATCGCCGACACCGTAATCGAGGCGGCCGGTGGAGTCAGGAGCCGGTCCATCAACCGGCCCGCACCGGGGTATGGTCAGATCGTAATGTCCGTTCCGGTCGGTCATGGCGAGAAAATGCCCGCATATCATGTTCACCGCTTCGCGAGCGCAATCTTCCCGCTGATTGTCGTCTACCTCGTCGGCTTCAATACTCAGCATATTTTGTGCCATTCGTATCGCCAGGTCGCTGGACAGATACAGATCGACCGTTCCTCCGCCGGCCCCGGTGAAAGATATGGAAGCCTTCAGGCACGGATCCGCACCGGTCGGCTTGACTGGTTCCAGGTAAAGAAAAAACATTTTTTCAAACACCTCAAAAATCGAGGTCTCCAGCATCTTCATCGTCTGCCGCATATCCTCCGTCCTCCTCAATACCGACAATTTCGCACAACACCGTTCGGCACTCTTCAGGAAGGAACGGCTTTTTCAAATATCCCCGCGCTCCGAAACTGAAAGCCTCTCTGACGCGTTCCTCGTTTCCCTCGGTGGAAACCACCGCCACCGGTATCATGCGCAGAAGGTCGTCCTCTTTCATCTTCGCGAGCAACTCGATGCCGTTCATTCGCGGCATATTTATGTCCGTGATAACCAGGTCCACCCATTGCCCGGCCATAACCGAGAGTGCCTCCGTGCCGTCGGACGCCTCGAAGCACCGATCCACTTCGAAACCGGACATGGTCACGACTTTTTTTATGACGGCCCGCATGGAGAACGAGTCATCGACTATCAAAACATTAAACGACATGAACAGCACGTTCCCTTCCCGGCGTTCACAAGATCTTGTTGTATCCCCCGGCATTCGAAACGGAGGTTGTTCCCGTGGACATATCGAGCCGCACGGTGCGGTCGAAATTTCCACCCGTATCTTCGCCGTCAATGAACACCTTGTTTTTCCAGAATATTTTTCTCGCGGCGGCGATATTCCTGTGTCCGATTCTGAACCGGTTCTCGCGGTCCAGTATGGCGGCGCCGCCGATGATTTTTACGGTCATCCGTCGTTTGTCCGCCCCCAGCCTGTAACAGCTCTTGAAGAGCAGGGGGATTCCCGTGTCGGCGAACATGGCGGGCCGAAGCTCAGCCTTCCTCGGATCCATCGATGATTCGGCCAGCATGAAATGAAGCATCCCCCCCACGCATGCTCGGGAGTCGAACACCACTACGGCCAGACAGGATCCGAGGGCGTACGTCACGAGTAAGTCTTCCCGGCTGTTTGATATCTTCAAGTCAGCTACGCCAACGATGATCTGCGCCATGATGCTACCTTCGATACACGCTCGGCACAATATAACGAAAACGATGTTTCAACCCGGTCAGCCCCTCGGAATGTCCCACGAACAGGTAACCTCCCGGGCGCAGGCAGTCGTAGAACCTGTCAATCAGCGCCTGCTGGGTCGGCGTGTCGAAGTAGATCATTACGTTCCTGCAGAAAATGACATCAAAGGTCTCGCTGAAAACAGTAGAATCCTTGAGATTGAATCTCATGAACCGGACCATTTCCGTTATATCGCTTTTCACGCGGTACTGCCCGTTGCGCGATCCTGTTCCTCGAAGAAAATATTTGCGCAGAAGAGGTTGAGAAATATTCCTTATTTTGTTCTCGTCATAAATGGCTGTTACGGCCTTCCTCAACACCTTCGTCGATATATCGGTTGCCAGAATTTTTACGTCGTCGTTCCGTCCCGCCAGGGCCTCCTGAACCACGATGGCCAGGGTGTAGGGCTCCTCCCCGGTGGAACAACCAGCCGACCAGAAGCGAAGCGTAAGTTTTTTTTTCGAAGTCGCCATGTCCTTCAGGATTTCCGTCAGCCGTTCGAAGTGAGCGGGTTCGCGGAAAAAGCTTGTCAGATTCGTGGAAAGAGAGTCGATCATCTCCACCAGTTCGTCCGTGCCCTCGTCGGTCATGACAAACTTAAAATAGTCTGAAAAAGAACTGAATTCCCCCTGCCGGAGGCGTTTGCCGAGACGCGCCTTCACCAGTTCCCGTTTCCCGTCGTGAAGATTAATGCCGCAAAACTCGTACACGAAGCGGCTGATCTTCTCGAAGTCGGCATTCCGCAGCTCGAAGCTGCCCGTCACATCGCCGTTCATGATTCTATTTCCCGCCGATATCTGTCACGACCGTTTACCCGATCCCGACTCCTTGTGAGAATACTCATGCCGTTTCGAAGCCTCGAGAAGCGGTGTTCCATCAACTTTACTGTTTCCCTGTCTCCGCGCAGCGTCGGAATGCCCGGCCCGCTTTCCACCGTTTTCCGAGTAGGCGCCGTTCGCTCCTTCCACCAGCAGGACCAGGTCGCCCACTATTGATTGCAGGCCGGCGGCCTGGGATGACATTTCCTCGGACGCGGAGGCGCTCTCTTCCGCGTTGGCCGCCGTCTGTTGCGTGACCCGGTCCATTTCGGCCATCGCCCGGTTGATCTGTTCGATCCCCTGGGCCTGCTCCTGTGACGCCGCGGCGATTTCGCCTATCAGGTCCCGTATCTTCGCGGAAATCTCCGCATTCCGCTCGAACGCCTCGTTTGTTTCGCCGTTGAGCCGCTCACCCTCGCGGACCGACTTCACCGTTGTTTCTATCAGCTCGCCCGTGTTTTTCGCCGCCTCGGCGGAACGAATGGCAAGGTTCCTGACCTCTTCCGCCACCACGGCGAACCCCCCGCTCCCGCTTCGCCCGCGCGGGCCGCCTCGACGGCGGCGTTCAGCGCTAGCAGGTTGGTCTGAAAAGCGATCTCGTCTATGGTCTTGATGATTTTGTGAGTTTCGTCCGAATTGACGCCGATTTCCCTTATCGCGCCGGTCATCTTTTCCAGCTTGCCGCCCACTTCAGAGACCACGCCCGCGGCTTCCGACATGAGGGCGTCGGCCTGCCGCGCGTTGTCTGCGTTCTGCTTCGTCATGGATGAGAGTTCCTCCAGTGATGCCGATGTCTCCTCGATAGACGACGCCTGTTCCGAGGCGCCCTCAGCCAGCTGATGACTCGAGGTGGACACGTGCACCGATCCATCATTGACCTCGTGCGCCGTGGAACCGAGCGTGTCTATGACGCGCCTGACGGGCCGCGCCAGCGAATTCGCCAGAATGAGGGTCACGGGCAGAATCAAGATCAGCAGAACGATCGCCGTGACCGCGATTATCTTGACGATCTGTGCCGTATTTGCCGCGGCAACGGCGCGGGAATAGAGAACGGAAACCGAACCGGCCGTTGTCCCGTCATTCGTGAGAGGAAGCACACCCTGAAAATAACGTCCCTCATCGAGTGAGATTTCGTTCAACAGGATTTCGCGGTTTCGCGATCCGGCGTCGACGGTCTCCCGGAACGCTTCCTCCGACCGCAACGTCCGATATTCGTCCATCGTACCCACGGTGCGCGTTTCTCCCGCGAATACGCCAACTTCCGTTCCGGTCAATCGTGCGATTTTTTCGGCAAACGCCCCATTCAGGTGTCTGACGGCCACGACGACACCCGACCGCTCCTGTCTCAGGGTTTCCGTCTTCACGTCGTATTCGCTGGCCGTCGTGGGAATCAGGGCGGCCACGCAGAGCTCGCCGGCGATGGTTCGGTATTCGATAACAGGCGCGTCGGGCATGGTCCCGGTAAACAGCGCATCCATCTCCAGGCCGGGATCATCCCGCGTCTTTTTCCATTCGTCATGTGATTCTCCGCCGTCGACGCGATACTCCGCGCCCGTGTAGTACCCGGCGAGACGGTCGCCGCCGTCTTTTTCGGCGATAAAGGCGATAAGTCCACCGTCGCCGCTGTAAGCAGCGATTCTCCAGAGTTTCCCCAGGACAGCCAGGTTTTTGAGATTGTCCACGATCCGCTCATATTCGTGTCGAAGCAGGTCGTTGCCGCCGTCACCGATGGACTGGTTTTTCGCGATATACTTGATGTATTCTCCCAGTTCTCCCGCCGTGACCGTCTGCCCGATCTGTTCGAGAAGTCCCGTTTCCTGTTCCGCCAGGTCGTTATCCACAATCGCGAGCGACCGGGCGACCGTTGCAAACGAAGCCGCACTGTTCTGGCGCGCCACCATGAAAGACACCACCAGCGTAGTACTGAGCATCACAAAAAGCACCAGGGCGAGGGCCCCGGCGGCCAACTTGTTTCTCAGGCTTATCTTTCTCATTCCAACGATCGTCCTTTCTCCTGGTATCACGCCGCCTTGTGAAGCACTCCGGCAAAGTCCCGTCAATGTTGCTGCCGCGACAGGGCCCCGATGGCGGCCACCTCGTCGGCCGCCATGACTCTGTCGATATCGAGCAGGATTTTTACGTCGTCCTTAATTTTCGCCATGCCCATGATAAAACCCGTGCTCAGGCGCGCGCCGAAGGACGGCGTATCCTCTACGTCTTCATTCCTGACATTGAGAACCTCCGAAACGGAATCGACGACGATGCCCGTCATGATCCGCTTTCCCCGCTCATCAGGTATATCGATCACGATGATGCAGGTGCGTTCGTCGTATTCCTGTCGTTCCATGCCGAACTTGAGTCTCAGATCAATGACGGGTATCACTTTTCCCCGCAGGTTGATCACCCCCTTCACGAACTCGGGCGTCTGGGGAACAGGAGTAATGTTCATGATGCCGATAATCTCCTTTACCTTGAGAATCTCGACACCGTATTCCTCGCCGCAGAGTTCGAAGGTCAGGTACTTTCCTTCCTTCGCGCCGCCGGCCTTCACGTCGTTCCCGGTTACTCTTTCTTCGGTCTGCATTGGTACTTCCTCCTCGCGTTATTTGTGTTTCGGATGTTCGGTTATCGACAGTACCGCCTTCAGGACGACAGGCGTTTCGCAAGGGTGTCGCGAATATCGCCGACGGCGGCGGGTTTTTTCAGAAGAACCGCCCCCAGCGCATTCAAATTTTCCTGGCAATCCCGGGCGCAGCGACCCGGATCTTTCGCCAGGCAGACAACCGCCACATCATGAAAAATCGACTTAATTGTTAGAGCAAACTCCATGCCGTCGTCTCCCGCGTCGATTCCGTCCAGGATGAGCAGGTCCGGCCGCTGCCCGTCGATCCCGATCGCCGCCGAAAGGCTGTCAGAAAATGTCATGACCGCGTATCGACCGTCCGCTTCACCCGTACCGAGGACCTCCTCGATACCAGCCAGGACGACCGGATCATCGGACACGGACACGACCAGTTTCCGTTCACGGTCGGCGGCGGAACGCTTCGCCGCCGCGGAGCGGGACCGCTCCACGCGTCGGTAAATGTCCCAGAACACGCCGCCCGACATACCGAATTCTTCCACGAGTCGGCGTATCTCGCCGGCGGGTATCTTGAAATGTTTGCCGATTTCGCAAGCTGAAACCCGGCCCTCCTTGATCCACCGGTAAACCGTGACCCGATTTACCTTAAATATGTCGGCGACTTCCGTCGTTGAAAATAAAAGTTTTTCCACGTTCAAACTCCTGAGGCGCCTGCACCGCGCCCGTGATGTAACACATTCATCCCTTGAAACAGTCGAACCTGATAATCGGCGGAGAAACAAAAAACTTGAGGAAAAAAACGCTCTTCCGTAAAACACCCGGAAAAGACAAATACGCCGTCGCAGATACAGGAGAACGTTATTGCACGAACAAGTGAAAATCAGTCATTGGCATGTCGGGTCGTCAATCATTTGACAGTACTGGACACCTCTCGTATTCAAAATCAGCCTTCCATAAGCTCACGATATATTCCGTCCATCAAGACGCCCACCGAAGAATAATCATGAACCCGCATACACCAGGCGTAACTTTCCCGGCTTAGCGATTCACTTTCGTGAAGATCACGAAGACACTCGCTCAAAGAT
>LQBH01000007.1 GCA_002030015.1 delta proteobacterium MLS_D
GAATCACTAAGGCCGAATTTCTGGCCAACGTCGTAAAAAAGCCCCCGGTCAATTGCCAATGAGGGATCGTTTCTTCGCAACTCCTGCACCATCAGATAAACGGCAATGCCTTTTTCCCGCTTATCCCGATGCGCCTCTATTTTTATATTCTTCGGGTGCGGCCGGTCGAAAACATCGTCCCAACTTTTTTCTCTGTAATGCCGAACCTCGAAATATGAACGAACAAGAGCCATTTCCAACCACAGGGGCATGGCAAGCGAATTCGTAGCGCAGGTAAATAGCGCCTCCATGATCGCGGCAGCGTTTCCTTCGTCGTGGGCCTGTTTTAGTCCCCTGAGTTCTTGCACCCCGATCCACCTTAAAAGCGGGCCTCTATGGTGTGATGGTCGTATGTCCTCTGGCCATTGGCCAGTAACTTCACATTGGACCGCCTCATCTTCAGTAATGGAGTAGAGCCGCGCCATTTCGTCACGCTCGGGACCGTCTATTGATGGCAACAATTCATCTGGTATTTTCTCTTTATCAGCCATGACGATAATCCCCCATTGATAAAATTTTGCTTTCAATCGGTTCGAGTCCCAAGATTTCCCTGAGCCGTCGTTCCCATGCCTCGAAGGCTTGCCGCTTTTCGGCGAAGTAGTCGTGTCGGTTATATACGGCAAGGATGCCTCCCAGCTTATGTCCTAAGCAACGCTCCGCCACGATGTCAGTGACCCCCAGCTCCGCTAGACGAGTCCTGAATGTCCGCCTCAGATCATGCGGAGTAAACTGTTCCTCAACTCCCATTTCTTGGAAGTGCCGGCGGATGGCCGCCGATATCGCCGCCCGTGTCAAGGGGAGAGAATCATTCCGGGGGGAGGCAAAAACGTAACTGGTTGAAGAGTAGGCCCGGGCCGTCTCGATGACTTCTCGGAATAGGGGCATGATGGGGACTCGGTTTTCTTCCCTGTTTTTTCGCTGGTCCGCCGGTATGACCCACCAGTCACCCTCGACGTGATCCCATGACATGGACGCGACTTCGCCGGGGCGCTGCCCGGTGAGCAGTATTGCCTTTGCCGCGAGTTTTACAACGTGGAATATATCAATATCCTCGTTGCCCAGGTCCAATCCCTTCCACAGCAGCTTGATTTCCTCGTCGTTCAGCACCCGGGACCGGGCGGACTCCTCGAAGCGGCGCATACCAACAAGGGGATTTGTCGTCAGCAGGCCTTCCTCACAGGCAAAGTTGAACGCCCGGACCAGCACACCCAACAGGCGATTTGCAGCCACCGGCGCCCGTTCCCGGACCCCTCGAATCAGCAGAACGCCGTCCCGCCGCGTAATGTCGGATATTTTCCGTTTCTTCCAGCGGGGAAGGGCGTCTTTCGCCACCAGGCGAAGGCGTTCTTTCCCAGTGGGGGTTTTTGAAAGTTCTTCCGTCCAATACTCTTCGATCATGTCCGCAAACGTATATTCTTCCCGGCGCTTTGTCTTTCTTTCTTGTGCCTTCGCCCCAGGGTCAACACCCCGGTCAACGTCCCGACCCGCCATTGCGTGTTTCTCTCGCGCCTCTGCCAATGAAACGGCAGGATATCGCCCCAGGGTCATGCGTCGTGCTGTTCCGTCAATCATGTAGCGATATATCCACGACTTTGTGCCGGATGGCATAACGCGGACATAGAGACCGCCCCTATCAAGAACCTCGTACCGGTTTCCCTTTGGCTTCAAATTTATGACTGCCTTATCGGTAAGTGTCATTTATCTCACTCCTTTCAGGAAAACGGGGTACAAAATGGGGTACAAAAAAGCACCTTGCTACAGTGAAATATGGTGCAATGTCTTGCATAAGATAATCGCACGAAATATGAATGGTGTCAAGTACTTTTGTTATGCGGTGAGTAGTGGTGAAAGGTGTTGAAAATGACTCATTTTTGCTTTGGGAGCAGGGAGCCGGGGGTTCAAATCCCTCCGCCCCGACCATCGATAGTGCGGCGTTTTCCCCCTGGGCGGAGGACAAGCCCTCCGCCCCGACCATTGATAGTGCGGCGTTTTCCCCCTGGGCGGAGGACAAGCCCTCCGCCCCGACCATTGATAGTGCGGAGTTTCCCCCCGGGCGGAGGACAAGCCCTCCGCCCCGACCATTGATAGTGCGGAGTTTCCCCCGGGCGGAGGACAAGCCCTCCGCCCCGACCATTGATAGTGCGGAGTTTTCCACGGGGCTGACACGCTTGAAATAGCAATGTAGCAGGGCGGGAAAGATCTGGACTGAATATGGACTAATTTAAAAAGGCCTGGTGTGTGTCGGGAATACTACCGCCGGTACGGGGAATAATGCCACGGGTAGGGGTGCAGGTAATACGGATGCCAGAAGAAAAATGGTGGAGGCATGTACATCGGATCGTATGATCTAAACGTCTTGCTTCTTTTCTCCCAGAGATTGAGTTCACGAATGTCGATGAGGGGATAGGTAAAAAGATATTCGCCTACGGGACGTTTTTCTGTGCCGGTGATTATTCCGGCAACCGTTATTTCACGACCGCTGCTGTAAATGGCGGGGTCGAGAAATCCTTCGCTGCGGGCGATGAAGCGACCCGCCGATATATCCGGGTTTTCAGGGCGATTCTGGAAATCCAGTTCAGCCTGCCTGATGATAATCAGCGTGTCACAGGCTCTCGGAGAGGTCTCGATGATGACACCTCCCCAGATAACGGGCGATCCTTCGTATGTTTCCGTGTTTTTGAACGCGTCGGAGAAGGCGACTGTTTTATCCGGTTCCACGGTGGTTTCGAAAGGAAACGACGCGCAGGATATGCATAGCAAAGAAGCGACGATTATTGCGGGGAAAGAAATCATTTAAAATTCTACACCAACAGCGCCGCCTCCCCGGGTACCTCCGCCCAGACCGATGCCGATACCGATACCGAAGCGGGGAGAACCGGCGGCTTCATCGATGTCCCAGAGATGATGTTCTATCGCCGTAAGGAGCGGGTAAGTATAGTTGATTTCACCGATCGGGCGGATTACCTTGCCGTCCACTCTGCCCGCTACAGTAAGTGCTCTTCCTTTTTCATAGATAGTCGGTTCAAGAAATCCCTGGAATCGGACAAGAAAACGACCCGACGAGAGATCAGCACTCATGGGTTTTCCGTTGCGGTCGAGGGGATTTTCGAGCACCTCGATCCACGTTTCTTCTTCTTTCGGTGTTGTTTCGATTATACGGCCGCCCAACATAACGGTACTGTCCACCATCGCATCAAGGTTTTGCTGAAGGGTTGAAAAGGTGATGGTGCGATCAACCGTTTCCATGGTTCCGGGCGTTATAACGGGAACGGCGCAGGCAGCGATGGGAATAAAAAAACATGCAATGATTACGACTCTTACAACCATTATTCATCGTCATTTCATGCAAATCATTGATGGCGATAAACCCGGAGGGACCGAAACTGCGCCGCCGAGTTCAGGGATCCTTCACATAGTTGGAGTATACGGAAAAAAGAGCGGTTCTGCAATAACTCCCGGCCCTGTTCAATTGAGAGACAGCGGCTGAAAATTTGTACTTCAGCATATTATGAAAGTATATTAGACCGCTTTTCCGGAACCATCGCCGCAATGAAAAACGGTGGCTCCGGAAAAGCCACCGTCACAGTTTCTGGTGCAGAAGAAGATATGGCGCCCTAGTCAGCGTCAAGAGGACGAACGGCGCCGGCATCGATCAACTTCTGCAGGTCCTTCCTCAGTTTCTCGATTTCTTCTCCGTATTTCGACCAGTTGCCCTCGCGAATCGAGCGCTGCGCGCTTTCGTAACGGTCGAGTGCCCGGCGGGCGTGTTCTTGCAGTGTTTGCAGGGGCGCCGTTGTTCCCGGCCGCATAGAACTATCGGGAAGAACCGCTTCCACCGCCGGCATTGCCTCGAGGGGGATGGTTTCTCCAAAGAGCCGATCCAGGGCCTGGTCAAGTCCGGCTTCCATCACAACTCGGGTTCCGTCAGAGGCCAGCACGCGGCGAAGCTCGGGTAAACGACCCTCGACCGCCCGCAGGAACAGGGGCTTGATGTAGAGAACTGAGTTTTCTATGGGAATAACAAGCTGACTTCCCCGAAGAACCCGCGTTCCGGCCTGGTCCCACAGTGCGAGCTGCTGAGCGATTTCCGCGGTCTGGTCTATACGGGCTTCGATCTGCATAGGCCCGAACACCAGTTCGCCACGGGGAAACCTGAACAGGAGCAGGGAACCGTAATTATCTCCATCGGAACGACCCGACAACCAGGCAATCATATTGTCCCTGTTCGATGGTGTGAAGGGCATCAACAGAATGAATTCTTCCCTTTTTTTCTCGGGGAAACGAAGAATCGTGTAATAGCTTTCCATAGTCTGGGCGGAGCCGAAAACACGTTCTTTGGGCAATTCCCAGACATCTTCACGGTTATAGAACATGACGGGATCGCTCATGTGATAAATTCGAAACATTGATGACTGTACATCGAAAAGATCCTGCGGATAGCGTATCTGTGCGCGCAGTCCTTCCGGCATTTCCTCAATTGGAAGGAAGAGATCGGGGAATACATCGGCGTAAGCGCGGATCAGAGGATCTTTCTTTTCTCCGATCGTGTAGAAGTGTGTCGTTCCGTTGTAGGCGTCTATGACGACCTTGACGGAATTGCGAATGTAGTTCACGTTTTGTGCGTACGGGCGCGAATAGGGGTAACGGGACGATGTGGTATAGGCATCGTAAATCCAGTAGAGACGCCCATCGACGATGGTAATATAGGGATCATGATCGAAAGACAGGAAAGGCGCAAGCAGGCTCACCCGTTCATGAATGTTTCGATAGTAAAGGAGCTGGCTGTCGGGTAAAATGTAATCGGTAATAAGATAGTTGATGGTACCGAAATTGATTGAGAAGATCAGTCGTCTGAAAAGTGAGCCCACGGCAACTCCGGTTTTTTCCTGGTACATCGTGAAAACATTACGTTCCCCGTAAGGATAATCGAATTCTTCCGTTCCGGACCGAACCACAACGGGTTCATTCGTCCGCTCGCCGAAATATATTTCCGGACGGTCAAGATCGAGATCAACGGTTTTTCTCGGAGGAATATCCCGAATAAAGAGCTCCGGAAGACCCTCCTCGGTAAAGACATTGACGGGGCTGGCCACAAGGCCGTAACCGTGTGTGTAAATAAAGGTTTTGTTGACCCACGTCTGTGAATCGGGGGACAGACGTTTTTGATCGAGCTCACGGGGCGCCAGCATGATCTGTCGGTAGTCGCCGTCCAGGTTGTATCGGGCGATGTCGATGTCATTGAAATCGTAATAGGGTCGGATCGCCTGTATCTGGGTGTATGTTTCAAGCAGTGGACGGGAGTCCCAGAGCGGAATGTTTTCAATTGTCAGGCGATTATTCTTCAGGTCTTCTCGAGTCAGTGAATAATCGACAGGATAGGGTTTTTCCTCGATTTCGTCGAGACCATAGGCGGATCGTGTCGATTGGATGTGATTGTCCAGGTATGGCCGCTCCCGCTGGAGTTCGTTGGGATCGACAGAAAACCGTTGCACGAAAGAAGGCAGGAGTCCGCTGAAAATGATAATCGAAACGATCAGGACTCCCAGTCCGGCAAGCGGCTGTTTCAGCGACCGTTTTATCATGCCCAGAGCAGCCAGCACGATGCCGGCAAAACACACGACGATAAGTCCGTTGTACACGGGAACACGGATTTTTTCGTCAACGTAGTTCATGCCGTAAACGACGCCGTCGGCCGAAAAGAGTAATTCATACCGCGCGAGCCAGTAGGTGAACAGCTGGATCGTAAAAAAGACCGCGAGAAAAAAGATGCCGTGCATCTTGACGGCAGGTGACACCGTGACGTTTTGTGGGGTGAAAATGACCCCTCGGGCGATGACGTAAGCGCCGGTCGTTACGATGACGGTAACGAAAAGGACCGCCGTGGTGTAGTTGCGAAGCATTTCGAAAACGGGGAGAGAGAAAAAATAGAATGAAATATCCCGTCCGAAAACAGGGTCGCTCTGCCCGAAAGGAGACCGGTTAAGATACATGAGTACTTCGAGCCAGTTGGAAGCGGGGTATGAGCTGATCGCCCATGCCATAAACGCAAGAAGCAGGAAGAGTCCCCATTGCAATGCCCTGACGGGAAGGGAGACCTGGCCCATGTCGATGATCGTGATACGCTGTTGAGTCGATCGATACGCTATATAGAGGTTGATTCCTCCGAAACCGAGAAAAACGAGGAAGAACAGAATCTGGATGATATATTCGGTGGTGAAGTACGTCCAGAAAACGCTTGAGAAGTTCAGTGAATCAAAAAAATAAAAGTTTACAAAGGCCTCGATAATTGTATCGAAAAGGGCCGATATTACAAGCAACAGGGCAAGCCCGATGCCGATGTATTTCATGGGTTTCGACATAATATAACTCCCTCGTTTCGCGCGGTATCGCCGCATGGGCGTAAATTTTAGGAATGTAAGTAGGACTATAGGGAAATGAGAAACCCCTGTCAAGATTATCCGGGTTTCGATGTGTTATTTCAATCTTCGAAAAAAGGAAAAACGAACATAATGTTATGTATACGCGGTTTTTCGAAAAAGATGTTTTTTCGAAAAAATTTTTCTGAGCTTGAATCGGGAAGGCGATCTGGTGCATACATAAGAAATATTCGCCGAATACAGGGGAGTAAAAAATGCTTTCTTTTCTGCCGCCTCCGTTGCTCGGAGTCACCTGCATCCTGCTCATCACACTCAATACGCTGATCTGGGCGGTGCCGGTCCATGTTCTGGCCGTCGCAAAACTCCTTGTTCGAAACAGGGGCTTTCAGGCGCGTAACGCGACTCGCGTAATGGCGGTGGTCAGGGGTTGGATAGGAGGAGTCCTGCTTTCACTGAAACTGGCTCTGAACGTTACTTGGGATATCAGGGGAGTCGAGGGTCTGCGCAAGGACGAGTGGTATTTCGTCAACAGTAATCACCAGTCATGGACAGATATCGTCGTCCTTCTGCGCACGTTCGGAAACAAGATACCCTTTCCAAAGTTTTTTCTCAAAAAAGAACTCGCCTGGATTCCCATTTTGGGCAGTGCCTGGTGGGCGCTCGATTATCCTTTCATGAAGCGGTATTCAAAATCGTACCTGGAAAGGCACCCGGGCATGCGGGGAAAAGACCTGGAAACCACCAGAAAAATGTGCGAGCGCTACGCCCACACGCCCGTGTCAATTCTAAATTTTATCGAGGGGACCCGTTTCACGCCGGAGAAACAGGAGGAACAGAAATCGCCGTACCGTCACCTGCTGAAGCCGAAAGCCGGTGGACTTGCCTTTGCGCTCGGCGCCATGGACGGAAAAATTAAAAAAATATTGGACGTGACGATCCTTTATCCTGATGGTTCCGCCAGGTTTTGGGATTTTCTCTGCGGTCGCGTCTCGAGGATCGTGGTACGTGTAAAGGAGCATCTTATTCCGGAAGAGTTTCTGCGGGGAGACTACAGGGGCGACGAGAAGTTCAGGGAAAGTTTTCAGGCCTGGGTGAGGGATATGTGGAATAAAAAGGATGAGCTTCTGGAAGAGATGATTGCAGAATACGGCGGCGGAGCGCCGGGTCGGCGAAAGCGAGCTACGTGAACGAAGATGTCTTTGTTTTTCGGTCAGCGGTTTGCGGAAGATCTGGTAAATGAAAGCTTGCCCCGGTGACGGTCCTCTGCTAGAGGTGACGGCAATCGCGACAGTGAGATCCAAACCGGAGAAAGCGCGGCAGATTCAGGTGCGAGAGCCGATGATATATGTGGGAGGAGTGGGATTATGACGGTAGCTGATAAGATGACGACATTCATGACGCAGTCTTCGTGGATTCGCAGGATGTTCGAAGAAGGTCTCGAGCTTAAAGCGCGTTTCGGTGAAGAGAACGTCTTTGATTTCAGCCTTGGGAACCCTAATCTGCCGCCTCCCGCGGAGTTTCACGCAGTGATGAAGGAAATGGTGGATTCAGAGCAACAGGGTGTACACGGTTATATGCCAAACGCCGGGTTTGAGGAAGCCAGAAGGGCAGTGGCATCCTATCTGGAAGAAAGCCAGGGCGTCCACATGTCCTGGAAACAGGTTGTTATGAGCTGCGGCGCCGCGGGAGGGCTCAACTGTGTTTTTAAGACGCTGCTTGATCCCGGTGACGAGGTGGTTATTCCCACGCCCTTTTTTGCGGAATACAGGTTCTACGTTGATAACATGGGCGGTATAACGCGATTCGTGCCGACGCTGTCAGATTTTTCCCTGGATCTGGACGCGATAGAAGACGCTGTTTCGGAACGAACCAGGGTCGTTCTTGTCAATTCGCCGAACAATCCCACGGGAAAAATCTACGACGCCTCCTCGATTGCGGGGCTGGCAGCTCTGCTGGAGCGTAAGTCGGGTGAACTCAACCGGGACATTTATCTGGTCGCCGATGAACCATACCGCGACATTGTCTATGACGGCAGGGAGGTGCCGAGTATCCTGGCGGCCTGCAGGAACAGCATAACCGCCACCTCCTATTCGAAAAGTTTGTCCATTCCGGGAGAACGTATAGGGTTCCTCGCCGTTAACCCCGAAGCTTCCGACGCAGGATTAATTCTTGACGGTATCGCGCTGGCCACGAGAATTCTCGGGTTTGTCAACGCGCCTGCACTAATGCAGCGAGTCGTCGCCCGTCTTCAGGGCACCAAGGTCGCCCTCGATGAGTATTGCCGGAAACGGAATCTCCTGTGCGACGGCCTGCAAAATATAGGGTACGATATAGTCAGGCCGGAAGGCGCGTTTTACCTTTTTTTGAAAAGTCCTTTAGAAGATGATGTCGCGTTCGTACGGGCGCTGCAGCGGAAAAATATTCTCGTCGTACCGGGAAGCGGGTTCGCCGGGCCGGGTTTTGTCCGCATCGCTTACTGTGTCGACGATTCGACGATAAGAAACGCCATGGAAGGCTTTCGAGAAGTGTTCCATGAGTTGGAGTAGACACGGTATTTTCATAAATGGAATAGGACGAGGGTTGAATAATTACAGTCGCAGCAGAATAACGGCAGCGACCGTCATGACAAGCGCCGAGAAGCGGATCACGTCAAGTTTTTCTCTGTAGACAACGACCGAAAGAAGTACCGCGATAACAAAATAGAGCCCTGTGGCGGGAATGATGACGGAAACCGGTCCTGTCGCGAGAGCGTGAAGAAGAGCGTAAAACCCGGCAAAGTTTATGATGCCGATGCAGATGCCGATCCCCACTGCTTTCCGCACCATCACGGCGCTTCCGGTAAAGGCGCGGCGATGGTAGAGCGCGAAAGAAAAGACCGTCCCAAACAGGTAGGAAAGTGCCATGAAAGCGAGTTTGTCGACGGATAGGGCGGCGAACGCGCTTGAAACGGCGGCAACAGCTCCCGCAACAAGGGCAACGGCGGCGTAGACAATGCCGCTGCCTGTTTCGCGTTGCCCGGCGGAGGGCAGGGCAGGTGAAAACCGGGCGAGTGTAATGATAACTGCCAGCGAGATAACAATGCCGCCGTACTGGTACATGGACAGTTTGTCACCGAAGTAGAATATACCGAAAAGTACCACCAGGAGGGTATTCAGGCGTATAAGAGGCAAAACCGTCGTGGCGGGAATACGCTTCAGGGCTTCCATGGATGCGAGCGTTCCCGTCAGGAAGGAAAGCCCGTTGACGATCGATATGCCGACGAGAAAGGACGTATTATTGATGGTACCACGCGAGAAAAGAAAAAACAGAGTACTAAGGCATGTTACCGTGCCCATAAAAGCGAGCGTGGTAATCGCGCTGTTGCAGCCCTCTTCGGCCGACACCTTGTAGAGGAAACGCTGCAGTCCGAACAAAACCAGCGCTATGAGTGAAAAAAGGTACCAGTCGTTCATGGCGGCACGGCCGTACCGATTGTCATCGGTCTCTGGAATTCAGCGTGAGTGGGATCAACTGAAATACATTCCGCCGCACACATTGATGCTTTGTCCCACAATTTCTGAAGCATCGTCGGATGCGAGAAAAGCAACCGCGTTCCCGATGTCCTCGGGCGTCTGGGGCGTACGCTTGCGTACGGAATTCTTCACCAGTCTGTCAAAGACCGTGTCCTCGTCCAGGCCCTTGAATACGGGGTGGGAGCGGCTCAACATGACGCCCATTGAGCGGCCCATTTCGGTTTTGACGAGTCCGGGGCAGACGGCGTTGACGTTGACGCCGTACCGTGCCATGTGCATTGCGACGGCCTGCGTGAAAGCGATGACTCCCGCCTTGCTGGCGTCGTAATGGGCAAGAAAGTCCAGGGGCATTCGTCCGCCGATCGAGGCGATATTGATTATCTTTCCGTTCCCCTGCTTCTTGAAACGCGGGATAACAGCCCTGTTGCAGAGGAAAACACCCTTCATGTTGACGTCAAACGTCAAATTCCATTCTTCTTCCGAAATATTTTCAATTGTAAGGGGAAGATCGGCTGGTCGATCTGCCGAATATCCTCCAAACCCGGCGTTACAAACGAGAATATCGAGACCGCCCAGGGTGTCTTCGGTTTCTGCGACCATGCGCCGACACTGTTTGTCGTCTCGCACGTCGGTTTCGATGGCTGTCGAACGACGACCCATTGCCGACACAATGTCAGCCACACGCCGGGACGCTTCCAGACTGATGTCGCTTACCGCAACGTTGGCGCCTTCCCGCGCCAGGCAGCGGCAGATTCCTTCTCCCAGTCCGCCGCCGCCTCCCGTGACGACAGCCACTTTATCTTTCAGACGCATAGTGAACCCTCCATGACGGCCATTCGAATGGGCCGTTTATTTTCTAAAAACAGTTTAACATTATAATATGTATTGAATGCAAAAGTTTGCATCTTGTAGCATGGAAGTGATTTCACGGCAACAGCAGCGCTATGAAAAACCCGATGCACGGGCGGGGAACTTCGAAAATATAAGATATTTGGAAGTGCTATCTAAGGGAATGGATGATATCACTGAATGTTGTATTGAATTACATTCGCCAATATCTTGGTTGTGGAGAAATTATTCCGATGCATCAGCACTTCAATTTTGCCTCGGTC
The DNA here is from genome assembly GCA_002030015.1 of delta proteobacterium MLS_D. GTDB lineage: Bacteria > Desulfobacterota > Syntrophia > Syntrophales > UBA2210 > MLS-D. The sequence goes on from LQBH01000007.1 coordinate 11,041, forward strand.
AGCTCCAACCGTCGATATTGAGTTCAGTGTGGTATTTTGTCGTAATGTAAACTGACGCTATATTGCCCCGTAAGGGGCTTAATTGAAAGGAGAGAATTTTTTATGCTGAGGACGAAGGAGCAGTATATCGAAGCGTTGGGGAAAATGAAGCGCAATGTGTACTTCAACGGCGAGAAAATCGATCGGGCGGACGAAGTTCAGATGCCCACCATTGATGTCATGGCGACAACCTACGACAAGGCGCAGGATCCTGATCCCAAAATTCAGGAACTTATGCTGGCGAAGTCCCACCTGACGGGAGAGACGATCAACCGTTTTACCCACATTCACATGAGTGCCGATGATCTTCACAAGAAACAGGACATGACGCGGTATTTGTGCCGCGAGGTCGGCGGCTGTATTCAGCGGTGCATGGGCATCGACGCGACAAACGCTATTTATAACGTAAGCTACGAGGCGGACAAACAGAACAACGGTTCCACCCAGTATCACGAGAACTTCAAAAAATGGCTGGAACGTTTTCAGCGGGAAGACCTGGTTGGTTGTTGCGCCCAGACCGATGTCAAGGGCGATCGGCTGAAACGGCCGCACGAGCAGGTTGATCCCGATCTTTACGTACGCGTGAAGGAAACAAAGAGCGACGGCATCGTTGTGTCGGGATGCAAGCTTCACATATCTGAAGCGTCTGTGGCCGATGAAATTCTTGTCGTTCCCACGCGATCGCTGCGCCCCGAAGACAAGGACTATGCCGTGGCCTTCGCCGTTCCCGGCGACTGGGAAGGCGTAAAGCAGGTGGTTACTGTTCACAATTTACGGAAACGCGAGCATTTCCCCCGTGGTTTCATGCCGGGGGCCACGGATTCGTACGTTATTTTTGATAATTGTTTCGTGCCCTGGGACCGGGTGTTTCTGAACGGAGAACACATCCACGGCGGCGTTCTGGCGCTGCTCTTCGCCCTCTTCCACCGACACAGTTATTCCGGATGCAAGCCCGCCATCGGTGACGTGCTCCTGGGATCTGCCGCCCTTGCAGCGGAGATGAACAATATTCATAAAGTTGGTCATGTGCGTGAAAAGCTGGCAGAGATCATCCTGACGACGGAACTCGGATATGCCGCCGGTTACACGGCGTCGGACCAGGGCAAGGCCGAGGTTTACATGCCCGGCGTGGGATTTGTGCCTTACGGTCCCGGCAGTTTCATTCCCAATTCCATTTATGCCAACGTAGGGCGTTGCCTGACCGGCGAGGCGGTTTACCGGGAACAGGAAATACTGTGCGACATTTCCGGCGGCGTTCCGGCCACATTCCCCTACGAAGAAGACTGGGTGAATCCTGAAACGAAGGACCTGCTTGAGAAATACGTGATGCGTAACCCGAAGATTTCAGCGAAAAACGCCGCCAATTTCTGGCGTTACATGGGAGACATACTCTGCTCGGCGACAGGCGGTATTATGAATATGGGAAATTATCACGGCGGCGGATCGCCCGTAATGGAACAGATCGCAATCACCACGCAGTACGACATCGAGGATCGCAAAGATCTCGTCAGGCGTCTCGCCGGAATTACGAAGGACTGATTTTCTGTTGAGCCGTGGCGCTGGATAGAAACGGATGTGAAAGAGGGGGGCAGCGTAAGGTCGCTGCCCCCCTTTGTTCAGAAACGATAAGGCCGAACGAAGCAGAACATGTTTAAGAAACAGGAGGCAGAGAAATGAATGATCTTTCACGTTTTTCCCTTGAAGGCAAGATTGCCGTGGTTACCGGAGGAAGCAGGGGTATCGGCAGGGCCGCGGCAATCGGGCTTGCAAAGGCTGGAGCGGACGTGGTCGTGACGAGCCGAAAGCTGCCCGACCTTGAAAATGTTGCGGAAGAAGTGCGGACCACAGGGAGAAAGGCAATACCGATAGCCGCCCACATCGGGAAAATGGATAACATCTCGATGCTCGTCAGGCGTGTTATGGACGAGTTCGGGCGGATCGACGTACTGGTGAACAACGCGGGGTGTTCGCCCGCCATGGGAAGCATTCTCGACAACGAAGAACGGCTCTGGGACACCATCATAAACCTGAATCTGAAGGGGCTGTATTTTATGAGTCAGGCGGTGGCGAGGATCATGAAGGAGCAGGGCGGCGGATCCATTATCAACGTCGCGTCGATGGACGGCTACAAGCCGGAACCTTTTGTCGGGATTTATTCCATTTCAAAGGCCGGCGTTATTATGGCGACGAAATCTATGGCCCTGGAGCTGGCGCCGTACAACATAAGGGCAAACGCGGTAGCCCCCGGACCGATAAGCACCAAGATGCTTGACTCGCACTGGTTCCATCTGCCCGAGGAACAGGCGAAAGCTGAAAAGGCCGAACTCGCGAAAAATGTTCCACTCAAGAGGGTGGGGGATCCCGACGAAATTGCGGGAGCCATTATTTACCTGGCTTCGGAAGCGTCGAGTTTCACGACCGGAGAGACGATCCTTGTCGATGGGGGTTGTACAATAGCATCTCCGGAATTTACAATGCAGGAACAATAGAGAGGCATTGACCGCAGGGGCCTTTTCGGGACAGGCGAAACCCGGAAAGGCCTTTTTCAATAGCGGATCGAGAAAGACGAAAAGTTGCCTTCCGGAGGTTCGTCTGCGATTTCAACTCTTGATACGGAAGCGAGGCGGGGCCCCTGACGGCACCAGTCAACGAAACGGTCGATTGCGTTGCTCTCACTTTCGGCAACGACCTCCACCTGCCCGGTATCGAGATTTCTTACCCATCCGGTGATTCCCAGTAGATCTGCCTGTTCTTTGGTGCGGGCCCGGAAAAATACTCCCTGTACGCGGCCGGAGATCACGAGGTGAACACGCCTGGAACTATGAGCGTCGATACTCATTCTTTTTCTCCGGAGATCATGGCAAGAAATTCGTCTTCGCTGAGCGTCGGAATTCCCAGCTCAAGCGCTTTGCGAAATTTAGAACCGGGATCTCTGCCGACAATCACGTAGTCCGTTGATTTCGACACAGTACCTGATGCGGAGGCACCGAGTGACTCAACCATCTTTTTTGCGTCATTGCGTGTGACGCGGTCGAGAGCGCCTGTAAAAACAAAATTCGTGCCGGCAAGGGAGGATGCGGCCACCCGTCGTTCCTTCTGCGGTCTGACATCAGCGGCGAGAAGGCGGTCGATGGTTTCGCGGTTCGAGATTTCGGCAAAAAATTCCGTTACGCTTTCGGCTACGACGGGACCTATACCGCGGACTTCGCGGAGCCGTTCAAGGGAAAGATCGGCCAGTTCATCAATATCGTCAACAAGTTCGGCGAGAACGCCCGCCGTGTCTTCCCCGACATGTCGAATACCGAGGGCATAGATGAATTTTGAAAGCGCAGGACGTTTTGAATTTTCGATAGCGGATATGATATTCCGGGCCGATTTTTCAGCCATCCGTTCCAGTCTCAACAGGTCTTCGAAGGTCAGATAATAGAGGTCGGCCGGACCTCGCACGAGTCCCGCCTCAAGGAGCTTGCTTACCAGCTTTTCGCCGATGCCGTCGATGTCCATGGCACCCCTGGAAACGAAGTGGACGATCCGCTCCAGTATCTGGGCGGGGCAGGTCATGTTGATACAACGGTACGCCGCCTCGCTTTCGTTTTTGTGAACGGGAGAGCCACAGGAAGGACACCGCTCGGGCATGGTGAAGAGTCGTTCGTGACCGGTGCGCTTCGAGGGTATCGATTTTACAACCTGAGGAATCACGTCACCTGCTCGCTGAATAAGGACGGTGTCGCCCACGCGGATGTCTTTTTTTTCTATTTCCGCCATGTTGTGAAGCGTTGCGTGGGTAATGGTGACGCCTCCAAGCGACAGGGGTTTCATTCGCGCGACAGGAGTCAGAACCCCGGTCCTTCCAACCTGGACGTCGATCGATTCTATTACTGTTGTAGCCTGGGCGGGAGCGAATTTTGCCGCGATCGCCCAGCGAGGACTTCGGGACAGTGTTCCGAGCCGTCGTTGCTGATCCAGGGAATCAACCTTGATGACCATGCCGTCAATCTCGTAGGGAATTTCTTTTCTTGTTGATTCCAGCTCGCGAAAGAAGCCGACACACTCGTCCGCCGTTTCCACACGCCTGATCAGGGGGTTGACGGGGAATCCCCATTCTTTCAGCCTTTGCAGGATTTCCCACTGACTTTCGAACCCGGCTCTATTGATGCCGGCGACGGCGTAACAATTGATGGCAAGGGGCCGCCCGGCTGATACGCGGGGGTCGAGTTGACGGATCGAGCCGGCCGCCGCGTTCCTTGGATTTGCGAAGAGAGGCTTCCCTTCTGATGCCTGCTTTCTGTTAAGTCGCTTGAAATCTTCGATGTGAAGAAAAACCTCTCCTCGTATTTCGATAATGGTCAAATCACCCGCGGCGGGCGGGTCCGCCAGGGTCATGGGAAGGGATGAAATGGTTTTGAGATTCCTTGATATGTTTTCACCGATCAATCCGTCGCCTCTGGTAAGCCCGCGGGTAAAGACGGCGTTTTCGTACATGAGATTAACCGCGACGCCGTCGATTTTCGGTTCCAGTACGAACCTCGGCTTTTCCGGCTGAAGCTGGGACGAAACGCGCCTGACGAATTCCTGTATGTCGCGTTCAGACAAGGCGTTGGAAAGGCTCAACATAGGCGTGACGTGGGGGTATGTTTCGAATTTTTTCAGCGGTTCGGCACCCACGGTTCTCGTTGGAGAATCAGGTGATTCGTCGCTTTCCCCGCCCCACATCTGTTCGAGTTCCATAAGCTCCGCCATGAGGCGGTCGTACTCGGCGTCCGATATTTCAGGGTCATCAAGCTGGTAATACCGGTTGTTGTGATAGGCGATGAGCTTCCGGAGTTCCTTAATGCGCTGGAGGGCAGACGGACGGTCCATGCTACTTTATGCGTTTCAGATATGGAACATCGCCGGAGGGTTTCTTGCCCTGCGGCTGGTTGTTTTGTGAAAGCATAACCTGCTCGTTGAAAATTTTATTTTTTACGCGAACCGCGTTGATAATAAAGAAAATAATAACGGATTTTTCCCATTCACGGCTGGTGTCAAAACGTTCCATGCGATCTTTGTACTTATCCCAGAGATTGGCAAGTGACGCTTCGTCTAATGTGAGTATCTGTTCCGCGATACGTTCGAGTGATTGTTCGAACATGGTTCCGATATCTTCCCTTGCTTTCGGAGTCGTAAAAAGCACGGTGATAACGTAACGAGGGCGAACAAAAATGTCAAATCAAAAGAGAAAATCGCGGAGTGAAAATCCATGTAAACCATATAAACCTTGAATTTTGAGACCACGACGATATAATGGCGACCTAAAAGGAAGCCAGGTTATGAAGATAGGTGTTATATCCGATACCCATTTGCGGGTGCCGGACGAGAATCTTAAGCGCATCGTGAAGGAAAATTTTAAGGATGTTGCGATGATTTTGCACGCCGGAGACATCGTAGACGGCGCCGTCTTGGAAGCCTTCGCCGAAAAGGACCTGGTAGCTGTTTGCGGGAACATGGATCCGCCTTCATTGTGCGGGGTCCTGCCGTCGAAAGTGATTATCGAGGCGGAAGGAAGGCGTATAGGCTTGATTCACGGATGGGGAAGTCCCGCCGGTATCGAAGATAAAATCGCACGGGAATTCGAAAACGTCGATTGCGTGGTTTTCGGTCACACACATGAAGCGACGGTGAAACATATCGACGGCGTCTTGTTTTTCAATCCGGGATCTCCAACGGACGGGCGTTCAAACGGGAACAGAACTGTCGGCATTCTCGATGTGAGTGACACCATCGAAGGCATCATTATTCCCGTCGACTCGCCGCAGGGAAACATCTGAAACGACGGAAGGAATTTTATTGGACACTATCATTGCGCCGGGACGCATCAAGTATATTACCGGAGAAAAGAAAGAAGGCTGTATATTCTGTGCCGACTCTCTGCGGGATGACAGGCTGGTGCTGTACAAGGGCGAACACTGCTTCGTTATCATGAACAAATATCCTTACACCTCGGGACACCTTATGGTGGTTCCATACCGGCATATCGCGGACATCGCCGAAGCCTCAATGGAAGAATTGATCGAATTGATGAACCTCACGGGCAGGGCGGTCGATGTATTGCGCAAGGCTTTCAATCCACAGGGATTCAATGTGGGTATGAACCTGGGGAAGGCGGCCGGGGCGGGTATTGATGAGCATATGCATATGCATGTTGTGCCGCGGTGGTTCGGCGACACGAATTTCGTGACCGTTTTAGGGGAAGTACGTGTTATTCCGGAAGAAATAGAAAAAACGAGGGACCTGTTGAAGTCACTTTTTTAGGAAGAGGGGAGATCCGCGATGAAGTTGCTTTATACGATCATTATCATGCTGTGCGTGCTCTTTGTTATTACGTTTTCACTGGACAACACGGAAACGGTGAACCTGAGTTACTACGGATTTATCGATGTAACGGTTCAGGCCTATCTTCTGCTTTTTGTTTCTTTCGGCATCGGTGTCATATTCGCGGGTTTTTTCGGCATAGCAGAACGGTGGCGACTGTCTCGCAAGGTGGCCGGTCTCAACAGGCGCATCCGCAAGCTGGAAGAACAGATACCCCGTGGCGATGAATCCACGTCGAGCGGAGAAATAGGGGCGCAGGATTACCGGGAGTGACGAAGTTTCTTGCTGATTCAACTGTGGGAAAACTGGTAAAGTGGTTGCGTATCATGGGATACGATACGGTCGTCCACACGGGGGCGGCGGATCGTGTCTTGCTGGATCGGGGCGTCCGTGAGGACAGGGTCGTACTCTCCCGAAAAAAAGAGCTCGCCGGGCGCCAGTTCAGGGGGATCCTCCTGGTTATAGATTCCGACCGTGTGAGTGAGCAGATTGATGAAATTATACAGCGGTTGCGGCTTACGCCGCGACAGGAAGATTTTTTCACGCGATGCCTGTCATGCAATGACCTGCTGGGACCGGTTTGCCGAGAGAACGTGAAGGATCGTGTTCCTCCTTATGTTTTCAAAACACAACACGTTTTTGTTCAGTGCTCCCGGTGTGGATCGATATTCTGGCCCGGTACGCATCAGGAGAGAATGACCGCCATACTCAATCGGCACAATCCGACGGATCGCCCTTGATTTTATCCACCGCATGTTTAAGGGCCGGCATTATCGCCGCCAGGTTTTCCGACGCTCCCCTGGGACTTCCGGGCAGGTTTATGATGAGGGAAGATCCACGGATACCGACAACAGCCCGCGATATCATGGCATGAGGCGTTTTCTTCAGGCTTTCCAGGCGCATAACTTCCGCCATTCCGGGAATATCACGGTCGATGACGCTTATCGTTGCGTCAGGAGTTACATCCCGTGGACTGACGCCGGTGCCCCCCGTGGTAACAACGATGTCGAGCTTTTCATTGTCAACAAATTGGATAATCACCCCGGCGATCTCTTCTTTTTCGTCGGCGACGATTCGATAGGCCCGCACTTCTGCGGGTAAGCTTTCGAGGAGCTCACGAACCACCTGCCCGCTGAGGTCCTTTCGCTCACCCCGGGCTCCCCGGTCGCTCACGGTAATCACCCCGGCGGACAGCAACTGGTTCATTCCTCGGTTTCCTTCTTCGCCTCTGCTATGATTTTTTCCTGCAGGTGGGCCGGCACTTCTTCGTAGTGAGAAAATTCAAAGGAAAACGTGCCGCGGCCGCTCGTTATGGACGTAAGTTCAGCAGCATAGCTGAGAATCTCCGCCAGAGGCACCTGTCCCTTCACGATCTGGTTTGCCCCGCGCTTGTCCATGCCGAGCACGCGACCACGCCGGCTGTTGAGATCGCCGATCACGTCTCCCATGTACTCGTCGGGGATTTCAATGTCGATGTTCATGATCGGTTCAAGGAGCGTGGGCTGCGATTGTTCGAATCCCTTTTTGAATCCCATGGAACCGGCAATCTTGAAGGCCATTTCCGAGGAATCCACGGGATGGAATGATCCGTCAACCAGGGCCACCTTCACATCAACCACGGGATAACCGGCAACAATACCTTCAGCCATTGCTTCAACGATGCCTTTTTCAACGGCTGGAATATAATTCCTGGGAACCACGCCGCCCACAATTGCGTCGACGAACTGAAATCCCTCACCGCGCGCGGTCGGTTCTATTTCGAGCCAGGTGTCGCCGTACTGTCCCCGGCCGCCTGACTGCTTCTTATATTTGCCCTGAACGCGCGCTTTGCCCTTGATGGTTTCTTTGTAGGGAACCTTCGGCTGTTTCAGCGTCACGTCCACACCGAATTTGCGCTTCATCTTTTCCAGCGTTACGTCGATGTGAACCTGTCCCATTCCGGAGAGAATCATCTCGCGGGTCTGGTCGTCACGACGCAGGTTCAGTGTGGCGTCTTCTTCGATAAGCCTGTTGAGAGACGAGAACAGTTTTTCCTCGTCGCCCTTTGTTTTTGGATGAATCGCGTAGGAGCAGACCGGCCGGGGCGCTTCAAGCTTTTCATAAAGTATAGGCACTTTTTCATCGCAGATAGTATCACCCGTCGATGTTTCCTTCAGTTTTGCCACCGCGGCGATGTCGCCTGGTACCAGCTCTTCCGCCGGTCGCTGGTTTTTGCCGTCCAGGAAGAAAAGGGAGCCGCTTTTTTCGTTGATGTTTTTTGAGCTGTTGAAAAACGGTGAATCACTCGTCATGGTTCCGGAAAATACACGGAAGACCGTCAGCTTGCCTGCATAGGGATCGGCAATTGTTTTAAAGACCATTGCCGAAAAGGGAGCGTCTTCAAGCGGTTCGCGTGAATCTTCTTCACCTGTCTGCGGGTTGCTGCCCTTCACGGGGCCACGATCAACGGGAGAGGGAAAATAATCGACGAGCATTGACATGAGCACAGCCGGTCCCAGATTCTTGAGTGCGCATCCACAGGTTGCAGGCGTTATTTCCCCGGCAATAACGGCCGCGCGAAGGCCGCTTTTTAACTCATCTGCAGAAAGGACGCCTTCCTCGAGATACTTGTCCATAAGGGCCTCGTTACTTTCGGCGATGTCTTCCACCATTGCTTCACGGCGGGAAGTCGCCTCATCAAGGAAGTCGGAGGGGATATCTTCGCGCTTGAACTTTCCTTTTGCTTCATCGAATACGAGGGCCTTCATCTCGATCAGGTCAACCAGGCCGCGGAACTCATCTTCGTTTCCCAGCGGGAGATACAGGGGGGTGGCTTTTGCTCCGAGCCGTTCACTGATACTGTCGAGAACCTTCTGAAAATTCGCCCGCTCACGGTCCATTTTGCTTACGTATATCATGCGGGGTAACCCTATTTCGGTGGCGTATTCCCACGTTTTTTCGGTTTGAAACTCCACCCCGCCGACGGAGTCAACGACCACGACAACGCCATCAACAACGCGCAGGCAGTTCTTTGTATCCATCGCGAAATTGGCGTCCCCGGGAGTATCAATGAAATTAACCCGGTGCTTGTTCCAGTCGAACCAGCTGATAGCTGAACTTATTGATATACGCCTCTTGTGTTCTTCAGGTTCGTAATCAAGGCCCGACGAACCCTCATCAACCCGTCCCGGCTTTTCTGTTTTGCCGCTGACGAAAAGGAAAGATTCACACAGGGAGGTTTTGCCCGTACCACCGTGGCCGACCACGGCGACGTTTCTCAATGTGTTGGAGTCATTCTTGGCCATGAAGATTCCTTTCTGCAAAGCTTTTGTAAGGCCCGATGCTTAGCTTACTTGCTCGGGACAAGTCAAGATAAATTTCCGTTTTAAGGGAACTTATTGACTGTTCTGAGGAAACATGCTATAGGACTTCTTCTATAAAATTCACGAGGTGTGCGGTGGAAATGTTCAAAATCGGGGACATGGCCGTTTACCCGGCACAAGGTGTGGGGGTAATCGAAAATATTGAAACTAAAGATATTATGGGAAGCGAACAATCCTTCTACGTAATAAAAATTCTCGGCAACAACGCGAAGATCATGATTCCGGAAAGCGGTGCCGACTCGGTGGGACTGCGAGAGGTTATTTCAGAAACTGAAATTCCCCGGGTGTATGAAATTCTGCGGGAGCGGAAAGTCACCGTGGACAGGCAGACCTGGAACAAGCGATACAAGGAATACTGGGAAAAGATAAAAACAGGATCCGTGTACGAAATTGCTGAAGTACTTCGTGATCTTTTAATTCTGAAAACAGACAAAGATCTTTCCTTCGGTGAACGCAAGATGATGGACATTGCGAAGAATCTGCTCGTCATGGAGATATCCATAGCGCGCCACTGCAAACAGGAACTTGTGGAAAAAGACCTTGATGCGATATTTGCCATTTAAAGGGCGCAGCCCCCGCGTTCTTTAACAACCTGCCGGATGCCGGAATAACTTTTACGAAGGGGGGATAATGTTCATAATCGTGAGACTGTTTTTCATTGCGGCATGTTCCATCGTCGGCTTTCTGACAGCCGGCGTTTATTTTTCAACACCCTTTTCATTTCTCGGTTTCATTGGCGGCATGGCTGTCGCCGTTCTCGTTCTTGTGTTCGAGCGCAGTCTTCGGGACCTTCCTCTCGGCGTGGCGGCGGGGGGCGCGGTGGGGCTCGCCATAGGACTGGCGACGGCACTGCTGGCAGTCCGGGGAATTGAGCATGTATTTAATCCTTCCGCTACCCTTCAAGCCTGTATCTCCGCTGCGGTACTGCTTATCCCGGGATACCTCGGTCTTGCGGTCGGCGCCCGGAAAGGTCGCGAATTCAGAATGCCCGCCGACTTTCCTTCGGTTACGCCCCGATCGGGTAGCTCAGTCAAACTTCTTGATACCAGTGTTATCATCGACGGTCGATTCGCCGACATCTGTGACACGGGTTTTATCGAAGGTACTCTCATTGTGCCCCGGTTCGTCCTTGAGGAATTGCAGGGAATCGCCGATTCTTCCGATTCAGTGAAACGTTCGCGGGGACGCCACGGACTTGAAACGCTCAATCGTCTGAAAAACACGACGGGCATATTCATTGAAATAACAGACATGGATTTTCCTCGAATCAAGGGAGTTGATGCCAAGCTCGTCGCGGCGGCAAAACAGCTTGACGCCGTCGTGGTGACCAATGATTACAATCTGAATAAGGTGGCGGAGCTGCAGGGAGTCAAGGTGCTCAACGTCAACGACCTCGCCAACGCCCTGAAACCGATGGTGCTTCCCGGCGAATCGATGGTCGTGAAGGCAATCAAGGAAGGAAGGGAACCGGGACAGGGCGTCGCCTATCTCGATGACGGAACAATGGTCATCGTTGACAACGGATTGCGCTATCTGAAGCAGAATGTGGAAGTTACCGTGACGAGCGTTCTTCAGACCACGGCGGGAAGAATGATTTTTTCAAAAGTGAAGGAGGAATCGTCCGAAAATGGAAGCGGCGCCGCGCAGGCGGGCCGTTGAATACGGTCGGGCGGATAACCATGAACCGTGGTGTAATCGACGACGAAGACAAGACGGCGGCGATTATTGTCGCCGGTGGCGCCGGGACGAGAATGGAAGGAACGACTCCCAAACAGTTCAGAATGCTTGGAGGAGTTCCCGTGCTGATGAGAACGATTGCCGTTTTCGAGAGATCGTTATCTATTGACAATATAATTATTGTAGTCCCCGAAGCCGAACGAGACGGGTTATTCAGGGGGGACCGTGCGCGTTACCGGCCGGCAAAGCCGGGTGACGTACGGGCCGGAGGCGCCACGAGGCGGGACTCCGTCGCCGCGGGTCTCGAAGCATTGGACGACAGTATCGGTATCGTCGCGGTTCATGACGGCGCGCGACCACTTGTTACGGTCGCCGTTATCGACCGTTGCGTGGAAGAAGCGCGTCGCTGCGGGGCGGCAGTCGTCGGTGTTCCCGTTACGGATACCCTCAAAGTCATTGATGCGAATCGTAACATCATTGATACAGCCGACCGGGAAAGTCTGTGGCATGTCCAGACGCCACAGGTGTTCAGACGGGACATTATCGTGAAGGCCTACGAGCGGGCATTGCGGGATGGACGGTACGGAACTGACGACGCGACGCTTGTCGAGCGGATCGGCGTTCCCGTAACCATGGTCGACGGGTCACGTGATAATATAAAAATAACCTATGAAGAAGATATCCTGATTGCGGAGGCGCTTCTGGCCGCGCGGTCCGGAACGGTGAAGGAGAATTAATGGGCGGCTACCAGCGGGTTGGATTCGGATACGACAGTCACCGCTTTGTTGCAGGAAGGCCGCTTATTCTCGGCGGTGTCGAAATACCTTTTGAATACGGTCTTTTGGGTCATTCTGACGCCGACGTTCTGCTTCACGCCGTGGGGGATGCGCTGTTGGGCGCAGCGGCAGCCGGTGACCTGGGGTCCAGGTTTCCCGATGATGATCCCGCATGGAAGAATGCTTCGAGTCGCGTCATTCTTGAGAACATACGAAGAATAATAGGCAGGTGCGGTTACGTTGCCTATAACGTCGATGCAACGGTCATCCTGGAAAACCCGCGTTTGAGGCCTCATATTCCAGTGATGGAAGAGACGATAGCGGACATTCTCCGTCTGCCAAAAGACAGGGTGTCGGTCAAGGCATCGACCAACGAGAAAATGGGGTTCACGGGGCGCGGCGAAGGCATAGCAGCTTTCTCGGTTGTCACCGTTCTGGAGAGCAACGATCAGCCTTGAATTCGGAACGAGGTGAACGGCCGCAAAGAGCCCCAATCACTCGCCATATATAAGCAGCGACCTGACGGATCATACGAACGAGGAGAAGGAAATGAAGTTCATAGAAGAAATAGATCTGGCTGACAAAACAGTGTATTGCCGATGCGACTGCAATGTTCCTCTCGATGAAAACCGGAACATAGTCGAAGACCGGCGTATCAGGGCCTCCCTTCCGACAATACAGCGCGCCCTCGACGCAGGCGCCCGCGTGGTCGTTATGTCACATCTGGGGAGGCCGAAAGGCAAGCCTGTGCCGGAGATGAGTCTCGCGCCGGTGGCGCGAAGACTGTCGGAACTGCTTGAAAAAGAGGTCGCGCTTCTGCCCGACTGTATAGGCGATGAGGTGCGATCGTTCGTAAAGAAGATGAAGCCTGGAGAAATCGGCATGCTCGAAAATTTGCGATTTCATCCCGAGGAAACGAAAAACGACGACGCCTTTGCACGCGAACTCGCGGTGGGAGCCGACGTGTATATCAACGACGCTTTCGGCAACGCGCACAGGAGTCATGCCTCAAATGTCGGCATCGTCAGGCACGTAGCTGAATGTGGGATCGGCTATCTCATGAAACGAGAACTCGATTATTTCGACGCAGCCTTTGAAAATCCCGTCAGGCCCTTTGTCGCGGTCCTGGGTGGGTCGAAAGTATCTGACAAGCTTGAAGCTATTGAGAATCTCTCGAAACGTGTAGACAAGCTGATTATCGGCGGAGGAATGGCGTTCACCTTTCTCAAGGCCTCCGGTTTCGAGGTGGGTCGTTCCCTGGTGGAGAACGATCTGATCGAGGCGGCGCGGCGAGGTATGGGCAAAGCGGAGGAAGAGGGCGTAAAACTTTACTTTCCCGTCGATGCCGTAATAGCACGGAAGCCCGCAGCAGGCGAGGCAACCATGATCGTTCCCGTTCAGGAAATGCCTGCAGACTGGATGGGGCTGGATATCGGTCCCGCTTCGACTCGGCTGTTTGCCGAGGTGCTCGCCGACGCAAAGACGGTGGTCTGGAACGGCCCCATGGGTGTATTTGAAATCGACGCTTTTTCGCGGGGAACATACGCCACGGCGCACGCAATAGCTGAAGCTCACGCTATGACGGTCATCGGCGGTGGCGACACCGACGCGGCCGTGCAAAAGGCGGGAGAAAGCGAGAACATGACATTTATTTCCACGGGCGGCGGGGCGTTTCTCTGGTTGATGCAGGGGAAAAAACTTCCATCTATCGAAGCACTGGAACGGCACGAAAGCTCCAGGGGGTGATAAAGAGCAGGCAGGCCGCGGACCGGACGAAAGGGTTAGCCCGGCAGGTTAACCCTTTTTTTGTGAGGAAGATTCCATGAGAAATATCAAGATAACCGTTGAATACGATGGGACAGCATACAGCGGGTGGCAACGCCAGGAGGGAGCCGGAACGATACAGGAAGCGCTCGAGAATGTGGCCGGAAGAATAATGCAGGAGACGATCCGCATCGTCGCTTCCGGAAGAACCGATGCGGGAGTGCACGCCCTTGGACAGACGGCAAGTTTCAGAACATCCACCGCACTTCCCGTCGAACGTATCCAGGCGGGCATGAACAGCCTCCTTTCTCCCGACATAGCCATCACCGCCATTGAAGAAGTGCCCGCGTCGTTTCATGCACGGTATGACTCGGCATCAAAGGTTTATCAATACTTTCTGTATAATGCTCCCGTTCGGTCACCTCTACGCCGACGCTACTGCTGGCACGTCCGTGAACCACTCGACTGTGAAGCGATGGGCCTGGCGGCGGCATCTCTGCGCGGCCGCCATGATTTCAGCGCTTTTCGATCATCGGGAAGCGACGTGAAGACAACGGAAAGGACGGTATTCGCGACATCGCTGTTGCGAAGCGCGGACAACATGGTTATTTTTGAAATCGAAGGAGACGGATTCCTCCGTTCCATGGTACGATCAATTATGGGAACGCTCGTTGACGTGGGCAAGGGGAAGATCACTCCCGAAACATTCAGGTCGATCATGGAATCGGGAGATCGTAACAGGGCCGGTGCTACGGCGCCTCCCCAGGGGTTGTTTCTGAAGGAAGTGAGATACCGGTGACAAAAAAAATTATTACTCTGCCGGAAGATCTGACGGCACAGATAGCTGCCGGCGAAATTATAGAACGCCCCGCCTCGGTCGTCAAGGAACTGGTGGAAAACGCACTGGACGCGGGAGCGTCGAATATCGATGTTGAGCTCAGGGAGGGAGGAGTGGCCCTGATACGAGTCGTGGACGACGGCGAAGGAATCGAAGCCGCCCAGGCTCCCCTGGTTTTCGAGCGGCACGCCACCAGCAAAATTACAACGTTGGACGACCTTTCCCGATTGAACACGCTCGGGTTTCGCGGGGAGGCAATGCACAGTATCGCCTCGGTGTCGAGAGTGGAACTGCTGACAAGAACGAGAGAAGAAACAGCGGGGACGCGTATCACCATCGAGGGCGGACGGACTGCCGATATCATCGAAGCGGGGTGTCCTGCCGGCACATCCGTTAAAGTAGAGGATCTCTTTTTCGCGACGCCCGCGCGAAAAAAATTTCTCAAGAAAACCTCGACTGAACAGTCACATTGTGTCGATGCTGTGACGAAACTCGCCTTATCGAATCCCGGCGTCGGCTTCAGGGTTTCATCGGGATCAAGGACTCTCCTTGATGTCCGGGGAGCCCATTCAGAGGCGGAGCGCTTGTTCCTGATCGGAGGAAATGACTTCAGAAAACAGGCCGTGGTTTTCGATCAAACCCGTGGACGATACCGCCTGTGGGGAGCCCTGTCGACACCGATGCTGACGCGATCAAACGCGAAAGCGATAACCAGCTTTGTCAACGGCAGGCCGCTCAGGGACAGCCTGGTGAACCGGGCGGTTATAACGTCATACCGCAGGATCATTGAGCCGAAGCGATATCCCGTCGCCGTCCTTTTTCTTGAAGTACCGGGTGAAGAAGTAGATGTGAATGTTCATCCGGCGAAGCTCGAAGTACGTTTCGTGAACGAGGGCGCGATATTTGCGGCCGTGACGTCTGTCATCATGGAAGAAATGTCCTTTATCGGCATGTATGGTGGAACCGAACGGCCGGAACGATTCTTTTCAATACCTGAACGAGACATCGGGGACAGTCACGGCGGTGGTGCCGGCGAACCGGCCGTCAGGTATCATCTGGCGGGTGAATCGAAACGGATGGTTACTCTGCCTGGCACGATTTCGCAGGATGTTTTTAAACCCCGTTACGAGACGGACCCCGAGGCCGCGGCTGTTAATGAACCGGTGTCGCTTCGTTTCACCGATCTGGATTACCTGGGGCAGGTGGCGGCGACCTACCTGGTCATGGGGGGAGGAGACCGCCTGGTGTTGATCGATCAGCATGCGGCACACGAAAGGATTATTTTCGAAAGACTGAAAAGTTCCTCCCGCCTCGCAACACCGCCGTCACAGCGACTCCTGCTTCCCGATATCATCGACATGACGCCCGGATTATTCTCGGTACTCATGGAATGTATCGATCTGATGGAGGAAATCGGTTTCGAAATAGTGCCTTATGGTGAAAATACCGTGTCGATCAGGGCCGTTCCTCCGCTGTTAAGCAACATGGAGATCAGGCAACTTATCGTGGACACGATCGATGAGATCGAGAACACCGGCGGCAGACGCGGATCGCTTGATGAAATAAGGGAAAACCTGCTGGCCGTCATGGCCTGCAGGGCCGCAATCAAGGCGAACCGGCGGTTGGGGCGGGAAGAAGTTCGCGCCCTCTGTTCGGATCTCGATACAATTCCGAATGCGGGAACATGCCCCCACGGCCGTCCCGTACACATAGTCATCAGCAGCCATGAACTGGAAAGGCTCTTTAAACGAAGGTGACACTTTATGCCGAGGAATCATGGCAAAAAGAAAATTGTTGTGATAACGGGACCCACGGCCGCGGGAAAAACGGCGGCGGCCGTCGAGTTCGCGCGGCTGTTCGGCGGCGACATCGTCAGTGCCGATTCCATGCAGGTATACCGGTACATGACTATAGGCACGGCGAAACCGACGGAAGACGAGCGGCAACAGGCGCCTCACCACATGGTCGACGTGGCTGATCCCGATGAGACATTCAGCGCGGCACGCTACGCGACGGAAGCGTCCGGAATTGTTGACCGCCTGCTGGAAAAAGGCGGAACCGTCTTTGTGACGGGGGGAACGGGTTTGTACATAGAAGCCTTGTTGGGAGGTCTGATCGAGACGCCTCCCGCCGACCCGGAACTGCGGCGTTACTACCGGGACCTGGCGGAACTGCACGGAACAGCGTATTTGCATGAAATGCTTCAAAAAAACGATCCGGCATCGGCGGCGGCCATACATCATCACGATAGAGTACGGATTATTCGGGCGCTGGAAGTATTGAAACACACCGGGGCGTCAATCGAAGGCAGAAGGCACGAGCACGCCTTTTCCGAAAAACGTTACGAATGCCTGAAAATTGGTATCATCCTTGACAGGCATGACCTGTTCCAACGGATAAGCGAACGCGCGGACGTGATGATTCGCGACGGTCTTGTTGAAGAAACGGAGTGGCTGCTGAACAAGGGGTACGATCCGTCATGTCCGTCGCTGGCGGCATTCAGTTATCGCCATATTATCGAATATCTGAAAGCGAAACTGGACAAGGATGAGGCGGTACGGAGGTTAAAACGCGATACCAGGAATTATGCGAAGCGCCAGATTACCTGGTTCAAGCGGGACCGCGACATTGTCTGGCACGAACCGGGCGAAAGGGAAGCGGCGGTTGAAAAAATATCCCGTTTTCTTTTCCCGTAGTTTCAATCCGCACGTCCAGCGGTGAATGATTCATCAGCTCACGAGAAGGCTGAATGAGATAACCGAGGAAACTACTTGACTTCGCGGGGTCATGAATATAATTAAGCAACCGCGTGTATGCGGCCGCCGGTTCAAAACAGAACCCGCCGGACAGGTCGGCGGGATCGCGGTTTTGGCTCGGGGCCGGTAACGGGTGGGTGATGAAAGTAAATCCTGCAAAAGTGCCGGACGAGCGTCGTGAAAAACGCCGCAGATCAACGGTGTGTTTTGTTATCCTGGCCGCGGCTATAACCGCGGGGGCGGCGTCCTGTTCCACGGCGGACCGAACGGCCATGCGTTTTCTCGACACGGCGGAACACCACACGTATACCGGTATCGTTCTCATTGAGCAGGAAAAGTACGGCGACGCAGAGCGGGAGTTTGAACGCGCTGTTCAGCTCAACGACAAGTCGGCCCTCGGATACGCCGGGCTTGCGCTCATCGGGGCCATCCGGGGACAGGCTGATCAGGCCTTGAGCCTCATCGAACAGGCCGAGCAGTATGCCCGGGATGACCGCGAACGGCTGTTTATACAGGTAGCACGAATACGTTTGTACACACTGAGCCGCAGACCGGCAAACTGGGTTGAACTGGCACAGAAGGAATTTGAAAGTTCTATCGACATCGATCCCCGATCTGCGCCGGCTTATTATTTCATGGGCCTGGCCCGCATGAGGAATCACGAATTTGAAAAAGCGGCGCGTCATTTTATCAAAGTGCTCGACTTGAACGACAGTTATATTGAACAGGCCGATCGGCAGTGGAAGAGGATCATGACCATCTCCGCCGCTGAGCCGGCGTCCTTTCGAGTCGAAGAGGCGGCACTGGCAGACACCTTGACCCGGGGGCGTCTGGCGCTTCTCCTGGTGGAAGAATTGCGGGTCGACGAACTGTGCCGCGGTCTTGGTTTGTACGGCGGTTCACCGGTACCGGAAAAACCGCCTCCCGATAGTGAAATGCACCCCTGCAGGAGGGAAATCGAAAAAATAGCGGCATTGGGTCTTCAGGGTCTCGAACTGTATCCCGACGGAAATTTTTATCCCGATGGCGTTGTCTCCCGTCTCAACCTGGCTGTCGTCCTTTACAATATACTCGTCAAGGTAACCGGCGATGAGCGGCTGGCCGACCGTTACGCAACGCCTCCTTCCGAAACCGGGGAAGAAGGGAAAGAGCAATTTCTTCACGAAGCCGCCCGTGTAATTATCGCCCGGGACATAATGGACCGGGAGCTGTTCACATCGAGCGAACTGGCTCCCTACGAGCCTATTTCGGGGGACAGGGCGCTCATGGCGATACATAATTTCAGAGAAGCCCTGCTTATCGGTTTTTAGCGTTCCGCGCGACAAAAATATCATCAACACACAGGATTAGGATTGAAAACATGAAACAGGATGATCTGACAAAATCGTACGATCCCGCAGCCGTTGAATCCCGCTGGTATCAGGAATGGATGGACAGGGGGCTGTTCAGGGCCGAAGATGAAAGTGACAAACCGGCATTTTCAATCGTCATACCTCCACCCAACGTGACGGGTATGCTGCACATGGGGCATGCCTTGAATAACACACTGCAGGACGTCATTATCAGGTTCAAGCGCATGCAGGGCTATAACGCGCTCTGGATGCCCGGAACGGATCATGCGGGAATCGCGACCCAGAACGTTGTCGAACAGGAACTAGCACGTGAAGGAACGTCACGCCACGAAATCGGACGCGAAAAATTTGTCGAACGGGTCTGGAGCTGGCGTAAAAAATACGGCGGCATCATTCTCAACCAGCTTCAGAAACTCGGCTGTTCCTGCGACTGGTCGCGGGAGCGTTTCACCATGGACGACGGGCTGTCGCGTGCCGTTCGCGAGGTGTTTGTACGGCTGTACCGGGACGGACTCATTTACCAGGGCGATTACATCGTCAACTGGTGCCCGCGGTGCCACACGGCCATATCGGATCTCGAAGTGGAATACGAGCAGGAAGAAAGCTGTCTCTGGCATATCCGCTACCCCCTCGTCGACGGATCCGGTGAAATAATCGTGGCCACGACGAGACCCGAGACCATGCTGGGGGATACGGCGGTCGCGGTACATCCCGATGATGAGCGATACCGCTCGCTGGTGGGGAAAAAAGTGCTCCTGCCCCTGATGAACCGGGAGATACCGGTTATCGCTGATTCATACGTGACGAGCGAATTCGGAACGGGAGCCGTCAAAATCACTCCGTCGGCCGATCCCAACGACTTCGCCATGGCCCAGCGGCAGGATCTTGAGATTATATCGATCATGGATGGAAGCGCCATAATCAACGAAAACGGCGGACCCTACCGGGGGCAGGACTGCATTACCTGCAGGAACAACGTGGTGGAAGACCTGAAAGCGGGGGGATATTTCGTCAAGGAAGAACCCTATTCTCACAAGGTTGGACAGTGCTACCGGTGCAAAACAAACGTTGAACCGATGGTTTCAAGACAGTGGTTCGTAAAGGTTCAAAAACTTGCCAGGGCCGCCACCGCGGCGGTGGTAAAAGGCGAAACGAAGATCATACCCCCCCTCTGGGAGGCAACCTACTTTGAATGGCTTGAAAATATCCGCGACTGGTGCATATCCCGCCAGATATGGTGGGGACACCGCATCCCCGTCTGGTACTGCGACGACTGTGGTGAAATCATCGTCGCCGTGGAAGAGCCGACGGTTTGCACGAAATGCGGCGGTACGTCGCTCAGGCAGGATGAGGATGTGCTCGATACCTGGTTCAGTTCAGCACTCTGGCCCTTCTCGACGCTTGGCTGGCCCGACAGGACAAAGGCGCTGAAAACATTTTATCCCACGTCACTGCTTGTAACGGGGTTTGATATTATATTTTTCTGGGTCGCCCGCATGATGATGATGGGGCTTTACGTCATGAAGGAAATTCCCTTCCGGGATGTCTATCTTCACGCTCTGGTTCGAGATGAGCGGGGCGAGAAGATGAGCAAGTCGAAGGGCAACAGCATCGACCCCCTGACGATGATCGACCGCTACGGCGCCGACGCCTTTCGTTTTACCCTTGCCGCGTTCACCGCCCAGGGCCGCGACGTCAAGATGTCGGAGGCAAGAATCGAGGGATACCGTAATTTTATTAATAAAATATGGAATGCCTTCAGGTTCTGCATGATGAATCTCGAGGATTATCGGGAAGACCAGGGTACGCCGGGAAACGAAGAGTATTCGTTTCCCGACCGGTGGATCCGGCACAGGCTGAACCGGAGCGTGGAAGAAGTGATCAGGGCCCTGGACGAGTACCGTTTTAACGACGCGGCAGCGGAACTGTACCAGTTCTTCTGGCATGAATTCTGCGACTGGTATCTCGAGCTGGTAAAGACAGTGCTGTACTCGGAAGATGATCCAGGCAGGAAGAGGGCAGCGCAGGAAACGCTGCTTCTCGTACTGAGAACCACTATAAAACTTCTGCACCCCTTTATTCCCTTCGTTACTGAGGAGATATGGCAGACGATATCCGAAGACGGCGGGTCCGTCATGACGGCGGATTACCCCAGGCCTTCGGGGGATATGGAGGACGAGGGGGCGGCGAAGAAAGTAGAAACGATACGAAGCGTTATCACGGCCGTCCGTAACATACGGGGTGTCATGAGGGTGCCTTTCGGCACGAAACTTAAGGTAACGGCCCTGTGTCCCGACGCGGAAAAGAAAAAAATTCTCGAAGAAGGCTCACGCTACGTTCTTGACCTTGCCAATTTGAATGAATTCGACGTTCTCGAAGGCGAAGAAACTATTTCCGGCGCCGCAGTGGCCGTGGCTGACTCGGTCAAGGTCCACGTGTTCCTGGGAGACGCCGTTGACATTCCCGCGGAACGCGCCCGACTTGAAAAAGAAGTGAAGAAGATCGACAACGATCTCGAGCGCGTATCCAGGAAACTGGGGAACCAGGATTTCAGGGAAAAGGCTTCTGGAGACGTAGTCAGGAAGGAAGAGGCGAAGTACGCCGACCTGCGGGAACGCGGGACGGTACTCAGGGATGCACTGCATAACCTCGAAGCGATGTGAAACTGAGGGGAAAATCATGGATATGGCTGCTCTTGTAAGGCGGGCGCTGGAAGAGGACCTCGGGTCGGGCGACGTGACGTCCGGCTCACTGCTCGAAGGCGATGAAAAAGGCGCGGGGCGGGTATTCGCAAAGAGTGAACTGGTTGTAGCGGGTATCGACGTGTTCCGCGAGGTGTTTCACGCCCGTGACCCCGACATTCGGTTCGAGGCGCTGGCGGCGGACGGCGAACGGTTGCAGCCGGGAAGCGACATCGCTCGGATATCGGGATCGCTCAGGAGCATTCTTGAAGCCGAGCGGACAGCTCTGAATTTTTTACAGCGGATGTGCGGCATTGCAACGATGACGGCGCGTTTCGTTCAGGCCGCCAAAAAAGGCGGGGCGCGCATACTGGATACGAGAAAAACAACGCCCGGACTGCGGGTCCTGGAAAAACAAGCCGTTCGCGTCGGCGGCGGTCTGAATCACCGGTTCGGGCTTGATCGTGGCGTTCTCATCAAGGAAAATCATATCACAGCGGCAGGCGGTATCACCGAGGCTGTGCGTCTTGTGCGAAAAGCGGCACCGCCGGCATTCACCGTTGAGGTGGAAGCGCGAAACATGGATGAGGTTCGGGAAGCCGTTGAATGCGGCGCCGATATCGTCATGCTCGACAATATGAACCGCGAAGAACAGGCGGAAGCGGTAAGGTTCATTGCGAAGCGCGCCCTTGTGGAAGCATCGGGAAACGTGACGCTGGAGACCGTGCGGGATATAGCCGCAACCGGCGTGGATTTCATATCAGTAGGAGTTCTGACCCATTCGGCTCCCGCGGCGGATATTTCACTGGTTCTGGAATAACCCCTGATGCCATGAACAAACCTTTTCCCTACACTGAACTGCAGCGTCGATTGACGGGAACGCGTTTCGGCGGAACGGTTCATTTTTTTAAAACGACTGGTTCAACGAATAGCGTTGCCCTCGAATTGGCAGAAGCGGGCGCTCCGGAAGGCGACCTGGTTATTGCCGACAGCCAGCAACAGGGACGCGGGCGGCTCCCCGGTCGGCGTTGGCAATCACCGGACGGGAGAAATCTTTATGTTTCCGCTATATTGAGGCCAACGACGCATCCTTCGAAAGCAGCTTCGCTTACATTGACCGCGGGCGTGGCTGTTGCCGAAGCACTGGCGGTCTGGTGCCCGGGCCGCGTTTCAATCAAGTGGCCGAACGACGTCAACATCGGGGGGAAAAAAGTATCAGGAATTCTGACGGAAATGAGAACCAGGGGGGACAGCGTCGATTTCGTCGTTGTTGGAATCGGCGTCAACATTTTCATGAAATTCGACGAATTCGACGAGCAATTCCGCCACCGGGCGACCTCGCTTCTGGAGGAAACAACACATACACCCGATCGGATTGATGTCGCGGAAGCTGTGCTGCGTTCGCTGGATCGATGGTACGAAACGTACAGCACGAAGGGATTTGCGCCGGTGAGGAGCAGGTGGCTTGATTGTTCCGGCATAGTGGACGTAAAAGTAACTGTCGACGACCGTGATTCTCGCGTAGAGGGGATCGTCAGGGGCATAGATGAAGAAGGGGCGCTGCTTCTCGAGGATAATACGGGATCAGTCGTTCGGATTCTATCAGGAGACGTGTTGCCGCAATAAAGGCGTCGTCATATGCCCATACCGCGACGGCGGCCGGATCGATGAAAGAAGGAGGAAACGACATGTTGCTTGTGCTCGACGTCGGAAATACGAACACGGTTCTCGGTCTGTATGAGGGGGATCGGCTCGTGCAATGGTGGCGTGTCAGGACGATATCAAACAACACGGTCGATGAGTACGGCATGTTGATCCTTGAACTGCTCGGAACGGTCAGCGTGGAACCGAAACGAATTGACGCAATCATCATTTCCTGCGTGGTTCCCCCCATGCTGAACATTCTCGCGCCGCTCTGCGAAAAATATTTTTACATGAAGCCCTTTATCGTTGGCCCCGGCATAAAGACGGGCATGCCGATCTACTACGACAACCCCCGTGAAGTTGGCGCGGACCGCATCGTCAATGCCGTGGCGGCCCACGCAAAGTATGAGGGAAATCTTATAATCGTCGATTTCGGTACGGCCACCACCTTCGATTACGTGACGGAAAAAGGCGATTATATGGGCGGATGCATCTCACCGGGAATAGTTATTTCAACGGAAGCCCTGTTTGCCCGGGCGTCGAAACTTCCCCGCGTGGAATTCAGCAGGCCAAAACGCATCGTCGCCAAGGACACCGTCAGCAGCATGCAGGCGGGAATAATGTTCGGCTATGCCGGCCTCATCGACGGTATAGTTGAGAGAATGAAAGCGGAGGTACAGCAGCAGGTTATCGTCGTAGCAACGGGAGGACTCGCCGGCATCATCGCGCCGGAGACGCGAAGCATCGACGTGGTTGACGATATGCTAACCCTCGAGGGGTTGCGTATCATTTACGAAAGGAATACCTGACTATCGACCGTCGATTTCCAGCGGACGAGATGTTCGGCCGACCGGCATGCGCGAAACGCCCCGCGTTCTTTTTTCCCTATCCTTTTTTCAGGCCGCGGGAACAGTCCGAAATTAACATTCATCGGTTGAAACGGAAGGGCGTCCCTGTTGGTTACATGTGCAACCAGCGCACCGATAGCCGTTTCAGGCGGCGGGGGAGGGCAGGAGGATCCTCCTGCGAGCAGTGCCGCGTTGATGCCCGCAAACAGGCCGGAAGCGGCTGATTCAAGATACCCTTCGACACCGGTTATCTGCCCGGCGAAGAAAACTCCCGGACGGGACCGCAACTCCAGGTGTTCCGTCAGGAGGCGCGGCGAATCGATGAACGTATTCCTGTGAATGCTCCCGTAGCGCGCGAATTCGGCACTATCAAGACCTGGAATCATTCTGAAAATACGTTTTTGCTCGGGATAGGCCAGCTTCGTCTGAAAGCCGACCATATTATAAAGCGATCCCTGAAGGTTTTCGCGCCGCAATTGAACCACTGCCCAGGGCTGTTTACCCGTGCGCGGGTCCGTGAGGCCGACCGGTTTCATCGGGCCGTAGCGAAGTGTGTCGATACCCCGTCGCGCCAGTACTTCTATGGGCAGACATCCTTCGAAGCAGCGTCTGTCTTCGAAATCATTTAGCTGAATTTCACGTCCGGCCATTATTTCACGATGCAGGTTCTCGTATTCGTCGCGATCAAGCGGACAGTTGATATAATCTCCCTCGCCTTCCTGGTAACGGGAAGCCATGAAAACGCGCCCGAAGTCTATGGATTCAGTTTCGATAACAGGCGAGATCGCGTCATAGAAAAAGAGTCCCGTTGATCCCGTCAACTCTGCTATTGCGTCGGCGAGCTTGTTCGAGGTGAGGGGGCCGGAGGCGATCACGAGAGGAATGTCATCGGGAATGTCGGCGACCTCCACGCGTTTAATCCGGCAGTTGTCGCGTGAACAAAGCCGATCTTCAATGTACGCTGAAAACAGTTTCCGATCAACGGCGAGTGCCCGGCCCGCGGGCACGCGGCATGCGGCGGCCGCTTCCATGATAAGCGAATTCATCATGGTCATTTCCCGCTTCAGAATCCCGACGGCGCTGTCGAGGCTCTCGGAACGGAAAGAATTACTGCAGACCAGCTCGGCCAGACCTGGTGACCGGTGCGCCGGCGAATAACGTGCCGGCTTCATCTCGAAAAGGCGAACGGGCACGCCCCGGATCGACGCCTGCCAGGCCGCCTCGCAACCGGCAAGCCCCGCCCCGATGATGGTGACTGGTTTTACGACCGGTCCGGTCATACTCAGGTACTCCGGTCTTCATCAGTCCGGTAGCCGCACTCTTTGTTGGGACAGATCAGGTAGGTACCCTTGGTACGGCTGTGTTTTTCGAGAAGATAGGGTGACCCGCACAGTGGACATTTCTCCGGGACGGGGCGGTCCCACGTCGCGAAGGTACATTCGGGATAGCGGGAACATCCGTAAAATGTACGACCACGACGCGTTCTCCGCTCGCAGAGAATCCCGTCGCAACCTTCGCGTGGACATGGCACGCCCGTTTCGATTGGTTTGGTGAAAGTACATTCAGGATAACCCGAGCATCCGAGGAATCTTCCGAACTTGCCTTCTTTGATAACCAGTGGCTTGCCGCACTGTTCGCAGAGAATATCCGTGACTTCCGGTTCTTTCCGGTCGACCTTGCCGTCCTCGTCACGACTGATATTCGCCGTATTTTTACAGGCGGGATAATTGGAACAGGCGAGAAATTTACCGTTTCTGCCCCATTTGACAACCATGGGACTGCCACATTTCTCACAGACAAGGTCCGTCGGTTCCTCCTCTTTTTTAATATTACGCATGGAAACGCGTGCATTTTCAAGCTCAGCCGTAAATGATTCGTAAAATTCTCTGAGTGTTTCGATTCTTGTGAGTTTGCCTTCCTCGATGCGGTCCAGCTTGTCTTCCATGGCGGCGGTGAATCCCACGTCAAGAATGGCGGGAAAATTATGAACCAGGAGGTCGGTTACGATAAAGCCCAGCTCCGTCGGCTGAAAGCGCCTGTTTTCGAGGACAACGTAATCGCGCTCCTGGATGGTGCTGAGAATGGCGGCGTACGTGCTGGGCCTGCCGATGCCGCGTTCCTCCAGTTCCTTCACAAGAGTGGCTTCGCTGAAACGGGGCGGCGGCTGCGTGAAATTCTGGCGGGGATCGATGCCCGAAAGCGAGAGAACATCGCCGGCCGACAATGGCGGCAGCGGCGCGGAGGAAGCATCATCATCGCCGCCCGCACCGTGGTCGTCGGCTGAGGTTTCGACAGGACGGTCGGTGTAGACAAGAGTGAATCCTGGAGACGTCATGACGGAACCCCGTGCCCGTAGAATAAAACGGTCAGCTGCAATATCAATCGTGGTCCGGTCGAAGAATGCCGGCGCCATCTGAGAGGCGATGAACCGGTTCCAGATAAGACGGTACAGACGGAATTCATCTTTTTCCAGGTATTGTTCAATTGCCTCGGGAGGATAAGCAATCGACGCAGGGCGGATGGCTTCGTGCGCGTCCTGGGCGCTTTTTGCTGTTTTGAACCGGCGGGCTTTTGACGGAAGAAACGCGTCGCCGTATTTCTGCCGAATATGCCGCCGGGCCTCGTCGAGCGCCTCGTCGGCGATCCGCACGGAATCAGTTCGCATGTACGTGATGAGACCCACGGGACCCTCATCGCCCAACTCGATTCCCTCATAGAGACGCTGGGCCGTCATCATCGTTTTCTTCGCCGAGAAACGGAACCGCTGTGCCGCTTCCTGCTGGAGCTTGCTGGTGGTGAAGGGAGGCGCCGGTTGGCGTTTCACCTCCTTCTTTTCCACTGCGTCAACCAGGAAGGACGACTGTTCGAGTGTCCGTACGATTTCCTGTGCTTCCTCCTCCGTTGCGACGGTTTTTTTTCTGCCGTCAATCTTGAAGAGCTTTGCCTCGAAGGGCGGAGGTTCGCCGCCTTCCAGCCGGGCCGTTATGGTCCAGTATTCTTCCGGCCTGAAGTCGCCGATTTCGCGCTCCCGCTCGCAAATGATCCGCACCGCCACCGACTGGACGCGGCCGGCACTGAGCCCCCGTCTGACCTTTTCCCAGAGTACCGGGCTGATGCGGTATCCCACAAGGCGGTCGAGAATACGGCGTGTCTGCTGTGCTTCATACTTGTTCACGTCAAGGGAAAGCGGTTTTTCAATCGCGTCCAGTACGGTTTTTTTTGTTAGATCGCCGAAGAGAATCCGAAAAATTTTTTTATTTTTTCCGCCTATTTCTTCCGCAATATGCCAGGCGATGGCCTCTCCCTCACGATCGGGGTCGGGGGCCAGTAGAATGCGTTCGGCCGAAACCGCGGCCTTTTTCAGCTCACTTATTGTTTTCTTTCTGTCTGACTTGACGATGTAACTGGGCGTGAAATCCTGTTCAATATCGATACCCAGCTTGTTCTTGGGGAGGTCTTTTACATGGCCGACGGACGCCCTGACATCGAAACCGGCGCCGAGATATTTTTTTATTGTTTTTACCTTTGTGGGTGATTCCACGATTATGAGCGTTGAAGGCATGTATCCTCTACTCCTTGATAACGAAATATTTTCCCGGCATCTGTCTGACCAGGCCCTTTAATTCCAGGGACAGGAGCATGCCGAGCATCCTGTTCATGTCAATGTCACACCGGGCGATGAGATCGTCAATATGAACGGGACGGTCACCGATAAGCCGCAAAAGCGCCTGTTCGTCGCCTCCCTTTTCTTCATCCGCTGATTTTTCTGTTTCACCATCTGCCGCAGTGCTTTCCGTTGTGTCGTAATCAGGTTCGGAAGAGATCGCTGAAGGATGGTTTCCGTCCACCTGGGGCGCGATTTCGCACAGAATGTCTTCCACGTCCTGCACCAGTGTAGCACCGTTTTTGATAAGCGAGTTTGTTCCCCGGGACGTTTGAGTCTCGATTCCCCCCGGCAGGGCGAAAACACACCGTCCCTGCTCAAGGGCCAGGTGCGCGGTGATAAGCGAACCGCTTTTTTCCGTTGCCTCGATGACAACCACGCCGTAGGACATGCCGCTGATTATCCTGTTCCGACGAGGGAAATGGTGCGCCAGCGGTTCCGATCCAAAAGGATACTCGCTGACGACGGCGCCCGCCTCGACTATTTTTTCGCACAGGTCACGGTTTTCCGGCGGATAGATCGTATCCAGGCCCGATCCCATGACGGCCAGGGTGCGCCCCCGTGCCGCGAGAGCGCCCTGGTGCGCCGATGAATCGATGCCGCGGGCCAAACCGCTCACCACTGTAATTCCACGGTGGACAAGCTCGCGGGAAATCCGTTCGCAAGTATAGCGGCCCTGTGCAGTCGCCCGCCGTGAGCCGACAAGGGCTACGCAGATATCATCCGGTTTCAGTTCCCCCCGTACATACAAAAGGGGAGGATAATCATAAATATGACGCAACAGTGAAGGGTAACTGTCTTCATCAGCCGTTACCAGGGTTATGCCCAGTTGTGCGGCGCGTTCCAGTTCGTTGTCCACGCGAACCCAGTCACTGAATGTACTTATGCGGCCGGCGATCGTCGCCGACACGCCCCTGACGGCCGCGAGTTTGGAAGGCGGCGCGGACATGGCAGTGCGTGCCGAACCGAAAGCGGCCACCAGGCCGTTGACGGTTACGGGTCCGATGTCGTCAATCAAGGTAAGAGCGAGCAAATATTTAAGGTCTTCAGCGTGCATTCCACGTCCCGCAAAAGTCCGGACAAAATTTCCGTGGACTATATATGGGACTCTGAAACGGTGTCAAGGCTTTTGTCCTCTCGCGACCCAGAAGCACACAATCCGCGATTGATTTTCTTAAGAGCACGTTATCGCGTTTTCAGTATGCACAGTCGAAGGATAGACCGGGCAGGAAAAAGCCAAACACTATCGTTTCCCCTCCCCTGGAGGGAGGGGATAAAGGGGAGGGGGATAATAACGTTATTCTTGCACCCTCACCCGGCCCTCTCCCTTCAGGGGAGGGGGTGATTTTCCGCCTGTTCTGTCATTGCAGCACCCCTGATGGTTCGGTCTGAATGTGTATCGGACAGCATGTATCATGCCGAATTAACAGGGCGTTGAACTGTCCGTACCACGAACAGGCTGAGCCAATCGCGGATTATGGGCAGAAGGGTCCGGCTTGACAAGCTTACGGCCCTGTACTAGGGTAAATTCGAAATTCCGGTGGAAATACCCCGGAATACATCCTCAATAGTCCATAATCACGGGTGCGCGTAATGCTGAAAACCTGGTTGTTCCACTTGCTCGCGGTCTTCACCGCGATTTTCTTCTGCGCGTGTCCGGCCACGGCACTCGAAGAATCAGAACATCGAATGGATTCTGCGTTCCTGGTGTCTCCGGGCATCATAGACTTTGGAACACTGAAAAAACCCGGAACCGCCGAGCGGTTGCTTTATTTCTATCATCGCGACGGCGCGGCGGGACAATCATGGTCTCTTCAATCATCAAAACCATGGGTCGTGCCGGACAAAACATTCGGCGTCTTCGCGCCGAAAAAACCGCAGCGCGTGCGACTGTCCATCGATTCACGCCGGCTCGAAACCGGGTATCACGGGGCGGACATAACCATATCCAGCGCCGGTGAAACTGTTCACATTCCACTTATCGCCTATGTCGAAGAAAAACCCCTGCACGGGCCGCGGGGATCGCTTCGGACGCTGAAAATAGAACCGTCATATCCCGATCCTCTTGCAGTAGGCGCCCATCGTGTTTTCCGGGCGAAGGGCATTTACACGAGCGGCGACCGCCGGGACATAACCGAACAGGTGCAGTGGCATTGCGATAACCACCGGACTGCTGAATTTGTTTCCCCTGGCGTACTGCGGGGGAAGGCCGAGGGATATGCCGGAGTACTCGCATCGACAGAGGACATGGCAAGCGACCGGGTTCCGGTTTTCGTGGACAAAGCGGAGGGGCCCGTTCTTACCCTTGCAGAACCCGGTGATCTTCCCGGGCGCATGGAAGTCAACACACGAAAAGAATTTGAAATAGAAATAAAAAACAGCGGTGCCGGGTCGTTGTCATGGCGCCTGGAAGCGACGGAACCGTGGATTAAAATCAAGAGTGACCAGCGCGAAACCGGACACACCAGGGCGGGTGAACGGGACAGGGTAACCATTCTGCTTGACACGCATGGTCTTAACGAAGGTGATTACCGTGGGAGTCTCGTTGTACGGTCCAACGGAGGTGACGGTGTTCTGGCTTTCTCCGTGAAAGTGGTTGTGCTTGAATCGGTCCTGGTGACTCCGCGAAAACTCTCACTGCCGGAAGGGGAAAGGAGGCGTATTGCGGCAACGGCCCTCTGGTCGGACGGAACGCGGACAGACGTATCGACATCCCGCGGAGGAAGATGGGTCGTCTCGAATCCCCTGGTAGTCGCCTATGAGGGACGCGGTATGTTTGCGGGACTGGCTCCGGGAATCGCCGAGGTAAAACGAGTTGAACGCGGTATTGAAAGTCATGCCGCGTTTATAAAAGTGATTGAAACAGATCCGCTGGCGGGTCTCAGGGCAGTTCCCCGTGAAATAGACCTGGGGCTGCTGGGGCCGGAAGAAGAAGCCATCGCGGTGTTCGAGATAAGCAGGAAGGGCGTTCGCGAAACAGACTGGACACTCCATGCGCCGGACGAGTGGATTTCGCGTTCCGGTGGCGAGTTCACCGGTTCCTTCAACGGAACGTCGATGCCCCTGAACGTCCGGCTCAGTTCGTCGCCGTCGGACCTCCGGGGCTTCTTCACGCTGGAGCTTGCCCTGGAGTCGAACGGGAAAGAATCCCGCTTCTACAGGACCGTTCGCGACGGGCGTTATCGTGACGCCATAACCCTGCGGTTCGGCGATGATCTCGACAGAACCCTGTTCCTTGCATACGCAATATCAAGCGAGGAGTCCCGCGCCGTGCTGGACGTGGAGCCGCGGGGATTGATCCTGGGCGTTCTCGAAAAAGACCGCATGTACATGCCGAAAATCCGGGTAAAAAACAAGGGGAAATCCGTTCTCTCCTGGGAAGCCGGTCTTCGAGGACTGAGCGACGGGTCATCAGGACGGAAGTCCTCTCTGGCACCATTAATATCGCTGTATAACGGTGAACTCAAGGAGGGCGAGCCCTATAGAATCCCTTCGGCCGTGGCTGACCACGTCACCCTTTCCGGTACGTGGCGTGTTCGAAAGGGGTATCCCGTTGCTTCAAAACAGGGCGACACAATGCGGTTTCATTTCAGGGGAACGGGCGTCTCGACGGTACTCCTGAAAAGTGAAAGCGGCGGCTTTTTCAGCGCCGCCATCGATGATGTGCATGTCGGAATGATCGACTGCTACTCCCCGTCACGGGAACGATCCGAGGTGCGTCTTGTGGAGGGACTTACCGACAAAGTCCATGTACTGACCATTGTTGCGGCGGGATCGGGACAGGTGAACGTCGAGGGATTCAGGCCGTACGGCTGGTCCCTGAAACAGGTGAGCAGGGGAGGGGTCCGTATTTCACCTGTCCGGGGAACCACGAAAGAACAGACGGATTACGTCAGTGTCGTGATCGATACGACCGGGCTTGATCCCGGGCTCTACGGAGAAAACATACTCTTCACTTCAAACGGCGGCCGTGACGTCGTGGAGCTGATTTTCCAGATTATGGAAGAGAAAACGAACGATCTTGTGCAGGTCTTTTACTACACCCGGGGCGAGGATGTTGCGCTGTGGACGGAAAAGGAACATTCAGACGAGGCAGTTCTTAAGGGATACCGGCGGAAAGGTGTCGCCTTCAACCTTTTCAGTCCCGGTACGCCCGGAACGACGCCGTTTTACGCCTGGCGTCACTCAGGGCGTGGATCGTGGTTTTACTCGACCGATCGCTCGGCGGTCGATCTCGAGACCGATAATTATGAATTCCTGGGATCTCTGGGGAACATAGCGCTGGTGCCGCTGCCTGAAACGCGGGAATTATACCGCCTGTATAATCCCGAGACGAAACGTTATCTGTACACACAGGAACTGCGGGAAAGCGAACAGAAACAAAAAGGATATAACTACGACGGCATTGCCGGTTATGTGCGATAACGTGCGGGCCCCGGCCCGTTTTGTCTTGACAGGAAAGTATAACGGGGTTAGACCTAGCCATTCTTTTTTCACACACGCGCCAGTAGCTCAGCTGGATAGAGCAACGGACTTCTAATCCGTAGGTCCTGGGTTCGAATCCCCGCTGGCGTACCAGAAAAACAAGGGGTCGCGAAACACCGTGGCCCCTTATTTTTTAATCAATGAGAAAACCCACGCAATGCTGGACGATAACCATAAGTCCGACAAGGTATTCGCCGTAACAGCGAAACGAAACAGACCCATACCTGACACATAATAAATAATTTTACGAAGCCTCCGTCATTCAGGGCTTTATCCGGAATCCAGAAATATCTTAAAAGACTGGATCACTGCTCGTGTGCCCGTAAGGGTATTTCCCGGAATGACTGCGAGTATGGAATTTCTATTGCCCTTTGACTGCCTTCGTGGTATGAAAGTTCCCCTTCAATGAAACCTGTGGTGGGTGTAGCTCAGTTGGTTAGAGTGCCGGGTTGTGGCCCCGGAGGTCGAGGGTTCAAATCCCTTCACTCACCCCATTTTTTTATTCCTGAACCCCCGGCCGGGGGGTCTCCGGTAAGGTTGCACGATGAGTTCTCCCGACGGTACTGCGCTTCCCGTGGTGTTCCTCGAACGGTTGTTCGGAAAGGACGTGTCTATTTCCGACGACCTGCGGGAGCGGATCGTTTCCTGTCTCGACCGGCTGGAAGAGACGGGGCGCGACATGGCGGAGTTTTTCACGCCCGCCGAGGGAGCACTTCTCTGCGAGGTTTTCAAGAACGCACATTTCGAGGCGGACCGTTTCGACGAGTGGCCCCTGCTGATTCTCTGGGACCTGGAAGACGTGGAAAAATACGAGCGTCTTGGAAACCATTTCGGCGTGAGCGTTCCCCATCTGCTTGAAAAAATGGAAGATTTCACCTGCAGTCAGGCGCTCTGGCTCTTCGCCGCCATCGACCGCTTCTGGGAGGACCGAAGGCGAAGGGGCGACCGGGACGAGTTTTACGAAGTGGAACTCCGGTGAAGCTGTAACCCCCGGAGAAAGGTGAGCAGGGCACGGTACTCCGTCAACAATGAAAAAAGGGGCGCGCGTTGATCGCGACGCCCCGTTTCGTTTAACTCAGAAATTCACCGTGTCGATTAATCACAAATCAGGTCGGGCGCCCCCGCAACGCCTGAAGCCGTGCCGGTGAACGTTCCGCTGGTGTCTCCCGTGTAGGCGCCCGCAGCACCGCCCTGAATTCCTATGGTGTGACCCGCGACAGTTCCCCCGCACGCAGAAACCTGAGCAGCCCACTGGTTGCTGTCCCAACGGTTTATGAAGAAGTCAACTCCGCCTCCTTCGAAGCCGGTTCCAGTGAGAGTTGCGTAATCAGAAAAGGGGGTACCACCCGACCAGTTGCCACCGACGTCTCCCGTCGCCCAGATAACAGGCGCCTGACCGGCGGAATACGAGAAAAAGCGCACGTCGTTCATGTACACGCCGGACAGGTATTGTGAACCATTCGGAGCTTGAGCGAGATTCGTAGTTCCCACCTGGACGCAGGGAATGCTCATCTGTTCGAGTGCGGCTTTACCAGTGTCGCTGTCGGCCATGGAGAGGAACCGTTCCGTACCGATGGACACACCGCGGGCGATGGCCTGCCATGTGGTGGTGCCATCAATAATTTCGCCCGTAATCGAGCCGCCTATGACGCCCGTCAGTGCTTCGTCGATAGTAATCCATGAACCGGCGACTCTGCCCTCGATGCCGTCAGGTCCCTCGTTCCACTGTGTTCCATCGATGATTAACGACCTTGAAAAAGTCTCTTCGTTTACGTAACCGAGAAGCGTCCAGGGACCGCCGGGAAGAGTTTCTGTATTGAAGGAGGGTGGAATTTCACCCCCATATTGATCATACAGTACATTTACATCAAAGGCCCAGACCCCGAGATCAGTGCCCGCTACAAACTCCTCGTAAAACGGCATGCTTCCTCCGGAAATGTCCGATTCCACCTGGTTATCAAAATAGCCTGGATAAAGCCCCACCCAGGGACCTGCCCATGCATCCGAGAAAAGAGTTGCAAATGTTTCTGTTTCCTCAAAGGTGCCCGACGACGCGCCGATCCAGGTGCCGTCGGCGTCATCATAAGTGCCGTAAAAGGGTCCGCCCAGAATGCCGTGGTCCTTGTCGGAAACGAAGATACCGCTTATGCTCCCATCGACAAGACCGTCGTACCAGGAGCTGCCCAGGATTCCGATCAGGTAGACGTCTTCATCGAGAACCAGGGAACCGAAGAAGGCGACATCGACTTCACCGGGATTGCCGGAGAAGTCGTTCGCATAGGAAAAGGGCAGGTCGTCGCTTCCGAACATGAGATTATAGGCGCCCCAGCCGATTCCGGCATCTCCCGGAATAATAAATTCGATTGAAGCGCCCGCGCCGGCTCCCGAGATAGTGCCACCGGGGAAATCCTCGTACAGGTACCCCGCCAGTGGGTTAATATCGATACCCTCGAGAGTATAGGAGCCCTGAGCGTCAAATTCGATACTTGCCAAATCGGCCATCCACATGTTCATGGCGGGATAATAATAGCCCGGTATAAACCCGTACACCAGCCCGGCGGTGCCGGATTCGTCCATGTATATGCCGACGGTATCACCGTAGATTGCCGTATCGTTCGTTTCCGGGTCGTTAAACAACCAGCGCCCCGTGGTGAACGTAAAGGCGAGATTTGATGTCTGAAAAGAATCTCCGCGAAGCATGGCTGCCACGTTTTCCAGGTCGGTCCAGCCGGTTTCGGCGCCGTCGGCGAAGGCAACGAACGAGTTCCAGAGGTGGTTGCCTGATCCGAGATCGCCGTCGTAAGTTCCCATTGCCGTGTATTCGCCCAGGCCCGTTCCCCATGATGACTCGGCATATGTACCGCCGATCAACCCCGTGTCGTGGGCCGCGACCGCGGCGGTTCCGCCGTTGTTCGCGTACAGGCTCGCCGGAAGGTTTGCCCACACTTCGTGGCTCAGGTCGATACCGGGAACGACGCCGACGAAGTCGTGCGGGTAAAAGTACGCCGAGCCGTCGCTATACAGATCAGACTCGACGGAGCCTCCTTCTGAATAAGCAGAGAACTCGTGCGTGAAGTCGATATATCCGCGATGGGTGCGGTCGAGCCAGCTTATGGAGGAATCGACATAGAAGGACGTGGAGTCATACCCTCCTTCGGAGCCGGAGTAATAGGACGAATAGTTCTCACCTATCATGACCGACAGGGGGTAGGGCGAACCCGATTCGGTTTCAACCACGCCGAAAGAGCTTTCTTCCGGCATGTCGGCGGCGGGGGTGAGCAAGGCGGCTCCGGTACCCTCGCCAAGTTCTATGCCGCCGCCCGAGGCAGTCGCCGTATCGCCGAGGGGAAGCCCGAAGAGATAGTAGATGTTTTCCGCGCTGTCAAAAAGAATACTCGACAGAATGCCTTCCCAGGAGCCGGTCTTGCCGGCAAACATGCCGTCCATCGTCCCGGTGTCGTTGTCGAAATACAGGGGAACGATCCAGCC
>LQBH01000008.1 GCA_002030015.1 delta proteobacterium MLS_D
TGTCAAAAGTTCACATCAGTCTTTTTTACTACGACATACGATTGAGATGGAATTGAAGGGTTCTGCATTATTAACTTGGCCACTCGTAATTCGACCTCTGCACGATGCATTGCTCGAAGACGCCCTATCCACTGCTCAGGCATCACTTGGAATGGCTCCTCAAATGAGGCCGTGGTCGCCATGGGTTAAAATAGTCCGATGGATAATGTCTGGCGGCAAAGCACAAACACAAATAATGCCCAACAAGGCTAATGCAGCCGACGCAAAAAGTCGCGCCGCTGATTAGCAGCCCGTTCGGAGCGAATATCATATTGATTATAATCAGTTAAAATGTTAATTTTGAAATATGAATATGGATCGTAAACATACAGAAACATATAAAATGACCGACAATCGTAATGTAGATTATGTCGTCGGTAACGCTGAAGACCGCATTCTTCTTGTCTGGCCGTTAACAAAAGAAATCGCCTCTCTAAGCATAAAGCATGATGTTGAACGAAGACTACAGAGACATATTACAAGCCTTATCCGACGAAAAGGTTAAGTTTATCCTTGTCGGAGCATATGCGCTTGCTGCCCACGGATATCCCAGAGCTACCATGGATATTGATATATGGGTCATGCCATCTTCTGATAATGCCGAAGCGGTCCTCCGAGCTTTGCGCAGTTTCGGCACACCACTGCATAATATTACTAAAAAGGATCTGGAGGAAGATGGGACCGTTTTCCAGATTGGAGTCGCTCCGAGGCGAATTGATATCATTACAGAGGCAACAGGGCTAAAATTTGAACAGACCTATCAAAATTCAATTTTAGTAAACATTGATGGTATTGACGTCCACATCCCTTCAATCGATGATCTTATTATCAATAAAAAAGCCACAGGAAGAACGAAAGATCTTGCTGATGCGGAAGCCTTAGTAAGTACTAAGGGACGTAGTTAACTTATTAACTTATGGGGGAATTCGAGGGGCATAATACTTAATTTTTCAGAGTGATTGTGTGACCTTATGTCCGTAGGTATTTAATAGTATTAATTCGCCTAACCAGTTACTCCAGCTGACCGCGTACTGCGGCTGGTGAGTGAACAAAATAATTAAGCAGACAACTATGAACGATGCAGTGACAATAGCGGTGCCGTCATCTTTCAGGGGGATTGCGATGGCAGGTGGTAATCTGTAGCCGAGAAAGTCGACGTGGGGAGCAGAACATCCGAATTATGGAAACAACTCAGGCAGGGAGGGCAGGCAATGAAAAAGTGCATGGTTACTTTGTCAATATTCATTCTCATGGCAGCCGTGTTCGGATGCTCGTTGCCGAGGCTTCCTGATGGACATGTCCACATGCGCCAGGGCAAGATGATCTCTCTTTCCGATGGTTCAGAAATGACGATAGAGGTGCAAGGAACCAGAGGTGCGATTTATCCCGAAGGTGTCATGCTGGCGGTCCACCCCACAAGCGGCGAGACGTTTCGAGGCAAGTATTACCTTGTATCAGAAAGTTCTACGTCGACTGGAGTCGTTCAGAATAAGTGGGGGACGAAAACCGGCAAAATAACGACAACGAGTGAAAATAAATATCTGAAAGGTGTACTGAAAGGCAACCAGGGTTCTGTGCTTCATGTTGATATAGCGGTTGGAAAACAAAACAGCAATTTTTACGGCGAAGCAACTGACGCGAAGGGTGGAAAATATCAAATCATACTGAGTCCACAGTATATCTCTCGAAAAGTACAGTAAACAATGAACGCCCAACATGGCAGTCCAAGGGGAACAGCAGGGGCCGGGCAAATAGTAAATTGGCTTGTTCTCCAAGCTTAATATCATTTGCAAGGGTCATATGATGTGCGATTCAGCCTTCGCCGATAGGGGCTGCTGATCAACGGTGCGCGGTTCGGCGCGACATTTGCCGCCGCGAGCCGTCTTTATTGTATCATGAAAAAACGAGATCACATGGTGGGTGCGGGCACAGTTTTCGTAGCGCTGGCGGCTTTTTGCTGGGGCTTATCAGGCGGGATCGGCGGTATTCTGATGGCCGATGGCTGGGATGCGTTCGTGGTTTCATTCTACCGGGGCGCGATTGGACTGCTGTTCGTCCTCGTCTGGCTGGCGCTGCGCCCGCGCGGCAGCGGACTGGCGAGTCGCCGGTTATGGTTCTGGTCGGCGATCGCCGGTTTCGGAGTAGCCGGCAACTTCGCGTTCTATTTCATCAGCATATCGCAGGGAAGTGTCGCGGTTGCGGCTACGTTGATGTACTGCGCGCCGGTGTTCGTGTATCTCATTTCATTCGCCCTGAAGCTTGAAAGCCCATCCCCGCTGAAGTGGACTGCGATCGCGGTGGTGATGATTGGTATCGTGTTGCTCACGCAGATTTACGATATCGGTGCGAGCGGTGTCACGTTTATCGGTGTGATCGCCGGGCTGCTTGCCGGACTGTCCTACGCGATATTCATCTTCGGATTTAAGTATGCGGCGCCGCACGGAAGCCCGCAGGCGATTCTCTCAATAGCGTTCGCGGTACTTGTCATCATCCTTGTCTGGCCGGGTGATGCCGATCAGATCGCTGCAGTCCTGAGTACAGCGGACTGGCCGCTGTTCGCGGGACTGGGTGTGTTCGGCGCGGGGTTGTCGTTTGTTCTTTATATCATCGGTCTGAATCATACTGCGCCGTCCGTGGCCTCAATTGTGGCAATGGTTGAACCGGTCACCGCTTCGCTGTTCGGCGTTGTGGTTTTAAACGAACACCTGGCCGGCTCGCAGATTTTGGGCATGGGGCTGATAGTGGTCACAGTAACCGCGTTGAGCGTATATTCGAGCGCCGGACGGCCATCGTCAGATTTAAGACCAGCTGATTAGCGTTCGCATCTGGAATCATCCGTTAGAATTACTGTTATCGGAATGTTGTGATGACTTGCTGAGAATTGAACGAAAAAAGGCGACAGATTTATTCCCCGGCTTATTTTGACAGTAGCCTGAACAAAGCTTACAGTGGCCGCGGCGAAGACGAACCGCTGAAGCTGTCGGTCTCATGGATTTTGATTGGAGTAAATTATAATGATTTTGGCATCACTATCAGGCTCTTTTCTGGGGTTTGCGACGATATTTATCTGCATCGGCTTTGGCATGTTGTTTTTGCGAAATGCCGCGGGTGGAGAAGTCGGTCCCGGATACTGGTCAATGAGTTTTTTCTTAAACAGTGCGGGGTTTTTGTTCTGGGCGGGTACGGCTGCGGATAGCCCCTGGTTGTTCTTCACTGTCGGCGAAGTTTTACACATGATGGGCTTCATTACACTGGTGTACGGCGCCTGCAGGTTCACCGGGAGAAACATACAGCGCCGGACTATTTATGCCCTGTGTGTTTTTGTCGCTGTCTGGCTGGGGGCGATGATCATGATGCCGCACCATCGATTCGGAGCGATGTTCCTGCTCATGGTACTTCGGGCCGTTCTTTTTCTGTGGGCAGGCAGTATGATTTTGAGGCACGTTCCCGCGAAGTCGTCGGCGGGACGCAGGCTGGCCGGTTGGGGTTTGCTGGCCTGGGGAGTGTATATACTTTTATTTCCTTTATTATGGCGAGAATCGTGGGTGCTTCCCCTGGCGTTTGGCCTCCTGGTGGGGTTTCATATACTGGCGGCGTTGGGCATGATGGTTCTGGTTGTGGATCGTATGCGGATGCGTGCCGAGGCAAGCGAGATCCGTACTGAGAAACTTGAGGGGCTGCTTCCCATCTGTTCCTACTGTAAAAAAATTCGAGATGATAATGGGCACTGGCATCAAATAGAATCATATGTTCGTGATCGTTCCAATACTGAATTCAGTCATGGCATATGTCCCGAATGCCTGAAAGAACATTTTCCGGATTTTGATATGTCTGATGAAAGCGAGTAAAAGCGTCGGGGAGTATTCGGGGAGTATTCCGGGGACATAACACTTAATTATTTGTGATGCTGCCTGACCCCTTTCCACGATCACGACAATTAAGTGTTATGTCCCCCGAATTAGGGAATAAATCCAAGGAGGTTTTTCTCACGCACCAGGTGGTCGATGGCTTCGTGAAGATCGGCCAGAGTTCCGTTGTTGAGGATGGTGAAATCAGCCATGTCTTGCGCTTCTTCTATGTGAAACAGTTCTTCTTCCCGTTGTTCCTGTTCCAGAAATTGTTCAAAACTGTCGGGATCCCTTTCTTCCCCCCGCGCCACCATGCGCTCGAAGCGGCGCCGGGAATCCGATACTTCCACGTTGATCAGGACACAGTCTCCGCCGAATACTGACTTGAGAACAGTAACGTCGGCCAGTGACCGTACGCCGCTGATTCCAACGGCCGGGAGTTTTTCATCCCTGATTTTGTCGGCCAGAAGACGGACGAAGCATCCTTCTCCCATGTCGTTAAAACAGCGTCTCGATATGGCGCCCAGATTTTCGCGGGTCGGCTCAATGCCTTCACGGGCGGCCATTTCACGTACCAGATCACCAGTTGAATAAAAGGGAATGCCGAATGCCGTTTTTATGTGCTTCAGTACTTCGTCTTTGCCTGAACCGTTTTTACCGACGGCGCCGATGATTCTCATGATCCTGATCCTTTCCTGGAACAATGCAGGTCCAGTGAGTGTATTTCCAGCTGCAATGTAAGGTACCGGAGGAGGCCTGTCAAGTCTCATGCAATGCTATGTCAACAAAGACATAATAAGTTAATATTATTTATTTTTTTCAAGTCAATTATACTTGACTTTGATTTGTCGCGTTGCTATGAACGACTGATGTATGACCGGCGGTCACTAACCGCGGCGCGGGGTTTCCCGCCGTTGAAAACAGCCGATAGTGTAGATCATAGATAGTGAGAAAGGAGCGATCAGTATGAATGTCAGCAGGCGAGGTTTCTTGAAGATCTCGGGCGCCGTCCTGGCGAGCAGCGGCCTCGGCGTAAGCCTGAAGCCGGTTTCCGCCTACGCGGAACCGCTTAAGATAGCCTACGCGAAAGAGACCACTACGATTTGTCCTTACTGTTCGGTGGGCTGTGGCATTATCGTATCCACACGGGGCGGTAAAGTGATTAACACGGAGGGCGATCCTGATCATCCTATCAACCGGGGTGCATTGTGCACCAAGGGCGGATCGGTGTATCAGATGTCGGTAAACAAGAATCGCCTCGACAAGCCGTTATATCGGGCTCCTTATTCGACGGAATGGAAAGAGGTGAGCTGGGACTGGGCCCTCGACAAGATCGCCGATAATGTAAAAAAATCCCGCGACGAGACTTTCGTGGAGCGGAACAGCAAGGGCCAGGTGGTTAACCGTACGGAGGGCGTCGCTTCCATCGGCAGCGCGGCGCTGGACAACGAAGAGTTGTTCATATATCAAAAATTCCTGAGGGGGTTGGGTCTGGTGTATATTGAGCACCAGGCCCGTATCTGACACTCCGCCACTGTTGCGGCTCTGGCAGAGTCGTTCGGACGCGGCGCGATGACCAATCACTGGAACGATATCGAAAACAGTGATTGCGTTTTGGCGAT
This sequence comes from delta proteobacterium MLS_D, assembly GCA_002030015.1. Lineage (GTDB taxonomy): Bacteria > Desulfobacterota > Syntrophia > Syntrophales > UBA2210 > MLS-D. The sequence goes on from LQBH01000008.1 coordinate 5,510, forward strand.
GGGGAGCAATCCCGCATCGAATCACCCGATATCATTCAAGTATGTAACGAAGGCCATGGAGAAGGGGGCGCCCCTGATCAGCGTGGATCCGCGGTTCACCCAGACCTCGGCGCGGGCCGATATTTACGCTCCACTCCGGTCGGGAACGGATATCGCTTTCCTCGGCGGCATGATCAAGTACATACTTGATAACAATCTGATCCACGAAAAGTATGTGAAGGCTTACACCAACGCCTCCTTCCTGGTGAACCCCGATTTCAAAATGCCCGGCGAGAACAACGGCGTTTTCTCGGGTCTCGTTGAAAGCAAGTACGACAAGAGCACCTGGTCGTATCAGACCGATGGGGACGGCGTGATTCTGAAGGATCCGACCCTTTCCGATCCTAATTGCGTCTACCGGCTTCTTAAAAAGCATTACGAAAGATATACGCCGGAGGTCGTGTCGAACATCACCGGGACACCTGAGGACAAGCTGCTTGCCGTGTACAGGGAATATGCAAAAACGGGGAAACCCGGCAAGGCGGGTACGATCATGTACGCCATGGGGTGGACGCAGCACACGGTGGGCGTCCAGAATATCCGGGCCATGAGTATCATCCAGCTTCTGCTCGGCAACATGGGTGTGGCCGGCGGCGGCGTGAACGCGCTGCGTGGTGAGTCAAACGTCCAGGGCTCGACGGACATGGCGCTCCTGTTCCACATTCTTCCGGGATATCTCAAAACCCCTGTGGCGTCGTGGCAGACGCTGGAAGAGTACAACAGGAAAAACACCCCTGCCACGAACGAGCCCAAGAGTCTGAACTGGTGGAAAAATTATTCCAAGTACATGGCAAGTCTTCTGCGGGCGCATTACGGGATGAACGTCACCCTGGAAGAAGCTTACAATTACCTGCCGAAGCGCGACGACGGTCAGGACTGCTCCTGGCTGACGCTTTTCGACAGCATGTACAAGGGCAAGTTCTCCGGCCTGTTCGCCTGGGGGATGAATCCGGCATGCAGCGGGGCCAGTTCGCACAAGGTTCGCACGGCGCTGACCCAGCTTGACTGGATGGTGAACGTCAATGTGTACGACAACGAGACGGGTTCCTTCTGGAGAGAACCGGGGCTCGATCCGTCCAAGATCAAGACGGAAGTATTCATGCTGCCCTGTTCCGCCTTCATGGAAAAAGAAGGAAGTATAACCAACAGCGGCCGCTGGATGCAGTGGCGTTATAAAGCCGTTGATTCGCCCGGTGTGGCGATGCCCGACGGCGATATCATGACGGAACTGTTTTATCGCGTCAAAGAGCGCTATGAAAAAGACGGCGGTCCGATGTCAGACGCAATCACCAGGCTGACATGGGACTACGGCGTCAAGGACGGTACCGGCCGGGTCCGTCATTTTGATCCCGATTACGTCGCCAGGGAAGTGAACGGCTATTTTCTGGAAGACAAGGTCATCGGCGGCGTGCTGTACAAGAAAGGCACCCTTGTTCCGAGTTTCGGCCTGCTGCAGGATGATGGTTCAACCTCTTCGGGAAACTGGCTGTACTGTAATTCCTACACCGAGAAGGGAAACATGGCGAAGAGACGGGGCAACGAGGACCGATCGCTTATAGGTCTTTACTCTGATTGGGCCTGGTGCTGGCCTCTGAACCGAAGGATCATCTATAATGGTGCCTCGGTTGATCCCGACACAGGCCTGCCCTGGGACAAGAAAAATCCCGTCATTCGCTGGAACGGTTCGACGTGGACGGGCGACGTACCCGACGGTGTGGCGGCGCCCGGCTCGGGGAGACCTCCCTTCATCATGAAACCGGACGGCTATGGGAATATTTTCGGGCCCGGGCTGGCTGACGGTCCTTTCCCGGAACATTACGAGCCGCTCGAATGTCCCATCGAGGCGAACCTGCTGTCACCGCAGTTCATCAATCCCACCATCGTCAGGTGGGACGAGGTCGGAACGGGAACCAGCGTTGACGCGAGGGCAACCTGTGATCCCCGGTTCCCCTTCGTCTGTTCCACCTACCGGGTGTCCGAGCACTGGCAGACGGGCGTCCTGACACGGTGGGCACCCTGGCTGGCCGAAATGCAGCCGGAACTGTTCGTGGAAATAGGCAGTGAACTGGCGCGCCTCAAGGGTTTTAAAAACGGCGAACACGTGATGGTCAAGTCGGTCCGCGGCGAAGTCGAGGCCGTGGCCATCGTGACGGACCGCTATAAACCCATGAAGGTAGCCGGAATGACGGTCCATCAGGTCGGCATTCCCTGGCACTACGGATGGGTGACGACCAACATGAGAAAATACGTCCATGGAGACAAGGTTCCCGAAGTTTTCACCGGTGGTGATTCGGCGAATCTCCTGACGCCCTTTATCGGGGATCCGAATACGGGCATCCCCGAAAGCAAGGCCTTCATGGTCAACGTTGAAAGGAAGGGGGTGTAAGCCATGGCGGAAAAGATCAAACTCTACGATACAAGTAAGTGCACCGGGTGTCGTGCCTGCCAGCTGGCCTGTAAACAGTGGAACGCCCTGCCGGCGGGGCAGACATACAACACCGGCACCTACCAGAATCCCCCCGACCTTCAGTCGAATACATGGATGCTGATACGTTTCCAGGAGATGTCCAACGGTAACGGAGACGTCAAATGGCTTTTCAGAAAAGACGCCTGCATGCATTGCACCGACGCGGCCTGTATCAAGGTGTGTCCCAGCGGGGCCCTCTTCCGGACGAAGTACGGTTCGGTTGCCCTGGACAGGGACAAGTGCATCGGTTGCAAGGAATGTATCTCCGCCTGTCCCTTCGATGTCCCCCGCTATGATCCGGTAACGGACAAGATAGCCAAGTGCGATCTCTGCTTTTCGAGAATCGACCGGGGTATGGAGCCGGCCTGCGTGAAGGCCTGTCCCACGGGCGCCCTGAGTTTCGGCGACAAGGACGAAATGATCGCCAGGGCCCACGCCCGGGTCAAGGAGCTGGGCGGCGACGCCAACGTGTACGGCGACCAGTTCGTCGGCGGGACGCACATGCTTTACGTGCTTACTGAAAAGCCCGATGTTTACGATGAGCTTCCCGAGCGGCCGCGCGTGCCTCTCACCGTGATTGCCTGGAAAGACTGGTTCAAGCCGTTGACGCTCCTGGCAGCGGGCGGCGTGCTGGCGGGTTCTTTCATTCACTACCTCACGCACGGACCGAAGGACACCAGCGGTGATGACCAGGCCGGCGGGGAAGGAGGAGAATAACCATGATTCCGAAAAAGGGCATGATCAAGTCGACTGACGCGTTTGAACGACTCGTGCACTGGTGGCTTGCCATCACCTGTATTATTCTTATTCTCACGGGGCTGGGCATGATGTTTCACTCGTTTAATTTTCTCGGGACACCCCTGGGAGGGTTGAAGAACCTGAAGCTGGTGCATAACTTCACGGGTCTTCTGTTCGCCCCGGCGCTCTTCTTCGCCATTCTGATCTGGTGGCGCGAGGCGGGCGTTTTCAAGATGCCGGAGGACCTTGAATGGATAAAGGTCGCCGGCGGGTACCTGTGGCACGTGGACGATGTTCCCGAAACGGGCAAGTACAATCCCGGTCAGAAGGCCTTTTTTCTTGCCGTGGCGATATTCGGGATTCTCATGGTCGTAAGCGGTCTGATCATGTGGTTCCCCCTGTCGCTTCCGAACGGGCTGGTGCAGTGGATGTATCCCCTGCACGCCCTGGGAATGCTGGCGATTTTCCCCTTCGTGCTGGTGCACATCTACCTCGGCACGATTGGTGTTCCCGGTTCTGCCCGGGCCATTTTCACGGGTTACGTGACCCGGTCATGGGCGGAGAAGCAGTGCCCCGGCTGGTTGAAGGAAATGGAAGCAGAAGGCAAACTGGAAATCTACGGGGAAGAAAAAGAGGAAGCGGCCCACGGCTAGGCGCAATACAGAGAGACAATAACCGAAAAAGGTCCGGCCCGTCGGGGTCGGACCTTTTGTTTCTCGGGTCTGTTCGCTTTGACGAATTGCTTGAAATCGGGTAGTAAAAAATATATACAGCACGGGACGTGAAAAACCCCTGCAGAGGTGGAAAAATGGCACAAAAATTAAAAGATTCGCTCAAAATGATCGAAAGTTATAAGCACGCGAGTCCGCATTACGAAGAATTACTCGATATACTCGGCGACATTCTGATTCTGCGGGAAGAATACCGTCGAAAGATAGAGCGGGACATATACACGGTTGAAGAATCTCTCACAGAAACAAAACTGAAAGGCGGCATGCCCCTGGTTGATTTTATGGATGGTGAGATCGACTTTGAGGAACCGAAAAAATATTTTCTCGCCTTGCTTGATCTTGCGGAGAAGCGTGATCTTGGAGAGGCGCAGCAAATACGACAGGATCTCGAATCGGGTGTCATCGATTTCACTGAAATGGTGCGAGCTTCTTTCGACGGGAGAGGTGCTGATGAGGCCGGCGATTTAGAAGATGCCGATGATGAGGATCTTTTTGATCTTCTCGGTTTTCTGGTGGAAGAAAGCATGCGACCGTCCCTCGAAATTTTCGCCGATCGGTATGCCGAAATCGTGAACGCGGCAAACTGGGGCGAGGGATATTGTCCAATCTGCGGCAGGGAACCGAAAATAGCCCAGTTGAAAAACGACGAGGGAGAAAAATATCTCTTCTGCGGCCAGTGCGGTTTTGAATGGCGTTACCCCCGCCTCAAGTGCCCTTTCTGCGAGAACGAGGACCAGCAGACGCTTGCCTTTTTCACCGTGGAGGACGATGAACGTTACCGCGTGGATGTCTGCAACGTGTGCAACCGGTACATAAAAACAATTGATTTCAGGAACATGAAGGAGAAGCCCAACCTCGACGTCGAGGATATCGCCACGTTGCACCTCGATATTCTGGCAAGTGACGAGGGCTACGACTGATATTTCCTCTCCGGGAGGAGAATATTACGGAGTGGCCGTCTATGCGCGACCGGGATATCGCCAAAGTAATCGCCCTTATTAAGAGCGCCATCAGGGTTGAACGCTTGCCCATGATCGACGCCGCGTCCGTGGGACGAACAGATCCGTATCGCATTCTCATTTCCACACTGCTCAGCCTTCGCACGAAGGACGAAGTAACCTGCCTCGCCGACGGGCGACTTTTCGCCCTGGCATCAACGCCGGAAGAAATGGTCAGTCTCTCCGAGAAAGTGATCAGTGACGCGATTTACCCTGTCGGGTTTTACCGTAAAAAGGCCGAGACGATTCGGTATGTTTCACGGGAATTGATCGAAAGATTCGGTTCTCAGGTTCCTCGCAGCGTCGAGGAGCTGGTCGGCATTCGGGGCGTGGGAAGAAAGACGGCCAATCTTGTCGTTTCGGCCGGTTACGGCCTTCCGGCCCTGTGCGTGGACACGCACGTGCATCGCGTGTCCAACAGGCTCGGGTATGTCAGTGAAACCACGCCGGATAAAACGGAATCGGCGCTGCGTCGGAAATTGCCGAAGCGGTTCTGGATAGAATTCAACAGCCTGATAGTGGCCTTCGGGAAAACCATCTGCCGGCCCGTGTCTCCGAAGTGCAGTTCCTGTCCCGTAATCTCGTATTGCGAACGCGTCGGCGTGACGACCAGCCGCTGACAACAACCCCGTATTCGAAAACAAATAAAACGGTCTGGGGGTGGAACATGGCGGACACAAAGGTGGATTTGAAGAAGGTTCTGGAACGGCTTTTCGTGACGGAGCGGCTGGCCGTACTCGCCACGGGCGGTGATTCCGGCCCGTACACGAGCCTCATGTCGGTGGCGGTGACGCCGGACCTGGCTCAAATCTTTTTCGTGACCGACCGATCGTCGAGAAAATATTTAAATATCATTAAAAATACCGAGGTCGCCCTTCTTTTCGACAACCGGTGCGAGAGCGGTGGAGACCTTCAGCGGACGATCGCCGTAACAGTCCTCGGCCGGGCCGAGCAGGTCATGGAACAGGAGAAGGCCGCCTTTCTCGAAACGTTTCTCGCGGTCCATCCCCATCTGGACTCTGTCGTCCGGTCGCCTTCCACGGTTCTCGTCGTGGTGGCTGTTTCGTCGTACCTGGTGGTGCGAGGTTTTGACGACGTGCGTGAACTGATTCTTCAGGAATAAAAAACGGCGTGAATCAGGCTCCCGTATCGTCGTCGCCGGTACCGGCGACCCTGTTCAGGTGACGCGCCAGCACGAAGAGGTAATCGGACAGCCGGTTCAGAAAAGCCGCCGGCCCGCGAGGAATCTCTTTATTATTTTTCTTTTCGAGTTCAACAAGTTCGGCCACGCGTCGCTCCGCCCTGCGGCAGACGGTCCGTGTCAGGTGGGCCGTCGCAGCGGCGGCGTTTCCTCCCGGAAGAATGAAATGCCTGAGCGGCGGCAGCTTCTCTTCCATGCGGTCGATGGCGTTCTCCAGGGCAGCGGGTGAATCATCATGCTCGGTCACCGGGGAGCCGCACAGCGCGGACGAAATCCTGAGGAGCGTTTCCTGGACGGCGCGCAGTTCACCCGCCGAAGATGTTTCGGAATCGGGGAGAAAAGAACGGAGAAGGCCGATGCAGGAATTGAGTTCGTCAATGGCGCCCAGCGCTTCAAGGAACGAATGACTTTTTGAGACCCTCTTTCCTCCGGGAAGGTCCGTCATTCCGCCGTCTCCCCGTTTCGTGTATATCTTCATCGATTTTTCTCCTTGCTTCGAGACGGTGTTTCCGGTTCGCAGACCGGCCGCGCACGGTCGACAGAAACGCGGGATCCCCGCCTCGTTACGAGTCCGTCCGCCTCGAGTCCGCGGAGTGCTTCATCGACGCGGCCTGCTTCGAAAGGCAGTTCTTCCGCCAGTTGCCGGTACGGTAAGGGCTCACTGTTCAAAAGGCGGCGAAGGATCGCGCCGCGCACCTGCCGGACTGACCCTTCAAAGGGAGACTGTTTCGTATAATGGTAACTCGCGCGGGAGGGGTTGCCCTGATTTTGCTTGAGGGAGACACCGTAATCCATGAGTGCGTTGTACCACCGCCGTGGGGTTTCCCGGTCCAGTGTCTGTTCCACGAGAGGTTCCAGTTCTCGATCCGGCACCCGCTCCCGGCCCTTGAAAAAATGGAAGAGATACACGGTCCTGATGTTCGTTTCAATAAAAACGACGGGCTTGTTAAAGGCGAAGGCCTGCACCGCGCGGGCCGTCGCGGTTCCGATACCCGGTAGTTCGACCAGCGCGGCTTCTTCGTCGGGCACCTTCCCCTGGTGCCGTTCCAGTATCAGTTCCGCCGATTCTTTCAGCGAACGGGCTCTCCTGTTGTAGCCCAGTCCCTGCCAGCTTGCGAGAACGTCGTGCAGGGACGCCCCTGAAAGAGCTCGTACGTCGGGAAACCGTTCGATGAATTCCGTGAATTTGTCCCGCACTCTTTGTACCTGCGTCTGCTGAAGCATGATTTCCGAAACCAGTATGTGATAGGGGTCGGTGGTTTCTCTCCAGGGAAGACGCCGTCCCTGAAGTCGGTAATGATCGTCGACGATTTGCCTGAATGTCTGAATGCGGCTGCTATCGAGTTTAATGTCGGTCGTCATGGGCTGATCGGCTGCATAGTGCGGAAAGAAACGTGTCGGCGGCGATTATTATTCCGGTTCCGGCCCGCTGCCGACAAGCGGCAACACCCTGTCAACGCGGAAGTAAACGAGACGGGACGTTCCTTCTTGCCCGTCGTTTTGATCGTCGTGGTGGGTTCGGCGGCGCAAAGCCGCGATCGTTTCTTGATCACTCTCTTCACCTGTTTTTGTCAGGTAGAGCCGTTTCCCCCGGTAACCGGTCCCCGTTTCCCGGAACAGGTAGCAGGCGGATGGATTGGATTCCAGGTTACGGCGACTGAGCCGGTCCGCCATGATGAAAGCGACGGTGTCGCCTTCGATGGAGTGGGGTTTCCCGTACAGTGCGGCGTTGACCTTTCCCGAGGCGTCAGCCGTGGCGAGCACTCCCGTTCCCGTTACGTCTTCGAAATAATTTTTCAGCATAGACTTTGATCTCCGGTTTTATTCGCGCGTCGTCTGACGAGACGTTTATTTCCGCGATGTCCAGACGGTTCCTTCCGGCGTGTCCTGTACCATGATACCCCGTTTTGATAACTCTTCGCGGATCCGGTCAGATTCCTTCCAGTCCTTCCGGTCTCTCGCGCGGTTCCGGTCTTCCAGCAGCCGTTCGACATCTTTATCGAGATGCCGCTCTTCGAAATTCATGACGCCGAGGACATCGTCGATGGTTCGCATGACATCAAGGATGGCCCGTTGCTCCCGTTCATCGGGACGGTGTTCCGAAAGGGCGGGGTTGACGGCCTTCACGAAGGCAAAAACGGCTGCCAGGGCGCCCGACACATTCAGGTCATCATCCATGGACGTCATGAATCCCTGTTTGAGATCGTAGATCAACTGGTCTATTTCGTCGCCGGTGCCCGCTCCCGGAACATATTTGATCAACCGCTGAATAAAATTATCCAGCCGTTTTACTGTGTTTGCCGCCGTGTCCAGGGCGGCGAAGGAAAAGTTCAGGGGTTTCCGGTAATGCGAACTGAGCAGGAAGTAGCGGATTTCCCGCCCCGTGTATCCCTTCGCGGCAAGTTCTTCCATAGTGAACGTGTTTGACAGTGACCGGGACATTTTCTTGCCGTCCCTCATGACCAGCTCGGCGTTAAGCCAGAAACGGGCGGGATTGTTTTCGCAGGCCGCCGTTCCGATGGCCATGACGTTTTCACAGTGGGGGAAAATGATATCCGAGCCGGAAAGATGAATATCGTAGGTATCGCCCAGGTTTTTCCAGGCCACGGCCGCGCATTCAAGATGCCAGCTCGGACGGACATTCCCCCAGCGCGTCTTGTAGAAGATGCCCCGCTTCAATTCTTCCAGCGTGGCGCGCTTGAAAAGGGTGAAATCAACAGGGCTGTCTTTTTCGTAATCGTCCTGGTCGACGGTTTTTCTGTGCCGGACGCGGCTCAGGTCGATATTGGAGAGGCTCCCGTAGTTGTCGAGCCGGGAAATGTCGAAGTATACGGACCGTAATTTCTCATAGGCGTATCCCTTTTCGACGAGTTTCTGCGCGAGGTCGATCATGGCTTCCACGTGCCGGCTTGCACGGGGGTAATGAATATCTTCGCTCATGTTCAGGGTTTCCATGTCCCTGAGAAAGGCCTCTATGTATTGCCTGGTGTAGTGTTCCACGTCGAGGCCGGCGCGGGTCGCTCCCTTGACCGAATTGTCCGCCATGTCGATTATGTTGATTTCATGGACGATGGTAAAACCTTTCAGTTTTAAATAGCGCATGATCATGTCGGCCAGGACGAACCGGCGGTGCGTCCCGATATGGGGCACGTCGTGAACGGAGGGCCCGCAGGAATGCATCAGCACGCGGTCGGTCCTGAGCGGCTTGAAGGGCTCCTTGTTCCGGGTCATGGTATTGTACAGCTCGAGGGTCATCAGTTTTTCGTCGGTGAACAGTTCCGTGCTGAGGTAGCGTTCGGCATTATCGGGCAGAATGACGACCATGACGCCCTCACTCATGGTTTTTGCCTGCTCCAGGGCAACGTGCATTGCGGCGCCGGAACTCATGCCGACCATGATTCCCTCGACCCTGGCCAGTCTGCGTGCCATGGCCAGAGCGTCTTCATCCGCCACGTTCACTTTTTTGTCGAGCACGCTTCGGTCAAAAATGCCCGGCCGGTAGGATTCCTTCATATTTTTCAGACCCTGGATTCGATGACCCAGGTAGGGTTCCACGCCGATAACGAGGATGTCCGGGTTATACTCCTTCAGCCGCTTGCCGATTCCCATGATCGTTCCCGTCGTTCCGAGGGCCGCGACCACCGCCGTTACGGTTCCTTCCGTCTGGCGCCAGATTTCCTCAGCCGTTCCGTGATAGTGGGCGAGTACGTTGTTCTCGTTGTTGAACTGATCGGGGGCGAAATAGTTATCCGGAGATTGCCGGACCGTTTCGTACACCTTCTCTATGGCGCCGTCCGTGCCCAGGCGGGCGGGCGTGAGAAGCAGTTCGGCGCCCAGCGCCTTGAGAATCTTCTTACGTTCGTTGCTCACGGCTTCGGACATGGCTAGAATGATACGATATCCCTTTGCTGCGGCCACGAGGGCCAGGCCGATGCCCGTGTTTCCGCTGGTGGCCTCGATGATCGTTTTCTCCGGCGTCAGTATGCCGTCTTTTTCAGCCGCTTCGATCATGACGAGGGCGATACGGTCTTTCACGGATCCGCCGGGGTTCATGCCCTCGAGTTTTCCGTAGACGATCATCCCTTTCGACGGATTCAATGTGTCGATTCTTACGAGCGGGGTGTTACCGACAAGATCGAGGATCGTTCCCCGGTGCTTCACGGCAGGTCGATTGGTTTTGTTCATGGTTGCAGGATACTTTCGCGATTGCGCCGCCGGTTCGAAAGCGTCAACTGTCAAGTTCAGGAGGAGGCGGTATTCGTAAAAATTCGATTCCCTCTTCTTCGAGCGTTTCCTGTTCTTCCGTCGTTGTTACTCCCCTGATATTCCGCTTCGGCTCCTCGCCGTGGTGCATCTTGATAGCTATCTCGGCAAAGCGGTCGCCCACGTCGTCGAAGTTTTTGTCTATGAAGTCGTTCAGCATCTTGAGCATGGAGGGCACGGAGACATTCTGTCCCTCCCCCCGGTCCCGCTCAGCCGACGCTTTCCGCCCGCCGATCGAAATCGACGACGGGACCATTTCGACCAAAACGCTTCCGCACACGGGACATTCAATGCATTTCCGCCTTTTCTGATCTTCGAAGGACGCCCGGTCCTTGAACCAGCCTTCGAATTTGTGTTCATTGTCGCATACGAGATCGTAGATTATCACCGCTCGGCTCCTTGCTGTCCGCTTATGATACCTATGTGCATACCATGAATCCGGCGGTGTGGCAACGCGGTCCCGGAGCCGTTCACGCCAGCGCTGTCCATTTTTTTATGGACAAATTCCGTTGAATTATATAAGGGGTAGTGCCGAGTCGGGATGTGGCCCAGTCTGGTAGGGCACTGCGTTCGGGACGCAGGGGTCGCGCGTTCAAATCGCGCCATCCCGACCATTTTTTTATTCACCTCACGAAACAGCGATGCGCGCACTCATCCCACGGCGCCGGCCATGGAGAAAATGGGGAGGTACAGCGCGATCAGCATGCCTCCCACCACGCCTCCCAGGAACACCATCATGAAGGGCTCAAGAAGCGATGTCAGTGCTTCAACGGCGGCATCCACCTCATCGTCATAGAAATCGGCGATTTTGGCGAGCATCTCGTCAAGGGCGCCCGTGTTTTCTCCCACACCGATCATGGAAACCACCATGGAGGGGAAAATGCCGGCGCTACTCAGCGGCTCCGCGATGGTCTTGCCTTCGCTTATACTTTTCCTGGTATTCATGAGCGCGTTTTCCACGACTTTGTTTCCTGCGGTCTTGCTTACAATTTCCAGTCCCTGGAGGATGGGAACGCCGCTGCTGATCATGGTTGCCAGCGTCCGTGAGAATTTCGCCACGGCGACTTTCTTCATAAGCATGCCGAAAACGGGAGATTTGAGAATCAGGGCATCGATTTGAAGCCGCCCCCGTTCAGTTTTATAATAACGTCTGAAGGCGATCACAAGCACGGCGAATATAACCACCATGTAAATGATGTAACTTTGAACGAACTCGCTCGCGTCCACCAGAAACTGTGTCGGTGCGGGCAGGGCCGACCCCATACCGGAAAACATGTCTTCAAACACGGGAACGACCTTATACAGTAAAAGTACCACGACGGCTATGGATATGACCAGGACGCTTGCCGGGTAGGTCATGGCGCCCTTGACTTTGGCTTTCAGTTTCATGGCTTTCTCCATGTAGTTGGAAAGCCGATTTAAAATGATGTCAAGGATACCACCCGCTTCTCCGGCGGCGACAAGGTTGACGAAAAGGTCATCAAAAATGTCGGGATACTTCGCTATGGCATCGGACAGCGAAATGCCGCCCTCGATGTCCGACTTGACCGTTTCGATGATTTTTTTGAATTTTTTGTTCGGTTCCTCCACTGAGAGCAGTTCAAGGCACTGAATGATGGGAAGTCCCGCGTTGATCATGGTGGCGAACTGGCGGGCGAAGATGACAACCTCCTTTTCCTTGACCTTCTGCTGAAACATCGGAATGTTTTCCAGTAGGTCTTTGGGTTTCTTCTTGATGCTGGAGGGGGTGATTCCCTGTCGTCTGAGCGCCATCCGCACGGCCGCTTCGTCGTCAGCTTCCATTTCGCCCTTCCGGGGTTCCTTCTTTCTCGTCAGTCCTTCCCAGATGTACTCGGGCATGATTTACCTCCTCACCTTTGCTTCTTTCGGACAAGAATTTGAATACGTCGGCATTCGCCCCTCTTCAAAAACATCATCCCGTGGTCGAACCGATCAGGATTTTCTTGCGGATCCGGTTTCCGACGGATTCTTCCATGCGGCGCGCGTCATTTCGTAAAGAAGTATACCGCCCGCTACGGCGACATTCAGGGAATCAACAACGCCTGCCATGGGAATGCGTATCAGGTAATCGCATTTCCGTCGAACGAGAGATCTCAATCCCGTTCCTTCGCTTCCCAGTACGAGGGCCGACGGAGGTTCATATGTGAGTTTCCGGCAATCGTTCTCGGCGGACGCGTCGGCGCCGAAGATCCAGTAACCGGCCTTTTTCAACTGCTCGATGGTGCGGGCGATGTTCACCACGCGGCAGATCGGCGTATGAAGCACGCTTCCCGCCGATGCCTTGATTACCACTGGAGTCACCCCGGCCGCCCTGTCCTTGGGGATTATGACGGCACGAATACCGAAGCAGTGGGCGCTTCGAATGAGGGACCCGAGGTTCTGCGGATCTGTTATGGAATCGAGAACGAGCAGCGGCCCGCCGGAAAAGTCGGTCTCGCCGTTTTGAATGATTGAATCCAGTGAATGATATGCGAAATCTCCTGAAAGTGCGACTACTCCCTGGTGTCTGTTCCCGCCGGCGAGGCGGTCCATGAACACCCCCTCCCGGTAGGTTACCGGAATCCCCCGCTCGCGGGCGAGCCGTGCTATTTCCTCTGCCCGCGGGGCTTGCCCACCGGAAGAAAGAAAGATTGTCGTAATAACCCCGGTGCCCGACCTGAGGCCTTCAAGAACGGGATTGAGGCCGTAGATTACCTGCATTGGTGCCCTCGAGCCCGCTAATCAGTGTACGCCGGTTCGACCGGCCAGTCCCTTGCTAATTTCGTCTGTTATGCGTCGGGCGGCTGCAACGGGGTCGGGAGCCGTTCGTATGGGGCGTCCCACGACAAGGTAATCAGCGCCCGCGGCTGCGGCTTCTTCGGCGGTCAACGTTCTCTTCTGGTCATCCCCGGTAATGTCGTCCACACGCCGGATACCGGGAGTGACAACGACAAAATCATCACCGCAGGTCTGCTTGATCGCCCTGATGTCGCCGGGAGACGCCACTACACCGTGGACACCGGCTTCCCGGGCCATCAGGGCAAGCCTGGGCACGAGGTCTTTTGCTTTCAGAGAAAAACCGAGAGATGCGACATCGTCGTCGCCCAGGCTTGTCAACACGGTTACGGCAAGTATCAAAGGTGTTTCGTTGGTTCCCTCAGACGGCGACCGGCGCGCCGCGGCGGCGGCTTCGCGCATCATGGCCGTTCCCCCCGTGGCGTGAATAGTAAGCATCGAAACGGGCATTTTCAGGGCGGCCTCAGTGGCGCGGGCGACCGTGTTGGGAATGTCGTGAAACTTGAGATCGAGAAACACGCGGGTTCCATGCCCGGCCACAGCTTCGACGATCGCGGGACCGAAGCGGGTGAACGCTTCCTTGCCGATCTTGAACATACCCACGTGATCCTTGAGAAGATCGACCAGCGCCAGCGCTTCGTCGAGGTCATCTCCCACATCGAGAGCGAAGATAAGGCGTTCTTTCGCCGTCTTATTCGATTTCATCTTCGCTGCCGATGAATTCCTGTTCGTTGGGGAGCATCTTGAAAGTATCATCGAGCTGGTCAAGGTATTCGGGATGGGCGTAAACGACCTTTCCCCCGGCGATTTCGCGCAAGGCGGTGACCACTTCCCGGTTGTTCTTTTTCTCTGAAAGCGGTTTTGAACCCTTGCACAGCTGCTTGGCCCGCTGAACCGTCAGAATGGTTAATGCGAACCTGTTTCGTGCCTGTTTCAGTGAGTCTTCAACGGTAATTCTTGCCATCGGTTCTGCCTGCCTCCTTGGAACGAATGACTTCCGCCACCTTGTCCAGTTGCCGGATTCTCCTGTTTTTCTCCGCAACGTATATTGATTGAAGGACCGATACGGAAGTTTTCACTCTATCATTAAAAATAATATAATCATACCAGTAATTGTCGTTTATTTCATCAACGGCACGTTCGAGACGCCGGATCATCGACGGTTCGTCTTCCGATCCGCGCCTCTTCAGGCGTTCCTCGAGGGCCTGCAGGGAGGGCGGCAGTATAAAGACGTAAATGCCTTCGTTCAGGGCCTGTTTCAGGTTTTTCGCTCCCCTGGTATCGACGTCGAGCAGCACGTCGTCGCCGCTGGCGAGCATGCTGTCTATGTTTTTTCGGGATGTCCCGTAGAGGTTCCCGAAGATTTCCTCCCGTTCGATGAATTCCCCCCGGCGCTCCATTCTCTCGAATTCTTCCGGGGAGACAAAAAAATAATCCTTACCGTTTTTTTCACGGTGCCGTGGCGGCCGCGTGGTATAGGACACGGAAAAACGGAGTGCTGGAACGATCTTCAGCAATTCTCTGCAGAGTGTTGTTTTTCCGGCGCCCGACGGCGCCGAAACAATTATCATGACTCCCCGTTTCGGCCTGGTCATGGTTGCACCTTTTCTCGAAACGTTCACCGGTGATCACGGCTTCTGAACGATTCTTTTTTATTCGATATTCTGAGCCTGTTCGCGCAGCTTGGCAAGTTCCGTTTTTACGTCGATGACGGTACGTGATATATCGAGATCGCTGCTCTTCGAACCGATCGTGTTGATTTCACGGTGCATTTCCTGAATGAGAAAATCGATCCTCCTGCCCGCGGGTTCCGTGCCGTCCAGCAGGTCCCTGAACTGGGTGATGTGACTGTCAAGACGAACCAGTTCTTCGGTGATGTCTGTTTTCTCGGCCATCAGGGCTATTTCCTGTGAAATGCGTGTTTCATCCAGTTCGAGCCCTGTGGTGAGGTCCTTTAAACGGTCCGTCAGGCGCTGGCGGTATTCCACTATCACTCGTGGTGAACGGGAATCAAGAAAATCCCGCCATCGCTTGATCGAATCTATCCGGTCCAGGAAATCCCGGTACAGCAGGGCGCCTTCACGCTCCTTCATGTCCGTCAGGGCCGACAGGGCATTGTCCACGCCCTGCTCAATGGCGGGCCTGACGCTCTCGTTGGTGTATTCGGGTTCCGCGGCGTATATCCCGTTTTTAACCGAGCTGACGAGCTCGAGTGTTACAGGATCCTGCAAGTTCAACTCTTTCCGTATCTGTTCGAGAACGGCATAGTAATCGCGGATGAGCGGCATATTAAGCTGCAGGACGGAAGACTCTGCAGCCCCCTGGCCCGTCTCGAACCTGAGAACTGCTTCGACCCGCCCCCGGGAAACCCGTTCGGCTATTTTCTTTTTTATCATGATTTCAAGTTCACCGAGACCGTTCGGAATCCGCACGCTCATTTCAAGGTTCCGGTGATTGAGCGACTTGATTTCGACGATCAGTGATTTATCTCCACATGCCGTTTCCGACCGTCCATATCCCGTCATGCTTCGTATCATTCAGCCGTCTCCGTTTCTTTTTCTTTCCTGGCCGCCGCCAGCTGTTTAAGGTATTTTTTCCGTATTCCTGAAAGCATGTCGATCATCGATTGATCCCGGTAATCGGGGTAGGTCCATTCCTGCGGTCTGAAAGACAGGTCCCGGTAAATCAGCGTGACGTCGGCGTAGACGCCGTTCCGCAGGTACGGCCTGTGCGCGTAAGGTTTGCCCGTTGCCAGGAGCAGGTGTCCGACGGCGATATAGCCGGGATCAATGTTGATCCGCCTCTTCGTCCCCGCGGCGGATTGCTGCTCCAGTTCTGCAGCGAACATTTTTATATCGGGAAGATCGGCCGGGTGAATCAGCGTTTCAAAAGCGATAAACCGCCGTACCAGGCCAGGACCCATTTCTTTCCTGTAATACTCCGTAAAAGCGAAAGGGAGTAACGCGCTGACATAATCCGTTTTGCCGTATCGTTCCGCCAGGAAGCCTGTGACCGCTGAAATAAGGCCTCTCTCCGTTGAGAGCAGGCTTGCCACCAGTTTGACCGGGTCTGGTTGTTGAAGAATACTCATGAATTTCGTGCTTGATTTTTCGGAGATCCTGTCTTTCGGTACCTGGAGCGATCACGGTCAAACCGGTATGTCAGCCCGCCGATGTGCTACAGAACGCTGAGCAGTTCCTCGGGCTTCACCGTCGCCGTTCCCACTTTTCCCACGGCGACGCCGGCGGCGCGGTTCGCCAGCACCGCCGCTTCCTGTGACGATGCCCCGGCGGCGACGGCCAGGGCGAATATCCCGATCACCGTGTCACCCGCCCCGGTAACATCATACACTTCCTTGGCCACGGCGGGAATATCTGTGATGTTGCCGTTTTCTTCGAACAACGTCATCCCCTCCTCCCCGCGAGTGATGAGCAACGAAGCAAAACCGTAATCCCCTGTCAGCCGAAGGCCGCCCTGCACCAGCTCGTCATGCGACTGCATTTCTTCGCCCAGGGCCAGGGACGCTTCGGTCAGGTTCGGAGTAATGAGGTCGCATCCCCGGTAGAGCGAGAAACCATTCTGTTTCGGATCGACAAAGATCGGTATACCCGACTGTTTCGCGACGGCGGTGATTTCTTCCAGGAGCTCGGCGTTTACTATTCCCTTGTTGTAATCTGAAACGACGATCACCCCGATATCGTCACGCAGCGATTGCAGGTAACGGATTATTTTGCGCCTGTCTTTCTGCAGAAGCGGGTCGCGGTTCTCCCGGTCGAACCGCACCACCTGCTGGTTATGAGCTATGACCCGTGTTTTGACGCTTGTAGGCCGGTTCTCCTTGACGATGATGCCGCCCGCGTCTACCTTCATTTCCTCCAGGCATTTCCGCAACCAGCCTCCCATTTCGTCCCGGCCGGTCACGCCGGCTATAAAGGCCGCTCCGCCCAGGGAATAAATATTGTTCAGGACATTGGCGGCGCCCCCCAGGAGCAGGCTTTCCGACGTCACGCGGACGACCGGTACCGGTGCTTCGGGAGATATGCGGGAAACCTTTCCCCAGATGAATTGGTCGACGATGATATCGCCTACGACGAAAACCCGCGCTGAAGGGAAACGGTCGATGATTTCAACGGCCCGTTTTCTGGAAAGAATTTTTTTCATGATATCCGTGGCACGGCGCCCATCTTCTTTTCCCGGGCGGATACTCCCCGTCCCCGGTAGGTGGTTCAATCGGCATCGTCGACGGTGGACGGTGGAAACAAGAGGGTTTTTCTCCGCTTCGATGCCGGCAAGGCATGCTAGTATCGGCGTTCGTTTTTGTCAATGCTTTTCTCAAGATTATCAAATATCTTGACTAAAATCATCAAAACATATAGGTATGCGACCTTACTGTCACCATGAATGTTTTTTGCCGTGGAGACATGACGATACCCGCAGACCGCCGATTGGACAAACATGGAAGATACAAGTGAACTGCTGAGAAAGAAAAGGGAAAAGGCCGAGCAGTTGAGGGCGGCAGGAATCGACCTGTATCCCAATGATGTCCGGGTGGATCATACATCCAAAGAGCTGCTGGACCGTTTCGGCGATGCCGGCGACGAAACGCTGCAGCAACTGGAAGAACGGTTCACACTTGCCGGAAGGATCATGGCGCAGCGCTTTTTCGGCAAGGCCTCATTTATAAATATTCAGGATCGAAAAGGCCGGATCCAGGTTTTTGTGAGAAAAGAGCGGGTCGGTGATGATTGCTACGCGCTGTTCAAGAAGTTCGACGTGGGCGACATCGTGTTCGTCGCCGGAGGACTCTTCAGAACGAAAACAGGTGAACTGACCATCGACGCTGACGGAATCCGCCTTCTTTCCAAGGCCATGCGGCCGTTTCCAGAGAAATGGCATGGGCTTACCGACGTGGAGACACGGTACCGGCAGCGCTACCTCGATTTGATCATGAATCCGGCGGTACGGGACACGTTCATGGTCCGAAGCAGGATCATTCGTCTTGTCAGGGAATTCATGACCGACCGCGACTTTCTCGAAGTGGAAACACCCATGATGCATCCCATCGCGGGCGGAGCGACGGCACGACCCTTCAAAACACACCACAACACCCTGGACATGGATCTCTATCTCCGCATAGCTCCCGAGCTTTATTTGAAGCGCCTGGTGGTGGGAGGTCTGGAGCGTGTTTTCGAGATCAACCGCTGTTTCAGGAATGAAGGGATTTCAGTTCTTCATAATCCCGAGTTCACTATGATGGAATTTTACCAGGCTTACGCCGATTACGAAGATCTCATGATCTTCACGGAGGAGCTACTGACCTTCGTGGCCGACCGTGTTCTCGAATCGCGCAGTTTTTCCTACCAGGGGGCGCCTGTCGATCTCACGCCTCCCTGGCCGCGCCTGTCGGTTACCGAGGCCATCGAACAGTACGCGGGTATTCCGGCGAAGCGCCTTGGTTCGAGAGAAACAGCCGCGGCCGCGGCTGAAGAGCTGAATATTCACGTGGACGAAACCGATTCCAGGGGCAGGATCATCATGGAGATTTTCGACGAAGCCGTGGAGCACAAGCTGGTGCGGCCGACGTTCATAACCCGGTATCCCGTTGAGGTGTCGCCCTTGTCCAGGCGGAACGCGGCCGACGGAGATTACGTGGATCGGTTTGAGCTTTTTATCTGCGGACGGGAAATAGCGAATGCCTTCTCCGAGCTGAACGATCCCGATGATCAGCGGGAACGATTCCAGGAACAACTGCGGGAAAAAGAGGCCGGCGACGAGGAAGCCCATGATTTCGACGAGGATTACATCACCGCCCTTGAATACGGCATGCCGCCCACGGCGGGCGAGGGGATCGGAATCGACAGGCTTGTCATGCTGTTTACTGATTCGCCGTCGATCAGGGACGTTATTCTTTTTCCCCATATGCGATCCAGAACCAGGCAGTCCTGAGCGGAGAGCTTTCGTGAGTTTTAATGGTCGGCACGAAAACCTGCAGGATGGAATTTTTTTGAGCGCCGGTTCTGTCCGTTTTTATGCGAATGAACGCCGGTGGTGAGATTGCCCATGGGTTATGAACTGTTTGTCGGCACACGCTATCTCCGGGCGAAAAGAAAACAGACCTTCATTTCCGTCAATACCGTGATTTCAACGGCGGGAATCTTTCTCGGCGTCGCCGCTCTTATTATTGTCCTGGCCGTCATGAACGGTTTCGAGGCGGAACTCCGGAACAAGATCCTGGGAATAAACGCCCACATCCTTCTTACCCGAATCGATGGAAACATGGAGAAATACCAGGACGTTATGCGTGATATCGCCGGTATCGACCGTGTCGAGGCGGCAACCCCCTTCCTGTACGGGCAGGCCATGTTGAAAAAGGGCAACCGGGTCACGGGCGTGGTGCTTCGAGGCATGGATCCCAAGAGCGCGCCCGAAGTCATCAACGTGGGCACGATGGTGGAGGGCGAGCTTTCTTCCCTGTCCGAGGTCCGCGACCGGGAAGAAGATCTTCCGCCGATTATCGTGGGCAGGGAACTGGCAGGTACCCTGGGAACACGATACGGGGACACAATAGAAGTTCTGCTTCCGATGGGAGTTTCGACTCCCATGGGAACGATGCCCCGTCTCAAGATCTTCCGTGTTTCCGGTGTTTTCGAATCGGGATTCTATGAATATGACTCCACGCTGGCCTTTCTATCCCTGTCGGACATGAGGCAATTCCTCAATACCGGTGACACCGTCACCGGCATCGAAATCAAGATAGATTCCATCTATCACGCGAAGGAAGTGGCGGACGTCATCGAGGAGAATCTCGGTCCGTCCTACTGGGCAAGAACCTGGATGGAACTGAACCGGAACCTGTTCTCGGCGCTCAAGCTGGAACGGACAGTCATGTTCATTATTTTAAGTCTTATTGTTCTGGTGGCGGCCTTCAACATTGTTATTACGCTCATCATGTCGGTTATGGAGAAAACAGGCGATATCGCCATACTGAAGTCTATGGGCGCCACGGGTCGCAGCATCATGAAAATATTCATGGTACAGGGACTTATTATAGGTCTCGTCGGCACCGCCCTCGGCTGTATCGCCGGTATTACGACGGCTCTCAACCTTGAATCCATTGTCGGTTTCATCGAGGATCTGTTCGGCTTTACGGTCTTGCCCCGCGACGTTTATTATCTGAGTACCCTGCCTTCCGAGGTGAATTATCCTGATGTGGCGCTTATTGTCCTGGTAACCCTGACGGTCTGTTTCGTGGCGTCCATTTACCCGGCCTGGACGGCGTCCCGGCTGGATCCGGCGGAAGCACTGCGATACGAATAAGAGGTTTGGTTCATGATCACCCTGAAAAACCTGACTAAGACCTTCATAAAGGATGGCAATACCGTGGGCGTGCTGAAGGGGATCGATCTCGAGATAGTCTCCGGGAAGACCGTGGCGGTTCTCGGCGTGTCCGGATCGGGGAAAACAACACTCCTGCAGATCATGGGGCTGCTCGATCATCCGACCGGCGGTTCCGTCTTGTACGACGGCGTCGATGTATTCACGGGTGACGAGCGTACAAGGGCGGCCTTCCGGAACCGCCGTATCGGATTTGTTTTTCAGTTTCATCATTTGCTTCCGGAATTCACGGCGTTGGAGAACACCATGATGCCGGCACTGATCGGCGGCGTACCTCGCCGGGAGGCGCTTGAAATGGCCGAGGCAGTCTTGACTGAGGTTGGACTTGGTGATAGGTTACCCCACAAACCGGGTGAGCTTTCCGGGGGGGAACAACAGCGGGTCGCCGTGGCGAGAGCCATGATCATGAAACCGGCCGTTCTTCTTGCCGATGAACCCACGGGAAACCTGGATGAGGCGACAGGGCGGAAAATCGAAAAATTGCTGCTGGAGTTGAACGGAGCGCGGGAGACGACGCTCGTGGTCGTTACCCACAATAATCAGCTGGCCCGGCGTATGTCGAGGACGTTAGGCCTGAAGGACGGTACGCTGCATGAATTATAACCACCTTACAAAGCTGGTGATGGTCATACTGACGCTGCTTCTCGTTGCTCCTCAGATTTCCGCGGCCGAAGAGACCAGAAAAATAGCCCTCTTTCCGTTCAGCATTAACAGCGAAACCGATGTGTCGTTTCTCAGGGAACGCATTGCCGGGAGTATCAGGGCGGAAATTCTGAAACAACCATACATCCAGGTCATTGACCGGGAAGTCCTGCGAGGCCTTGTTGGCGATGACCCCCCGACGGAGCGGTCCGCGGTTGAAGCGGGCCGACAGGTGGGCGCCGACTACGTAGTCACGGGGAGCCTGACTAAGCTCGGGGAGCTGATCAGCGCCGACGTGCGGGTCGTGGAGCTCGAACGGGGAGTTGTCCTGCGGGATCTGTTCGCCCAGGGACGGGGCATCGAGAGCGTTGACACCATAGCGGCTGACCTGGTGAATGAAATGCTCGTCAGGCTTTTCGCCCGCCTTCGAATCGCCGAGGTTCGCTTTGAGGGCAATCAACTTGTGGAGGATGACGCCCTGTATAACGCGATCGAGGGAACCAGGGGAACCCTCTTCTCCCGGCATGTTCTGTCAGAGGATATAAGGTCTCTCTACCAGATGGGTCATTTCAGCGATGTCAAGGCCGAGGTTGCCGAGTCTCCCGAAGGGCGGATAATAACCTTTACCCTTAAAGAACGGCCCCGCATCGCGGAGATCCGCATTGAGGGAAACCGGAAAGTCAATGAACGGGATATCAGGGACATACTCACCATAAAACCGCGGCAACTGTATGACCCCGACGAAACCAACAACGACGCCGAAAATATCAGGATGCTGTACAAGGAACGGGGATATCTTAATTCCCGCGTGTCGTTCGTTGCGGAGGGCGAAAAAGAGGGGCGTGACGTCACAGTGGTATTCACTGTGGAAGAGCATCGAAAACCGTCGATCAAGAGCATTTCATTTGAAGGGAACAAGGTTTATACCGACAAGGAATTAAGAAAAATGATGGAAGTGTCCGAGTGGGGCATATTCCATTTTCTCACCGATGCGGGGCTGTTCAACCGGTCTGAGTTGGAGAGGGATGTCGAGCGGCTCACCGTTTTTTACCACAACAACGGTTTCATTGACGCACAGATCGGCGAGCCCGAGATTAAGACCGATGAACGGTGGATATATATTACCATCCCCGTGCATGAAGGCCGACAGTACCAGGTGGGCAGGATTGACATCACCGGCGACACGCTGGATGTTTCATATGATGAATTGCTTTCGAATCTCGAGATCACGCAAAAAGACTATTTCGACCGGGAATCGGTCGTCAATGATATCGATTACCTCACCGGTGCCTGCAACAATGAGGGATACGCCTATGCGAACGTGATTCCCCACACCGAGATCGACAAGGAAAAGCAGACAATAAGCGTGACCTTCGAACTGCAGAAGGGCAACAAGGTGTACATCGACAAGATCACTGTTTCCGGGAATACGAGGACCAGAGACAAGGTGATCAGGAGACAGCTCCGGATCGTCGAAGGTGAACTCTATAACAGAGACAAGTTGACAAACAGTTACGAATCCCTGGAAGGGCTCGAATATTTTGAGGAGGTCAATTTTCAGACTGAGCAGGGAAGCGATGAATCTCTTATGGACGTGGACGTTCACGTCAGCGAAAAGGCCACGGGGCTTTTCAGCGTCGGCGCCGGTTACAGCGCCCAGGAGAAAGCCCTTTTCATGGCCCAGATAGCGGAACGGAATCTTTTCGGTCGCGGACAGACTGTCAGTGTCAGCGCTCACGTGGGATCGTCGACCACTAATTACGAATTAGCCTTTGTCGAGCCCTGGCTATTCGATATACCCCTCTGGAGCAAGGCCGAGGCCTGGAACATGGAAATTGACCGAGATTTCTACGATGTTAAGACCAAGGGAGTGGCGGGAACGCTCGGCTATCGCCTCTTCGAATACGTGGATGGTTATGTCCGGTACCGGTACGCCGAAAACGATGTAACAAATATTTCTCCCTTCGCTTCCTGGTATACTCGGCAGCAGGAGGGCAGCACCAGTTCAAGCGGCGTGAGACTGACCCTGCTTCGGGATACGAAAAGGCCGTTCATGTTTCCTTCCAGCGGTTCGCGCAACTCGGTGTACCTGGAATACACGGGCGGTATTTTTCAGGGCGACACAAGTTTCATCCGCTATGGTGCCGAAACACGCTGGTATTTCCCGCTTCCCCTGGATAATGTTTTCAGCGTTAAGGCTGAGGTAGGCGCCATCAGCGGACAGAACGACAAGGAAGTTCCCATTTATGAACGGTTTTACATGGGCGGCATCAATTCGCTGAGGGGGCTCCGTGATGTCGGTCCCCGGCATCCCGTTTCGGGAGAAGTCATCGGCGGTAAAACCATGATGCTCTACACCGCTGAATGGCTCTTCCCGCTTCTCAAGGACGCGGGAGTCAGGGGCGTTGTTTTCTATGATACCGGGAACGCGTGGGAAAGCGGTCTGCACCTGGACGATATGCGTCAAACGGCCGGCGCGGGTATCCGGTGGAACTCACCGATCGGCCCATTCAGGCTCGAATGGGGATACGTGCTCGACAGAAAAGACGGCGAGTCCCCCCATCGATGGGAGTTTACCATCGGCATGTCTCTGTAGCGGTCCGCCGCGGGCAACCCGGGTCGATCAACAAAGAAAAATATGGAGAGGAAAGTTCTATGAGAAAATGTCTTATTGTAGCAAGTATCATTGCGGCATTCATCCTGGTCGGTACTACAGTTCAGGCCGCGGATAAGATCGGTTTTGTCGATATCAAGAAGATATTGTCGGAATCGGAAGCGGGCAAAGAGGCGACCCGGCAGATCATGCAGCACGTGGAGAAGAAACAAGGCGAGATCGAGGCGATGGAAGCCGAATTACAGAAGCGGAAGGATGAACTGGAAAAGCAGCGGTCTGTGCTGACCGATGCGGCGTACCGGGAAAAAGAAATCGATTACCGACAGCGAACGCGGGATTACCAGCGTTTTGTTGAAGACGCGAACGAAGAAGTAAAAATGAGGGAACAACGGATGACGCAGGCTCTCATTCCCGATATTCAGAAAGTAATTAATGACATAGGAGACAAGGAAGGCTACACCGCTATTTTCGACGTGGGCACCATGGGTCTTCTTTTCAATTCCGACAAGTATGAAATTACAGGCAAGGTTATAGAGCAGTACAACAAGATGTCCCGTTCGAAATAGTAAAGAATGGCGTCGGCTTTTTGCCACAGTCGACCTGCCTGCCGCTTTTCGTTCGGACTTTTCTCGAAATTTTTCTGCAATGGCGCCGTTCCGGTGTGCGTTAACCTGTCTACCGGCGGCGCTTCTGTGCTGGATCCGTTCGTGATCGTTATTCCCGCTGTTACGGCGGAAAAATCGAGTGTCGGAGCCGATCATGGCTATGAAACTTGCTGACATAGCTTCCCTTCTGGGAGGAACGGTCATTGGTGACGGCGGTGTTGAAATCAGCGCCGTTGCCGGAATCGACGAGGCCACAGACGGCGACCTGACCTTCGTGGCGAATCCGAGATATCGGGCGAAGATCGCCGAGACGGGAGCTTCTGCGATACTGGTGCCGCCGGACATCACTGCCGCCTCGAAACCGCTGGTCGTTGTCGCTGATCCTTACGTCTCGCTGGCGAAAGTTCTTGCGATTCTCTATCCGGAAGAAAAGCCCGTCCCCGGCGTGAGCGAAAAGGCCTTTATTGCCCGTGATGCGGTAATCGCCGATGACGTAACGATTTATCCCGGTGTCTTCGTGGGATCAAAGGCGAGGCTGGAAAAAGGCGCGGTTCTTCATCCCGGCGTTTTCGTGGGTCCGGGAGCCATGATCGGTGAGGATTCCGTCCTCCATGCCAATGTCGTCGTGTACCGCCGTTGCGTCGTCGGCAGGAAGGTCGTTCTTCATGCCGGTGTCGTGATCGGCGGCGACGGATTCGGATTTGCGAATCCCGGCGGGTCCAACGTGAAGGTACCTCAGGTCGGAATCGTTCAGATAGACGACGATTGCGAGATAGGGGCGAACACCACTATCGACCGGGGCACCCTGGGGAAAACCTGGATCAAGCGGGGTGTGAAAATAGACAACCTGGTACAGATCGGCCACAATGTGGTCGTCGGTGAAAACTCGATCATCGTGGCCCAGGTGGGCGTATCCGGGAGCACGAAAATAGGCGATGCCGTTCTGGTTGGCGGCCAGGCGGGCCTTGTGGGACACATCACGGTCGGAAACGGTGCCATGATCGCCGCGAAAACGGGCGTTCACAAGAATGTTCCGCCGGGGGCCGTCGTGTCCGGCGCTCCCCAGATGCCGCACGGCGAATGGTTGCGGGTGCAGAGCACGCTTCCCCGTCTTCCGGATATGCGGAAAGAGCTGACGCGGCTGGGCGGGCGAATCGAAGGGCTTGAGAAAAAAATACAAAACAACGAGGAGTAATACCAGGATGAATATTCACTCAACCGCCGTGGTGTCACGTGATGCGACCGTCGGAAGTGACGTGACTATAGGACCCTACAGCATCGTGGGGCCCGAAGTTTCCATCGGCGACGGGACCGTCATCGGTCCCCACGTGGTTATCGAAGGTCCCACGGATATAGGGAAGGGAAACCGCGTGTTCCAGTTTGCTTCGATCGGGGCCGAACCACAGGATCTCAAGTTCCGCGGGGAACGATGCAAGGTCGTCATCGGCGACAACAACACGATCCGGGAATTCGTGACCATTCACCGTGGAACGGCCGCCGACATCGGCATGACCGCGATTGGCGACGGTAACCTTATCATGGCTTATTGTCACGTTGCTCATAATTGCAGTCTGGGAAGCAATATCGTTATGGCCAACGCCGCCAACCTGGCGGGGCACATCACCGTTGAAGACCACGTAACCATCGGCGGCATGACGGGCGTACACCAGTTCTGTTCCATCGGCTGTTACGCCATGATCGGCGGGGCGTCGGCGGTTACCGCGGATGTGCCGCCGTACGTGATTGCCTCGGGAAACCGGGCGAAACTTTACGGCCTCAACCTGATCGGTCTGGAACGAAAGGGGTTCCCGGCGGATACGGTCAAGGCGCTGAAAGAGTCATATCGGTTGCTCTTCCGCTCGTCGCTTTTGATGAAAGAAGCGGTGGAAAAAATAAAAAACGAGATGCCATCCATTCCCGAGGTGAACCACCTGGTCGCGTTCATCGAAAAATCGGAACGGGGCGTCTGCCGATGACAATCCCGCGGGACGGCGAATCAGGGAATAGGACATGAAAGAAATGAAAGTCGGGGTTGTGGGGATCGGTCACCTGGGAACCTACCACCTCGAAAAATATAATAAAATAAAAAATTGTAAAATCGGCGGCGTGGTCGATATCGACCCGGCACGGGCGGAAAGCGCCGCCATGCGGTTCGGCTGCGAAGCGTTCACGGATCACAGGGATCTTGTCGGTGTCGTTGATGCCGTCAGCGTTACGACGCCGACAGTGTCGCACCACGCCGTTGCGCTGGATTTGCTCGACGCCGGCATCGACGTTCTTGTCGAAAAACCCATGACATTGACACTCAAAGAGGCTGACGATCTCGTGACCGCCGCGAAGAAGGGCGGGCGTGTGCTCCAGGTCGGGTTCGTGGAGCGGTTCAACCCCGCTGTCGTGGCCCTGCAGGAAATCATGGGCCCGCCGCTTTTTATCGAGGCCCACCGGCTTCACCCTTTTCACAGCCGGGGAACCGACGTGGACGTGATCCTGGATCTCATGATACACGATCTTGACCTGATCCTCGCCTCCGTGAAATCGCCTGTTGAAACCATCGACGCCGTCGGTGTTTCAGTATTGTCCGACAAGGTGGACATCGCCAACGTGCGGATAGCCTTCGAAAGCGGGTGTGTTGCCAACATCACGGCGAGCAGAATTACAGGCAAGAAAATGCAGAAAATACGGTTTTTCGGTCTTGACGGTTATCATTCCCTCGATTACGCCAGGCGGGAACTGGTGTCGCTGGAAAAAGTAGCCGGTCCGAACGGTGAAATGGATATCGGCATGAGGGACGTGACCTTGAAACAACACGATCCTCTCGAAGCGGAAATACGACACTTCGTCGATTCGGTCGCCGCGAGAACTGTTCCTCTCGTCTCGGGCGAGGAGGGAATGAAATCCCTGGATTTGGCGCTTCGCGTGATACAGTGCATGAAACAAGGAAGAAGCCCCGGCGAGTGAGTGTCATGATAGAGCATTTCCCCCAGATACCGAAGGTGACACAACGACCGGTCGCTTGCTTCACGCCGTGGAATTTTCGGCGGAATACCGGCGGTGTGCCTGTCCTTGTACGGGCGGAAGAGTGAGTTGTAATGGAAACCGACGCGATTCTGCCGACCGGTTCCGGAAAAAAAATTGTCATCGTGGCCGGTGAAACATCAGGCGATCTTCACGGGTCGATGCTGGTGACCGAGATGGTACGGCTCGACCCGGGCGCCCGTTTTTTCGGCATCGGCGGCGACCGGATGAAAAAGGCCGGAGTCGAGCTGACCGCGAACGCTTCCGATCTCGCGGTGGTGGGAGTGACGGAAGTGATCCCGAAACTGGCGGCTATTCTCGCGAGCCGTCGAGCCCTCAAGGATCGTATTCGCCGGGACCGTCCCGATCTTCTGATCCTGATAGATTTTCCCGATTTCAACATGCCGCTGGCCAAATTCGCCCACAAACAGGGCATTCCCGTATTCTACTACATCAGTCCCCAGGTCTGGGCATGGCGGAAAAACCGTATTTATTTCCTTGAAAAATATGTTGATACGATGGCCGTCATTCTTCCATTCGAGGAGGAATTTTACCGTTCCACGAGTCTCCCCGTGCGTTTTGTGGGGCATCCGCTCCTGGACCGGGTGTTCCAGCGGGAGACCCGGGAAAAAGCAGCGAAACGCCTCGGTCTCGAACCGGGCAGGACAACTGTCGCCCTTCTTCCGGGAAGCCGCCGGAAGGAAGTGTCGTCACTCCTGCCGGTTATGTTCGACACGGCCCGCATTATTGCCGACCTGGTTCCTGGCGTGCAGTTCGTTCTTCCCCTGGCAGAGGGAATACCGGCCGAGATCCTCGACGAGGCGGGCCGCGGACGAGCGCCGGAGGTGACCGTTGTCAGGGACAGCTTTTACGAGGCGCTGGGAGTGGCCGACGGCGCCATCGTGGCGTCGGGAACGTCGACGCTGGAGGCGGCGCTTCTTGAAGTCCCCATGGTTATCATATATAAGGTGTCTGGTCTTTCGTATCTTCTGGGAAGGATATTCATAAACGTGGATCATATCGGGCTCGTCAACATAATAGCAGGATGCCGGGTGGTTCCGGAATATATACAGGGAGACGTGAAGCCGGCGGCCATCGCGGGCGAACTGGCCGATATGATCACCAACGGAAACCGGCGATCCAGGGTGTTATCCGACCTCAGGGAACTGAGGACCAGACTGGGAGAGCCGGGAGCGGCGGCACGGGCGGCCGCAATGGCCTTCGAGTTAATAAACCGTGATCCGGCGACGCGTGCCGGAAACAAATCCGCGGGTCATATTCCGACGTCGCCGTTTTCCGGGGGAGGCGCATTATGAAAATATACCTGCGTCTTCTTGCAATGGCCAGGGATCACGTGGGTAAATTTCTGCTCGCCCTCCTGTGCATGGGTGGTTTCAGCATCGCCACGGCGGCGATGGCCTACCTGGTGAAGCCCATAATCGACGATATTTTTGTAAACCGTGACCCTTCTATGCTTACCGTCGTCGCCCTGACGATTCTCGCCGTCGCGTTCGTGAAAGGCATCTGCAGCTACGGCCAGATGGTGCTCATGAGCTTCATAGGTCAGCGGATCGTCACGGACCTGCGGAACAACCTGTACAATCACATTCAACGGCAATCTCTTTCCTTTTTTTACCTTAATCCAACGGGAACACTCATGTCCCGCATAACCAACGACGTCAATTTCATTCAGCAGGCCGTATCGGAAGCGGTTACCAGCCTTCTGAAAGATTCTCTGATGATTCTGGCGCTGGCCTGCGTTATCGTGTACATGAACTGGAAACTGGCCCTGGTGGCGCTATTTGTTTTCCCGCTGGCCGTGTATCCCATCGTCAAGTTCGGGGAGAAAATGCGACGCGTCGCGACGGATAGTCAGGTAACCATGGGAACCCTGTCGAGTCTGTTGCAGGAAACCATAGCGGGCACACGCATCGTCAAGGCCTTCGGTATGGAGGCCCATGAAGGGAATCGATTCTCCCGGGAAAATGAAAACCTTTTCCATCTATTCATGAAATCCGTTTCCATTCGGGCGCTTTCCAGTCCTTTCATGGAGTTTCTCGGACACCTGGGAGTTGCCGCCATTGTGCTCTACGGCGGGTACCAGGTCATCCAGGGAGAATCGACGCCCGGAACGTTTTTTTCCTTCATGACGGCCCTCATAATGCTTTATGAGCCGGTGAAGCGCCTCAGCAACGTGAACAACACTATTCAGCAGGGAATCGCTGCGGCACAGCGCGTTTTCGACGTCATGGACAGCAGGCCTGATATCGAGGACCGGGAAGGCGCGGTTGACCTGCCGCCGATACGACGTTCCATCGAAATCAATAATATGACCTTCGGATACGGAGAGGAACCGGTGCTGAAAAACATCAACCTCACCATCAGAACCGGGGAAGTGGTTGCCTTCGTGGGGATGAGCGGCGTGGGCAAGACCAGCCTGGTAAATCTGATTCCCCGGTTTTACGATGTGTCGGACGGTTCGATCCGCATCGACGGTCGTGACATACGGGATGTGACACTCCGGTCGCTTCGAGGCCAGATCGGAATCGTCACGCAGCAGGTGATTCTCTTCAATGACACCGTGCGGAACAACATTGCTTACGGGGATATAACGAAAAGCGACGAAGACATTGTCAGGGCGGCCGTGGCGGCGCGGGCACACGATTTCATCATGAAGTTGCCGAAAGGATACGATACGGTTATCGGCGAACAGGGCGTCAGGCTTTCCGGGGGTGAGCGCCAGCGCATCTCCATTGCCCGTTCGTTGCTGAAAGACGCCCCGATTCTTATTCTCGACGAGGCCACATCGTCCCTGGACACGGATTCCGAAAAAGAGGTCCAGGAAGCGCTGGAAAACCTCATGCGGGGCAGAACGACGCTGGTCGTGGCTCACCGGCTTTCGACCATACGCAATGCCGACCGGATCATCGTACTCTATGACGGGGCCATCGTTGAGGAGGGATCGCACGACCTGCTCATGGAAAAACGGGGAGAATACCACCGCCTGTTTACCATGCAGTTCGAAAACAATGGGACTCCTCTCGCGGTGGAATGATAAGACGGCGCAATTATGGCAAGATCGGCCGACTACGTGAGAAATAAACTCGAAGGAACGGGCAGGGCGCTGCCGCTTGTTTCTTTTCCCCTGTCGCTCGGATATGAAGCGGTCGTCCGTTTGCGCAACAGCTGCTATGATAAAAAATTTCTCCACGCGCAGAAGCTTCCCCTTCCCGTTATCAGTGTAGGAAACCTGACTCTCGGCGGTACCGGAAAGACGCCGGCCGTGATCATGCTGGCCCGACTTCTTAAAGAACGCGGTTACCGGCCGGCAGTCGTCAGCCGAGGTTACGGCGGGCGAAACCGCGGTGCCGTTACCGTTGTGTCGGACGGCGGAAGAATAGGTGCGACATCGGAGGAAGCGGGCGACGAGCCCGTGCTGATAGCGGAATCACTCGAAAACATGCCCGTCGTAACAGCCCGGCGACGCGTCGACGCGGGTCAGGCTGTTCTGCGGAATTTAGAAGCGGACCTGCTGATTCTCGACGACGCGTTCCAGCATCGCAGCCTCTTCCGGGACGTGGATATCGTTCTCGTCGACGGGGATCGTCCCTTTGGAAACGGGTGCATTGTTCCGGGCGGCATGCTGCGGGAGCCACCCGCCGGGATCCGACGGGCCCACCTGATTATCGTGACAGACGCGCCACCCGGCTTTGACGCCGGTGAAATCGAGCGGGTCGCCCCGGATATTCCCATCTTCATGGCGCAACGCCGGGTGGAGGATATTCTTGATTGTTCGGACGGAACGGCCCGGTCTCCGGAGTTCCTGCGGAATAAGCGGGTTGCCGCATTTGCAGGCATAGCGTTCCCGCGGCGTTTTCGCGATACTCTTCTTCCCTGGTGCGGCTCGCTGGAGGCATTTTTTTCATTTTCCGATCACCATGTTTATGATGAGCGGGATATACGAGAAATACGCGCCGCCGACGCCGATGTCATAGTGACGACAGAAAAAGACGGTGTACGCCTGAGACGGTTCCCCGAATTTTACAGGTCTCTCCGGCTGCTCCGGATTGGAATGCACATTATTCCGTCACCGGAAGAGCTGATGACGACACTGTTCGAGAAGTTGCGACAGTGAAAGGCAGTAATAAGGACTGTGGTCTGAAAACTGTTCGAACGACGGTCGGCGGGACAAAAATAATGATTGCAGCAGCCGGTGAAGAAAGGAAACGGTAACAGTGGCTGATAACTCTGATCTTCTTAAGGCACAACATCTTCTTGTGCGTGGTACAAACTGGATCGGCGATGTCATCATGAGTCTGCCGGCGCTGAAGGCCGTGAAAAAAAGTCTTCCCGACGCCAGAATCGAAGTGCTGGCCAAACCCTGGGTCGCCGATCTGTACAGGCTGTCTCCCTGTGTAGATGACGTGATTGTCTTTCGAAGTCCGGGAATGCATGACGGGGTCACGGGAAAATTCCGGTTGGCGGGCGAATTGAACTCCCGGGGCTTCGACGCGGCGCTCCTCCTGCAGAACGCGATCGAGGCGGCAATCATAACATTCCTGGCCAGAATACCTGTCCGGGCCGGTTACAGCACCGATGGGCGTCGTTTCCTGCTGACTCATCCCGTCAAGAAGCGAAAAGGCGTGGAATCGCTGCACCAGATGTATTACTATCTTGAAATGGTTCAAGCTTTGGGGTTCAACGAGGATCCGGGGGAATTTCTGATCCAGCCGGATGCCAGGAGCCTTGAACGTGTTGAAACCATGCTTCGGGAGGAAGGTGTGGGGGAAGATGAGCGCCTCGTTGGCATAGCACCCGGCGCCGCCTATGGACCAGCCAAAATATGGTTCGCCGATCGTTTCGCCGCACTTGCTGACCGACTCATGGAGAACTTTTCAGTCCGAATCGTTCTTCTGGGAAGCGGCGCCGATGCCGACCACGCCGTCGCGGTAAGTGAGAACGCCCGTCATTCCTTTGTCAACCTGGCCGGCCGGACAAGCCTCGCCGAGGCGGTGGCACTGATCAGTCGGTGCAGCCTGTTCGTGTCCAACGATTCCGGATTGATGCACCTGGCAGGCGGTCTGGATCGCCCGTTGATCGCCGTTTTCGGTTCGACCGATCCACGTGTCACGTCGCCGCTGGGTGCGCGGAGCCACGTCGTGTATCGCCAGGTATCGTGCAGTCCCTGTTTCAAGAAAGTCTGCCCCGGTGATTTCCGGTGCATGGATGCCGTCACGGTGGATGAGGTCTATGAACTGGCGGTTCATCTGCTGGCGGGCCGGGAGGTGTCGGAACTGTGAAAAGCGGCGCCGTCTTTTTCGACCGTGACGGGACCATCAACGAGGAAGTGGGATACCTGGCCGATCTGGATCGGCTTGTCCTGTACCCGGAAGCCGCCCGCGCCATACGAATGGTCAACGAGAGCGGCATGAAGGCGGTCGTCGTTACCAACCAGTCGGGTGTCGCCCGGGGATATTTCGATGAGGCCTTTGTCACCGCCGTCCATCGGCGCATGGCGGAGTTGCTTCGGGCCGACGGCGCGAGGATCGACGGTTTTTATTATTGTCCACACCATCCTGATGAAGGTCTCGGTGAATATCGAAAAGACTGCTTTTGCCGGAAACCAAAACCCGGCATGCTGCTTGCGGCGGCACGGGACATGAATATCGATCTTGAGCGTTCCTACATGGTGGGCGACATGATGAAGGACGTCGAGACCGCCGAAAACGCTGGTGTACGCGGCATACTGGTCAAAACGGGGTACGGCGGGGGCGGGACGCCGTCGACGGCGAAGCCGGTTTACATGGCGTCGAATATTCTCGACGCAGTCGAGTGGATCATGAGGGACGACCGACGTGAACATACTGATCGTTAAGCTCAGCGCCGTGGGTGACGTGATTCACGTCCTTCCCTCACTGTCGGCGTTGCGGGAGGCCTTTCCCGATGCCCATATAAGCTGGGTGGTTGAGGAATCAGCGGCGGATCTTCTTCGGGGGCATCCCCAGTGCGACCGGGTCCTGATATCCGGTCGAAAACGTTGGATCGCCAACCTGCGCCACAACCGCCGGATCGGCGGGACTTTTACCGAAATTCGATCGTTTCTCGCCAATCTGCGGGACCGCCGCTACGACATTGCAATTGATTTCCACGGGCTTTTCAAGAGCGCCGTTATCATGGGATTCGCTAAGGCCGACCGTAAAATCGGGTATCGAAGCATGCAGGAGCTGAGCCAATTATTCTACAACGAAACAGTTCACGAAGACATGACGAAACATGCCGTTCTCAGATATCTTGATTTTATCGCATACCTCGGGATCCCCGTCTCCGAACCCCGTTTCGTGATTCCCGGCGGTCCCGAAGAAAAAGCGCGAGTCGACCGGATGCTGGCCGAGGCCGGAATAAAGCGGGAGCAGAAGTTTGTCGCGGTAAGCCCGGTGGCGCTCTGGAAGACCAAGCTCTGGTACAATGATCGCTTCGCGCTCCTGGGTGACCGCATAACGGATGAACTGGCCCTGCCCGTCGTTTTCACGGGCGGTTCCGACGCGGCCGGCGTGGTGCACGATATCAGGCGACGCATGTCAGCAGGATCAGTCGATCTCGCCGGAAAAACATCGCTCAGGGAACTTGCCCGCCTGTACGAGCGGGCCGCGCTGGTGATAAGTACTGATTCGGGTCCCATGCACCTGGCGGCGGCGGTGGGAACGCCCACGGTAGCGATTTTCGGGCCGACCGATCCCGCGAGGACGGGACCATTCGGTGACGGGCACCACGTTATTCGGACGGGCATCGAGTGCAGCCCCTGTTTTCGAAAAGTGTGCGACTCCGGGGCCTGCATGGCGGGCATCACCATCGACGCCGTTTTTGACGCCGTTCGTGAACGGCTTGAGTGAAAACAAATGGTTGATCACGGGGGAGGCCCCGGTCATAAAGCGAAAAAGAAAGAGAGGACGCGGTAATCATGGCTGTTTCCAGGGAGCTGCTTGACATTCTCGTCTGTCCCGCCTGTAAGGGAAAACTGGAGATCAACGAAGACATGACCGGCCTGATCTGCCGGTCATGCCGGCTTGTGTATGAAATACATAACGACATTCCCGTAATGCTGGTCGACAAAGCGAAGTCGCTGGAAGAGAAAAAAAAGTAATCACCGGTGCGTTTGACATTGCGGTCGTTCGGGTCTACGCTCAACTCTTAAAAGGAAGGACGGAAGTCCCGCGGCAGGGAGGAACGTGCCATGCGCGCGAATCGGTGTTTTGTAAAGCTGGTGTGCACAATTCTGTCACCGGTGGTTGTGTTCGTCATTCTGGCTTCCGCGTGTTGTGCGGCCGATGACCGACCGGGGGAACTCGAAAAACGGCTCCAGGTTTTTGTCGGGAACGTAGTGATGCTTCCGGAATCGGGGGCGGCGGTGGTCTTCCTGGTCACCATGGAGAATGACCGTTACCTGCCGATCACTATCGGGCAATTCGAGGCTTCGGCCATCCTTCGTTCGCTCGGTTCCATCGAGACGCCCCGCCCCATGACCCACGACCTCCTTCTTGATATCGCAAGACGTCTTGACGGTAAGATCATCGGCGTTACAGTCACGTCGCTCGACCGGAGCGGCACCTTCAAGGCGATGATCGAGGTGGAACGGAAAGACGGTTTAATAATAAGAATAGACGCTCGCCCGAGCGATTCCATCGCGCTTGCGGTAAAAACAGGCGCCGGGTTGTTCGTGGCGACATCTGTCATGGAACAGGCGGGGAAAGAGATACAGGAGGATTCTGATCGTGACCCGAAACGCTCCGAACCTCCGGAGCCACCGCCTTCTCGAAAAATTGTTCCCGAGACCATTCTGTGACGTTCCTTCTGGAACCCCGTCGCCATGATCGTGATCGTGTGAGGAAATCGGTCGGACAACATGTGAAAAGGGATTGATAATGACGATAATCGAAACCATACACGTACGAAAATCCTGTCGCACCTATGACGATAAAGCCGTGGAGATCGAAAAACTCGAGGAATTGCAAAGCTACACGGAGTCGAGTGAATCACCGCTTTTCGGTGCCGCACCGCGGTTCCGCCTTGTCGGCGCGGGCGGGGAGCACGCGGCCGCCCTGAACAAATCAGTTACCTACGGTCTGGTCAGCGGGGCTCGTCACTTCATCATCGGGGCCGTCGCGCCTGGGCCGAAAGCGATGGAAGATTTCGGCTATTGCCTCGAGAAGCGCATACTGCGGGCGACATCACTGGGGCTGGGAACCTGCATCATGGGAGGAACGTTCAGGCGGGGACCGTTTGCCGACGGAATAGGCCTCACTGAGGAAGAACTGCTGCCGGCGGTGAGCCCGGTCGGATATCCCCGTGCCAGGCAATCGATGAGAGACGGACTTTTTAAAACTATCGCCGGATCCGCCGGAAGAAAGCCCTGGAAAGATATGTTTTTCCTGGGCGACATGGGCGCCGCGCTCGAAAGAAACAATGCCGGCGCCTACGCGGAATGTCTTGAATGTGTCCGGCTGGCGCCGTCGGCGTTGAACCGGCAGCCCTGGCGTATTATCAAGGACAAAAGGCGGAATGATTTTCACTTTTATCTCAAGAGAACGCCCGGATACAGAATCGGATTCGGGAAAATCGAACTACAGAATGTCGACATGGGGATCGCCCTGTGTCATTTCGAGCTTGCAGCGCGGGAACTCGGTCTTGAGGGCGCGTGGGTGGCGGACGAACCGTCCGCGCGGCCGCGGGGGCTCGAGTATACAGCAACCTGGATCGACGGCGGCCGGTGACGTCATCTCGGAACATCCTGTTACGCCGCGATACGTTCGGACCGGGCATGATCGTAGAAGCATGCACAGCGAAGGCTGTTCCGGCAATTAAAAAGTTTTTCGAACATGCAATCCCAGGATGGGCGCCGTGCTGTAATGTTTTGAACGGATGCCGTTTCCCCCGCTGTCCTGCAATTCCAGTTCTCCGCCCAGAGTCGCGCCTCCGTATAGATCCAGGCGGAACGATGACTCGGGATTATAGCTGATGCGTGCATGCAACGGCCAGCCGGTGTTTTCTCCAATGCCCCCGGGTACGGATCCGT